>JBKICU010000030.1:0-188536 GCA_046566965.1 Acidobacteriota bacterium
GGCAGGAAGCGCTTGAGCACCTCCAGGCGGCGTCTGGCGTAGTAGTTGCCTTCGGCGTAGTGGCAGTCGCGCGGGTGGCAGCCGGAGACCAGCACGCCGTCCGCGCCGCCGATCAGGGTCTTCAGCACGAACAGCGGGTCGATGCGCCCCGAGCAGGGCATGCGGATGATGCGCAGGTCCGTGGGCTGCACGAAGCGCCCCACGCCTGCGGTGTCCGCGCCCCCGTAGGAGCACCAGTTGCAGAGGAAGCCTACGATGCGAAGTTCCTTGTCCATCTCCTAAGCCTCCTCCGTCTCGCTGGAAAGCAGCGCGTTGACCTCGGCCAGTATCTGGTTGTCGGTGAAGTTCTGCAGCTGGATGGCCCCCTGGCGGCAGGTGGAGGTGCAGATGCCGCAGCCCTGGCAGATGGTCTCGATGACCTGGGCTTTTATTTCGCCGCGCACCTCGGTCTCCTTGATGGCGCCGAAGGGGCAGGTGAGCGCGCATTTCATGCAGCCCACGCAGCGCTTGAAGTCCACCTTGGACACCTGGGGGTCGCTCTGGAGCTGGTCCTTGGAAAAGAGCGAGAGCACCTTGGCCGCGGCTGCGCTGCCCTGGGCCACGGAGGACGGGATGTCCTTGGGGCCTTGGGCGCAGCCCGCCAGATAGACGCCAGCGGTGTTGGTCTCCACGGGCTTCAATTTGGGGTGGCCTTCCATGAAGAAGCCGTAGGAATCGTACGAGATGCGAAGCTTCTCGGCCAGTTGGGCCGAGCCCGCCGCGCCTTCCGCGCCAACGGCCAGCACCACGAGATCCGCCTCGACCTCCACCTGGGTCCCGGCCAGGGTGTCCACGCCGCGCACGATCATCTTGCCGTCCTGGGGGTAGACCATGGACACGCGGCCGCGCACGTACTTGGCGCCGTACTCCTCCATGGCCCGCCGGGTGAACTCGTCGTACATCTTTCCGGGAGCGCGGATGTCCATGTAGAACACGTAGGACTCGCTGTCGGGGATGTGGTCCTTGGTCAGGATGGCCTGCTTGGCCGTGTACATGCAGCAGAAGCCGGTGCAGTAGGGCCTGCCCACGGACTTGTCGCGCGAGCCCACGCACTGGATGAACACGATGGTCTTGGGCTCCTTCTTGTCCGAGGGGCGCTTGATGTGCCCGCCCGTGGGGCCGGAGGCCGAGAGCATGCGTTCGTACTGGAGGCTGGTTATCACGTCCGGGTAGCGGCCCGCGCCGTACTGGCCGTAGACGTGCCAGTCCATCAGGTCGAAGCCGGTGGCCGCGATGATGGCCCCGACCTCTTCGGTGATCATCTCGTCCTGCTGGTCGTAGTCGATGGCCTTGGTGGGGCAGATCTTGGCGCAGATGCCGCACTTGCCGGTCTTGAACTTGATGCAGGAGTCGCGGTCGATGGAGGCCCGCTTGGGGATGGCCTGGGGGAAGGGGATGTTGATGGCCGTGGTGGTGCCGATAAGCTCGTTGAACGGGTCCCTGCTCTTCTTGCTGGGGCACTTCTCCATGCAGGCCCCGCAGCCGGTGCAGGTCTTCCAGTTCACGTAGGTGGCCTTCTTGCGCACCTCCACCTGGTAGTTGCCCACGTAGCCGAACACCTCGTCCACTTCGGCGCAGGCGTGCAGGGTGATGTTGGGGTGCTGGGCCACGTCCACCATGCGGGGGCCCAGGATGCAGCTGGAGCAGTCCACTGTGGGGAAGGTCTTGTCCAGCTTGGCCATCTTGCCGCCGATGGAGGAGGTCTTCTCCACCAGCACCACTTCCAGTCCGCCGTCGGCGCAGTCCAGGGCGGCCTGTATGCCCGCCACGCCGCCGCCTATGATCATCACGCGCTTGTTGATGCTGAACTTCTGGGAGTAGAGCGGCTTGTTCTGGGCCAGCTTGGCCACGGCCATGCGCACCAGGTCGATGGCCTTCCTGGTGTTTGCCGCCTTGTCCTTGCCGATCCAGGAGACGTGCTCGCGGATGTTGGCCATCTCGAACATGTAGGGGTTCAGCCCCGCGCGGGCCACGGTGCGCATGAATGTGGAGCCGTGCATGCGCGGCGTGCAGGAGGCCACCACCGCGCCGTCCAGGCCCTTTTCCTTGATGGCGTCGATGATGCCCTGCTGGCCCGGCTCGGAGCAGGCGTACATGGTGTCCTGTGCGAAGGCCACCTCGGGCATGGACTTGGCCGCCTCGGCCACCTGCACCACGTCCACGGTTCCGGCGATGTTGGAGCCGCAGTGGCAGACGAAAACTCCTATCTTCATGACCGCGCCCCCTTGCTTCCGGCCTGGACCTGGGCTTTAGCCTCGGCCCTGGCGGGCAGGCTGTCGAGAAGCGCCATGGGGCTGACCTCCAGCTTTTCCAGGCCCACCTGTTTGGGCGTCATGCCCAGGGCCAGCCCGATGAGCTGCGTGTAATAGAACACCGGCATGTTGTGGCTCGTGTTGTTGGCCACGTTTATCTGGTCCTGGCGCAGGTCCAGGTTCATCTGGCACAGCGGGCAGGCCGTGACCACGGCGTCCGCCCCGTTGGAGGCCGCAGTGTCCAGGAGTTTGCCGGAGAGCTTCTGCACGATGTCGCGCCGAGCCACTCCGTAGGATGCGCCGCAGCACTCCACCTTGAGAGGGAAGGTCACCGGTTCGGCCCCGATGGCCTCCATGAGGCGGTCCATGGCGATGGGGTTCTCGTGGTCGTCGAACTCCATGATCTGGGGCGGGCGGTTCATGATGCAGCCGTAATAGGGCGCGAGCTTGAGTCCGGTCAGGCGCCTCAGCACCTTGGGCCGCAGGGCGTCCGGCCCGACGTCCTCATAGATGGCCTGGAGGATGGACTTGACCGGCAGGGTGTTGCGCACCGGAAAATCCAGGAGGGCGTTGACCTCGGCGGCGAACTCCGGGTCCTTCATCTTGTGGGCGGACACCTTGAGGTTGGTCAGGCAGCTGGGGCAGGGGGTCAGGATGGCGGACACCCCTTCCAGGCGTTCGGCCAGGGCCAGATTTCGCCCGGACAGGGCGCTCGAGAGCCGGTGGTCCACGGTGTGGGCCGGGGAGGACCCGCAGCAGCTCCAGTCCGGGATGTCCACCAGTTCCATGCCCAGGGCCTCGCACACTGCGCGGGTGGACTGCTCGTATTCCTTGGACGTGCCCTGGCCGGAGCAGCCGGGGTAGTAGGCGTAGCGGAGCTTCTGGCTCATTTCTGGCACTCCTGCCTGAAGCGCTCGAAGATTTTGGCGATGGCCTCGGGGTTCTTCACCTTGTGGGGCAGCGGCGAGAGCTTGCCCTTGGGCAGAATCTTGGGTGCCAGGTCCACGTCGGTCCAGAAGCGCCCGGTCTTGCCGATGAAGCGCAGCAAAAGGCCCATCTCGAAGGCCCGGCCGTTCTTCTCGACGGATTCCAGGAAGCTGTCCGCGAAGGATTTGACCCCGTATTCCGTGGCGTAGCCTTCGCGCCGGGCCATGTGGCGCATGACGTCCACGATGTGGGCCACGTCGATGTTGTTTGGGCAGCGGGTGGTGCAGGACTGGCACGTGGCGCACAGCCAGATGGAGCGGCAGGAAAGCAGGGTTTCTTTCTGCCCGGCCTGGAGAAGGCGCATCATCTGGTGCACGGGTATGTCGTAGACGAAGGTGTAGGGGCAGCCTGCGGTGCAGTTGCCGCACTGGTAGCAGAGACTGACGTTCTGGCCGGACTCCTTCTCCACCTGGGCGATGAAGTCCCGGTCCTGGCTGTGCGAGAGGGCGATGACGTTCATAGAGCCGGTCAACCTTGCGTTAGAGGATGGTGCTCGTTCAGCGCTTTTGGGCGTGGGGGCTCCTCATAACAGGCATGGCAAATCCGCCGCAAGTCCTTTGAGAGGAACGCGAGGACTGAATCCCTGGACGTCTGTACGTCCCGGCCTGTCACGGGCTGTTGGGACGACCCCCCTGAAACGCCTGGCGCGGACCGAGTACGCGTTGGCGGACCATCCGCCGCACGCGTTGTTCGCACTCGCCCGCTCGCCAAAGCTGCCGCGCCAGGCGGTCCAGGGAGGCCGTCCCGTTATTCTAACCCAAAAGCCTTCTGGCGATCTCCTTCGCCGCCCGACGTCCCGCGCCCATGGCCGAGATGACCGTGGCCGCGCCGGTGACGATGTCGCCTCCGGCAAAGACATTGGGGATGGAGGTCTCGCCCGTATCCTCGTTGACCGTTATGTACCCCCACTTGTTGAGTTCGAGTCCGGGAGTGGAATTCGTCATCAGCGGGTTGGAACCCGTGCCCACCGCGATGATGGCCATGTCGCAGGGAATCTCGCAGAACTGGCCTTCGCAGGCGATGGGGCTGCACCGGCCCGATTCGTCGGGCTCGCCCAGCATCATCTTCTGCACGGTCAGGCTCTTGAGCCAGCCCTTTTCGTCGCCCGCGAGTTCCACGGGGGCGTTCAGGCACATGAGCTCGATGCCCTCCTCCTTGGCGTGGTGGAGTTCCTCCAGGCGGGCGGGCATCTCCTTTTCGCTTCTGCGGTACACGATCATCACCCGCTGCGCGCCCAGGCGCTTGGCCGTGCGGGCCGCGTCCATGGCCACGTTGCCCGCGCCGAACACCGCCACGTTCCTGCCGGTGTAGGCCGGTGTGTCCACGCCCGGGAAGGTGTAGGCCCGGCCCAGGTTCACGCGCGTCAGGTACTCGTTGGCCGAGAACACGCCGATCAGGTTCTCGCCGGGAACGCGCAGGAACTTGGGCAGACCCGCGCCCACGCCGATGAACACGGCGTTGAAGCCCTGGTCCTTGAGGTCCTGCACGGTGATGGTCTTGCCGCCAACCCAGTTGGTGTGGAACTCCACGCCCTGGGCCTTCATGGCCTCGATCTCCTTGCGCACGATGGCCTTGGGCAGGCGGAACTCCGGGATGCCGTAGACCAGCACGCCGCCGAGTTCATGCAGGGCCTCGTACACGTGCACCTTGATGCCGAGTGCCGAAAGGTATCCGGCCACGGTGAGGCTGGACGGCCCCGCGCCGATGCAGGCCACCTTCAGGCCCTCGTGCTCCAGGGAGCAGGCGTGGGTTCCGGTGAGCTGCTCGCAGGCGTCCGAGGCCATGAAGGTGTCGGCCACGAAGCGCTCCAGGCGGCCGATGGCTACGGGTTCGCCCTTCTTGCCCAGGATGCATGCGCCCTCGCACTGGGTTTCCTGGGGGCAGACCCGGCCGCACACGGCGGGCAGGGAGTTGGTCTCGCGCAGCACCTTGTAGGAGCCGGGCAGGTCGCCTTCAACAATTTTCTTTATGAAACCAGGGATATCGATCTCCACCGGGCAGCCCTTGCGGCACAGGGGCTTCTTGCACTGGATGCAGCGGCTGGCCTCGGTGAGGGCCATCTCCGGGGTGTAGCCCAGGGTGACTTCGTTGAAGTTGCGCACCCGCTCGGAAGCGGGCTGCTCAGGCATGGGCGTGCGGGGAACCTTCACCTTCTTGGCGTCGTTATTTGCAGGAGCATTTGCAGACATGGCTTTTCTTGAACTCCTCGTAGGAAATCAGTTCCATGGCCTTGAAGGCCGAGAGGCGGCTGGACAACTCCTTGAAGTCCACCAGCTGGCCGTCGAACTCGGGGCCGTCCACGCAGGCGAACTGGGTCTTGCCGCCCACGGAGACGCGGCAGGCTCCGCACATGCCGATGCCGTCCACCATGATGGAGTTCAGGCTCACCACGGTTTTCACGCCGAACGGCTTGGTGGTGCGGGCCACGGCGGCCATCATGGGCACCGGGCCCACGGCCACCACCTCGCCGATGGTGGGATCGGCCTTGAGCCGCTCTTCCAGGATCTCGGTCACCAGGCCCTTGTGGCCGTAGGAGCCGTCGTCCGTGGAGACCAGCACCTCGGGGCAGAAGCGTTTGAGTTCCTCTTCGAAGAGCAGAAGGTCTTTGGTGCGTGCGCCGATGATGGCGATCACGTGGTTTCCGGCCATGTGGTGGCCTTTTGCGATGTGGTGCATGGCCGCGATGCCGGTGCCGCCGCCCACGCAGATGACCGGGCCGTCATGCTTGTGGATGTCGGTGTCCTTGCCCAGGGGGCCGCACAGGTCGAGGATGTCGTCGCCTTCCTTGAGGGTTTCCAGGTGGGCGGTGGTCTTTCCCAGCACCAGATAGACGATGGTGATGGTTCCGGCCTCTTTGTCGGTGTCTGCGATGGTCAGGGGGATGCGCTCGCCGCCTTCGCAGACCCGGAGGATGACGAAATTTCCGGGTTTGGCTTTGGCCGCGATATGCGGGGCGTCCAGGACCAGCTCGCTGGTCTGCCCCGGTATCAGGCTTCGTTTCTTGAGTATCCTGCTGGGCATCTCGAACTCCTTGGGTGGTCTCTTCCTCGCGATTCCTGCCGCACGTGGACGCAAGGCCTGACAATTCCTCCTAAAATGGTAGGAGATGCCGGGAGGCCCTGTGCCGTGGAGCGTTCCCCTTCCGGCGCCGGACCGGTAGAGCATCCGGTCCGGCTGAAAGCGATGCCGGAGAGGGAGCCGTGCGGCTCATTCTGTGGCGGCGAGGGGGGGCGTCCTCCCAAACGCTTCCCCCGCGCGCGCCGTGGAAGTCTCGAACCGGATAGACGTGATCCGTAGGCGATACGTGCCTGCCAGCCAGCCTCGGAGTCCAAGGGGTTCAAGCCTTCCCGCGGGAGGACGAGGGTTCGTCCTCCTGCGGGAAGACCGGTCCGCCGGGATGGCGGAGACGGACCGGTCCCCGGTTGTCGGCTAGCCCGCCAGGGCAGCTTCCAGGTTGGGCTTGGTGTAGAGCTCACCGCCGTGACAGTCGTTTATCACCAGCAGGGGGAACCGCTCGACGGTCAGCTCCCGGATGGCCTCGGGGCCGAGGTCGTCGTAGGCGATGACCTTGGCGGCCTTGATGGCCAGGGACAGGAGCGCGCCCGCGCCGCCTGTGGCTCCGAAGTAGGCAGCCTTGTAGGTTTTCATGGCGTCGCGCACTTCCTGGGAGCGCTTGCCCTTGCCGATGGTTCCCTTGAGTCCCAGGCTGTGCAGGCGCGGGGCGTAGGTGTCCATGCGGTAGGACGTGGTGGGGCCGGCCGAGCCGATGGGGCGTCCCGGAGGCGCGGGGCTTGGTCCCACGTAGTAGATCAGCGCGCCCTTGAGGTCGAAGGGCAGGGCCTCGCCCTTGTCCAGTGTGTCGATCAGGCGTTTGTGGGCGGCGTCGCGGCCGGTGTAGATGGTGCCGGTGATGTACACCACGTCGCCGGATTTCAGCTTCTCGATGTCCGCGTCGGTGAGCGGGGTCTTCAGTTCGTATTCGGCCATTAGAGCACCACCTCCTTGTGCCGCGCGGAGTGGCACTGAACGTTCACGGCCAGGGGCAGGCTGGCCAGGTGGCAGGGCGCCACCAGGATCTTCACGCCCAGGCAGGTGGTTTTGCCGCCCAGGCCCATGGGGCCGATGTTCAGCTTGTTGATGGACTCGAGCACTTCGGCTTCCAGCTTGGCGACTTCGGGATCGGGATGGGTGTCGTCGATGTCGCGCAGCAGGGCCTTCTTGGAGTTGATGGCCGCCAGCTCGAAGTTGCCGCCGATGCCGATGCCCACCAGGATGGGCGGGCAGGGGTTGGGGCCGGCCTCGGCCACGCGGTTGATGATGAACTCGCGCAGTCCCTTCCACCCGGCCGCCGGGGGGAACATCATGACGCGGCTCATGTTCTCGGAGCCGCCGCCCTTGGCCATCATCCAGATCTTAAGCCGGTCCCCGGGGACGATGTCGAAGTGGATGATCGCTGGGCCGTTGTCCCCGGTGTTCTTGCGGGTGAAGGGGTCGCAGGAGGACTTGCGCAGGTATCCTTCCTTGTAGCCCTTGATCATGCCTTCGTTGATGGCCTGGCGCAGGCTCATGCCCTCAACGTGGGCGTCCTCGCCCATCTCCACGAAGAACACGGCGAGGCCGCAGTCCTGGCAGAGGGGCAGGCCGGTGTCCTTGGACAGGTCGGCGTTCTCGATGAGCTGGCGGAATATTTCCTTGGCGGCGGGGCTCTCCTCGGCCGCGTGGCGCTCCTTGAACGTCCGCATGACGTCCTCGGGCAGTTCCCGGTTGGCCGCGATGCACATCTCGGCCACCTTGTCGATGATCGTCTGTGCTTGAATCGTACGCATCGCATCTCCCTTTTGGGGGCCGGGGCGGGGGGTGTTGCCCCCCGCGCCCGTCCTGGGGTTTCTCCGCTGGTCCAGGGGTGGTGTGTTCTCCCCCGGGCCCCCTGTGTTCATGGCTTCGTGGCTCAACAGTGGCAGTGGTGAGGCCCGCGAAGCGCTGTGAATTCCCTGCGAAAGGTTCCTTTCGGTTCTACAGCTTGATGTCCTGCTTCATGAAGCTCGGCAGGATGTTGTTGACGGCCGCGAAGGCCATCTTCTTGCGCAGCTTCCCAAGCACGTCCTGCAGGGGCAGGTACTTGGGGCAGACGTCCTGGCAGGCCAAAAGGCCCATGCAGCCGAAGATGCCGTCGTCGGTGCCGATCAGGTCGAAGTATTCCTTCTCGGTGCGCTCGTCGCGGGGGTCCAGGATGAAGCGGGCCACGCGGTTCAGCGTCGTTGCTCCCAGGAAGTCCTCGCGCATGAGCGCGGTGCCGCAGGCGGCCACGCAGCAGCCGCATTCCACGCAGCGGTCCAGCTCGTAGATGGCTTCGGCCACGGCGTTGTCCATGCGCTCTTCGATGGCGCTCGGGTCGAAGACCTTCTTGGTGTGGCACCAGGATTCGATCTTCTTGTACATGGCGCGGAACCAGGTTCCGGTGTCCACGGACAGGTCGCCCACCAGCTTGAAGATCGGCAGCGGCATGAGGGTGATCTCTTCCGGCAGATCCTTGGTCTTGGTGTGGCAGGCCAGGCCCGGGCGTCCGTTGATCACCATGGCGCACGCGCCGCAGATGCCCGCGCGGCAACAGAAGTCGAACTGGAGCGAGGGGTCCTGCTCTTCACGCAGGCGGTTCAGCACGATGAACAGGGTCATGGACTCGGTTTCATCGATGGCGAAGGTCTGCATGTGCGGGACCGATTGCGGGTCCTGCGGGTTGTAGCGGAATATGTTGAATTTCAGCATTCTGGCCATTGTAATCTCCTCGCTTCCTTAGGCCTTGGCGCCTTTGGGCGTTGCCGTGGGCGGGTTGTCCATGGGGATGATCTTGCCGCCGCCGTAGCCGCGCTCGCCCGGGGGAATCTCGAACACCTTGGTGGCGGGTTCGTAGCTCAGCGTGGGGAGATCGTCCGTGGAATTGGCCCAGGTGGCCAGGGTGCGGTTCAGCCAGTCGCGGTCGTTGCGCTCGGGGAAGTCCTCGCGGGTGTGCGCGCCGCGCGACTCGGTGCGGTTGAGCGCGCCGTAGCACACGCACTGCGCCAGCTTGACCATGCCCTCGATCTTGAGAGCCATGGACAGCTCGGCGTTTGCGCCCAGTCCGTTGGACCGCAGACCCACCTTGCGCGCGCGGTTCAGTATCTCGGTGAGCTTGGTGACGCTCTCGGCCAGGTCGGTACCGTTGCGGAAGATGCCCGCGCCCTTCATGATGGTGTCGAACATGGCGTTGCGCACCGCGTAGACGTTCTCGCGTCCGTTCGCGCCGGAGATGAGCGCTTTGATGCGGGCTTCCTGATTCTGCTGGGCCGCGCGGATGACCTCGGTCTTGAAGGTGGTGTCGGTTCCGGCCAGGAACTCCACCACCTTGCCGCCCACCCACATGCCGGCCACGATGGTCTCGGCCAGGGAGTTGCCGCCCAGGCGGTTGAAGCCGTGCATGTCCCAGCAGGCGGCTTCGCCCGCGGAGAACAGGCCCTTCAGGCCGTAGGCCGCGCCGTCCTTGTTGGTGCGCACGCCGCCCATGGAGTAGTGCTGGGTGGGGCGCACGGGGATGAGCTGGTGCACGGGGTCCACGCCCAGGAAGGATTCGCAGATCTCCTGCACTTCGCGCAGCTTGGTGGAGATGTGCTTCTCGCCCAGGTGGCGGATGTCCAGCCACAGGTGGTCGCCGTAGGAGCCCTTCACGCCAAGGCCCTTGCGGATGTGCTCGGTCATGCGGCGGCTCACCACGTCGCGCGAGGCGAGCTCAGCCTTTTCGGGCTCGTAGTCCGGCATGAAGCGGTACTGGTTCACGTCCAGGAGCGTGCCGCCGTCGCCGCGGCAGCCTTCGGTGACCAGGATGTCCGTGGGCACGATGCCGGTGGGATGGAACTGGACGGCCTCGGGGTTGCCGAAAGGCACCACGCCGGTGTCCAGGGCGATGATCATGCCGCCGCCGTCGCAGATGACCGCGTTGGTGGACTCGCGGTAGATGCGTCCGTAGCCGCCGGTGGCGATCAGCGTGGCGCGCGACAGGTAGGCGCGCAGTTCGCCGGTCTTCAGGCAGCGCACGATGGCGCCCATGCAGGTTTCGCCGTCGTGGATGAGGGCGATGGCCTCGGTCTTGTCGTGGACTTCCACGCCCATCTGGGCGGCGCGGTTGTCCAGTGTGTACAGCACGGCGTGGCCGGTGCCGTCCGAGGTGTAGCAGGTGCGCCACTTGGCGGTGCCGCCGAAGCTGCGCGAGTGGATAAGCCCCTCGTTCTCGGGCTTTTCGTACGCGGTGAACGGCTTGCCGCCCTTGTAGTAGGTGGCCTCGCCGGGCACGACGCGGTTCCAGGGCACGCCCCAGTAGGCCATCTGGCGCATGGCGATGGGGGCGGTGTCCGCGAAGATGCGGGAGCATTCCTGGTCAGCGCCCCAGTCGGAGCCCTTCACGGTGTCGGAGAAGTGCACGTCCGGGGAGTCGCCCTCGCCCATGGCCGAGTTGCCCAGCGCCGCCTGCATGCCGCCCTGGGCGGCGGAGGAGTGGGAGCGCCTGGCCGGAACCAGCGACAGACAGATGACCGAGAATCCGTTTTCCGCAGCCTCGATGGCCACGCGCTCGCCGGCAAGACCGGCGCCGATGCACAACAGGTCGGTTTGAATGATTTGCATGGCGTTATCCTTATTTGGTGGCGAGGAACCAGAAGCGCAGCAGAGTGACCACGCCAATGCCAATCATGATAGCCGTGAGCAGGTTCTCCTTCTTCTTGAAGCCGAACCGTCCCTTGCTGTCGATGACGCCCCATTTGATCATGATGCGGTAGAAGCCGATGCCGACGTGCAGTTCCACCATGGGCAGAAGCACCAGGTAGAAGAGCATCCACCAGCCGCCCTGGATGCGGGCCGCGGACTTCTGCGCGGTGATGGGCAGGTCGGTGAGGACCACCCACATGTGGATGGAACCCATGATCAGGATGATCATGGCCGTGACGGCCTGAACAACCCACAGCCAGGTGTCGGCGTGGCGCATGCGCTTGGCGTTCTGCAGCATGAGCCCCTGTTCCTTGGACGCGAACGGGATTTTGCGGGCGGCCAGCACGAAGTGGGTGAGGAAGATGGCGAAGATCGCCGGACCGCCCAGCTGGGCCATGCCGGTGGCCTCGAAGAAGTGGCCGATGGCGTTCATGACGCCGGGGCCGATGATGACGCTGGAAACCAGGAACAGGTGCGCCCACATGAACATGATCAGGAACGCGCCGGACAGCATCTGGCACCAGTCCAGATAGGCCGCGCATTTGCAGCTGGTCATGGGTTTGTGGGTGGCGATGGACGGGATCGACATTACATCCTCCAGGTCTGTGTGGGACTATCCGTCAGAGCGGGGCGGGCGTGGTTGCCGCGCCCGCCGCCGCTGTTTCCGATAAAGTGCTTATGCCTTGTCCGTGGGGCAGGCGCCGTTGGTCACGGACTTGCCCTCGGCCAGCATTTCCTCGGGGTCGTCGGCGAAATCGCCGGTGAGGTCGCCGTCCAGCACGCACTGGAGCTTGCGCTGGTCCAGCGCGCCTTCCCACTTGGCGATCACCAGGGTGGCCACGCCGTTGCCGATCAGGTTGGTGATGGCACGGGCTTCGGACATGAAGCGGTCAACGCCAAGGAGCAGGGTCAGCGAGGCCAGCGGGATGGAACCCACCGAGCCCAGGGTGGCGGCCAGGGTGATGAAGCCGCCGCCGGTGACCGCCGCCGCCCCCTTGGAGGTGAGCAGCAGGATGAACATCATGTACAGCTGGTCGGCCATGGTCAGCGGGGTGTTTGTGGCCTGGGCCAGGAACACGGCGGCCATGGTCAGGTAGATGCAGGTGCCGTCCAGGTTGAAGGAATAGCCCATGGGCAGGCACAGGCCCACCACGGACTGATCCGCTCCGGCGTTCTCCAGCTTGGCCATCATGCGGGGCAGGGCCGCCTCGGAAGAGGAGGTGCCGAGCACCAGGAGAATCTCCTCGGAGATGTACTTCAGGTACTTCCACAGGGAGAATCCGGCCATCTTGCAGACCGCCCACAACACCACGAAGATGAACAGGGCGCAGGTGACGTAGACGTCCAGCATCAGCCTGCCGAGCGCGTAGAGCGCGTCCGCCCCCTGAGTGGATACCACCACGGCCATGGCGCCGAATGCGCCGAACGGCGCGAAGTACATTACATAATGAACTACTTTGAACATTCCTCGGGCAAATTCATCAATAAATGTCGTTACGTTGCGTGCGCGGTCGCCCAGGGCGGAAAGGCCCGTGCCGAAGAGGATGGAGAAGAACAGCACCTGGAGGATGTCGCCCTTGGTGAAGGCGCCGACAACCGAATCAGGCACGATGTTGGTGAGGAATTCGACCGTGGAGAGTTTCTTGGTCTCGCCCGCGTAGGCTTCGACCTTCTTCATCTGGGCGGTGTCCTTCTGCATCTTGGCCGCGTACTCGTCCATGCCCACGCCGGGCTTGGTGACGTTGACCACGGCCAGGCCGATGGCCAGCGCGAAGAGAGTCATGGTCCAGAAGTACAGCATGGCCTTCAGGCCCACGCGGCCGACCTTGCCCATGTCGCCCATCTTGGCGATGCCGGTGACGACGGTACAGAAGATGATGGGGGCGATGACCATCTTGACCATTTTGATGAAGGTCTTGGCCAGAGGCTCGAGACCGGCGGCGAAGGCCTTTGTCTGCGGAATGAAACCGATGATGATACCGGCGGCGATGCCGAAAAGAACCCAGAAATACAACGTCTTGTAAATTTTCTTCCCTGCCATTTTCCTCTCCTCGATCGCGCTGCGTTAAATAAAACGATTCATGCGGACCTTGCCGCAGTGGTCCGGTGCGGCTCCGGTTGCTCACGGTGCTGGCGTCCCGCTGCCTCCTTCTCGGGGCCGACCTGGGAGAGCGGTCGGGTTAGATGTGTGTCAGTGAGGCTAAGCTAACACTTTTTGTGCTCACCCCCCAAAGGCAATTTGCGTGCCACTTGCCAAAAATAGTGCGAAATAGCTTAATGGCATGATAAAACGAGGTGTTGGCGTATGGGAGTTGTGTCCTGGCGCGCAATGGGGAACAGGAAAAGTGTGGCAAAAAGTGTGGCGTGGCGCCACATGTGTGTGGCGCGTGCCACAGTTTGCGTCACACTCGGGCGTGGCGCGCCGTTGTCGGCTTCTGAAGAGCAAGGAAGATTGTCCGGCAAATTCTGTGGCTTAGCTCGAATGAGCGGTACCTGAAAACCTGGAGATCCGGGGCGCGTCCGGGTTGGGGCGCGCGGCGACAGGCTACTGCACGCCGTGCTTTTCCATGTTGCGGTACAGGGTGCGCCGGTCCACGCCCAGCAGGCGGGCCGCCTTGGCCCTGTTGTTGGCCGAGCGCTCCAGGGCGTCCAGCAGGTCCTCGCGGGTCAGGCCGCCTTGCTGGACGTAGCCGCGCGGTGCGGGAGCCCTGTGGGAGGACGGTTCCGGAACCTCGCTCAGGGCAGGGGAGCGCGTCAGCTCGTGGGGAAGGTGGGCGGTCTGGATTTCCCCGCCGGGGCAGAGGATGCAGGCGTGCTCCAGGGCGTAGCGCAGCTCGCGCACGTTGCCGGGCCAGCGGTAGGTCATGAAGATGCGCATGACCTCCTCGCCCACCTTGGCGATGTGCTTGCCGAAGCTGGCCCGGAAGAGCCCCAGGAAATGCTCGCACAGCAGCGGGATGTCCTCGGTGCGCTCACGCAGCGGCGGCAGGTGGATCACCATGACCTTGAGGCGGTAGTACAGGTCCTCGCGGAAGAGCCCCTGGCGGATCTTGTCCTGCATGTCGGCGTTGGTGGCCGCGATGACGCGCACGTTGGCCCGGCGGGTCTTGGAGTCGCCCACGCGCTCGTACTCCTTGCGCTCCAGCACCCGCAGGAGGTTCAACTGGATGCGCGGGGAGATGTCGCCGATCTCGTCCAGGAAGATGGTGCCGCCCTCGGCTGCCTCGAAACGGCCCACCTTGTCGCGGATGGCCCCGGTGAAGGCTCCGCGAACATGCCCGAACAGTTCGCTCTCCAGGAGCGATTCGGACAGGGCCGAGCAGTTCACCTTGATGAGCGGGCCTTTGGCGCGCGGTCCGCCGTAGTGCAGGGCCTCGGCCACCAGTTCCTTGCCGGTGCCGGATTCGCCCGTGACCAGCACCGTGGACTCCACCTCGGAGAGCTGGTCCAGCACGGCATAGATCGAGCGCATGACCTTGGACTTGCCGATCAGGCCCCGGTGGCCGTGCAGGTCGGTGAGGCGTTTTTCCAGGTCGGCCAGGCGGGTGATGTCGCGGATGACCAGCACCGCGCCCACGAAGTTGTTTTCCGGGTCCAGAAGCGGCGAGGAGTTTATGACCACGGTCTGGCCGGGCCGGTTGCCCTTGCACTCCACCCGGTATTCCTGCACCGGTTCGCGGGTCTTGAGGGTGGTGGAGATGACCTCGAAGCAGGCCCGCTTGCAGTGGCCGCCCACCAGATGCAGGTGTTTTCCGTGGGTGGTCTCGCCGCCGATGCAGCACAGCTCGGACAGGGCGCGGTTGGTCTGGATGACCTCCATGTCGGTGTCCACCACGATGATGGCGTCCGGGATGGAGCGGAACACCGCCTCCATGTTCAGGCGCAGGCGCTCCTTCTCGTCCATGACCTTTTTCAGCGCGCGCTCGGAGAGCACCCGCTCGGTGATGTCGCGGCCCACGGACTGGTATTCCAGCAGCCGGCCCTGCTGGTCGAACAGGGCGTGGTCGTTGCGGGCCAGCCAGCGCTCCTCGCCGCCGGGCACGGCCAGCCGGTATTCGATCGCGCCTACGGGGCTCTGCGGCGTGAGCGACTCGAGGTGCCTGGCCAGGCGCTCGCTTTCTTCCTGGGCCAGCTCCTCCGCGAAGACCGCGCCCACCAGCTCTTCCTTGCTCTTGCCGAAGTAACGGGCAACGGCGGCGTTGGCGAAAGTGATGGCGCCGTCCGGGCGGAAACGCCAGACCAGCTCGGTCTGGTCCTCCACGATGGCCCGGTAGCGGGCCTCGCTGGATTCCAGGGCCTCCTTGATGAGGCGCCGCGCCGTGACGTCGGTCAGGTAGCCCACGATCTCGGCGGGGCGGCCGTATTCGTCCAGCACCAGGCGGAACTGGTCGCGTATCCAGCGGGTGAGGCCCTGGGCGTTGGTGAAGCGGTACTCGCGGGTGCCCTGGCCCATGGCCAGCTGCAGGCGCAGTTCCGCTTCCATGATGGGCGCGTCGTCGGCGTTCAGGCGCGACAGCCAGAAGCGCGGTTTGCTCAGGAAGTCCTGGGGGCTGAAGCCGGTGAGGTCTTCCACGTTGTCGGAGATGAAGGTCAGGTCCAGGTCGCCCACGGGACGTCGCGAGTAGATCACGGCCGGGGAACTGGTCATGAGCGCCTTGAGGCGGGCCTTGGTGCGCGCCAGGTTGGCCTCGGCCTCCTTGCGCTCGGTGATGTCCTGCACCATGGGCAGGTAGTAGAGCGGGTTGCCCGAGGCATCGCGCACAAGCCCGGCGGACAGGTGCACCCAGACCACGGCCCCGGTCTTGTGGATGTAGCGCTTGTCCAGCTCGTAGTGGTCTATCTCGCCGCTGCGCAGCTTGGCGGAGCGGGTCTGTGCGTCCTCCACGTCGTCGGGGTGGGAAAGGTTAATGATGTGGGTGCCGAGGAGTTCCTCCTCTTCGTAGCCGGTCAGGCTGCAAAAGGCCTCGTTGGCGCGCAGGAAGGTCCAGTCCAGCGAAAGCATGGCCGCACCGATGGGGGACTGGTCGAAGGTGCGCCGGAATTTCTCCTCGGATTCGCGCAGCGACATCTCGATCTCGCGCACGGCGGATTCGGCCAGCTTGCGCTCGGTGATGTCGATGTTCAGGCCCTCGATGTAGAGGAGCTCCCCATTGTCGTCGCGCACCTGGCGCGCGCTGGTGTTGATCCAGCGAATGGCTCCGTCCTTGCGGCGGAAGCGGGTCTCGAAGCCGGTGATGCGTCCGTGGGCGGCCAGTTCGGTAATGAGGTGGTCGCGGTCGGCCGGGTCCACGTAGAGCTGGGAGCGCAGGTCGGTGAGGGCGGCGATCAGCTCTTCGGGGCTGTCGTAGCCGAGAATTTCCGCCAGGGCCGGGTTCACGGCGATGAAGCGGCCGTCCGCCGTGGATTGGAACACGCCTTCCACGGCGTTCTTGAAGAAGGACTTGTACTTGCGTTCGGCCTGCTTGAGGGGGGTCAGGTCCGTGAAGGTCAGGATGCTCAGCTGGGCGCTGGGCGTGGCCAGCGGCTGGGCGGCGATGAGCACGGGGAGGCGGGTTCCGCCCGCGCCCTGGAGGGTGCGCTCCTGCGGAAGCAGGGGCTTCAGGAGGTCCAGCGGCTGGGCGCGGTCGGGCTCGCACAGGCATTCCAGGCCGTGGCATTCGCGCCCCACGATATCGCCCTCGGCCCGCCCCAGAAGCTCCAGGGCCTTGGGGTTGGCGTGCACGATGACGTGGCTGGCGGCGTTCACCACCAGGATGCCGGCGTCGATGGCCTCGAGCAGGTCCAGACTATTGGTGAGGGACATGACGCATCCTCCGCGCCGCATTGGTTACGACGCCCCGCCCGCCGTGGCAAGAGACTTTGACATCCGGCGCGGGCTGAGTCACTTCTCGGGGTATGAAGCATGCCGAATTTTCTGGGAAAACCGCCGCGCTCCTGCTGCTGGCGGTCCTGACGCTGGCTGCGGGCCTGCGCCTGTGGCAGCTGGAACGACCGGCCCTGTGGGAGGACGACTCCCTCAATCTGGACCGGGCCATGATGCCTCTCGGTCACATGTGGCAGGTCCAGAAGTGGCAGGGACCGGCCGACACCCCCTACGATTTTCAGCCGCCCCTGTATTTCGCCCTGCTGCACGGTGCGCTTCAGGAGTCGGGATCCGTGGCGTCCGCCAGAATGGTGAGCGTTGTGGCCGGAGTGCTTGCCGTGTGGGGCACCTTCGCGCTGGGGCGACGCCTGTTCGGGGCCGGGCCGGGTTTCCTGGCAGCCCTGCTTCTTGCGCTGTCGCTCTTTCACCTGGAGTATTCGCGCGCCATCAAGGCCTACGGCTTGTTCTACTGTTTCAGCGTATGGTCGGCATATTTCGTCCATGCGGCTGCACGCGGCGGTGGACTCCGCCATTGGCTGGCCTGGGGTCTGACCGCCACGGGCATGCTCTATTCGGCCTATATCGGGCTCCCGGCCTTTGCCGGGCAGGCGCTCTGGGCTGCCGGAGCCGTGCTGGCGGCGTTTTTCAGGCGCGAGCCGGGCTCAGCCCGCAAGATCGCAGCTCTGGGGACCACGTCGCTGGCGGTAGGTGCGGCGTATCTGCCGTGGCTTCCGGCGGTGTTTTTCCTGCAGAGGCTGTTTCACGATCCGGGCGTGAATCCTCTGGCGCGCATGAATTGGGGGTTCTTCGGCGATGTGCTGGCGGGCTTTTCCATGTACGTGTTCCAGCCGCCGTCCTGGCAGGTTCCCGTCCTGGCAGGGCTGGCAGTCCTGGGCGCGCTGTACGCCCTGCTGGTCGGGCGCGCCGCGGGACTCGCGTTGCTGCTCTGTTGGGCGGGGCTCCCCACGGCATCCGTGCTGCTCTCGAAATCCGTCATGAACGAGATCGTTTCCTCCAGGCATCTGTTCAACCTGCTGGCTCCGGCCACGCTGTTGCCTGCCGTCGGAATCTGGGCTCTGGCGAGCATTGCGGAGTCCCGCAGGCCAGTGCGGCCAGTCCCGGGCCTGGGGCTGCGTCCCGCGGCGGCCGCAGCCGGACCCGGCCCAGCGCCGATCCTGGTCGCCATCGCGGTGTGCCTGGGAGTCTCCTGGCCGCAGGTTGCGCATCTGCCAACGTTCTACGCGCGCTCCATCAGCCTGGACCGGGAATACTTCTACTGGTTGTGGGCCACGGGCGAGCCCTCGCAGGCCCTGAGTCTGGAGGGCTGGAAGCGCAAATCCAAGGCGTTCTCGGCGCGCTGGCATCTGCCTGGTCTGTTCGAATCTCCCGGCGATTTCTCCCGGCCCGGCTTCAGGCGGCTGCTCATTGTGGAGAACCAGGCAGGACCCGTGCCGCTTCTGGACATCCCCGACGCGCAGACCGTTGCTGACGACCGGTTCGGTCCCTTCCGCACCCGCACCCAGCGCCTGGGTGCGCTGTCGCGCTCGCCGCTGGCCGCCTGGCCGGACGCCTCGGGGGCCTACGTCTACGAGGACGACTTCTCCACGCCGCGCATGCACCGGGACGCCTACGCCTCGGTCAACGTCGCCCCGGACCTGACCCTCGGGCATCTGGCCCCGGTCCGCGGCTCCCAGCCCGGAGAAGTGGTCTACCGCTTTGTCGTTCCTCCCGGAGCAAGCATGCAGAGCGTCCAGCTGGCTTTGGCGGTAAAGCTCTACAAGCGAAACCCGGACCGCCCGGCTGATTCACGCCTGGAGATCCTGGCCGGAGCAGGCCCGCACGCCATGAAGCCGGTGGGGAGCGTGACCCACGCCGATTTCCCGGACTCTTCCGGAGTGCTGCCGATCGGTCCGTGCCAGGGGTACGAGGAACAGCCCATGTATCAGACCTGCGCGAAGGCCGACGTTCTTCTGGCCGTTCCTGGCGAGTTCGACCGGGAGCTGTGGGTGGCGGTTCGTTTTGCCCCAGGCGTTTCCGAAGGGTTTCTGGAAATGGACGGCCTGCGTCTGAGGGCTGCGGTGCAGCGGGAGGCCCGGCCAGGAGACTCACCCCTCTCCCAGGAGCTCGAATCCCTCCTGGCCAACGGCCGCGTGAGCCCCTGGCGGCCCGGCGCGGCCAGCCTGGACGGCCTGTTCGCCTTCGCTCCGGACGACGCTTTCGTCCGGTCGCTGCCGGAGCAATTTCCGGCACTGGGCACCTCCCAGGATCTGGAGCGCTTCCGCACCGAACATCCGGGGCTTGCTCCGGTGCACGAGCTGCGCGACGCCTCCGGCCGGGCCCAGGCGCTGTTCTTCGACCCTTCCCTGGCCCTTTCGGACCAGAATCCCGCGCGAGAGGTGCGGAACGGGGCGGCGTTCTCGGCGCGCGGCATTGTAGTCGCCGGGCGCATGAACGGCCCGTCGCTGTCCGCGGGGGACGCCAGGCTGGACATCCCGGTTGCGGCCCCGAGCGGCTCGGTGCTTCTTCTGAATCCCGGCGGGCAGGGCAGGCTGATCTGGTCGCCGGATTTTTCCAGGGACGCTTTGGCCAACCTGGACGCAAGCTCCCAGGACAACCTGCGCCCAACCCCCGACGCCGACAACGACGGCGGGATCACCTGCCGTGAGGAGCGGCCCTGCCACTTCATGGCCAGTTTCGTGTCGGGCCTTCCCATGAGCAGGGTGCGCCTGGAGTGGTATCCGCGCGTGGTGGCCTCTCTGGACGGCAAAAACGTGGTGCGGCTGTCCTATTCCACGGATCAGGGCAGGACCTTCACGGTGCTCGAAGAGTTCAAGGGCCGCAAAACGGGCACATGGAGCGACATGTTCACCAAGCATGCCGCAGAGCTTGATTTTGCCCGTCCGGTGAATCATTTTCTTTTGAAGGTGGAACTTTCCGGCGAAGGCGCGCAGCTCTGGTCGCACCGACGCGCCGTGGACCGCATGTGGCTGGAGGCCACCCTGGACGCCCGCAGCGTCGCACCCCTCGCGCTGCCTGAGGGAGGATTCCCGCTCAGACTGTCCGGGACCGCCGGGAACGACTTCACCCTGCGCTTCGCGCAAAAGCCCATCCCGCTTTTCGATTCGATCAAGGACTGGAGGTAGTCATGGCGCGTCCGCTCGTTCTTGTCCTGTGCGGGTTTCTGCTGCTGGCCGCAACCGCGCCGCAGGCGTCGGCTGCCGATTCGCCCAGGTCGAATGCCGGTGTCCCGGCTTCCGTGCCTGACAGCCTTGCCTGGCGGGAGGTGCTGAGCGGCATAGAGAGAGATCTGGACCGGCGGGCTGCCGAAGTGGAAGACGTGCGCCGCGGCATGCCGGGGCTCCTGGAAGAGGCCAGGGCCTATCTGGCCCGGATGGACAACCATCTGAGCCAGGTGCTGATCATCGGCGGCGTGGCGGGACGGACCCCCTGGGCCATGCGCAGCCTGCGGGCACATTACCAGAGCATGGAGATCGCCCTGGAGCGCGAGGCGGGCATGCTGCGCCTCACCAGGGACCATCTGGAGCGCATCAAGCAGGAGAACGCCACCCTTCGCGAGATCAGGCGCAAAGGCCCGGAGAACGCCTACAACGACGCCACCGTCGCCGCCCTGGAAGAGCCCACGCGCAAGATGGCTGCCATCAAGTCGGACGTGGACGAGCTCAAGACGCGCATCGACGCGGTGCTCCAGCTCTTCGACGAGCTGGGGGAGAACGTCCGCGAGGCCAACAGTGATTTCCTCGACGACTACATCGACGTGTTCAAGGCCCATTTCTTCCACGCCAGCCGTCCCCCCCTGGAAGCCTACGGCCTCAAGCTGCTGGAGAGTCGCGCCGGGGAATGGGCCGGAGACTTTCCCCGCTTCATCGGGCCGGTGCTGGCCTGGACCCGGTGGGGAGACCTGGCGGTCGTGGGCTTGCCGGCCTGGCTGGCGGTTCTTTTCGCCGGCTCATGGCTGGTGCGGCGTCTGCGCAGTCCGGGAGCGGGCGATCTGGTCGCCTGCGAGACCGATCCGACCAAGGCGGCTGCGCCATCCTCCGAACTTTCCCAACCCGGCGAGCCCGCCGCCTCCGTGAACGTCGGCGGGACCGCAACGGCAACCGAACCAGAGCGGACGGCGGGATGGGCCATGCTGTCTTTCGGCGTGGTCCTGTTCGTGGTGTCCTGGTTCGTGCCGTTCACGGCCAACCACGTGCTCAACCTGGCGCTGGTCATCGTGGCCGCGGCAGGCGGCACGCTTCTGGTGCGGCGTCTCCTGGAGCCGGGCCTGCTGGTGTTCTTTCTGGCTCTCTACACCACAGGGACGATCCTGGACATCCTGGGAACTCCGGCGGAGGTCCTCTGCGTGGTCTGGCCCCCGGTGATGGCCTGGGCCGCCTGGAGCCGCTGGCGCGACGGTTGCCGAAGGTCGGCCTGGGTTTTCGGCTTGCTTGGAGCCGTCTCCCTGATGGGTTTCGGCCCCCAGGCGGTGGTGCTGGTGCAGGCCTGGTTCCTCCTGCACCTGGCCAGGGGCGTGGCGCGGGCCATGCGCGCCTCCATGACCGGGAGGGGCGCTGCCTGGCTGCGCTACGTGTATCCCCTGGCGGTCACGATTCTCAGCGTGGCCTATCTGGCCTGGCTTCTCATGTTCATGGGCGGACCGGGATTCGTGGACTACGTGTTCACTCTGGAGTTGGCCCTCGGGCCGGCGAGGCTGTCCCTGGACGCAATTGCCGCCATGGCCGTGCTGTTCTTCGCGGCCAGGCTTGGCCTGGTCTGGCTGGGCGTGTCCCTTGAACGGGCCAGCTACGGCGGCAGGAAGCTGGATCCCGCGCTCTCGCACACCCTGTCCACGCTGGCCTCCTACGCGGTGTGGCTCAGCTATCTGCTGGCCGCCCTGCACATCCTGGGGGTGCCGCTCACCGGCCTGACCTGGATCGCCTCGGGCCTGTCGGTGGGCGTGGGTTTCGGCCTCAAGGACATCATCAGCAACTTCATGTCCGGGCTCATCATCCTGTTCGGCGGGTCCATCAAGAAGGGCGACGTGGTCCAGACCGGCAAGACCCTGGGTGAGGTGACCAACGTGTCCGTGCGCAACACCACCGTGCGCACCCTGGACAACTCCATGGTCATCATCCCCAACTCGAGCTTCCTCAAGGGGGAAATCATCAACTGGAGCTATCAGGACAAACGCATCCGCCTGACCATCCCCGTGAGCGTGGCTCCGGGCACCAAGGTCAAGAAGGTGCGCAAGATCCTCCAGGGCGTGGCCGCGGACCACGAGCGGGTGCTGAAGGACCCGGCCCCGTCGGTGTTCATGCGCCAGTTCGGCAGGATGGGCCTGGATTTCGAACTCTACGTCTGGATCGAGGACTTCCGCGACAAGTTCCGGGTGGAGTCCGATCTGGCCGCCGCCATCGACCAGCAGCTCCAGGAGAACAAGATCACCGTCGCCTTCCAGGGCGTGAAGGTGAAGTACAAGCCCCGTGGCACCGAGGAGGCCCAGCGCGAGGCGGCCAGGGAGGCCCTGCGCGAGAAGCGCCGCTCCGTGTTCGCCCTGGTGCGCCCCCTGCGCCAGGTGCACTTGCGGGCCAAGTGGGGCGTGCCCGTAAAGATCACGCCTCCTGCCGAGTAGGGCTCGGGTCCCGGGCTCAGGCTTCATGGCGCGCGGCCGTCCGGTCTTGCCTTGTCCGGCGTGCAGCCCGGGCGCTTAATTCAACACAATTTCCGCTCTTTTCTTCCGGGGCCTGTAACCGAAACGGCCCCGGCGTACGACCTCCCAAACGGAGGCACATGTGGGCATGACCCGCTCTGACGACGCGCAGGCCGTGCAGCGCGTCCTGGATGGCGACACGGACGCGTTCGAGGTGCTGGTGCGTGCGCATCAGGAGCATCTGTTCCGGCTGTTGTCGCGCCACCTGCCCCATGCCGAAGTGGCCGAGGCCGCCCAGGAGGCCTTCCTGGACGCCTACCAGAACCTGGCCAAGCTGCGCGATCCGGAGCGTTTTAAGTCCTGGCTGTCGGCCATTGCGCTGCGGCGCTCGGCCGACTTCTGGCGGGAGAAGTCCCGACGCGCCGAACACGGCGTGGACTTCTCCAGCGCCGAGGACATGGCCTGGCTGGAAGAGGCGATGCAGGAGGACTCGTCCAGCCGCTTCGAGGAGCTCACCCGCCGCCAGGAGGCCTCCCGGCTGGTAGAGGCGCTCATGGAGGGCCTCTCCCCCGAGGACCGCATCGCCGTGGAGCTTTTTTACGCCGAGGAATACGGCGTGGCCGAGATAGCCGAGATGATGGGATGGGGCGAATCGAAGGTGAAGGTACGCCTGCACCGCGCCCGCAAGAAGATGGCCCGCAAGTACGAGAGCGTGCACGGGCGGGGAGAGAAACCATGAACGGGACTATGGACAGGATTTGCGCCGGAGTGGTTGCCGCAAGAGGACAGGTCGCCGTGCCGCCGGGCTTTGCCGGGCGGGTGATGGCCCATGTGCGCGAGCGGGCCGAGGCCGCCCTGGACGGATGGTTCGTGCGCCGGGTGGCCATGCCGCTCATGGCCGGGGGCGGGGCCGCCTCGCTTGGGTTCGGCCTGGCCTGGATGTGGCTGTGGCAGGCGGGAGCGCTGAGCGAGATTTCCTTCCTCCTGACCGGGGATCTGCTGGCCGGGTTCTGATGCGGCGTCCCCCGGAGGGACAGGGCCGTTGTTCGAGGGCGGACAACGAGAGCATTATCCGCGTTTTCAAGCGCGGTACGAATACGGAGACCACGACATGAACAAACGCAAGCTCATCCTGGCGGGAATCGGCATCTTTCTGGCCGGGGTCCTGGCCGGAGGCGCGGGCATGGGCTTGTTCGCCAAGCTCAGGCTCGCCCCCATGGCGCGCCTGGACAAGATCGGCCCTTCAGGGTTCTTCCTGGAGCGCATGGATTTCGCGCTCAACCTGACCCCTGCCCAGCGGGATGCCATCCGCCCCATCATCGTGGACGTCCTCTCCCAGGTGCGCCAGGTGCGCGTGCCCTGCCTGCCAGCCGAAGAGAAGGTCCTGAGCGACGGCGCTGCCCGTATCCGGGAGCACCTGGACGCCTCGCAGCAGGAGAAGTTCACACGGTTCATGGAAAAGGCCTTGGAGCGCCGCAAGAAGCTTTTCGGACCATAGAGCGCAGTACGGCCGGCACGCCCGGAACCAAACCGGGATTTGACGGATGTCTGATTTTTCGTCACCATCGCCGAAAGATCAAACCCTCGAATCCGGCGGTCGTGCATGCCTCATCTTCCAGTATTCTCCACAATCGGCCAGGGCATGGCCCTGTTCGGCCTGAACATCGGCAAGCTGATGAAGTGGGGGATCATTCCAACGCTTCTGAGCCTTGCCGCCCTGGGAGCAGCCCTGGGCCTGGGGCTTCTGTTGCAGCCGGAAGAACAGGGCAGCGTGCCCTGGTGGTGGGCAGGATTTATTCCGGCGGTCTTCTTCTCCGTCCTTTCCTGGGTTCCCTACGGCATGCGCATAAACCAGCTGGCCGTGACCGGCCGGGTGGAGCCCGGCGGCTACGTGGGAAAAATGTTCACCCAGGCCGCGCTGTGGTACTTCGCCTACGGCCTGTTGGTGGGGCTCATCCAGTTGGCCGGGATGTTCATATCCGCGGTGCCCGTGATCCTCGTGCTGGTGGGCAAGGGCCAGGGCACGGGGGATTACCGCGTGGCCCTGGCCGGATTGGCGACCGTTGTGCTGCTGCTGGTCTTTTTCATCATGACCTCGCCGCTCCAGCTGATCTATGCGGCGGCTTCCGTTGAGCGCGAACCTTCCCTGGGCAAGGCCTACAACCTTGGCGCGCACTGCAAGGTGCGTCTCTTCTTCTGCGTGGTGCTCACCGGCCTGCTGTTCGGCGCCCTGCAGCAGGGCGTTGACTGGATCGCCGGGTCGTTCGGAGGCAGGTACTCGCAGGACGCGAGGCTGCTCTTCGCCCCGGTGCAGGTCCTGGTGTGGTTCTTCAGCTACGTGGCAGCCACCGCCGTGCCGGCGGTGGCCTACCGCATCCTCTCCGGCCTGCCGGACCCCCGCGAATCCGCCGAAGGCGGCCAACCTCTGACGGTCCAGGAGCCGGCGCCCGCATCTCCGGAACCCGCGCCAGCACCAGCGGAGCCTGCGCCCGGCCGGACCAGTGACCACGGATAACAAGGAGTTTGCAATGCAGGCGGGCGAACAGGCTCCCTGGCGGTTTTCGCCCATTGACGTTTTGGCGGAAAGCGTGGCCTTCGTGGCCGCCCATTTCCCGGCCATCGCCGCATGGTCCGCAGCGCCTCTGCTGTACGGGCTTGCCTTCCAGTTCCTCATGCCCTCGGGAAACGGCAGAGAGGGAGGTACGGTGCTGCCCGCAATCCTGCTCATGGCCTTCATTCTTTTATGGATCCGGGTTCCCCTGGAGCTGCGGCTGTACCGCAAACTCCTGTTGGACGAAACACCGAGTCATTTCTATGGCTTGCAGCTGGTTGATGGCCGCACCTGGAGCTACGTCTGGGCATATCTGCGGGTCATCGGGCTGTTTCTGGCCACCTTCGGCCCCGGCGTACTGATGATCGCCTCGCTGGCCGCACCGTTTCTCAGAGGCGGCGGGCTGGACCTCGGGGACTCCCCTGACCGTATGACCTCCCTGGTTTCGGTGTCGGGCGCGTTCGTGCTGCTGGGCGTGCTGTACGTGATGCTCGCCCCCCGGGTGATCCTCCTGTTCCCCGATGTGGCCTTGGGAGGCCAGGGCAGGCTGTTCGGACCGGCAGCCATGGGAGAGATCGGCAAGAAGGCGCGCTGGCGCATGGTGGCCGTGATGGCCATGATCTGGGCTCCGGAGCATACCCTGAACGTGCTCGGCTACGTGGGTGGGGACTGGGAAATCTGGAAGGAAGCGTCCCAGATGTGGTGGTTCTCCCTGCTCGTGTACCTGCTGGGCTTCGCCACCATGATCGTTTCCGTTGTGGCGGGCGGGGTGATGTACCGCAGGCTGCGGGCCGGTATCCCGGTCATGGCGCACAGGGAACCGGACGAAGAGGACGAGTGAACGACACGCCGCGGACCCTCCCGGTGTTCGGCGTGGTCGCCGAGGCGCTGGCTCTGGCGGCTCGCCATACGGGAAAGCTGCTGCTCTGGGTGTCGCCCCTGGCATTGATCGGGCTCGCGGCGGTGGGTGTTCTGGCGTTCTCGCCCGAATCCGCGACCTTGTCCGTCGCCGTGCCTCTCGGATTCGCCGTGGTGCTGGTGCTGTACTGGTCCGTGTTCTCGGTACGTGTGCACCGGCTGATTCTGCTGCCTGATCCCGACTCCACCCATGGTTCCCTCCCCGACACTGCCCCCGGGTCCGACGTCAACTCCAAGCCCGTCTCCGGCTTGGAATCGAGCCCGGACTCCGGGCCGGAAGACCAGCGCGCACGGGACCTTCCGGGCAGCATCCGACGCAGCGTCGGGGGACTCCTGCTGCTGGCGCTCATGGCCGTGCTTCCCACGGTCTGCGGGCTCTACCTCGGAGGGCTCATCCTGGACGCAGGCCTGCCTGGAATTCTTGGCCCCATCACCGCCTTTGCAGGTCCGTACCTGGCGCTGCTTGGCCTACTGGGCAAACGGCAGCTCCTGTACCTCACGGACCTGTCCCTCAACGGACGCGCCTCCTGGAAGGACTCCACAGCCATGGGGCGGGGGTTCGGCTGGCGTCTGGCCGGGGTGAACATGCTCTCCGGCCTGTTCATCCTGGGCATCAGCGTGTTTGCGGGGTGGATGGTGGGCAACTCGTTCACCAACGCCCCGCAAGGGCTGCTGGAATTTTTGACCATCGTGGTGGGCCTTCCGGCCCAGCTCGGCTTCTTCGCCTGCCTCCAGGCCGTCTGTTACGGGCGTCTGCGCCTGCCCTCGGCATCCTGATCCGTTCCTCTTCGCTTCCCCTCTTTCATCCCTGACCGCGATTATTTCATCTTTTTTCGTCTTTTTTCCCACATAGCGCTATGTGGGGTGAAATCCATCGGTCTCTGCGTATTGTTACGCGCACCTGGCAAGGAGAGACCATGGCCTATACACGTTCGACAGTTATCGATGCCACGCCCTCGGGGGATTCGGTCAAGCAGGCGGTCCTGGACCTGGACGCCGACCTGACCGGAGCCTTCAACGGGCTGAACCAGCTTCAGAGCGCCCTGGCCCTGAAGATCAACCAGTCCGAGTTCGACCAGCCCGGGGGCGTCCCCCGTCTGGACAGCTCGGGCAAGATCATCCCGGCCCAACTGCCCGGCACCGGAGCAGACATGCCCCTGGGCATGATCGCGGCTTTCGGCCTGGAAACGCTTCCCGCAGACGCCAACTGGCTGGAGTGCAACGGGGCGGAACTGCTCATCGCCGATTACCAGGCCCTCTATGGCGCCATCGGCAACGCCTTCGGCCTGGGCAACCCCGGCTACTTCAAGCTGCCCGACCTGCGCGGCGAGTTCCTGCGCGGTTGGGACCACGGACGCGGCAAGGACCCGGATGCCGCTCTGCGCACACGCGGCGACCACGTGGGCTCCGTGCAGGCCGACATCATCAAGCGCCACAACCACCCCACCGGAGCCAATACCGGAAAGGCCGACGGCGGTGCTTCCGTCACCGATCCCGGCACCTGGAACAGCCCGGCGCACCCGTACAACATGTACACCGGGGATTTCGTTTTCGCCGGAGATACGCTGAGCCCGGCAAGTTGGAACAACGTCCCGGTGGGCAACGAAACCCGGCCCGCGAACACCGCAGTCATGTACTGCATCAAGTGGAGATAGTGCGATGATTTTATATTGTTTCGACGAATTTGGAGCATACACCCGTCCAGTGTCCCCGGCCCTGTCTCCGGCCCGTCCCTTCGTGAACGGTCAACCCAACTACCTGCACCCGGCCCGGACTACGGACAAGGTTCCCCCCGAGGCGGGCCCAAACCAGGTTCCGGTGTTCGACGGCGCAGCCTGGACTCTGATGGAGGACCATCGGGGCACGGTGGTCTTCGACACCACTACCCGCGAACCCCGCACCGTCAACAGCCTGGGACCGGTTCCCGAGGGTTGCGTGCCGGACGCGCCTCCTTCGGCGCAGCACGTCTGGTCCGAAGGTCAGTGGCGCGAGGACGACGTTCTGCTTCTGGAGGCCGTCCGCCGCGAGCGCAACGCCCGCATCGCCGCCTGCGACTGGACGCAGTTGCCCGACGCGCCCTTCACCGCCACCCGGAAGCTGGCCTGGGCCGAGTACCGCCAAGCCTTGCGCGATTATCCCGCCGGTTGGACCAAGGCCAAACCCTGGCCCCAGCCCCCGCAGGAGTAGCCCATGGCCTACAGATACGACCTCAAGATCGATCAGGGAGCCACCCTGGTCCTGGAAATAGAGTGCCAGAACGACCTGGGCCAGCCCATGGACCTGACCGGATACACGGCCCAGGCCCAGGTTCGCTACCGTCACTCGGATGCGGGACCGGCCGCCGTGTTCAGCGCCAGGCTGAATGAAACGCCGGGGCTGGTGTCCCTGAGCCTGGGCGCGGCCCAGACCGCCGCCCTGGTGAGGCCTTTCGGCGTCTGGGACTGCGAACTGACCGGTCCGGGCGGCGTGGTGCAGCGTCTGGCCGAGGGCAAGGTCACCATCTCGCCGGAGGTGACCAGATGAGCGCCTCCGTGAAGAAGATCGTGCTCAGGACCCCGGCTGCCGTGGGAGGCCTCGGCCAGTTCAGCGCGCTGGACCGCTGCCGCGATTACGCCGCCGACACCGCTGACGCCCTGCTGGCGGCCCAGGCTTCACAGAACCTGGCCCAGGGTGCGGCCGCCGTGGCCGTGGCCGCACGGGACGTGGCCCTGGCGGCCGCCGGAGGCGTGAAGGTCACGGCTGCCGACACGACCATCAGCGACCTGGACACAACTCTCAGCGTGGACGCACCCCTGGAAAAGAGCGTGCTCTCGCCGGGGGGGGACGAGCGGCTGCACCTGAGCGTCGCCGAAATGGTCCCCGCCGGGCCGGGTCAGGACGGAGCGCCGGGCGTCGTTCCGGCTCCCCAGTCCGGGGAGGACCTCAAATACCTGCGCGGCGACGCCACCTGGCAGACTCTGGACCGCGACGCGGTGGGCATGGGCAGCGTGGAGGACACCTGGACCCTGCTGCCGGGAGGCGTCTCCATGATCTCGTCCAACCAGGCCGCCGTGGCGGGAGACTGTCTGTCCCTGGCGCTGCCTGGCGGTTTACCCGGACGGGCCGTCAGACCGGATGCGCCGCTGGAAACGACAGGATTCGTGGCCGCAGCCGTCTACGACGCGGCCAACAGCCGCACCTTGATCACCGTGGAGGGCTTTGCCTTCACGCCCCAGTGTACCCGGCTCCAGGTCGGGCAGGACCCCAGGAACGCGCCTTCGGCCACTTCGGCCGGATCCGACCTGTATTTGATGAATATCTTCACCTGTTTGAACTATTAGGAGAAATATCATGGCTTCCCATCCCGCATTTCCTTCCACGCCTCCGGTTTCGGCTGGCGTCACGCTCACCAGCGCCGACAACGGCGTCTGGAAACAGGTCTTCAGCTGTCCCGCAGGGGGCTCCGGCACCCTGGTGGGCCGGTTGCGCGCCGTCAGCGACGATACGGCTGGCGTCAGCCTCATCGCTGCCCGGAACATCGGCGGAATCTACTATCGCATCGGCTGCGTCACCGTGCCTGCCGGCGCAGGCAACAGCGCGGCCGTTGCCTGGAAGGACCTCCTGGCCGACCTGAACCTGGGCGAATCCCTGGCCCTGGCCCCGTCCGAGAGCCTGTGCGTCATGCCCGTGACCAACGTCACCGCGGCGAAGACCATCTGGCTGCATCTCGAAGGCGCGCCTCTCTAGGAGGAACGGCATGAGTCTGTATTCAAATAAATCAAAAGGATCCGGGGCTGTGCAGCCCTGGTCCGAGACCCTGCCTTTCGGCAAGGACATCAGAAACTTCTATAATTCCAGGGGGGACGCCGTACTTCTCGGAACAAATGAGATTGTAACGCTGCTCGACGGTCCCGAAAAAGTTGTCATGTATGACAACCTTGTTGTTGGCGATGGCACAACTGCAACAACGCTCACGGCGTCGAGTAGGTGCAAAGGAATCACACTCATAGTACATGGAAATCTCCTGGTTAAGGCGAATGCCACCATCCATATGACAGGACGTGGAGCGCGGGTTGACCGTAACGACGACATCAGATTTCCATTCATCGACTTCAAAATTCCAAGCAAGATCGGACTCTACTCAGAAGCCATGAGTCGAAAGGCAGCGCTGCAGATGATTGCCAATAAAGGCCTTGCACCTTGGGACCGTGGCTTTTGGGATGTGGACGGAGGTGCAGCAGGACTGAATTGTTCCATTGTAGATGTGGGGGCGATTACTCTGCTCCAGGCGTCCACGTGCGGTGCAGGCGGTGGCTATGTGTCTGCGGGTTCGAACAGCTACGTTGGCGGTGTGAACGGAGCAGCGGGATCCAACGGAGGATGCGGGGGTGGTGGGAGTGGCGGCATCTACACCATGAACAACGGTCCTGGTGCTCACACCCGCAGCGGCGGATCAGGTCATCCGTATTCCGGTGGCTCCGGCTCCGGAGGAATTAATAATAACTATAATGGGTATCAGTTCTACTACGGCAGTTATCTCATGCCCGACGTGTATTCCGGCCCCGGAACGCCGGGTTTCAACGGCAACCAAGGAGGAGCTGGGAGTGGCGCAGGGAATCCAAGCGTCCCTGGCATTAGCCCTACACTGATTTATCACGGAACAGGCGGAAAGCTGGTCATCATCTGCTTTGGAAACGTTACCGTGAACGCGGGCGGCAAGATCGAGGCCAATGGAGTTGCTTCCGGCTATTATGGCGGCGCTTCGGGCGGCGGGCACATCTCGCTGATCTACGGAGGGACATACAGCAACAGCGGTACTATCCAGGCAGCGGGAGGAAGTGGTGGAGGAGCCGTGTCCGGCGGCAGTCCCGGAGGTTCTGGCGGCGCAGGCTCCGTGGTCACAAAAACCTTCAGCGACATGGGGTGGTGATTATGAGCCTGTATTCTCTGAAGCTGGCTCAGGGTTGCATGCAGCCTTGGGCGCAGGAGGTGCATCTCGCAGCTTCTGGCGCCGGTTGCGATGGACTGTTCAGCTTGTATAACTCATTGGGCGATAAGACCCTCATCGGTACGAACAACGTTGGCACTCTGCTGGATGGCCCGGAAAAAGTCATCCGCTACGGAGCGTTGACTCTAGGGGATGGCACCACTCCCACGAGCCTGACCGCGAGCAGTCGTTGCAAGGGTCTCACGATTCTTTGCGACTCACTCATGGTGAAGGCCAACGCAACGATGCATATGACCGGGCGCGGAGCCAGGGTGTGGAGCGGTGACGATCTGTTCTTCCCGTTCATCGACTACAGAATACCGTTCAAAGTGGTTTTGGCGTCGTCAAGGATCACCTTTCCCCAGGCAATGGCCATCATCACGGAGCAGGGTTTCGCTCCCTGGGATCAAGGAACATGGCAGCACTCGGTTGCCGCGCTTTATGGCTTCAACCTGTCCGTTTCCCTGGTCGGCTCGGTGAATCTTCTCTCTGCGTCCGGGGGTGGTTCTGGTGGCGCTCAATCGGTCATGGGCACCGGGGTAGGCGGCAACGGCGGGGCCAGCGGCGGGATGGGCGGGGGCGGTTCTGGTGGTTCGAACACCATCGGGGCAGGCAGTTACTGGGCTGCGCGTGGAGGATTCGGTTGCCCTTATTCGGGAGGATCCGGGTCCGGCGCATGCTTCGCCAACAGCGGATACGACGGGTACACCATGGAAGGCGCGCCTCTTCAGTCGAAGTTCTCAGGGCCTGGAGGCAGGGGTGGCATGCTGTGGCACTCCAACAACTCCTCTGTGGACTCCCAGCTTGCCGGATTCGGGTGCGGCGGCGCTGGAAACCCCGGAGGACTCGGGACTCCGGGAGTGAACAGCAATCCTGGAAACGACGGGACAGGCGGTAAACTCACCATTATCTGTCGTGGTCCGATCACCGTCCAGTCCGGAGGCAGGATTGAGGCCAATGGGATCCCTGGAGGGTCTGGCGCAAACAATGCCGTGGGCGGAGGAGGCTCGGGAGGGGGTCATGTCTCGATCATTTCCCCTGCGTCCCCTGCCAACTCCGGGACCATTCAGGCGGCAGGCGGCGCTGGGGGTACGGGCAACTACGGAAACGGCGGCGCAGGCGGCGCAGGCTCCGTGGTCACGAAAACGTTCGGCGACATGGGGTGGTAACATGAGTTTGTACGGGAGCAAGACCGCGCAGACGGCAGTTCAACCCTGGATCGCTGACGTGCCGGTCGGCAAGGGCATCTTCGACTTCTACGACAGCCTGGGTGATGTGGTCATCTCGACCAGCACGAACATCCCCTCGGTACTGGACGGCCCCATGGTGGTCCGCAAATACCGGGATCTCACCATCAACGCGGCGGCTGCGGACGTGATTCTCACCACCACGAACCGTTGCCGTGGCCTCATGCTGTTGGTCGAGGGCAATCTCGTCATGCAGCGCACGGCCTCCTATGTCCCGTCAATATCCATGACGGCGCGGGGAGCGCGAGGCCATGCGGGGATGAATCAGTACGACTTCTCCATCCCGGCCGGCATCCAGCTGTCCGGCAAGGGATGGAGCAAGGCCGACGCCCTCAAGCTGATCCGCGAGAACGGCTACGCCCTCTGTGACCGTTGGCTCTGGGACGACTGGGGCAAGATCACCGGCGTCTCCGCTCCGGCTTGGACTCCCGGCACGGTGCTGCTTGCGGCAAACGGATGCGGTCACGCCTATGGAGCCATGGGCAACCAGGGCGGGAGTGGGACGGCCACCGCCGGGTACGGAGGCGCATCTGGCCTCAACGGGGGAACCGGCGGTGGCGGGGGAGGAGGCTACTATTATGCGTTTGGCGGGGGCGGATTTCAGCCCTTCAGTTCGGGCAGTGGCAGGTCATGGGGAGGCGGTGCCGGCGGCGGCAGCCAGGTGAACGACAACGCGGCCAACAACCCTCCCGTGGACGACTGGGGCGGCCGCGGAGGGTACGGCCAGGCTGCGGGCGCCGGGAATCCGGCCGGGGACAATTCGACATCCGGAACTGGCGGAATTCTTGTGGTCATCTGCAAGGGGAACATCACCATAGCATCGGGTGGAGTTATCGAAGCGGACGGCGTGATGGCTCCGAATGCGTCCTACCCTGGAGGTTCATCGGGAGGCGGGCATGTGTCAATCATATCCCCGGCAGCCCCTGCGAACAACGGCACAATCCGCGCCAATGGTGGGGCCGCACGGTCAGGATCGCCAAGCGGCGGTGCTGGCGGAGCCGGCTCGGTAGTAACGAAAACATTCTCACAGATGGGATGGTAAACTATGAATATCGTATTGCTTCACAGCGCGCAGGTGGAATCATCGCGCGCCATTGTTCAGGAACTCGGCGGCGAGCCCACCGGGAACGACGTAACCATAACCCACGGCGGGCGCGACGTGCGCGTCATCTCCAAGCATGCCCTGGCCGTGGCCGCGTGCCCGAATTTCTCCGCCTACCCGGCTGTCGTGGTCCTGGACGGCCAGGACATGCGGGTGAAGTCCCCCGTGGAATCCTGGGCCGAGTGCCTGGACTTCGCGGACAATCCGCCGCAGGCCGCGCCGACGGTCCCGGCCTCGAAGATCGAGCACACCAAGCTTGAATTCCTGTCCCTGTTCACAGACGAGGAAAAAATAAGCCTCAAGGCCTTGGAGGATACCGACCCCACTGTGGCCCTGTTCTGGGAGGAGTACCGTACGGCGGACTCGATCCGGCTGGACGATCCGCGGACCGTCCGTGCCGTGGAGTATTTGGCTGCCCAGGGCTACATCGCAGCGGAGCGCAAGGCCGCCATCCTGGGCCAGTAACACAAGGTGAAAACGCGCGGGCGACCCACGCGTCAAAACGAACCGGCCCGGTCCGCACATGCGGGCCGGGCCGGTTGCCTTGTTGCAAGGCTGGTATTACCCGGCCAGTGCCGCCACTTTGTCCGCAAGCACTGGGGCCAGCGCCATGGAGCTTGTAAAGGCCGGAGAGATGGCGTTCAGCACGTGCAGTTCGCGCTTGCCGGTCTCGGAAAGGAAATCCATCACCAGAGCGTTCTTATCCAGGTCCACCAGCTGCGGTCGGATGCCCGCCTTGGGGCTCGGCAGCACGTCATCGGGAGTGATCCCATCAAGCAGCCTGGACGCGTCCGCGAAGAAGTGCCGGAACAGGTACTTGCGCGGCTCGCTCAAGGCCACGCTTCGGAACGTGGGATTGGTCGCGAAGAGCACGGCGTCGCGCCAGAGGATCTCCGGAGCCTCGGAGTCCAGGCCGCGCAGCACGCCGTAGTTCTCGCGCCCGAAGGCCGGGATTGCCGTGGGGCCGATGTATACGTCGCCGCTCACCGAGCGGGTGAAGTGAATCCCCAGAAACGGCGTGGCAGGGTCCGGGACTGGGTAGATGCTGCCCCGCACCAGGTGCGCCGTTTCGGGGCGCAGCTTCCGGTAGACGCCCTTGAACGGAACCAGGACATAGCGCCTGGCGCAATCGAAGGCATGGGCCAGGCGGTCGGCGTGTGCGCCTGCGGCGTTGACCAGCACGCGGTACTCGACCTGCCCCGCGCTGGTGGCCAGGGTGCGCGTCCCCGATCCTCCGGAGCCCGGCGTCGGGCCGAGGGCCTGCACCCCGAAACGAAACTGCGCCAGCCCGCCAGCTTCGAGCTCTGCGCGAAGGTTGGCCAGGATGGCCTTGGGCTCCACCACGGCGGTCAGGGGAGAGTGGATGGCCTTTTCCAGGGTACGGGCTCGGGGCTCGATGACGCGAAGCTCATCCGTGTCGATGAGGCGCACCTGGGCGCCCGCGCTCAGGGCTCGTTCGAAGAGGGCCTGGAGGATGGGCAGTTCGCCAGGGGAGCGCGCCACGATCACCTTGCCTGACTCAAGGATGGGCAGGCCCCGCTCCAGGCAGTACGCCCGCATGAGCCTGTTGCCTTCCAGACACGTGGCCGCCCTGGCACTGCCGGGGGCGTAGTAGATGCCCGCGTGCAGCACGCCGGAATTTCGCCCGGAGGCGTGCCGACCCGGAGCGTCCTCCTTGTCCAGGACCAGAACCCGCGCACCCCTGCCGGTCAGCTCGCGGGCCAGGGTCAGCCCGACCACGCCCGCACCCGCGATGACGACATCCGCATGCTTCATGCGTCAAGTATTCGCGTTTCGCGGGAAAACGCAAGTCATGCCCAAAGGGTATTCCCGCCTGTGCCCGGGCTGTGCTACGGCTCGCACATGCCCTTGAAATCCAGTGATCGCAATCAAGCCGCGGGGACTCCGCACGAAGACGGGTCCGGTCCGCAGCAGCACGTGCAGGAGTCAGGCCCTGCGTCCGAGCCCCAGTCCGGATCGGAATCCGGCCAGGCTTCAGGTCGCGGTCCGGGCCGCCCGGGAGGCTGGCTGGCGTCGCAGGGCAGCCTGCTGGCAGTCCTGCACGCCCTGGGGGTGGTCCTCCTGGTGGCGGCCCACATGGTGCTGCTCCTGTGGTTGGGCGCATCGGTGCTCGCGCCGCATCTCGTGGGCCGGTACCTGGAGCGGGAGGCCTCAGCCGCCCTGGACAGGGAGATCCGCCTGGAGTCCCTGCGCGTGAACCCCTTCACCCTGGAGATCGCTGCGGCGAACCTGACCGTCAGGAATCGTGACGGCAGCGAGCTGGCCGGATTCGCCCGCCTGGAAACCAACATCGGACGGTCCACGCTCTTGGGCAGGCGCTTCACGGTGCAGCGCTTCCTGCTGGACAACCCCCGGATACACCTCGCGCGCGACTCGGCAGGCCGTCTGGACATCGCCGACCTGCTGCCGCAAGGCAAGCCGCCGGTTTCTCCGGGCCAGGGCCCGGCCGATGCGGCCCCGCAGCCGCGACCCCTGGAGATCCTGCCGCCGGGGCTGCGGTTCTCGCTGACCGACGTGCGCATCGAGGGCGGGGCTGTCTCCTTCGACGACGCCGTGACCGGCACCCGTCAGGACCTCAAGGACCTGCACTTTTCCATCGAGGCTCTGAACAGCGAGCAGCCGGGCCTGCATGAGGTCTTCATGAGCGGCGGGAGGCTGAACGAATCGAGCCTCACGCTGGCCGTCAAGGCGGACCTGCTGGGGGACGCTCCCGAGGTGGAAGCCCGCCTGAACCTGAAAGACGTGGTCTTCAGGCACTACACGCCGTACCTGCTGGCCCTGAAGCGGCCTCTGGACCTTACCGTGGGCGAGGCCGGCATCTGGACCCGGCTGCGCTTCCCGGGCAGGGGCCAGTCTGCGGCCTTGCCCATGCTGGAGGGCAACGCCAGGATCACCGACGTGGGCCTGGCCGGCGGTGACGAGCGCGTGGCCGGATTCGAAACCCTGGAAGTGCAGGGTGCCGGCCTGAACCTGGAAAACGGTGCGGTGCGCGTGGAGCGCGTGGTGCTGGACGCGCCCCAGGTCCGCGTGGTGCGCGACGAGGCTGGAATCATCGACCTGGTCGCCCTGCTGGAAATGAGCGGTGAGCAGAAGGGCCGTACCGTGCGATCCGGGCAGGCCCCTGACGTGCAGGTGGGGGAGGTGGTGCTTCGCGGCGGCCAGGCGCAGCTCAAGGATGAAGGCCTGGATCTGGCCCTGGCCCTGGAGAGCCTCAGCGCGCGTCTGAATAATCTGGACCTGAAAACGGGGTCCTTCGGCTCGCTTCATCTGGAAACCGGAGGCGACCGCTTCAGCAGGTTCTCCCTGGATGCCCAGGGGGGGGTCGCTCCGGTAAATCTGACCGTGGCGGCATCCATGGAGGACGCCGACCTGTCGCGCCCTCTGCCTGCGCTCAAACGACTGCTGCCGCGCCTGGGCCTTGCCGGAGTGGCCTCCTGGAAGGCCTCCGGAACCCTGATCGACTCTGACGGGCTGGTGCAGCCCCGGCTGAAGGCCGACCTGCAGGTGCGAAACCTCAAGGCCCTGGCCGAGGGGCAGGCCGAGCCGCTTCTGGCAGCCGGGGCCGTGCAGGTCTCCGGCGTGGAGCCGGATTTCCAGGCACACCGGGTGCGCGTCGCGCTGGTGTCGCTTTCCGGCGGCGGGGCGAGCCTCACGCGAGACGAAAAGGGAGTCTTCGCAGCCCTGGCCGCGCTGGGCGGGCAGGCCCCCCGGCCCGTGACGGTCCAGGGAGCCGCCCCGGCCGCTTCTTCCGGGCCGGACTGGGGCGTCACGCTCGTCAAAACACACCTGGCCGGATTTTCCCTGGAGTACCGCGACGCCATGTCCGGGGCCCATGTCCTGGCGGACCTGGAGGACCTGGGGCTCGGGGAGTTCTCGCCCGGACTGGACAAACCGCTGGCACTCTCGGCCAAGGGCAGTCTGAACAAGCAGGCGCCGTTCGACATCTCCGGGGAGGTCCGCCTGAAGGATCCCTCGCTGGCTCTCAGAATAACCGCCTCGCAGTTGCCCCTGGCGGATTTTGCGCGCCTGGGCTCCGGGATTCCCGGGGACGCAGGAGGCATCCTGACCGGGCTGTATGGCCAGGCCGGAATATCCGGCGAGTTGAAGGCCTCTCTCGGCAAGGACGGCCCGGCCGGATCGTTCTCCGGCGACGCGTCCCTTGCCGGCGTGAGCCTCTCCCTCCCCGGCCAGGAGGCGCCGTGGGCATCGCTTGAAGGCATGTCCCTCACGGGTGCGACGGTCACGCTGGCTCCCCTGGCCTTGAAGGCCGCCGTACTCTCCCTGGACAAGCCGTACCTGAGCCTGACCCTGGACAAGCGCAGCAGGCCGGTCCTGCCATGGCGCGCCGGCGGTCCGGCAGATTCGACGGACATGGCGGCCCCGGCTGTACCTGACGCCGTGACCGGCTCCGCTGGCCCTTCCGGCCCTTCCGGCCCCCCTGTCTCTCCCGGCGCCACCGGCAGCCCCGGAACGTCCGGACGGGCCGGATTGTCCTACGCACTGGACACCCTGGTGGTGCGCGGCGGCAAACTGGACTTCTCAGCCCGGGGCTTCGATCCGCCGCTCGGCTCGCAGCTCTCCGGCCTGGACCTGACGCTCTCGGACCTGCGCCCCGGCCAGCCCTCCCGTCTGTCCGTAGCGCTCAATGTCGGCCATTCCGGCAGGCTGAAGGCCGAAGGCCAGGCCGGCTGGGTGTCGGACGGCCCCATGATGGACCTCAAGGCCACCCTGGAAAACCTGGAGCTGGGCGAATTGTCCCAGGTCAGCCAGCAATTTACCGGCTTTCCCCTCACGCGGGGCAGGCTCGGTCTTGCGCTGGACTACAAGGCCTCCGGGAAGAAGCTCGACCTCAAGAACAAGATCGTGGTGGTGGGCATCCAACTGGGCCGCAAGTCCTCGCCCCCCGGCGGCAAGGATGTTCCCCTGGATCTGGCCGTGAGCCTTCTCTCCGACGCCAGGGGGGTCATCGACCTGGACATTCCGGTCAAGGGCAGCTTCGACCAGGCCAAGGCCGACCTGAGCGACGTCATCTCCACGGCCATGGCCGGAGCCTTCGCCAAGATCCTGTTCTCGCCCCTGGCCTTCCTGAATGTGGCCCAGGGCTCGGGACAGACCGCCCCGGTGGCCTTCGCACCAGGTACGGCCGAGCTTTCGGCTCAGGGGCAGAAAACCCTGGCCTCGCTGGCCACGGCCATCGCGGCCCGGCCCCGCCTGAGCCTGGAGATCATGGCCTATGTGGATCCGGCCGCCGAGACCAAGGCCTTGACCGCCGCCCTGGCCGCAAAAGCCCAGGCCGCCCAGGCCGCGAAAGCGCCTGCGGCTCCCGTGAAGGACAGCGACCCCGGCAGGAACAGGCCCCCGGCCAGGAAGGCGCAGGCCCCGCAGGCCCAGCCGGGCGCGCCCGAAACCTCGGGGCAGAATGTCCCGGCCGAGGCCGCGCCCCCAACCCAGGCGGACTGGGCCCAGCTCGCTCTCGGGCGCCAGAACGCCGTGCGCGAGTATCTGGTGACGCAGGCCAAGCTGGCTCCGGAGCGCATTTTTCCCATCACCGGCGATTTCCGCAGCCCCCCCGCGCTTCAGGGCCAGCCCGGCCACAGGGCCGACGTCCGGCTCCGGTATTGAACTGCCCTTCGCCGCGTGAGATAATCGTGGCGAAGGGTTCGGAATCTCTTGTCAAAAGGGGATGGTCCGGCTACCAGTTCAAGCCATGGAACAATGCCTGCCACATGTTCTCTGCCGGCCGTAACGATCCATGCGTAAACGGATGGTGATTGACTTGCGCACCGTCGACTGCATGAAGAGCGCTTCGCGGTTGCTCGCTCCATGACGCCCCAATCCCGCCCCCCCGCATACGGGCGCACCGTCCCGCTTCGGTTGGCCCTGACCCTGCCGTTCATTGTGCTCATCCTGGTGTGCTCCGGCCTTATCGGATGGTTTTCCCTGGACAACGGCCGCAGGGCCGTTTTCGACGTGGCCGACCAGCTACGGGAAGAAGTGATCCTGCGGGTGGAGGAGAACCTGGCCCGCTTCCTGGAGATTCCCCACGAAATAAACGCCGCCAACGCCCAGGCCCTGGCTTCGGGCATTCTGGACACGCAGGACCCGGCCAACCGGCAGCGCTATTTTCACAGCGTCGTGTCCACGCATCCCATGATAGCCTATTCGTTCTTCGGAGCTCCCGACGGAGAGTTCCACGGAGCCAGATGGTCGTCCCAGGGCGACGTTGAGGTCATCCATGCGGGCCGGGATACCGGCGGCGCATCCACCTACCATTCCGCCTCGCCCGTGGGCGTACCGCTGGAGTTCAGGGCCGCCTTCCAGAATTTCGATCCCAGGGCACGCCCGTGGTACAGGGCTGGCGTCCAGGCGGGCCGGGCGGTGTGGAGCGAGGTGTATCGGCACTTCGTGCTGAAGGATCTGACGCTCACCGCCTCGCTGCCGGTGTATGGCGCCAAGGGCGAGCTGCGGGGAGTGTTCGGGGTGGACTACGCCCTGACCAACCTGCACCGCTTCCTTCAGGGCATCAAGGTGGGCCGCTCCGGTGAGGTGTTCCTTCTGGAACGCAACGGCGACCTCCTGGCGGCGGCATCAACTCCGCGCGCCGGATACCTGGTGGAGAAGGACGGCGTGTTCAGCCGCCTGAAGGCCACGCAGTCCGGGCTGCCACGCATCGCCGCGGCCACGCGCAGCCTGGAGGGCCTGCCCAACGGACTTGCGGGCATCGGCAAGGAACTGACCCTGGAATTCGAAATGGACGGCCAGCCGCAGTTTCTCCAGGTCTCCGCGTTCAACGACGGGCGGGGCATCGACTGGCTGGTGGTGGCCGTGGTGGCGCAGAGCGAATTTCTGGGCCGCATCGACGCCAACACCCGCCAGACCATGGCCATGATCTGTCTGGCCGTACTCCTGGCCGCGCTTTCCGGCTTTTTCATGGCCACCTGGCTTACCAAACCCGCGGAGCGCCTGGCCCGGGCCGCACAGGGGCTGTCCAAGGGCCACTGGGATCAGGAAATCGCCATCCCCAAAACTCGCGAGTTCAGGCGTCTGGCCCTGGCCTTCAGGGACATGGCCGGACAGCTCAAAGAATCTTTCGACCAGCTTGAGGCCAAGAACGCCGAAATCGCCGACCACAACCGGACCCTGGAACTGCGCGTGTCCAGCCGCACGGCGGAGCTCAACCACCTGAACGACCGCCTGCGCGCCATGTTCGAGGCCATCCCCGGCTTCATCTACGTCATCGACAGGGATTTCAGGGTGGTGGACGTCGGGGCCAAGATGCTCAAGGCCCTGGACCTGACCCGGGAGCAGGTGCTTGGGCGCAGATGCCACGAGGTGTTCCACGCCACCCGCTCCATCTGCGGCCATTGCCCGCTGAACGACGAGGAGAACAGGAACCGGGCCATGGCGGTCCCGTTCCAGACCCAGGAAGACAAGGCCCCATGGAATTCCATGATGGCCTACTCCTCGCCGATACTGGACAGCCGGGGGGCGGTCTGGGGGTACATCGAGTGCCTCATGGACGTGAGCGAACTCAAGGCCGCCAAGGAGCAGGCGGACGCCGCCAGCCGATCCAAATCGCAGTTCCTGGCCAACATGAGCCATGAGCTGAGGACCCCCATGAACGGAATCCTCGGGGTGCTCCAGCTTCTCAAATCAACTCCCCTTGGCGACGAGCAGGCCGAGTTCGTGGAAATGGGGCTGGTTGCCCTGGAGAACCTTCTCAATCTGATAAACGATATCCTGGACTTGTCCAAGGTGGAAGCAGGAAAGATGGATATCCTCGAGTCCCGGTTCCAGTTGGAGGAACTGTGCGGTTCCATGTCTAGCATTTTCAAGCACCAGTTCGACCGCAACGGCGTGGCGCTTGTGTTCGATATCGCGCCAGACGTTCCGAGGGTCATCCAGGCAGACGCCACCCGGCTCAGGCAGGTGCTCTTCAATCTGGTGGGCAACGCCGCCAAATTCACGGAAAAAGGCAGCGTGTGCATCAGGATCGATTGCGCCGGAGAGACGCAACATGGGAAGGCCAGGCTCTTGTTTTCGGTGTCCGACACAGGGATCGGCATCGCCAAGGACCAGCTCTCCGGCCTGTTCCAGCCGTTCGCGCAGATCGACGCAACCCTCACCCGCAAGCACCAGGGGGCTGGGCTCGGGCTTTCCATCGTCAAACGGCTGGTGCAGCTCATGGGCGGGGATGTGTCCATGGAGAGCGAGCCGGGGCGCGGCACCACCATCCGCTTCGACATCCTGGCGGGCGTCCCTCCCCGCGAGGACGCGCCCGCGCAGGACGTTCCGGAACCACAACGCCAGCCCGGGGAGTTTCCCGCTGGGCGGCGCGGCCTGAAGATTCTTCTCGTGGAGGATGATGTCATCAACAAGATGACCATGGAACGCCTTTTGTCGAAGCGGGGACACCAGGTGGTCACTGCCGAAAGCGGGGCTGAAGCCATAAAGATTCTATCCCGGGAACCCTTCGACTGCATCCTCATGGACATGCAGATGCCGGATATGGACGGCGTCACGGCCACCAGGCTGATCCGCTCCTCGGACGGCTCGGCCTTCGATCCGCTCATCCACATAATCGCGCATACTGCCCACGCCATGGCGGGCGACAGGGAGCGGTTCCTGGAAGCCGGTCTGGACAACTATCTGTCCAAACCCGTGGATATGGACGCTCTGGACCGGGCGCTCGAGAAAGTCACGCCCGGCAGGGGAGCTGACCAGCGTCGGCCCTGGGCACCGTTGCCGTAGCCTCCCGAGTTTGGTAGCACCAATCATGGCTCCTCTGGTGTACTCCTTCGCTGTGTTCGATGCCTGTCTGGTGCGTCTGCACGCCCGTCCCCTGGATCAGCTGTTCGCCCTGGCGGCGCGGGTGCTGCCCGGAGTATCCGGCAAGCCCGGCTGCGGTCCGGCAGGGCGCGAGGACCAGCACGAGTTCGTGCGCATGCGCCTGCGCGCCGAGGAGGAGGCCCGCGACGGCCCCGGCCTGGAAGCCGCGGGCCTTGGCCGGGTCTACGAACGCTTCCCCCGCCAGAATCCCTGGGACCTGGACCCCGAGACCCTGTTCGCCACCGAACTGGAGATGGCCCTGGCCGGGGCGCGCCCCGTGCCCAAGGTGCTGGAGCGCGTGCGCGGCCACATCCGCCGGGGCGAACGCGTAGCCTACCTGACGGACTCCATCCTGCCCGGCCCGTCGCTCAGGCGGCTCCTTGAGAGCCACGGCTTCGCCGGCGAGGTGTATGCAGCCGGAGAGCTCGGCAAGCGCAAAGGCACCGGGTCGCTGTATCTGCACATGCTGGCCGCCGAGTCCCTGGACGCGGGCCAGCTCAGGCATGTGGGGTCCGATCCTGTTCTTGATGTTAAAGTGCCGAAATCGCTGGGAATAAACGTCGACCCCATCTCCGAGGTACGCTTCATCGGACACGAGGAGCGCCTGCTCAGCCAGCAGCGGGCCTGCGCTCCGGAGGCCTCGCGCGTGGTGGCGGCCTCCCGCCTGGCGCGCCTTGGCGGCGAGCCGATCGAGCCCATGGCCCGTGTGCGTTCCCTGGCCGCTTCCGTGGCCGCTCCGGCCCTGACCGCGTTCACGGCCTGGGCCATGGTCGACGCCGGGAAGCGCGGAGTGGAGCGTCTGTATTTCCTGGCCCGCGAGGGACAGGTCCTGGCGCGCCTGGCCCAGGTGCTGCGCCCGGTGATCGGCGGGCCGGAGCCGCGCTACCTCATGGGGTCGCTGGCGGCCTGGACGGCTCCGCTGCTCTCGGGTCTTTCCCGCTCCGACCTGGACTGGCTGGCCGCCGAGGGGCAGTCGCGCCGGCCGGCTGACCTGCTGGCCCGGCTGGCCCTCGCGCCGGAGGAGCTGCTCGGCGCGTCGGGGCGGAGCATGCCCGCACTGCTTTCCGAAAAGCCCCTGACGGACGAGGATCTTTCCGCCCTGTGGGATATCCTGGAGACTCCGGGGTCGCGCAGGCTTTTGGCCGCCAAGGCGTCCCGGTCCGGGGATATGCTGCTCGACTACCTGGAGAAGGAGGGGGCGCTCGAAGGTCCGGCCCTGGCCGTGGCCGACATGGGCTGGACCCTTTCCAGCCAGCGCGCCCTGAAGATGGTGCTGGCCGAGCGCGGCATCGGGGTGGAAGGATGGTATTTCGGGCTGGCCAGCTCGAGGCTCGGGCGCATGGAGGCCGGTCCGCATCACGCCCTGTTCATGGAGCGTGCGGCGCAGGCCTTGCCCGGTTCCATCGAAAGCGTGCTGTTCCGCAACGTGCGGCTCATGGAGCGGGCCTTCACCCGCAGCGACCACGGGCGGGTGCTGGGATTCGAGCGGTCTTCGGGGAGCGTGCGCCCCGTGCTCGGCCCGGAGCCGCCCGGCGCGGACTTCGCCCGCGAGATTCAGGAGACTGCGCTGGCCTTCGCCCGCACCCTGGCCGGGGGCGGCTGGAGCGAGGAGACCTTCACGGCCTTGCAGGATACCTCGCGCGAGTCCTTGAGACTGTTCCTGCTGGAGCCCGACAATGCCCAGGCCCGCGCCGTGGCCTCGCTGCCGGGCCTCGATGCCTCGGGCGGCCTCGGGGACGACGGCGAGCCGGACCCCGTGGAAAGCAAGGCCATCCTGCGCCGCCTGGGCCTTCTGGATGTTCTGCGGGCCTGGCTCGGGGGGGCCGGATTCCGACTGCCGGCCCGCAAGCCGCCGCGCTGGATCGAGGGGTCGGTGGCGCTCTCCGCCGCGTGGCTGCGTCCCTACCTGCGCAGGCCCCGGCTCATGTCGCTTCTGCGGGAGCACTTCTCCTAGCCGGATCTTAGTCGGTGGGAATCCTGCCCACCCGAACGTGCTGATCCCGCAGGATTTTCAGGAGCGCGGCGCACATGGCGTCCATGGCCTCCAGGAAATATCCCGCCGCTTCCATGCGCTCGTCGTCGCCTGCGCCTTCGAAGTAGGCCGCGTGGAAACGTGCATTGTCGAAATCCCCGAAGCGCTGCAGCATGAAGGATGTGTTGTCGCGGTCGCTGGCCGCGATGAAGGCGTCCGCCTCCCTCAGGCCCTTGCCCGCCTGGCGGGCCGCGAGCTGCTTGTTCTTCCAGCGCAGCATCTCCTGGCGGATGTAGTCGAGCACCCGGTCGCGCCTGCGGGTCAGGTCGCTTTTGCCGATGGCGGCGAGCTTTTCGGCAAGCCCCGGAGCTTCGGGAAGTGCAGGGGCGGGGTCGAAGACGATGCCCGGCCCTTTGAGGATGCTCCCCGGACAGAGGTTCACGACTTCAAGTCCGGCCTGGCGGATGCGGTCCGCGAACCACTGGGCGGCGTCGAAGAAGTTGAGCGTGGTGAATTTTCGGCTGCCGTCCGCAGCCTGCACCGGATACAGCTCAGGCCAGCGGGAGGTGAAGGCAAGCTCCGTGACACCCGAGACCTGGCCCTCGTGCTGGCTGCCGCGCGCATAATTCATGATCAGCGGGTCGGGCGAGGAGAGCTGCACGCCTGCCAGCACCGCTTTGGTGCAGCCCAGGTACTCGGCCAGGGCGAAGGCCGTGGTGATGACCGAGCCGTGCAGCAAGAGCGACGCCCGCTTGGGAAAGGGCTGGCCGGGGAAATTGCCGAAGAAGTGGGTGCGGCCGAAGCAGGGCTCGCCTTCCGGCGTCGCGCCCGTGGTCGACAGGCAGTGGGCCGTCAGAATAGTGCCCGGCAGAGGGGGAAGGCCCGCCAGGGTGGGCTCGGAGTCGGTGGACGTGTCGTTTATCACCACGAAGTCCGGGGTGATGCCCGCGCCGAGCAGGGGCTTCAGGGCGCTGTTCACGGCGATGAGCACGGCCCGGTCGCGGTTTGCTCGGATGAAGTCCAGGCTGTCGGCCAGGGCCGGTCCGGCTGCGGCCAGGATGGCGCACTGTCCGGGCAGGGCGCCCAGAAGGTCCTGGAGCACGCCCCCGGTCAGGCAGGGGGCCAGGTTCTCATAGAGATGCTTCAGGCGGTCGTAGATGTAGTCGCGCGTCATGGGGCGCAGGGGCAGCCCACGGATGTTGTCCTGGCTGTCCAGGCTGTAGATGACGTTGCGGTAGTAGAACAGCTCGACCATCTCTTCCACGCGGCGCGTGTAGCCGGGCATGGCTTCGGCCAGTTCCCCGCAGGCGAAAAAGAGCGGATAGCCCAGGTTGCACATGGCCTCCGGCAGCATGGACAGAAGCGGCACGGCAAGCCTGTCCGGGTCGCCGCCCACGAAGAACACGCCCCGGTTGGCCAGCTCCCACGGTTTGACCCCCGAGAGGTAGTCGCGCAGGCGGTCGAGATCAGGCTCGAACACCAGGCAGACCCCTTCCGTGCGCGCAAGCGCGGCGTCCAGCTCCGGAGTCCTGCGCGCGCCGATGAACACCAGGAAGCGGGTGCGTTCCATGGCCTGGCCCAGGGTGGTTCCGGCGGGCGGCGTGGCGAAGACTTCGGGACCGCCGCCACCGGCGAAGGGCCGGGCGAGGGCCGGTTTGCAATAGTCCCACAGGGCGTTGTGGTGATGGTAGACGTGGTGCGCGCTTCCCGGCGTACCCGGCGTATTCGGCACGGAGGGCGCGTCGAAGCTCTCGGGGCTCATGGCCAGGAGGCCCAGTTCCTGGAAGACGATCAGCGATTTCATTCCCCGAGCCTATCCCAGGGGTCCCACGGAAGGCAACCGATTGGGGGCAGGGTGACGCCTCGCATCCAGGGGGGGACGGCGACGGCCTGAACAGGGGGTACCTGGAACTCTACGGCGACGGGGAGCTGTGGCCGTTCGCGTCCCTGGAGACGCGCGGGCCGCTGCTTCAGGACCGCTTGGACTTGCGGGTATTCGCCGTCGTTTATAGGAGTTGGGGAAGAAGCCTCCGGCGGGCAAAGGGCTTCGCCCTCTGCACACCCTCTCCGCTTCGCGTCGGTTGATGTGAGTGCCGCGGCGGATGAAAGAAGGCAGCTCGCTACGCGGCGTCCCGGCAGGACGCCTTCCCCTTCATCTTGGCCTCCCATCCAGCGCAAGCCAGAACCCACGGCAGGAACGTCTTGCCTGTCTCGCGGCGGGACCGCAAAACATGCGGCCGATACCGGGCACGGCGAGGAGAACGGCGGGACGTGTGCCGCATGTTGGCGCGTGGCACGGATGCCCGAAGATTTCAGGCGGGACGCAGGAATGGTTTATTCGTGAGCGAATCAGAGATTGCTAGATTATCGCACATAAAAAGGGGGGCTTTTGCCCCCCTTTGCTATTCGCGTCAGTAGCCGCTACCCCTTGGCGCCGCAGCACTTCTTGTGCTTCTTGCCGCTGCCGCAGGGGCAGGGATCGTTCCTGCCGACCTTCGGTGTCGAGCGCTTGGTGGGCTGGGCCTTCTTTTCGGTGCCGTCTTCCGCGCCCTGGAAGTTCAGGTTCGAGGCCTTTTCCTGGTGGACGAATTCTTCCTCCCGCACTTCGGCCTTGATCTGAAGCCGCGACAGCGACCGCACGGTCGCCTCGGCGATCATGCTCAGAAGTCCCTGGAACAGCTCGAAGCCTTCGCGCTTGTATTCCTGCTTGGGGTCCTTCTGGCCGTAGCCGCGCAGGCCGATGCCGTCGCGCAGGTGGTCCATGTTCAGCAGGTGTTCCTTCCAGTGCTTGTCCAGCGCTTCCAGCAGGAAGTAGCGCAGAATCTCGGCGTAGTGCTCGGGCGCGGCGGCCTTCAGGCCCTCGAAGCGGCTCACGATGGCGTCGCGCAGCACTTCCTTGGTGGGCACGCCCGCCTCGAAGTCCCAGCGCAGGTTGAAGATGTCTTCCAGGCGCGCCTTGGCGATGTCGATGGTTTCCTGGTCCGGGCCTTGCTTGGAGAAGGTCAGCGGATCGTAGACGTCGTCCAGCAGGTCGTCCACGAACTCCAGGAAGGAGTCCTGCGGATTCTCGGCGGCCATGTAGTGGCGGCGGCGCGAGTAGATGACTTCGCGCTGCTGGTTCATGACGTTGTCGAAGTCCAGGAGCTGCTTGCGGATTTCGAAGTTGTGTCCTTCCACGCGGCGCTGGGCGTTCTCGATGGCCTTGGAGACCATGCGGTTCTCGATGGCCTCGCCCTCCTGCATGCCCAGGCGCTCCATGATGGAGGTCAGGCGGTCGGAGCCGAACAGGCGCATGAGGTCGTCGTCCAGTGCCAGGTAGAAACGCGACATGCCGGGGTCGCCCTGGCGGCCGGAGCGTCCGCGCAGCTGGTTGTCGATGCGGCGCGACTCGTGGCGCTCGGTGCCCAGGATGAACAGGCCTCCCAGCTCCTTGACGCCTTCGCCCAGCTTGATGTCCGTGCCGCGGCCCGCCATGTTGGTGGCGATGGTCACGCGGCCCTTGTGTCCGGCCTCGGCCACGATCTGGGCCTCGCGCTCGTGCTGCTTGGCGTTCAACACCTCATGCGGGACTCCGGCTTTCTTCAGCAGGCCGGACAGCAGTTCGGACTTCTCGATGGAGATGGTGCCCACCAGGACGGGCTGGCCTTTCTTGTGCAGCTCCTTCAGGTCCTGGGTGATGGCCGCGAACTTCTCCTGCTGGGTCTTGTAGATCACGTCCGGATGGTCGACGCGCACCATGGGGCGGTGCGTGGGGATGACGGCCACTTCCAGCCCGTAGATCTGCTTGAACTCCACGGCCTCGGTGTCGGCGGTGCCGGTCATGCCCGAGAGGGTCTTGTACATGCGGAAGTAGTTCTGGAAGGTGATGGACGCGAGCGTCTGGTTCTCGCTCTCCACCTTCACGCCTTCCTTGGCCTCGAGGGACTGGTGCAGGCCGTCGGAGTAGCGTCGGCCCGGCATCAGGCGGCCGGTGAACTCGTCAACGATGACCACCTGGTCGTCCTTCACGATGTAGTCCACGTCGCGGGCGTAGAGGTGGTGCGCGCGCAGGCCCTGGAGCACGTGGTGCTGCAGCGAGATGTTGGCCTGGTCGTACAGGTTGTCGATCTTGAAGATCTCCTCGACGCGGGCCACGCCGTCGTCGGTGAGGAGCACCGTGCGGGCCTTCTCGTCCAGGGTGAAGTGCGCGTCGCGCTTGAGCATGGGGATCAGCGCGCTCACGCGGGAATACTGGGCCGTGGACTCCTCGGCGGGGCCGGAGATGATGAGCGGCGTGCGCGCCTCGTCGATCAGAATTGAGTCCACTTCGTCCACGATGGCGAAGTTCAGCTCGCGCTGGACCAGATGTTCCTTGTAGAACTTCATGTTGTCGCGCAGGTAGTCGAAGCCGAACTCGTTGTTGGTGCCGTAGGTGATGTGCGAGCCGTAGGAGGCCTGGCGCTCCTCGTCGGTGAGGCCGTGCACGATGGTGCCCACGGTGAGGCCCAGGTAGTTGTAGATGGCGCTCATCCAGGCGGCGTCGCGCTTGGCCAGGTAGTCGTTCACGGTGATGAGGTGCACGCCCTTGTTGGAGAGCGCGTTCAGCACGGCGGGAAGGGTGGCCACGAGGGTTTTGCCTTCACCGGTCTTCATTTCCGCGATCTTGCCCTGGTGGAGCACCATGCCGCCGATCATCTGGACGTCGAAGTGGCGCATGTCCAGAGTGCGCTTTCCGGCCTCGCGCACCATGGCGAAGACCTCGGGCAGCATCTCGTTCAGGGAGCGGCCGTTGGCTGCCTCCTGCATGAGCTCCGCCACGCGCGACTGCATCTGCCCTTCGTCCAGGGCCTGAATCTGGGATTCCAGGGAATTGATCTTGTCGACCGTGGGGGTGAGGCTTTTGAGATAGCGGTCGTTCTTGGACCCCACGATCATTTTCAGCAAGCTTCCGAACATTGTGTCTCCTTGAAGATGAGGCGACGGCCCCAGGCCCGGCTCAGCCGGGAGAGCGCGGGATATGATGTCGCGTCCATGAAAAACAGGGTGATGTCTTTCGAGGATAAAAATAATGATATCAATTTATAACCCCCAAAACAAATATATAATTGTTTCGGGGAAGCACGCTAACTCTTTGCGTGGCCGATTATCTCCAGCCAGTGCCCCACGCCGGTCCCTTGGGGCGCGTTGGCGCGCAGCTGTATCACGCAACCGGAACACCCGGTGAGGATTTGTTCGCCGGGGCGCGGTCCATAAAATTCCATGCAGCGCCGTCCAACCTGTTCCGAAAGCTCCGGGGCGGAGAGCTTGAGCGATCCGCCAAACCCGCAGCACAGATTCTTTCTGGTCCGGGCCACCAGTTTATCCCCAAGCACCCCTTTCAGAAAGTCCAGGTCCTGGCCGCCGCCCGCGCCGTGGCAGGGGGCGTGGTAGTGGATTTTCTCGGGCGCGCCGGGCAGAAATTCATACTCCACGCGCGCGGCCAGGGTGGAAAAGGGGACCAGCCCGGCAAGCCAGAGGTCCTGTTCGCCCGGCTGCCAGCCCAGGTCGCGCGCGGCGTAGGCGCGCAGGCCGCAACGGCAGGTGGCGCAGAAGCTCATGAGCTCCGGGCGTCCGGCGTCGCGCCAGGCCTGGATGTTGTGCAGCTGCATGCCGCGCTGGGCCTCCATGAGGCCCGCATGCCCAAGCGTGCAGCCGCAACAGGCGAAGTCGGGCTGCGCAAGCACCGTGAACCCGAGGCCGGACAACAGGCCCGAGGCGGTGGCAGTCCAGTGGGGCTGCACGTGGGACCCTACACAACCGGGGAAGAGTACGGCTTTGCGGCCCATCCCGCAAGCATCGAAGCGCACGGGTTTGAGCCAGGGCTCGAGGCGAGCGCGCTGGTCCATGGCGGCGAGGCCGCTGATGGACGCGTAGTTCCGGGTGAAGCGGGGCGCGAAGCGCGTCAGGGTGACCATGAGCGGCCAGAGCACCCCGGCCTTCTCCACCCAGGTGCGCCACAGGCGCGATTCCAGGTTCGGATGCGCGGCCTTGAGGCCGGACAGCAGGTCCGGCGCGCAGAGCTTCATGGGGCAGGCCTTCTCGCACTTGCCGCAGGAGAGGCACTTCCCGGCCAGTTCCACCACGGCCTTCTCCGCGAGGTCCGGGTATCCCGGGAACTCAGGGAGCGCCGCGGCTTCCCGGCCAGGCCGGGCCGGTCCTTGCGCCTGCCCTCCCTGACCGTCCGCCTGCCGGGCCAGCTGCTGGGCCAGGAAGAACTTGGCCTTGGGCGAGAGTTCCTCGCGTCCGGTGGCCGCGAACAGCGGACAGACCTCCAGGCATTTGCCGCACAGGATGCAGGGGGAGGGCTTTTTGTTAAGGCTGTCCGGGCCGTGGTCGCAATGCAGGCCGCCCGGCTTGTTGGTAAGGTCCATCAGGGGAAACGTCCTCGAAAATCGTCAAGGCAGTTTACACGGCTGGCCTGGGAGTACCAACCATTGAAGTATGAAAACATGTTCATGTTTTCCTGGGGCAACACCTAGTACGCCTTGCCGGGGTTCATGATGCCGTGCGGATCGAGCGCCAGCTTCACGGCCTGCATGGCCGCCACGGCCTCGGGGCCGCGCATGCGCGAAAGCCAGGCCAGCTTGGTGAGCCCCACGCCGTGCTCGCCGGAGATGGTCCCGCCGAGCGAAATGGTCATCTCCAGCACGGCCTGCTTGGCCTCCAGGGCGCGGCGGGCCTGATCCGGGTCCGAGGCGTCGTGCATGATGTTCACGTGCAGGTTGCCGTCTCCAAGGTGTCCGAAGGCCAGGATGGTCAAGGACAGCCCGCTCCCGATCGCCCGGATGCGGCGCACGGCCTCGCCCACGGAGCCGCGCGGCACGGCGATGTCGTCCGAGAGCTTGTCCGGCCCGTAGTGGTAGGCTCCCTGGTTGATCTGGCGGCGCGGCTCCCACAGGGCTTCCTCGTCCTGGGGGGTGCGGGCCTTCTGCAGAAATGTCGGGCACAGAGGCTCCACGGCGCGCAGCAGGCGGGAGAGGTCCGCCCGGATCGCCTCCTCGGAACCGTCGATGGCCAGAAGCAGCGCCGCCCTGGAGCCGTCCGGCCAGGGCGTGCGGCCGAGCTTGCCCAGGGCGTACAGCACCTCGTCGGGCAGAAATTCCAGGGCCGTGGGCAGGATTCCCGCCGCGAACACGGCTTTGGCCGCGCCGATTGCCGCTTCCTCGGAGGCGAACACCGCCAGGAGCGACGCGCTGGCCTCGGGCAGGGGGATGAGCTTCAGCGTGGCTTCCGTGATGAGCGCAAGCGTCCCCTCCGAACCCACCAGCAGGCGCGTGAGATCAAGTCCCGCCACGTCCTTGTGGCAGCGCGAGCCCGTCCGCAGCACGCTGCCGCCGGGCAGGACCGCCGTCAGGCCCAGCACCCAGTCGCGGGTGGTGCCGTACTTCACGGCGCGCATGCCCCCGGCGTTCTGGGCCAGGTTGCCGCCGATGCTGGAGAAGCGTGCGCTGGCGGGGTCCGGAGCGTAGAGGAGCCCCTCGGCCCGGCAAGCGTCCTGGAGGTCCCCGGTGGCTACGCCCGGCTGGCACACGCACAGGAAATCGTCGCAGGAGATGTCCAGGATGCGGTTCAAGCGCGAAGTGCTGACCACGATGCCCGGCGCGAGCGGTACGCAGCCGCCCACCACGTTGGTGCCGCGCCCGCGCGGGTAGACCGGGATGCGCTCCAGGTGGGCGAGCTTCAGGAGTTCGGCGGCCTGTTCCGTGCCCTCCGGGCGCACCACGGCGGCGGGGCTTGCGTGTCTGCGGCTGGCGTCCGCGCCGAACACGGCAGTCTCTTCCGGCGTTACGAGCAAGGCGTCGCCGGGAAACAGCGCTTCCAGGGCGCGCAGGACTGAGGGGGAAAGTGCCGGTTTCATGTGGTGCACGAAAACCTACCCCAGCATGTAGCGCAGGGTGTACCCGAAGGACGGGTATGCCCAGACCATGTCCATGATTTGGGCCACGGTCAAGCCCTGGCGCATGCACAGGGCCGCCACGTTGATCACTTCTTCGGCGTCCTCGCCCAGGTAGTGCAGACCGAGAAGCCTGCCGCCCGAGGGTTCCATGAGGGCCTTGTAGCCGCCGTGCTTCTCGCCCAGGCGGGTCAGCTCCGACCAGTCGAGGCTGGTGGCGGTCTTCACTTCGAAGGCGATTCCTTTGGCCTTGGCCTCCTCCTCGGTCAGGCCCACTCCGGCCAGGGTGGGGTGGGTGAAGGTGGCGCTGGGGATAATGGAATAATCCGGCTTGAGGCTGTCGCCGCGCAGGATGTTGGCGGCCACGATACGGCCCTCCATCACGGCGGTGGGCGTCAGCTGGAAGTGCCCTGCCGCGTCTCCTGCGGCATAGACGCCCGGATTGGTGGTCCTCAGGTATTCGTCCAGCACCAGATTCCCGCCCTGAGTGGAGATTTCGGCGGCGGCGAGATCCAGGCCGTCCAGGTCGGGCGTGCGGCCCGCCCCGTGGATGACGACGTCGGCCAGCACGGACTGCTTCCCGTCCGGCCCAAGACGCAAGAGCAGGCCGCCGGCGGTGCGCTCGATGGAATGGGGCGGCGCGTTGTACAGCACGTCCACGCCCAGTTGCGAGGTGGCCGTGCACAACTGGTGGACCAGATCGAGCTCAAAACGCTTGAGGCAACGCTCGCCGCGTACGGCGATGGTGGCCTTGGCTCCGGCGATGGCCGCGATATGGGCGAATTCCATGGAGATGAAGCCGCCGCCGATGAAGGCGATGCGCGCGGGCAGCTCCTTCAGGTTCAGGAAGTCGTCGCTGGTGGACACGAGGTCCGCACCGGGAAAGTCCAGGGTGCGCGGGCGCGACCCGGTGGCGATGACAATGTGCGGGGCTTCCAGCGTCTCGTCGTCCACCAGCACGGAGTCTCGCCCGGTGAAGCGTGCGCGGCCGTAATAGAGGTCTATGCCCTTCGACTCGTAGGAGGCCTCGGCGCGGGGCGGCACGCTGTCCACGGAGCGCTGCTTGAAGGCTGCCAGGGTGGGCCAATGGATGGACACGTCCCCCCGGACGCCGTTCTGGGCCTGCATGTCGCGGACGCGGGCCACGGCGTGGGCGGTCTCGGCCAGCACCTTCTTGGGCTCGCAGCCGCGCAGGGCGCAGGTGCCGCCGAAGTCGCCACCCTCGATCATGGCCACGGTGCGCCCCCCGGTCTTGAGGAGACTCGCGACAGTTCCTCCGGCAGCGCCGGAACCGATCACGATGGCGTCGTAACGAGTGGACATGTGGCCTCCGGATGCGTTGACGATATCCCGCGGATGCGCGCGTCGGTCCGCAGGAACAGTTTTGCGTCGATGATAGGACAGAATCGGAGTCTGAACAAGGCGGGTGGTTGTCTCAATCCCTGCAAACCTGTTATGTCCGGGCCATTCACCCCCGACCGGCGGCATTTCGGGAGGGACCGGTCCGGAGCGGTGGGAACGAGTACCGCAGGCCGCAGTCGCGTCTGATCGATTCAGACGATTTCGGGTGGCAGACATGGGTATCGTAAGCAGAAAGGGCCGGATGCTCGCAGGAGTGATCCGCCGGTTCGTGTGGGTCCACTTCAGAAAGGACTACGTGCGCGAACAGACAGCCGCGCGCCGGGGGGACTGCCTCCAGTGCGGGACGTGCTGCCGGTTTTTCTTCCGCTGCCCGCTGCTGACCAGGGCGGGTCGCTGCCTGGTGTACGGGTACTGTCGCCCCCGGGCGTGCAAGGCGTTTCCCATCGACCAAAAGGACCTGGAGGAAGTGGCCGCGCGGGGCGGAAAGTGCGGATATTGGTTCGATGACGGAGGTTGAGGGGGCGGTGGTCAGGCGTGGGCGGGCAGAGGGCGCACGTCGCGGACGATGCGGTCGGCCAGACCTTCGGCGCGGGCCTTGCGCAGGTCGTAGCTCTTCTGGAGATTGAGCCAGAACTCGGCGGACACGCGGAAATAGACACCCAGGCGCAGGGCCGTGTCCGTGGTGATGGCCCGCCTGCCGTGGATGATGTCGCAGATGCGCTGCGGCGGCACGCCGAGGTCTCGCCCCAGACGGTTCTGGCTGATGCCCAGAGGGTGCATGAATTCTTCGAGGAGGATTTCTCCTGGGTGAATGAGGGGGAGCGTTTCGGCATTCATGGCAATTCCCTAGTGATAGTCAACAATTTCGATGTCCTGAAAACCTTCTCCGTCCCAGACGAAACAGATGCGAAACTGAGCGTTGATCCTGATACTGTGTTGTCCGGTCCGGTCGCCTTTCAGCGCTTCAAGTTTGTTTCCGGGAGGGTTGGCTAGTTCCCGGATATCCCTGGCAGCTTCCATCATGAGTAGCTTGCGCAGCGCCACCCTCTGGATGTCGGGCGGCAACTTTCTGGAGGCGAGTTGGTTGAATATCCGCTCGGTCTCCCTGCACTTGAAGCTTTTCAATGGTGCCATTCGGAAAGAAATTAGTACGCGAAAGGTATCATGTCAAGCGGGATGGGTTGTCGGGCGGCGCTGCACCGTCTGCTGGACCCCACGAACACGGCAGTGACCCTGACGCTGGACAAGGTCGCCAGCGTGCTGGGAAGGAAGATCAGGCTGGAATTGGTTTAAATCGGGACACGGCACAGCACCTCGACAGGGGTTCGAACCGGCAGCGTTGCACCGCCAGTGCCACCTACTTATACCTATCCTTCTCCCTCTTCGCCTCCCGATCCAAATCCCGCTCCTTCAGTGCGTCTTTCCGGTCATGGACGTTCTTGCCCTTGGCCAGTCCGATCTCCAGCTTCATCCTGCCGCGTTTTAAATAAATCTTCAGCGGGACAACAGTCAGCCCTTTCTGTTCGGTCTTGGCTTTCCAGGTGCGGATCTGGTGTTCGTGCAGCAGCAACTTCCGCTCCCGGTCCGGGTCGTGCTGGGCGTAGCCCGCGTTCTCATACGGGCTGATATGCACGCCGCACAGGAACGCCTCGAAGCTGCCGCTGAAGCGGACGTAGCCGTCCTTGAAGTTGATCTTGCCGCCGCGCAGGCTTTTCACCTCGGAGCCGGTCAGCACCAGCCCCGCTTCCATGGTGTCCTGGATTTCGTAGTAGTGGCGGGCTTTTCTGTTTACGGCGATGATTTTTACGGAATCGCCTGCGTGTGCGCTCACTGAGAGGGTCCCTCCTCGGAATCCAGCAGCGAATAGAAGAACGACAGCTGGTCCGGGAATTTCTGAAAGATTGTCTCGCGTACGAGTTGGTTGGTCCGCGCCACGGTGGGGCTGTCCAGCACCTGTTTCAGGAGCTTCTTGCAGTCGTCCATGGTGGTCTGGCGGATGATGTGCTTGATTGCCGGGATGGTCTGGGGGTTCAGGCTCACGGCGTCGATCTGCATGCCCATGAGGATGGGGATGCAGAACGGGTCGGAGGCCATCTCGCCGCAGAGGTTGCACTCGATGCCCGCCTGGTGCGCGGCGTCCACCACGTGCTTGATGGAGCGCACCACGGCCGGGTGCAGCGGCTGATACAGATAGGACACGTGCCGGTTGGTGCGGTCGATGCCCAGGGAATACTGGATCAGGTCGTTGGTGCCGATGGAGAAGAAGTCCACTTCCTTGGCCATGATCTCGGCGGTCATCACGGCGGAGGGCAGCTCCACCATCATGCCCACGGGCATCTCCGGGTTGTAGGCCAGTCCGTCCTTGCGCAGTTCCTGCTGGCATTCGCGCAGCAGGTTCATGGACTGGCGAAGCTCCTTCAGGCCCGAGATCATGGGAAACATGATGGAGATGTTGCCGATCACGGAGGCGCGCAGGATGGCCCGGATCTGGGTCTTGAAAAGGCCTTTGTGGCGCAGGCAGAAGCGAACGGCCCGGAGCCCCATTGCCGGGTTCTGCTCCTCCAGGCGCCCGAAGTGGGCCATGAACTTGTCCGCGCCCAGGTCCAGGGTGCGAAGGATGACGCGGCGCGGGGAGAGGATGTCCGAGAGGTCTCGGTAGTGCTCGAAAAGTTCTTCCTCGCAGGGCAGCTCGGTGCGGTTCAGGTAGGTGTACTCGGTGCGGAACAGGCCGATGCCGTCGCCGCCGTTGTCGATGACCTGGGCGACTTCCTCGTACAGCTCGATGTTTGCCTTCACCTTGATGCGGTAGCCGTCGATGGTCTCGCCGGGCAGGTGGCAGTTCTTGATGATGCCCGCGCGGTAGGACTCGAACTTGTACTTCAGGTCGCCGTAGCGGGCCAGTTCGTCCTCGTCGGGCTCCACCAGCACCAGCCCCTTCAGGCCGTCCACGATGACCAGATTGCCGTCCTGCGCCACCTCTTCCATGCCGCCCGCGCCCACCACCGCGGGGATGCCCAGGGATTTGGCCAGGATGCCCGCGTGGGAGGTCTTGCCGCCCTGCACGGTGGCAAAGCCCATGATCTTGTCCACCTGGAGCTCCACGGTATCGGCGGGGGTCAGGTCATGGGCCAGCAGCACGGCGCGGCTGCCCAGGGTCTTGAAGTCCACTTTCTGGCCCATGAGCTGGGCGCGCACGCGGTCGGCCACCAGGCGCACGTCCTGGGCGCGCTCGCGGAAATAGGGGTCGTCAAGGGCGTTGAAGGCCTCTTCCAGGTCGGCCACGGCCTTTTCCAGCGCCCATTCCGCATTGATGCGGAGCGTCGTGAGGTGTGAAAGGGCGGAACCCTGCAATTTGGGGTCGCTCATGATCATCAGGTGGGAATCGATGATCAGGGCGTGGTCCTTGAGCTCGGCGGGCACGCGCTCGCGAATGGCCGCCAGATCGGACTTGGCGTGAGCGAAGGCGTCCTTCAGGCGTGCGGCTTCCTCCTCCACCATGTCTTCGGCAAGGGCCTGGCGCGGCACCTGCCCGAAGTTGGAGCGGTTGATGAAGTAGGCCTTGCCGATGGCGATGCCAGCGGAGATCGGGATGCAGGAGAGTGTGGCGAGTGCCATGATGGTCGCCTTACTGGAAACGATTTTTGAACAGGTCGGCCAGGGCGTCCAGGGCGTCCTGAGCGTCGCAGCCCAGGGCGCGCAGTTCGAGGTTGGCCCCGTTGCCTGCCGCCAGGGTCAGGATGTCCAGAATTGATTTGGCGTCAACGGTCTGGGTCCCCATGGCTATGGAGATGTCGGACTCGAACAGCTGGGCCGTCTGGGCCAGCTTGGCCGCCGGGCGCGCGTGCAGGCCCTGCTCGTTCATCACGCATACCAGTCGGACGCTGGAGCCTTGGCAGTCGTCCCTGGGGGGAGTGGCGGGGGGGGAGTGTATATCGGACATTGGGTGTCACCGTGAAAAGCGTTTGATCATACTCGAATCCACAGAAAAAACAAACCTGCCGCAATGCCCAGCCCCACCAACGCTTCCCGGTTGAACCTGAGCCGTCCCGCCGCGAATGCCAGACCGATCACCCCCGCCGCTCCGATGGTCCAGGCAGTTGCGGACATGCCGGCAGGCCAGGCCAGTGTCCACAGCATCACAAGCAATGCCGCGTTCAGCACCTTGAGCCTGCGCCCCCAGTTCACCAGATCCCAGGCGCGGATGCGCGTGAGCGCCGCGAATCCGTGCCGGTACCCCAGGATGAACGTCCCCAGCTTGAAGACGTTCAGAGCCGCGAACATGAGCGCTCCCAGGGCGAAAGCCGCCCAGGTCTGGTCCGCCGTGAGCAGGCAGGCCGTGGCCAGCGCCCAGAACACCGTCAGGCTTCCGCCGAAAAAAGAGTCCCCCACCGCCGAGAGCGTGAAGACAACCGTGCTCTTCACCTGGTCCAGCATGGTGTCCGGAAACTGCTTGCGCGCGATGCGCGATTCCAGCGCCAGGAACACTCCTACCAGAAACGGTGTCCAGAAGGGATGGGTATTGTAGATTTTGATGTAGCGCGCCCAGGCGCGGCGACGCATGACCGGATCGGGATAGAGGGCGGTAAGGCCCGGTTGCATGGCCAGGGCCAGGCCGATGGTCTGAAAGCCGCGCGTGTTGAAGGCCGCCCCCACGAAATAACAGCGCAGGTAGGTGCGCAGAAGGAGTTTCGTGTCGAGGGTACCGGGGGTGCTCATGTGTTTTATTCGGGGCTTTCCCCTGGCCCGTTGTGGCAAAACCCGAAGGAAATGACAAGCGTGGCTTGGGATGGCTTGCCCTGAAGGGGGGGCAGCGCTAAAGACTATTCGAAATCGCAATCCGTGCGCGTTCAGGAGTTGCCTATGAGCGGGGCCACCGCCAAATCCGTCAAGGAGGACATTTCCCGGGCAACCGGTTACGCCCGGCGCTTCCTGGCCGTGAAGGCCCTGCGCGCCGGAGCCAGCGCCTTCGAGGGATATTCCTCGAGCACGTCCATCATGGGCCGGGCCAAGTTCGAACTGGAAGTGCTGCTGATGGACATGCTGCGCGAACTGGAGCTGGTGAAGGACATCAAATCCAAGATCAAGGGACCGTTCCGGTACAAACGCGGCACCGAGGCCAAGTTCGCCCTGGCGCTTTCGGCGCTTGCCCTGCATCTGGAAAAGCTTGAACGCAGGGCCGAGGAGGCCCAGGTGCAGGAACGGCTGGGTCGCATCGCCAACGCCTTCGACAAGGCCCGGGACTGCCTGCGGGAAAAGAACCTGCCCGCAGCCCGGCGCATCCTGAACACCGTGTGCGAGCAGAACTCGGCCGAACCCGGCATCTACACCACGGCCGCCAAGATGCTGGCCGAGGCCGCCCTGCACCCTGACGTGCTGGGATTCGCGGAAAAGGCCATGGAGCTTAATCCCAAGGACGCCCAGGCCGTGGCACTGGCCGTGGAGGCCGCCAAGCAGATCGGCGAGCTGCCCAAGGCGGAGGCGTACCTGCGCGACGCGCTCAGGAATTTCGGCGCGCACCCCAGGACGTACGTGTCGCTGGCGCGGGTGCTGTACCAGATGGGACGCTGGGACCAGGCCTACGACGCGGCCCGCGCCGCGTACGAGCGCGACAACACCCTGGCGGAAGCCCGCGAGATCGTGGAGCTTACCGAGAAGCGGGTCATGGGGTGAGCATGTTGTTTTCTTGTGTCTCCGTATCGAATAATGCGGGTGGTCACAGTGGCTGAAACGATATCAGAACAAGTTAAGTCTCATTGTAATGTCTGTGGGGGGATAAGAAATCATTTCGTGCTGCATAAGGAGGAGGTTTCTGTTGAAGAGCAGCTCCATGAGTTTAGCTCCGTTCAGTCTTGGGATTGCCACGCATTGCTCAAGTGTTGCGGATGCGACAGTGTGTCTATGCGGCACCAGAGTACGTTTTCTGAAGATTGTGACGAGTATGGAAACAGAATAGTTAATACTAAGTATTATCCGCCATCCATCGCAAGAAAAATGCCTCGATGGGCATATGACATGTCTTACACTTTTAATTTTGGAATAGACAATGTCAAAGAAATTCTTGAAGAAATATATGTATGTCTGCAAAATGGAGCGCCAAGGCTTGCTGTTATGGGAGTTCGATCGTTAGTTGAACATATTATTCTTGATAAAATAGATGATGCCGGTTCATTTAAGGCGAATGTCGCTCTGTTTGAGAAGAGGGGTTTTATTTCAGCAATTCAAAAAGATGTCATTGAGAAGACATTAGATGCAGGAAATGCCGTGACTCATCGTGCATTTAAACCTGATGAGTGGCTTGTTGCTGATGTTGTTGATATCGCAGAGAGTTTGATTGAAATGCTGTATGTAAATCCGTCACGATCTCGTCGCATTGAAAAGAAAACGCCCCCTCGGAAAAGTAACCCCAGGTTTTGAGTCTTTGCTGCAAGCAAACTGATCTCTTTGAAGTGTGCATTGACTATGCGCATAGCTGGGCGTATTCAGTATGTGTCACCTGGGAGGTGCAGCATGCCTCAGACAACGACTCGTGTGAACGTTACTCTTCCCGCCGACCTGCTTCAAGAACTGGAATCCGTGGTCGGCCCCCGCAAAAAAAGCTCCTTCATCGCCCAGGCGATCGAAGAGAGCCTGCTTCGGCTGAAGAAGGAACTGCTCCTTAAAAAACTTGAGGAGGGGTACGCAGCAACCAGGGAGGAAGGTTTAGCCCTGTGCAAGGAGTTCGAGGCCGCCGACCTGGAAGGTTGGGATGAGGAGTATTAAGCGCGGCGAAATCTGGCTTGCCGTTCTGGATCCCATCGTCGGGCGGGAATTGGCAAAAACACGTCCGGTCGTGGTCATCTCCAACGATGTCGCCAACCGTCGTTCCGGCGCATCCACGGTGGTGCCCGTCACCTCGCAGAAGCTTGAAAACGTTTGGCCCTACGAGGTGTTCCTTCCCTTAGGGGCAGGGGGGCTCCCCAAGGACTCCAAGGCCAAGGCCGACCAGATCAGAACGCTGGACCAGTCACGGTTCATTCGCAAACTTGGTCAACTCCCCCCGGACTTGGTCGAATCGATCGAAGGCGCTGTCCTCATTCATCTTGGATGGACTGAATCTACTTGATCAGCCGCGCCCGCATGGCCCGCACGGCTAGCGGATAGAACACCGCCGTGAACGCGGCCAGATAGAGCGCGTTGCCCAGCACGGACCATCCCGCCTGCCCCAGGCTCACGGCGCGGCAGGCCTGCGTCAGGTGGTACAGCGGCAGAAGCTGCGCCAGCCCCGAGGCCCAGGCCGGAAGCCCGTCCACCGGGAAGAACGCCCCCGAGAACAGGAACATGGGCGTGACGAACAGGAATATCGGCAGGTTGAACATGTCGATGGTGGGCGTGATGCCCGTCAGCCACATGGCGATGCTGCCGAACGCCAGCCCGCCCAGTATGGACAGCGGCACCAGCCACAGCCCCTGCGGCATGCTGATAAGCCCGAAAGCCCAGATCACCACTCCCATGAGCAGCGTACCCACCACGGCCTTGGTGGCGCCCCAGAGAATCTCGGCGGTGATCACGTCTTCGAGCGACAGCGGCGTGGCCAGCATGGCGTCGAAGCTCTTCTGGTAGTACATGCGCACGAACGAGGCGAAGGTGTTCTCGTAGAAGGACTGCCACATCACCGACGCGGCGATGAGGCCCGGCGCGATATAGGCGGTGTACGCCACCTCCTGCCCGCCGACCTTGAGGCTGCCCACCATGGAGCCCAGGCCCGCGCCGAAGGCCAGGATGTACAGGGCGGGCTCGGCCAGGGGCGGGATGAAGTTCACCTGCCAGGTGCGGCGGTACACCATGAGGTTTCGCATCCATACACGCCACAAGCGCCAGGAAAGATTTGACAAAAAGCTCATTCGCGCAACTCCCTGCCGGTGAGGCGCAGAAACACGTCTTCCAGGCTTGCGGGTCGGGTTACGGAGGGGGATTCAGGCAGCGACTGACGAAACGCCTCCAGCTCGTCGAAGGTGTCCGCGAACACCAGCATCCTGCGCCCGAAGTCCTCGAAATCAAGCCCGGACGCAGCGGCCCTTTCCCTGGCCTCGTGGCCGGGGTCCATGATCTCGATCACCGCGCGTCCCGCGTGGGAGGCGATCATCTCGGCGGGTGTTCCTCGCACCAGTCCGCGCCCGTGGTCCATGATGAGCAGCTCGTCGCAGAGCGTGGCCGCCTCTTCCATGTAGTGGGTGGTGATGAGGATGGTCAGCCCGCCCTGGCGAAGCTCGTGCAGGCGGTCCCAGAGCAGATGGCGCGACTGGGGGTCAAGGCCGGTGGTGGGCTCGTCCAGGATGAGCAGCTCCGGCCGGTTCACCAGGGAGCGCGCCAGCATCAGCCGTCGGGCCATGCCTCCGGAGAGGTCGCGCACGTTGGCCTTGGTCTTGGCCTCCAGGGCGAAGAAGGCGAGCAGCTCCGCGGCGCGGCGTCGGGCCTCGGCGCGGGGAATGGCGAAGTACCCGGCGAACACCAGGAGGTTCTGCTCCACGGTGAGGTCCGGGTCCAGGGCGTTGTCCTGCTGGCAGACTCCGATGCGCGCGCGTATCTCGCGCCAGCGGGTGGCCACGTCCAGGCCGAACACGCGCAGTTCCCCGCCGGTTTTGGGGGAGAAGCCGTACAGCATGCGGATGGTGGAGGTCTTGCCCGCCCCGTTGGGGCCGAGCAGGCCGAAGGCCTGGCCGCGCGTCACGCGCATGTCCAGGCCGTCCACGGCCATGAATCCGCCGAAGTTCTTGCGAAGGCCCACGGCCTCGATAACTGCGTCCATCCGGACAGCATAGCGCAAGTTATCGGACTTCGCCAGCACTCGCCGGGTTGATGCGGGACCCTTGGCTTCCGGACGAGGCGGGCGGTCTCGCGGTCCTGCCCTCGGGCAGCCTGGAGCGGGAGGCGGCGCGCGCTCAGCGAGGAATGAACTCGTAGGTTCCGGCTACAGGGTCGCGGTGCACTTGCAGGTTCGCCTCGCCTTGCTGGCCGATGAAAGGCGCGCTGGCCGCCAGCAGCGTCTTGAAGACGGTTTCGCGCTGGTCAAGGTGGCCGTGGGCAGTGGCCGTCACCTTCCAGAGGGTGGGGGTTGGCCGTCCGGCTCGGGCCGCGAGGGCGTCCACGGCCTCGATGTCCAGCACGAACAGATGCTCGAGCCCCATGCCCTGGTGCGGGACTTCCTCCCCCACCAGCCCGAAGCGCAAAGTTACGGAGACGTGTGCCGTATCACGGGTCCTGGCCTGGGTGTAGCCCCGGCGGACCAATTCGGCGGCCAGGGCGCGCGAGTGCAGCACGTAGGCGTGGCCGGAGGTGTCCTCGTCCTTTTGCCCCGGCAGGATGGCGAACTCGGTGGGCTCGCTTGTTTCGGGGTTGGCCTGTGCCTCCACCCGCACCAGCGAAACGTGCGGTGCGCAGCCGCCCGCCGTGAAAACCGCCAGCAGCGCAAGAAGCAATGCAGGCAGGAGCGCAGCGGCCCGGCCGGAGATGTAAAACGGTTGCGGCGCTCCGTGTCTTGGCGTTGCTATGCATACCGGCGGGATCGATCTCATGTGAGCAATTGGCCCCAAGGGGCTGTCAGCGTCAAGAGCGTTGTCCCCGGACGAGTATGATGCTAGGAACAATAACGCGGGGAAATCACACTCTTTCCGTATGATTACGCATTTGCGTCCGGCATTTTTCAGCCTGCGGCGTCAAGGAGCGGAAAACATGAGGGAACTCCGGCAGCGCCATCCAGAGTGCCAAATCGCCTACCTCAAGGTCTCCGAGGGGGGAATCTACCAGGACCCGACGCTTGTGCTGACGGTCCTGGGCTCCTGCCTGGGGGGCGTGTTCTTTTCGCGTGCGAAAAAGATCGGCGCGTTCTTCCATGCCTTCCTGCCCTGCCAGGAGGACTGGCAGAGCGTGCGTTCCGCCACGGTGTATACGTTCGTCGATACAGCCATAACCCGCGTGCTGGGGCGGTTCGAGGAGCTGGGCGTGCGTCCGGCCACCTTGGAGATAAGTCTGGTGGGCGGAGCAAGCAGCATGATGGACGAAAATCATGGCGTGGGCCGCAAGAACGTGGACGCGGCGATTCAGACGCTCGCCAGACGACGCCTGAATCCTGGATTCATGGACGTGGCCGGGGACAAGGGCCGCCGGGTGATCTTCATCTCGTCCACGGGGGAGTTGCAGGTCACCAGGCTCCTGGGGACCGCACCGCACAAGCTGGACAGGTCAAAACCACGGGGGGACGCGGCGTTCTGATCAGCGTTCGGGAGTCCGGGCGTCCGTGGAGCGGGCGTCCTCGATCACGCCGTCGGCGAAGGCGCGCTTGTTGGGGTAGACCATGGCTCCGATGAAGGCGGCCGCGCCGTCCAGGCCTTCGGTGACGTGGATGTGGACCTGCCTGCCGGAGAGATGCTCGTTGTTGTGGTGGTGGATCTGGTAGTAGATCAGGTAGCGGGTGCGGGTCCTGAAGATGGCGATGGTTTCCAGCAGGGTTTTGTCCTGCGCGGAGACCTCCAGCGCGTCGCCCTCGGCATGATAGAAGCCCAGGAGCCTGCCCCGGAAGGACAACATGCGCTCCCCGCGCGCCAGGCTGTAACTGCGAAGTTTGCCCAGGTTTGTGGAAATGATGTCTTTTTCTTTCAGCGTGCGCAGAAAACCAAACATTGAGATGCTCCGATATGCTCCTGCCAACCCGGCCGGCAGGGGGAAGTCTTTCTAGCGCGTGCCGCGCCTCAAGGCAAGGCCGCCGCGGGGCAGCTTTTGTCGGAAGTTGACACTATGTCGTTCATTATATAGTTTGTATCCTGTAATTATTGGCTGAAGAGGCGTTGTTTGGCTGTATCCAGTTTTCGCCGCGGAAGAGATGATGAAGAAGAGAATGGCATGGGCTGAGATGGTAAGATGGGTTATTTTTGTTTTCATGTTTGCGTTTACCGCATTGAGCGTGACTCGATGCTTGTCACTATGAGGCGGCGGTCTCAAGTGACCGCCGCCTCCTCTGATTACCCCCAATTCCTGTAGTGGTTCTGGTAGTCGTGTTCCTCCCAGTTTTCATACACGGGTTCTGATTCTTGGGATCGGACACTCTTTTCGATGTCAGGCCGATTGATAAAGTAACCTCCCAATCCCAGCGCAGCTATCCCAGCAGGGATCGGGCCGAGACCGCTGGCAAAAGTGCCTATTCCACCTACCAAACCGTCCATGGTGGACATGGTTTTGTTTATCTCGTCTTGAGTTGGTTGACGGTACTTCGGACCTAGAACCGGGGTTCCGGGTGCAGTTGCAAACTGCCCTTCCCGTACAAGTTGCTCCTGTTTGGCAGGGTTATCCTTGGCCTGAATGTATGCTTCCGCTACTCGTTCAGCGTAAGGCATTGGTTGCTCCTCTGTTTATGGGGTTAGGCGAGTTCCCCCTGATGATGGCATGCGCCTTCTCGCCTAGCGTGACCTTATCTTTCTTCAAAGCGGGCGGGTCAGTTGCTGCTTGAAGCGGATTGATTCCGGGCGTGGCATTTGTGGACCACCTTCTCGCTGGTTCGCCTTATCTCCCTGTAAAACTCCAACGCTTCGTGCGGGCAGCGTGTGAACACTCTTTCCAGGGCGCGCTGAGCCGATGGTGGCAACCCTTCAATGTAGAAAGCCATCACGTCCTTGGTCAATTCGAACAGTGGATCGTGCTGTTCCAGTTTCCTGAAGAGTGCATTCACCGCTCTGAGCGGTGCGTAACTTCCTGGCGTCCTCGAAATCAGCCCTGTGGCGTGCGTGGTGTTGGCTCGAAAGATCGCGCAGAATGTACCAACGCAGTTGGTTGAAAGCGCCGCCGGGCATGGGGCCTAAATCCATCGGTTTCAGGGAGTCGTTCCAGTTCTCGTGGAAGAGAGCCATGGCCTCGGGGTCGCTGGTGAGCGCGCCGTACACCTCGTCATAGGGTATGACGGATGGCATGGGGCCAGGGTTGAAGAGTTGCGCCGGTCTGTCCGGTTCCTCCTTTGCTGCAAGCCCGAACGCTTCGTCCATCATGCGTTCGTACTTGGCCTGGTTCGCCTTGATTTCTTCGTCGGTCCTCATTGAATGAATCCTCCTTCACGTTGTTTTCCGGCCTGACCGTTGGCCTGTGATCGTGAAGGATATTCAGGACGGTTTATTTATCCACCCACATAGCGCTATATGGGGAAAAAGTGAAAAAACATGCCATGTCATCGCAACAGGATACGGCATTAATCTGAAATGCCGGGAGATGTTGAGTGCAAATCCCTGAGAGCATCCCGCCCGCCACAAGGCCGCCCTGGGGCTTGCCAAGCTTCTGCCGATGGGGAATTATCGCCCGATCCGAGACGGAGAGGATCATGAAGACTGAAGAAGTGACCAGCAAGACGCTGGAAGCGCGCATGCACATCACCGGCCGGGTGAACGAGAACATCGCCAAGGCCCAGGCCGACAGCGCCCGGGCAGTGGCCGCCGAGCCGCTCGTTTCCGCCGTGCGCGAGCACGCCGCGGGCACGCCCGCCGAACAGTCCGAGAAGGGCCGGGTCGTCCGGACCGTGGCCTGACGCTTCGTGCGGTCTCCGTTCCTGTTTCCTCTGTTTTTTCTGCTCGCCCTTGCGGCGTCCTGCAATTCCGGGCCGGACGTCCCGCGCGGTCCCAAGGTACTGGAATGGGCCGAGGCCGGACCGGGCGAGGTGATGCGCGTGGTTGAGGCCCAGGGCGTGGTCCGGGCCAGGGACAAGGCCTTCATTCGGGTGGGCAGCCGCCTGAAGGGACAGATACTCAAGATGCACGTGCGCACCGGCGACGTGGTCAGGGCCGGACAGCTCCTGGCGGAGCTGGACGACCGCGAGCTCCAGACCCAGCGCCGCCAGGCCCAGGCCAGGCTGGATTCCGCGCGAAACGAGCTGGCCCGTCTCGAGGCCCTGAAGCCAAAGCGCCTGGAAGAGGCCCGGGCCGCCCTGAGCGCCGACCAGGGCAGAAGCGAGTATGCCGCAGGACTGAACCGCAAACGCCAGACCCTGCGCGATTCCAGCCATATCCCCCAGTCCGACCTGGATCTCGCCCGGCGCGACGCCAAGGCAGCCGCCCAGGCCGTCATCCAGGATCGCCTGGCGCTCGGGCGCATCGAAAAAGAATTCGAACATGACCTTGAGCGCGCCACAAAGGCCGTGAACGAGGCCCAGGCTGCGGTCGCCCAGGTGGACGCCTTCCTGTCCATGACCCGCGTGGAAAGTCCCATCGACGCCATCGTCGGCCAGGTGCTCACCCAGGAGGGCGAACTGGTGGTGGCCGAGGTGGAGACGGTGAAAATCCTGACCCTCATCGATCCCGGATTCCTGGAACTGTGGATCTACATCAACGAGGCCGACGCCGCCGGGGTCCGACCCGGTATGCCGGTGCGGTTCTTCATGCCCTCGAAGAAACAGCAGGTGATGCTCGCCAGGGTGGAGCGCGTCTCGCCCGCGCCCGAACTGGTGGACAAAGTGCTCTACTATCCGGTCATGGCCCTTCTGGGCGAGCAGGCCGGGCTGCTGCTGCGTCCGGAGATGAACGTGCAGTGCTACGTGCAGGTGGAGAACCTGACCGGGGTGCTCTCCGTGCCCAACGAGGCCGTGGTGGCACAGGGCGGAAAGCGCCTGGTGTATCTGGACGACGGGCGCGGCGGGACCACGGAGGTCCAGCCGGTGTTCGGGGTGCGCGGCTTGCAGCGCACCCAGGTGCTTTCCGGGCTGGAGCCGGGCGCGCGCGTGGCCGTCAAGTTCGACGGGCGCTAGCCCTGGCCGCGCACGGCGGATCGTCCGGAGCCGATTCTTCCAGACGGTTCCCTGGCCTCGCGGCAGGGAACCTTTTTCTTGAAATGCTCCCTGCGGTGCACGGATTGTCGCCGCCGGACGCCCTGGCGGCGGCGGGAGTTTTGTGTCAGAATCCCAGCAAGGCCGTTCGGCTGGACGCGATGATCATCCTTGTGCCATGAATCGCCCTTTCCGACCGTTCGACACGTCTTTGGATTCATAACCCCGGCGAGGTGACCATGTTCGATTCCCTGGAGAGTGAGCAGAAGCGGGCGTTGCGCAAGATGGCGGAACTGCGCAAAAAGCCTCATATTCCGGCCCAGCTTCTCACTCTGGTGGAAATTGTGATGAACCTGCAGAGCGAAGCCCGCGCGAACGCTCCAGCCGTGGAGGCCCCGCGAGAGCTGCTGGCCACCGTGGATCAGGTGTTGCAGGGCGCGCCGCTTCTGGCGCGCGAGGCTTTCTTCTGCGACAGGGGGCAGGCGGCTGGAATTTTCGCCAAGCTGCTTGAAGCGCTCTCCGGCATGGGTGGCCCCATGGCCCAGGCCGCGGGACTGATCCGGGAGCAGGGCGAGCCTCTGATGAACGAGGCTTTCGATGCTTTCATCAGAAACGATGCCGGCTATTTCTCCGAGTTCTCCAAGCGCACCCCCAATGCGCCAAGAACGCTCAACTTTCTGGCCCAATCCAGCCTGACGCCCGGCATCATGGCCCTGGCCGAGGCCATTTCCAGGCTGCTGCCGGAAAACCGGACCTGGGAGCAGGGGACCTGCCCGCTGTGCGGCAGCCTGCCGTTCCAGTCGACCCTTGTGGGCAAGGAAGGCGTGCGGGTGAACTCCTGCTCCTTCTGCCGGGCCGATTACCGCTCCTTCCGCCTGCAATGCGCCTATTGCCAGGAACGCGACGCCACCAAGCTCCCCTTCTTCACCGCCGACGAGGAGCCGGGCTACCGGGTGGACGCCTGCACGAGCTGCATGGGCTACATCAAGACCACGGATTTCCGCGAGTTCGACCGTCCGAGCCTTCCGGCCCTGGACGACCTGGAATCGCTGGCCCTGGACATTCTGGCGGTGAAGAAAGGCTTCATCCGTCCCACCGCCTCGGCCTGGGGGTTTTAAGAGGGAAAGGACGGACCGGGAGGCTCCGGGTATCCCCTTGATGCGGCGAGCCCGGCGGTTTATGTGGTGTGCGAGGGTGAAGCCATGATGGAAAATCCAGCCACACCGCAGAAGGTCTGCCTGCCCGTCGGGTTGCAGGCAGGGTGCGCGCCAGCCCCCGGAAGCTACTCCGGGCTGTCGGAACCCCAGGCGCGGGAACTGGTGGCGTCGATCTGCCGCGAGATCGGCGCTGCGGGATGCCCGCGCTGCCGGACGGAGAAGGTATACCGGCTGGGGTCCGGACGCATGCGTTGCGGCTCGTGCGGCTACACCTTTCAGGAACTCACCGGCCGGTTCATGGGCATCGGCGGACTGACCTGCGCCAAGTGGCTGGACCTTCTGGCCCTGTTCGCGGAGGAGACTCCGGTCAAGGAGGCCGCCCTGGTTCTGGGTGTGGCCTACAACACGGTATACAAGGCAATGGACGCCCTGCGTCTGGCCATCCTGGCCCAGGCCATCGACGCACGCCAGATCCGCAAGGCGCTCTCGCCGGGCAAAACGGGTTCCTGGCCGCCGGTCTTCGGCATCATGGAGAACGAGAACTGGGTGTTCGTGGACCTGGTTCCGGACGTGGACGCAGCGGATTTGACTCTTTTCAAGCTGCATTTCCGCCTGAAGACCTCACGGGTCGGCTCCGTGGTGTACACCGGCCCCATGCGGGGCTACCTGGGCCTGGTGTGCTGCGGCGGACCTGAGTGGCTCACCCAGGCGCTGCGCGCCAAGGACGAGAACATGCCGCTGGATGCGGACGGCGGGTTCTGGTCCTTCCTGAAAACCCGCCTGGGCCGCCTCCAGGGCGTCTCCGCCGAGAAATTCCCGCTGTACCTCAAGGAAATGGAGTACCGCTGGAACCACCGCGACCACGATCTGCAACGCGAGCTGGCTCGAATCGCCCTGGCGTTCCGCCCCCTCGACGAGTGCTGAGCGCGCCGCGTTTCTCCCCACCCCCGCGCCATCTCTTCAAAATCAAGACCACTACGAACCCGTAAGGGTGTCCAGAGGGCGGAGCCCTTTGGCCGCCGGAGGCCATCTTCCGACAAACACCCTCTCTCGTCCTGGGCTACCTCCCCATTCTCCTATCCTCACGTTTCAGCCTCACGCCTCACTCCCCCCGGCGAAAAAGAAAAAACGGCCCATCCTCCCGAAGGAGTGGGCCGTTTCCGATTGTGTTCGAAAAGAACAGTGAAGCGCGATGCGCTTCCTGCTACCAGCGCTCGCGGCGCTCGCGGGGACGTGCTTCGTTCACCTTCATGGTGCGGCCGCCGCAGTCGGCGCCGTTCAGGGCCTGGATGGCCTCGGCGGCTCCGCCGTCCATTTCCACGAAGCCGAAGCCGCGGGGGCGGCCGGTCTCACGGTCGTTGATAAGCTTCACGGAGTTGACTTGTCCGTAGGCCTCGAACATCTGGCGCACTTGGTCTTCGGAGGCGCTGAAAGGCAGGTTCCCGACGTAAATGTTCGTCACCATACTCAAAAATGCTCCTTCAAGAGGTTACCGCAATCGGCCCGGCACCCTGCCTGGCCGTTTCATCCATCACGGCATCGCATCCGCCCGGATAGAGGCGTCCGCGACCAGAAACACGCACTCCGGAACCAGAAAAACGCATTTCAGGATGTTCTCACGCGCCTGAGGGCCTGTCCCCCCGCCAATGCGAAGCCCTGCAAGCGCGAGCGCAACTAAAAGCGGCGGTAGCTGGAATTGAAAGGAGCGTCAATAAAAAAAATATTTATCAGGCGCATTGAGGGGTTCAGGATGATTTCAGCCCAAGAAGCTCGCGCAGTCCGTCTTCCTCGCTGTGGTGCAGGCTGGCCAGCATGGTGAGTCCGGCGGCCTCGAACACCCGTCGGAAGTTTTCAGGCTTGCAGGCGATGGCGGTCTTGCCGCTGCGGGCGGCCTGCTCCCGGATGACGCGGGCCAGTCCGGCGATGCCTGCCCCGTTGATGGACGCGCATTCGGACACGGTGACCAGAAGCGCTTCGCCGCTCATGGAGGCGGCCAGTTCCTGGGCCACGTCGTCCAGGCCTGTGGAGAGGTTGCCCGCGATGTCCAGCACGCGCACGCCCTCGGTTTCGCGCAGCACCGAGGCGGGCTGGGCCTTTTCGCGGCGGTTGATGCGCTGGTCGGCGCGACTCAGGGCTCCGGCCAGGGCGGGTTGGGAGATGGGTTTGTCGATGAAGTCGGCGGCTTTGAGGTTCAGGGCGGTCAGGGCCAGTTCCACGTCGCCGTGTCCGGTGATGACGATGACTTCCGTGGACGGACGGCTGGCCTTTATGCGCGAGAGCACCTCCATGCCGTCGATGCCGGGCATTTTTATGTCCGTCAGCACGATGGGATAGTCGCCGCTCTCGAAGATTTCCAGACCCCGCTCGCCGGAATCTGCGGACACGGGCGAGTAGCCCATGGCCTGAAGGAGGAGTTCGAACATGGCCAGGGTGGGCCTTTCGTCGTCGATTACCAGAACCTGTGTCATGCTGCCTCGCGTTGGGAGGGCGGAAACAGGAGCTTGAATGTGGTGCCTTCGCCCACTTTGCTGCCCACCTGGATTTCGCCCCTGTAATCCTTGATGATGCCGTAGGATATGGCCAGGCCGAGCCCCATCCCCTCACCGGCCCGCTTGGTGGTAAAGAAAGGCTCGAAGATCTTGCGCATGTCCTGGGGGGAGATGCCGCTTCCCGTGTCCGCCACGCTGATGACCACGGATCCGTTCTCCATGTAGGATCGGATGCTGATTTCCCCTTCGCCCCGCTGGGAGGACAGTATGGCATCTCGGGCATTGACCACAAGATTGAAAAGCACCTGTTCCAGGCGGTTGGAGTGGGCCAGCACCAGAGGCAGGTTCTCGCGCAGGTCAAGCTCCACGGTGATGTTCTGAAGGGCCAGCTGCTTGCCGATGATGGTCAGCACGCCGCGAATGGGCGTGTTGATGTCCACGGCGTCGGGGATGAGCTCCGACTTGCGGCCGAACTCGCGAAGGTGTGAGATGATGCCTGCGGCGCGGTCCACCTGGGCGCTCATTTCGAAGGCCACCTGCTGGAAGCGTTCGCGGGGCAGGTCCAGGTTGTTTTCGGCGGCGAGCTTGAGGAAGTCGCTGCCGAGCTTGATGGCGTTCAGTGGCTGGTTCAGCTCGTGGGCCATGCCGGCGCTCATCTCGCCCAAAGTCTTCATCTTGCTGGCCTGGATGAGCTGGGCGTCCTTTTCCACAAGTCCGGTCACGTCGGTGGCCGAGAAGATGACCACGTCCTTGCCCCGGTAGTGGGCCATGGTGGCGTGGATGTCCACGAAGATGGGCAGCCCTCCGCGCGTGACGTGTCGCGCCTTGGCGTACAACACGTGGTCGCCCGGCCCGCCGTCCTGCAGGAAACGCTGCACGCCCACGTAGCTGTCGGGGGGCTCGATATCGGTGATGGTCATGGAGCCGAACTCGCGCTTGGAGTAGCCGTAGAGCTCCTGGGCTCGCGGGTTGGCGTCCAGGAAGCGCCTGGAGGACACGTCCAGCACCAGGAAGGGGTCGGGGTTGGCGTCGAAGAGCGGCCTGTAGCGCTCCTCGGATTCGCGCAGGCGGTGGCGGTAGAGCTTGATGGACCAGACCATGTTGGCGAAGGCGTCTGCCAGCTGGACCACCTCGTCGCCGCTTCGCTTGCGGTAGAACTTGCAGGGGTCGCAGGTGCGCGGCGGCAGGTCGCGGTCGGGGCCTAATTCGTCCAGGTGCCAGCAGGGCAGGTCCGTGTCGCCATAGGCGGGACATTCCACCGGGTTCCAGGGAGGGCCTCCCAGATCCAGCGGCTGGTCGAGCCTCCCCCGGCTGATGGACTCTGCGGCCTTGGTCAGCTTGGAGAGCGGATTGACCACGTATCCGGACAGTCCCAGGGCGATCAGGAAGATGATGACAACCACCAGGGAGATGAAGCCCAGGAACGTCAGGCGCAGCTTTCCGACAAGGCTGTCGATGTGGCTCTGCTTGAGGCCCACGTGAACGCGTCCCAGGGTGTAGATGCCTTCCTGGATGGGCACGGAAATGTCCACCGCGTCGGAGCCCTCCACATGGACGGAACGCGACAGGGACTCCTGGCTTTCGTCGCCGGGATTTCGCGTGTCCAGGAGCTCCTGGGGGAACGGTCGGATGAAGGTGTGGGCCAGCAGTTTGCCTTCGTTGTCCGTGAGGAAGATGTAGGCCACCAGGGCCTTTCGTTCGCCAAGCTGCGCTGCGTCGAAGATGAGCGACACCAGGCCGGCCTGGTCCTTGTCCAGGATGTAGCCGCCGCCCCGTTCAGCTATGGATTGGGCGATGGCCGTGCCGCGAAGCTCCAACTCGCGCGAAAGGCTGCTGACCAGGATTCCCCTGGCCAGAAGGGCGATAACGCCGCTTATGAGCAGCACCACGCCCACGGTGGCCAGGAAGATCTTGTTGCGCAGGCTCAGTTTGCGCACGCGGCTGATCATCATGTCGGACGCCGCCTGGAAGGACGCGGATAAATGCCTGCGCGCCGGTACGGTGCGAAAGAGGAACCAGCTGACGTGTGGAACGGCGACACGGGCGGAGCCTTACTGGCAGTCCCTGACGGCAAAGGGCTTGGACCAATCCGTGACCAGCACGAAGCGGCCCTTCTCCAGCTTGGTGAAGTATACCCGTTCCAGCCCCTGGTGGTCGCCTGGGGCGTAGGCCAGGGTGTTGGCCAGCCCCAGGGAGTAATCCTTGATGGTTTCGAGCGATTCGATGAAGCGTTCCCGGTCCAGGTCCGGCCCGGCGCGGCGAAGTCCCTCCACCAGCACCTTGGCGTTGATGAAGCCCTCCAGGCCCACGGCCGTGGGCGGATGCCCCGGGAAGGACTGGCGCAGCAGGTCCTCGTATTCGCGCACTCCCCACAGCAGCGCCTGGGTCTCGGGCAGGTCCGGCGGGGGCATCACCTGTGAGACCAGCACCCTGGCCGTTTCCTGGGGGCCGAGCATACGGGCGATCTCCTCCGCGCCCACGAAGGAAACCGCGTAGAAGACCAGTTCCGGGTTTCGTTCCATGGCCAGTTGGATGAACTTGGCCGAGGGCGCGGATGTGCCGATGATCACCACCGCCTGGGCCTTGCTCTCCAGGATCTTGGCCAGCCCCTCTTCCACGTCCATGGTGCCGCGAGCGTAGGAACCGCGGGCCACCGGGGCCATGCTGTAGCCGCGCAGGGCCAGCTCGGTCCCCTTGAGGCCGTCGAAGCCGTAGGCGTCGTACTGGTAGAATACGCCGATGCGCTCCAGTCCCAGGTCCTCAACCAGATGCTCCACGGCTGAGGCGGTCTCCTGGTAATAGGAGGGACGGACATTCACCACGTAGCGTTGAAAAGGCACGCGCAGGTCATAGGCACCGGTGAATGCTCCCACCAATGGAATCTTGGCCTCCACCAGCATGGGCAGGATCTTGGTGGTGGTGGGCGTGCCCACGTAGCAGGACAGGGCGAAAACCTGGTCTTCGATGATCAGGCGCTGGGTGTTGTCCACGCAGCGGGGAGGATCGTAGCCGTCATCGCGGGTGATGAGCGAGATGGTGCGTCCGTGGACGCCGCCTCGGGCGTTGACGTGGGCCAGATAGGAGGCGGCTCCGCGCAGGGTCTCCTGCCCAAGGTAGGCGGCGTGGCCCGAGAGCGGCAGGCTGGCCCCGATGCGGATCTCCGTGGCGCTGACGCCCTGGCGGCCGGTCTGCGGGGCGGGAGGAGGCGCGGGTTCGCAGGCGGCCAGCACCGTGGGCAGACATGCCAGGAGCATCAGGAGCAGGAGGCGGCCGGTCCGGGCGCGGGAGCCGGGCCTGCCGCATGGTCCGTTCCAGTCGAGTCGATCCTGGCCAACGCTCATTTCAGTCCCGACAGGGCTTGGGACAGCTTGCCCAGGTCGGGCCGCAGGTTGATGTCGCTCACGTCGATGAACCGTATGATTCCCTGCTTGTCGATGATGACGATGGCCCGCTCCGAGGTGCCGTCCGAACGCAGCACGCCGAATTTCTTGGACAGTCCGCCGTGGGGCCAGAAATCCGAGGCTACCGGGAACCACACGCCGCCCATCTCCACAACCCAGGCGTTGAGCGCCGGGATGTTGTCGCAACTGATGCCGATGAGAACCGCATCCTTGGACTCGAACACCTCGCGCGCGAAATTGTAGCCCGGCCACTGCCCGGAACATACCGGGGTCCAGGCTGCGGGTATGAAGGACAGCACCACGTTCTTCTTGCCCAGGTAGTCGGAAAGGGCCACCCGCTTGCCGCTTATGCCCGGCAGGTCGAAGTCGGGGGCCTTGTCCCCGACCTTGACGGCAAGCTGGCTGTCCACGGGTTTCAGCTGCCCCGGCTGGTAGATGAGCGCGCTGGGTATGGGAACGCCCGGTCCTCCCGGAGTCTTGGCGGACGGGGTCTGGGCGCAGGCCGGTCCGGCAGGGTGCGCGGCCAGTCCGAGGCAGAGCGCGAGCGCAGCCAGGAGGTGCGGCGCGGATGCAAAACCCGTGGGCATATTATTTCTCCTTGTTCAGTCCGGTCTTCTCCAGCGCCGCCTTCAGGAAGGCTTCGGCCGAGGTGACGCAGCCCAGCTGGGTGTCCACGATGACGAAACCGGCCCCCTGGCGTTTGAGCACGTAATAGAAGGGGGTGCCGACCTGTCCGAGCATTTTGTAGGCCGCGAAGTCCTGGTCCGGGATCAGCGGGAAGGGGATGGAGAACTTCTCGCGGAAGAGGTTCACCTCGAAGGGGGAGTTGCCGGCCCCCAGCCCCACCAGCCTGATCTTGTCGGAGAGCCCCTTGGACTTGATGAGCGTGTTCATGGTGTTCAGTTCGGGAGCCTCCTTCTGGCAGAAGGGGCAGTACATGGAAAAGACCACCAGAATGACGGCCTGGGTCTTGGTCTGTTGCAGCGTGAAGGGCTTGCCTCCTGCTCCCGCGCCGAGTTCCTTGGCTTCCTTGTCCGTGACCGGTCCCGTGAAGGTGATGTCGGGGAATGCCTGGCCCACGGGCAGGGGCTTCATATCCGGCGAGGTTGAAGCGCCTGCGGCGAAAACGTCAGGCGACGAGAACAGCAGGAGAACAAGAAGAGGAAGGAAGGTTGCGGCTTTCATGGGTGCCTCGCTGGTGTTGTTTCGGAAGCATACCTCAGAAAAGCGCGAGCTTCCACTTTCAATTCCCGCCACCTCGTGAAGGAGGCAGGCGGGAGCAGGGCGGGGTCCTGGTGTCGAAAAAATCAGAAACGGCGGACCGGACCCGGCCGGTTCCTGTGGTGGGAGGTCCAGTCCCGCTCGGAATCGGTCGGCGTGTCCGGCCCGCCGTCATGTGAGAAGAGAACCGTCCTGCATTCGATGGGGGGTCGAAAACCCCCCGGCCGCCTCCAAGGCGGCCGGGGAGCGGCCGTTCTCTTGCTAGCCCCGCACTTGGCGCACGGGTCCCAGCAATTTGTCCAGGGCAGCCAGGCGGGTGTACATCCTGGGGCCGGCTGCGTCCGACATGAGGGTTTTGTGGTACAGGTTGGGCGCGTGTTCGGTCAGGAACACCACCCGCACCTGGTCATAGTCCACCAGCACGGCCTTGGGGTTGGTCTTCTTGAGCTCTTCGAAACGCTTCTTGGCCATGGCCAGCATCTCGTCGCGCTCTCCGAAGTTCATGGCCCCGGTCGGGCAGGTCTTGACGCAGGCAGGCAGCTGACCGGCGAGCACGCGGTCGTTGCACATGTCGCACTTGGTCATGACCTTGGTCTTGGCGTCCAGCCTGGGGATGTCGTAAGGGCAGGCGCCTTTGATGGTGTCGAAGGGCAGGCCCTTGGTCTTCTCGGTGAAGATGATCGCGCCTGTTTCCTTGTCCTGGGTGATGGCGTCCTTGACGATGCCGTCGCCCGCGTCCTTGCAGGGTGCGTCCACGCAGTGGCGGCACTGGTCGGGCAGGAACAGCCACTTGAAGTCGTCGCGTGTTCCAACTTCCTTCATGCGCACCACCTTGAGGGTGATGGCGGACAGGTCGGGCGGGTTCTGGTGGGAACCCGTGTTCTTGGTCTGTTCAGCGGGAAGCTGCTTCCATTGTTTGCACGCGACCTGGCAACCACGGCATGCGGTGCACCGGGCGAGGTCGACGAAGAAGGTCTTGCCGGGCATGTGTGTTTACCTCCCTAGGCCTTTTTGACGTTGACCATGAAGGCCTTGGTTTCCGGGATGCCCGTGTTCGGGTCGCCGACCGAGGGGGTGAGCAGGTTGGCGGAGTCGCCGCCGTCCTTGGGGAACACCCATCCGAAGTGCCAGGGGATGCCCACCATGTGCACCGTCTGCCCCATGACCTGCATGGGCTTCAGGCGCTCGGTGACGATGGCGATGGCCCACAGGGAGCCGCGCGCCGATTCCACGAAGCACTTGTCGCCGCCGTTTATGCCGCGCAGCTTGGCCAGTTCCGGGCTCATCTCCACGAACATCTGGGGCTCGCATTCGAGCAGCCAGGGGGTCCAGCGGGTCATGACGCCGGTCTGCCAGTGTTCCGTGACCCGGTAGGTGGAGCACACGAAGGGGAAGCGCGGGTCGCACACGGCCCTCTTCTCGGTAGCGCCTTCGAACACCAGCGCCGTGGGGTTGTGCAGCACCTTGGAGAACGGATGCTCGGGGATCGGGCACTCCAGGGGCTCGTAGTATTCGGGCAGGGGACCGTCGTTGCGGCCGGGGCCGAATATCTGGGCGAAGCCCTCGGTGGTCATGATGAAGGGGTTCCTGCCGGCCTTGTCGTCGGCCATGGGAGCCCAGGGGCCGTCGGGCACGTCGCCCACCCACTTGCCGTCCTGCCACTCGATGACCGGCTTGGTGGGCTGGTAGGGCTTGCCCTGCGGGTCCACGGAGGCACGGTTGTAGATGATGCGGCGGTTGACGGGCCATGCCCAGCTCCAGCCGGGGTACAGGCCGATCTTTTCCTGCATGGGGGTCTGGGTCCTGTCGCGGCGGGCGGCCATGTTCTTGTCCGTGTAGGAGCCGCAGTAGATCCAGTTGCCCGAACAGGTGGAGCCGTCGTCCTGGAGCAGGCCGAAGGCGGGGACGGGGTCGCCCTTCTTGTAGGTCTTGTCGCCGATGGTCTTGTCGGTCAGGAACCAGCCGTTCAGGAGCTTGGCCACCTTGTGCGGGTCGAACACGTGGTTGGTGGCGATGTCCCAGTTCAGATTGACGATCGGATCGGGGTACACGGCCTTCTTGTCGGCCTTGTAGAGCTTCTGGATCTTGTCGAACAGCTCGTAGATCAGGTCGCCGTCAGGCTTGGTGCCGCCCAGGGGCTTGGGACCGGGATAGCGCCACTGCATCCAGCGGCCCGAGTTGGAGATGGAACCTTCCTTCTCGATGGACACGCAGCAGGGCAGGAAGAAGACCTCGGTCTTGATCTTCTTGGGGTCCATGCCGGGGCCTTTCCAGAAGGACGCGGTCTCGGTGTCGAAGATGTTGACCGTGACCATCCAGTCCAGCTTGGCCATGGCCTTGCGGACCTTGTCGCAGTTGGCGGTGGAGGCCGCCGGGTTCTGACCCCAGGCGAAGAAGCCCTTGAACTGTCCCTTGTACATGTCGTCGAACAGGGTCAGCCAGGAGTAGTCCTTGCCGTCCTCGCACTTGGGCAGCCACTTGTAGGAGTCTTCAGGCTTCTGGTTGGGGTAGATGGCCTTCAGGTAGCTGGCCAGGTACTTGGGCCTGTTGCCCCACCAGTTGGCGGACTTGGGGTCCTTGGTCTTGGGGGTGAACTTGTCGTTGTAGGCCTTGAGGTCCGTGACGGAAGCCGTGGACGTGGGCATGTAGCCGGGCAGGATGTGGAACAGCAGGCCCTGGTCCGTGGAACCCTGCACGTTGGCCTCGCCGCGAAGGGCGTTGATGCCGCCGCCGGCGGTGCCGATGTTGCCCAGGAGCAGCTGCACGATGGACATGGCCCGGATGTTCTGCACGCCGACGGTGTGCTGGGTCTGGCCCATGGCGTAGAGCACGGTGCCGCTCTTGTCGGGCGCGCCGGTGGCGCCGAACATCTTGTAGACTTCCTCCAGCTTCTCCACGGAGCAGCCGGTGATGTTGGACACGTTCTCCAGGGTGTAGCGCTCATAGTGCTTCTTCATGATCTGGAAGACGCACTTGGGATCCTGCAGGGTGGGATCCTTCTTGATCAGCCCGTTCTCGTCCCTGGCGAAAGACCAGGAAGACTTGTCGTAGGATTTCTTGGCGGCGTCGAAACCGGAGAACATGCCGTCCTTGAACTCGTACTTGTCGGAGAGGATGAAGGGCGCGTTGGTGTAGTTCACCACGTAGTCCTTGAACATCATGTCCTTGGCGACGATGTAATTGATGAAGCCGCCGAAGAAACCGATGTCGGAACCCGACCGGATGGAGGCGAACAGATCCGCCTTGGCAGCGGTCTTGGTGAAGCGGGGATCAACGCAGATGAGCTTGCCGCCCGCGTCCTTGGCCTTCATGATCCACTTGAAAGAAATGGGGTGGTTTTCGGCAGGGTTGGAGCCGATTACTAAAACTGCATCACTGTTCTTGATGTCGATCCAGTGATTGGTCATCGCGCCGCGTCCGAACGACTCTGCCAGAGCCGCTACAGTTGCGCTGTGTCAGATACGGGCCTGATGTTCGATGTATGTAAGGCCCAGGGCGCGGAGCATCTGCTGGTAGATCCAGCACTCTTCGTTGTCCATGGCTGCCGAGCCCACCGAGGCGATGGTCTCCAGGCGGTTGACTTCCTGGCCTTTGGCGTTCTTGACCATGAAGGATTTATCGCGTTCCTTCTTGACCCGCTTGGCGATCTCGTTCAGCGCCCAGTCGTAGGTCTTTTCCTGCCACTTGTCGGAATTGGGGGCGCGGTAGAGCACCTTGGTGATGCGCTTGTCGTTCTCGGTGAGCTGCCAGATGGAAGCTCCCTTGGGACACAGCGACCCCTCGTTGATCGGATGGTCCGGGTCGCCTTCCACGTTGACGGCGCGGGCTTTGGCGTCCTGCGCGGTGGAAACGATCAGGCCGCAGCCCACGGAGCAGTAGCAGCACACGGAGGTGGTCTGCTTGCTGCCCTTGAGCTTGGCCAGTTCGGCGGCTGCGTGGACCGTGGTCAGGTCCAGCCCCAGGCCTCCGAAGGCCGTGACCGCGGCGGTGGCGGCGGTCAGTTTGAGAAAGTCTCGCCTTTCCAGTGACATACGTGTCCTCCTGCCAGAGGTTTCTTCAGCCCGCCCGGGGCAGGCGGCGAAGCGTTACCAGAAGCCCGATTCCCCAGGGGCGAGCAGGTTCCGGAGCCACAAGACGCGGCGCGTCCGCGCGGGGCCGGGTGAGGCCGCGCAACAGGCGCACAGCGCGGAACAGGGCTGAATCCAGGCTGAGCCCCAGGCCGAAAAAGGCCGGGAGGCGCGCCAGGGCCGCTGATCCGTTCATGGTGTCGTCTCCTTTTTCCCACATGGTGCGGCTCTAGTGGAAACGACCTGTGTCGTCAAAGAATCGGGCCTTGCTTTTGTTTTGACACAGAGTCGCCATGGCGCGGCAAAGGCCGGTACGGATTACCCGGAGCGCATGGAAAGAGGCGGGCGCGATGCCCGGGATGTCCGGGGAATCACCCGAAGCGCGGCGAGTGGACCAAGGGGGGAGGGGACGGTGTGCCGTCTTCAAAAGGCATGTTGCTTTGTTTTGATGATAAGCTATCGAAAGTATTTGTTTGTCTTGGATACGTCTTCGCGGTTTTCGGGAACGGGGGCGCTAGCTCTTGGCCTCCTGGAGCTTTTCGATGGCTTCCAGGCGGGAGACGAACGCCCCCAGCGATTCCCTGGTCTTTTTGTCTTCAGGGTCGAAACGGACGGTCAGGGCGCGTTCCTGGCCCACATCCTTGAGGGAGACCGCCTTGCCTTTGAACATGATGCTCTCGAGGCTGGGCAAGGATATGCCCACCGTGATGGCGTCGCCGGGTTTAAGCGGAATGGTCTGCTCTTTTTGCCGCGCCTCCAGGATCAGCTTGCATCCGCCCAGGCTCATGTCCACGATGAAGCCGACGGAACTGAAGCTTTCATTTTCAGCCACTGCGGGAACAAGACACTTGAGCCGTTTGTGGCGGCGCAACTGCACGCGCTCCGTGGAGGCCGGATAGGCAAGTATGACCATGGGGTTCGGCTTGAAGGCGGCAGTGATGACGTCGCAGGAGAAGCCGAAGAGCTCCCCTTCGTGTTCGAGACGAAGCGTCAGGCTGGCTCCGGGGGCAGCCAGGCGCTTGATGCCCGGCACCTGCGGCAGCTTGACGATGAAGCATTCATACGGGTCAGCGCCCAGAACGCGACCCCAGTAGCGCTGGCCGTCCCCCGTGAGCTGGACCATGACCGCCTGACCGGTCCTGAAAGCGACATGGATTCCCAGGTCTCGCCTGGAGCGGCGCGAGTGTGATGCTGGTTCCGGATCAAACATGGCGTTGCCTAGGGCCGGTTCGGACCCGCAGGCAAGCAGGATGAGTAATTGCCGGTATTTGGGGCTACTGGATGATGAGACGTTCCGGGGGCGTCGTCATGGGCGCGGGGCCCTCTGGAGCCAGGACAGGGTGGCCGAGGGATGTGGCCGAAGCGAGTTCATGGGCCGGGCTGGCGGCACGGCTGACAAAAAAAAGCCCCCGGCCGGGCCGGGGGCTTGATGCGTAGCGGAAGGCAAACCTGGGCGGCCTAGAAGACGTCCGAGGGGGAGGAGCAGGCCATGTTGAAGGCGTCGCCTACGGCCTGGCAGGTCAGGAGGCCGTTGTGGGTGTTCAGGCCCAGCATCAGGCTGGCGTCGGCCTTCAGCGCTTCCATGCCCTTGGCGGCCAGCTTCATGGCGTAGGGAAGGGTCTGGTTGGTCAGCGCGAAGGTGGAGGTGCGGGGCACGCCGCCGGGCATGTTGGCCACGCCGTAGTGCACCACGCCGTCGATGACGTAGGTGGGGTCCTTGTGGGTGGTGGGCTTGATGGTCTCCACGCAGCCGCCCTGGTCCACGGACACGTCCACGATGACCGAGCCTTCCTTCATGGTCTTCAGCATGTCGCGGGTGACCAGGTTGGGGGCCTTGGCGCCCACGATCAGCACGCCGCCGATCAGCAGGTCGGCCTGGGCCACGGCTTCGCGGATGTTGGGCTCGGTGGAGGTGATGGTGGTCAGGCGGCCGCCGAACACGTCGTCCAGGTACTGGAGGCGCTTGTGGGAAACGTCCAGGATGGTCACGCGGGCGCCCAGGCCCAGAGCCATCTTGGCGGCGTTGGTGCCCACCACGCCGCCGCCCAGCACCACCACGTTGCCGGGGGCCACGCCGGGCACGCCGCCCAGCAGCACGCCGCGTCCGCCCTGGTACTTCTCCAGGTAGTGCGCGCCCACCTGGGTGGCCATGCGGCCGGCCACTTCGGACATGGGGGTCAAGAGGGGCAGGCTGCCGTCGGGCAGCTGAACGGTTTCGTAGGCGATGCCGGTGCACTTGGAGGCCAGCAGCGCACGGGTGAGTTCCTCGGCGGCGGCCAGGTGCAGGTAGGTGAAGAGGATGAGGTCCGGGCGCAGGTACTGGTATTCGCTGGCGATGGGTTCCTTGACCTTGATGACCATCTTGGCGCCCCAGGCCTTGTCGGCGGAGACGAGCTGCGCACCGGCGGCCAGGTATTCGTCGTTGGTCAGCCCGGAACCGACGCCGGCTCCGTCTTCGACCAGAACGGTGTGACCTGCGCGGACGAGGGTTGCAACGCCGCCGGGGGTCATGGCCACCCGGTTCTCCTGAGGTTTGATTTCCTTGGGAATGCCGATGATCATGGTGGTCTATCCTTTTTAATGGTTGCTTCGGGGTGAATACCTGTGTTCCGCTCAGCGTAACGGACGCTCTGATTAACGAAAACTAAGCTCCGCGAACCGGCACTGAAATGGCTTAAAGTGACGAAGATGTCAATATCTGCGAATCGGGCGCGTGCCACAACGAACCCGCCAGACCGACTACCGGACGGCAGAGGCGGGGCGTTTTCTTGTCTTAGGCTCTCGTGGGGAAAAGCGGAACAGCTGTGTTCAAAACGTTCTGATCGGTGAAGTCGCGCGAGGAGATGACGGTCTGGGAGGCCACGGCGTGCATGGCCTCGATGAAGGCTGCGGCGGGAGCGCCGTGTTCGCGGCGAAGCGACTGCTGCACGGAGACGCACAGATAGTGCGCGCAGAGGGGAGACTTGAAGAGGCTGAGAGTGCAGCCTGATCTCGACAGGCAGGAGCAGTAGCCGGGGGTCGGCGTCGAGCCCTGGTCCATCCGGTGTTCATGCTCGCTGCGTTGCAGGCCTGTGATCACGTGGGACAGGTGCAGGGCGGTGTTCGTGGGGCGCGATACCAGCACGTCGGAGGGCGACAGGATCACGTGGTGGTTGGCGTTGCAGCAGCCCACGGGAGGGCGGTCGCAGGCTCCGGCGCAGATCACGCGCACGGACGCGTCCTGAATGGCGTCCATCTGGCGCATGTACAGGGAATAGGCGATTGTCAGACGCCTGCACGTCTCGCTCACCCGTGCCAGGTGGCCGCTCAGGAGCTCGATCTGGTTGGCGACGACCGCGTCCGACAGGAAGGGGTAGGCGAGGGAGGAACTGCCCAGAGCGACGAGGTCGCCGGCGATGCATTTCGCATTGCTCTGGGAGAGCGAATTCAGCCAGTGGTCAACCGGCATGGCGCCCCGGCACGGATGTGCCCAGGGCGCAGGGTGTGTGGTGAATGGCGAGGCGCATCACTGCTGGCTTTTCGGTGCGTCGGCCAGTTTGACGGACTTCGCGGTCTTGCCGGGCTTGCGGAGCTTGCCGGGATTTTCAGGCATTTCGGGTTCCCCGGCCACCTGGGAGAAGCCGTATTCCAGGAGGCGTGCGGTCTCCACCTCGCGAACGATGGGGTTGCGCGCACCCAGGACCACGGCGATCAAGCGGGTCTTGCCGCGCTTGGCCGTGGCCGTGATGTTGTAGCCCGAGGCGCACACGAAGCCGGTCTTCAGGCCGTCCACGCCTTCGTAGCGGCCCAGCAGGGAGTTGGCGTTGCGGTGCGTGGCTCCGTGGTAGGTGTGGTTGGTCATGGAGTGGATGGCCAATGATTCCGGGAAGCGCTTGAGGTAGGCGGCGGAGAGCTTGGCGATGTCGCGCGCGGTGGAGAACTGTCCGGTGGCGGGCAGGCCGTTGGGGTTCTTGAAGGTGCTCCGGCCCATGCCCAGGCTTTTGGCCGTGGCGTTCATCTGCGCCACGAAGCGGCGCGTATCGCCCTTGCCCATGTATTCGGCCACGGCCACGCAGGCGTTGTTGGCGGAGACCACGCTGATGCCCTTCACCACTTCGGAGAGCGGAACCTTCTCGCCCTTGTACAGGCTCATGGTGGAGCCTCCGGTGCGGATGGCCAGGGAGCTCACCGGGATGGGAGTGTTCTCGGCGATGCGTTTCTGTGCCAACGCATCACGGATGATGTAGAGTGTCAGTACTTTGGTGATGGAGGCGGGAGGGATGCGCTCGTCCGCGTCGTGGGAGTAATACACCTTGCCGGTGTTCATATTCATCAGGAAGGCGGACTTGACGTTGAGGTGCAGCGGGCCGGTATCGTCGCGCGCGGCGAAAGGCACCGCGCCCGCAGCCTGTCTGCCGGCTCGGGTTTTTTTGCCCTTCTTCCCTTTCCGGGGGGCAGGCTTGTCTTCAGTCTGCTTGGATTTCGAGGACTTGGAGGATGCCTGTTTCTGATGCTCGCCCTTCGCGGAGGCCGCGTGGACAGGCTCGGACTGCCAGGAAACCGAAAGCAACATGGCCAGCGCCAGACACAACAGTCTGGCGGTGAAGCCTTTCCATTCGAATACGACCCTCATGGCGGACGATACTACGTCCATCAGGGCTTCAGGTCAACGCGCGATCAAAGCGTGCGCAGCACGAAAAACCATATCGCGCCAAATCCCATGAGGCCAAGGCACGCGGGCATCACCTGGCGCCAGAAGCGCGGCATGTCCACCCCGAAGTACTGGCAGGTCATCACCAGGCAGATGTGCAGGGGCGAGGCCATCACCCCGGCGAAGCCGCTCACCAGCGCCAGCATGGCCCAGGCCATGGCCTGGTGCTGCATGCCGAGCTGGTCCAGAAGCCCCAGCATCAGCGGGAAGGCCGCGCCCACGAAGGCCATGGTCACGCCCGCCACCATGCCCACCAGGGCCGGGACGAACACCGCCGCGGTCAGCAGTGCCGCGCCGCCTCCCAGCTTCACCAGTTCGCGCACCACCCCGGCCTCGTCCATTACCGCGTTGAAGGCGAAGATGGCGGCCACCATCACCAGGGTCTGTCGCAGCTCCTTCTGCAGGAGGCTCTGCCACAAAAAGGACATCCCGGCCTTGTTCTGCGCGAACACGCACACGATGGCCGCCACCAGCGCGCCCATGATGCCAAGCTCGAAGGACGCGTCCGGGAACAGTGCCGAGACCGCCGCCTCCAGCACCAAGGAGCCCACGATGGCGATGATAAGCGGCAGGCCCAGGCGAAGCGCCAGGCGCAGGTCGCGTTTCGGGGCTTCACCCGGCGTGCTGCTCCGTCCGTTCAGGGCGGCCTGCGCGTCAAGCGCCTCGAGCCGCGGCCCCATGGGGCGCAGGAGGAACCACCAGCCCAGCCCGAAGAACACCAGGGAGCCCGGCCCGGTGCTCATGATCACCGTGGACAACGGCAGGTTCAGAAGCCCGGCCGTCATGATGATGCCCGGATACAGCGGCCAGGACAGCTCCCACACGTGGCGGAACCAGTAGTTCACCAGGGCCATCTCGTCCTGGCCGATGCCCAGGGGTTCGCCGGTCTGGCGCACCATGGGGGCCGAGAAGGCCGCGCCGCCGGGCATGGGCAGAAGCCCGATCAGCACGGGAAAGAAGATCAGGCGAAGGCGGCGGCTGGGCAGGAAGCCCGCCAGGGCGTCCATGAGCTTGAGAGACTGTCCGGTGCGTTCCAGCACGTGCGACAGCATGAGGATAAGCACCACGATAAGGGCCAGGGACACGCACTGCCAGCCCACGCTGGCCTTGGCCGCCACGCCCGCCCAGGTGACGGGGTCCATGCCGAACAGGAGCGCCAGCAAAAGACCGCCCGCAAAGATGGATACCCCGATGCCCAGCTTCAGGCGCATGCCCGTGAGCATGCAGCCAAACGCCAGGAGAATCTTGCCGAGCGCGAACACGCCTTCCCATATCATGATGAGTACTTCGACTGTCCAGTTGAGTGTTGCGTGCGAGGAATCGGCCCTGGAGCGTCCGGGTTCATGGCGAATGCTTCGTGTGCCAAGAACGAGCGGGAAGGCGGGCCTTACAGCTTGGGCGGTCCCGCCGCCAGCATCTCGGAGAGGGTCAGGTCCACGCGCGGGACCTGATTGCGCCTGCTGCCCAGATATTCCATCTCCAGCTGGGCCAGCTCTTTATACAGCGCGGTGCGGTCCACGCGCGGGTAGTCCGGCCCGGCCACCAGCTCCATGCACCTGGGGCAGCCGGGGAACTGCGCGAGTCCCGCCCGGCCGAGCAGCATGTTGGGCACGCCGTACAACCGGCAGATCATCATGCGGTGCTCGTACAGGCCGCACTTGCCGTCGTCGTTCACCGGGCACATCACCTTGGGGACTTCGCCCCGCGCCAGGGCCTCGCGGGTCCGGGCCACGTTCTCGCGGGCGCGCGCCAGATACTCCTCGCGCTTGTCTTCGGGCAGGGCGTTCATCCCCTCCCACAGGTAGTGCCACTCGATATGCGTGTGGTGCTGGAAATAGCTGACGCAGCAGTTCTGTTCGCAGTCCGCGCAGGTGAAATCCGCTGGCGCGGCCTTGGCGTAGGCCTGGGCCATCTTCACGTACAGGGCGGCAAGGCGGCGCGACAGGGTGCGTTTGCTGGTGAACTTCATCGGGGTGTGCCTCCGGCGGCCAGAGAGGGAACTTTTTGGAAAAATTTTGACTCGGGCCGTCCTGGCCCTCGCCCTTCGGGCGCTACTTTGCAGCGTCCGACTTTTCTTCCTGAAAAGTCGTCCTCTCTGGACTCTCCTTCAAAAACTTTTAGTGGGCTTCGCGACCAGGGCGAAAGTTTGTCGGAAGGGCTCCACTACTGCTAATCCCGTTTGAACTCAATCGCCGGCTTGAGGCGGGAAGACCGAATCCAGCACCTCCAGCGCGAAGCGCGCCGACACCGTGGCCGGACCGCCCCCCATCTCGATGCCCACCTCGACGGCTTCAAGGATCTGACGGAAGTCCGCTCCGGCGGCAGCCGCCTGCTCGATGTGCCACTGCATGCAGGAGCGGCAGTCGATCACCACCGAGATGCCCACGGCGATCAGTTCCTTGGTCATCCTGGGCAGGTGGCCGTCCGAGTAGGCCGCGCGCTCCATGTCCAGGAACGCGGCGTACACCGGCGATTTCAGGTCCAGAAGCCGCTTGTGGGCCTTCTTGCGCGCAAGGCTCAGGGCGCGAAGTTCCTCGTTCATGATCCCCTCCGGAGTTGCCGATGAACATGGTTCGGAATATTCGAACGCTGTCTGGACAGGCTCACGTCTTGATGATGTTTCTATAATCGGGCAGCATGATGGACAAGCGAATATGCATGAACCTTCGATTCGGGAAACGTGAATCATGCTGGAAATCCGCCTGCTGAAGACCTTCCTGGCCGTGGCCGCAGACTGCTCCTTCCGCAAGGCCGCCGACGCGCTGCATCTGGCTCCGTCCACGGTGACGGCCCAGGTGAAGTCCCTGGAGGACGACCTGGGCTTCCCCGTGTTCGACCGCATCGGGCGTCGCGTGCTGCTCACCGAGCAGGGGAGCAGGCTCCTGGCCCATGCCCGCAGGCTGGTGGACCTGGAGGCCGAGACCCGGCGCGCTCTGGGCAGCGGCGGCGAGGAGTGCGGGGAGCTGTCCGTGCGCGTCTCCGAGAGCCTGGGCGTGCGCTGCATGCCGGAGGTGCTGGCCCGCTTCCGGGCGCGCTTCCCCGAGACGCGCCTGCACATCAGCACCGCCTCGCGCCTGGGCCTGGCCCGCGACCTGCGCCACGGCTCCACGGACCTGGGGCTGCTTCTTTCCGAGCCCTTTTCCGCGGCGGGTGTGCACGTGGAGATCCTGGGGCGCGAGCGCCTGGCGGTCATCGCGCCGCCCGGCTTGCCCCTGGCCGCGCTTCCTGAGGTGCGCCCAGGCGACCTGGAGGGCACGGCGCTTTTTCTGACCCGGCATGTCTGGAGCGCGCGCAGGCTCATCGAGGAGGCCCTGCTGGAGGCGCAGGTGCGCTCCGCCCCGGTGGTGGACTGCTCCAGCGTGGAGATGGTCAAGCGCTGCGTCATGGCCGGGCTTGGCGTGTCCGTGGTTCCGGCGTTCGCCGTGCGCGAGGAAGCGGCGCGCGGGGAACTGGCCATGCTGGACTGGGCGGGCGGGACGCTCTCGGCACCGGTGATGCTGATGCGCCACGAGGAGCGCTGGGTGTCCCCGGCGGCCCGGGGGTTCATGGACGCGGTGCGGGAGTATTTCGGCGCTGCCAAGTCTGGCGTCCGCGAAGATGGGTCAGCCTGCTCTGAGTAGTAACACAGGAAAACCATTGATTTTATTTTTTAAAAACATGTTCATGTTTTCCAAAATGAGGGGTTACCGGGCGACGCGCCTGAAGTCGTAGCCCGAGTGGTACAGGCCTCCGTTTTCGGCTCGGACCACGCCGCCCGAGCCAGTGCCGATGCCGCCGATCACCGCCTCCCGGTCAGACACCAGGACCAGCGGAAACAGTGACTGGGCCGTGGGCGAGCCCGGAATGCCGTTCGACACCCCGATTTTCGCCAGCAGCAATCCGTCCTGCTCCAAAAGTTCCAGCGACCTGTAGCTGATGCCCCGGCCTGTCTGGTCCGTGACGTACACCCCCAGCCGGTCCTTCCAGGCCTGGGGAATCGGGCGCGGGACTATCTTCTCGAAGGCGTAGGGCGTGGCGTGGCCGCGCAGCACCAGTACCTCTCGCCCCGCTGTCTGCGTGAACTCCAGGGACAAATCCGGCATAGCCTTCGTGCCCAGGCCGAAGAGCGCCTCGGTGCGGGGCAGAAACATCATCCGCCCCGGACCCGCCTGCACGGGCTCAAGCTCCACCGCGCGTTCCCACAGCCACATCTTGAGCCCCTGCGCGTCCTGCCAGACCGCGCCAAGAAGCGACGAAAACGTTGCATACGCTCCCACAACCCGCGCCAGCTCTGCTTCCTTCACGCTCACGGGCTGCGGCTTGGCAGGCTCGGGAGCGGGCGTGGGCTTGATGCCCGTCCTGGCCTCCAGGGCCAGATCCAAGGCCTCGATCCCAAGCGTGGACAGGAAATGCGAAGCCTCCTGCGTATTCGAGAGGATAACCACCCCCAGCTTCTCGCCGGGCAGCATGGCGCAGAAGGCCTGGAACGGGATGGCCGCGCCTCCGTGCCAAACCAGGAGCTGCCCGCCTTTCAGCCGGACGCCGGAGAGCATCCAGCCCAGGCCCATTTCGTGGCCGAAATCCAGCGGCAGCCCGGGGAACTGCACCCGTGTCATCTCCCGGAGCGTGTCCGGCGACACCACGCCGCGACCCTGGGCGAACAGGGCGCTCAGGAACCGGCTCATGTCCGTCACGGTGGTGAACAGCGCTCCGGTGGGCTGGTCGCGCAGGGTGGGGCGGTCGGCCTCGCGTCCGCCCTGGTAGCCTTTGGCGTAGCGCGGCCAGAGCTTGGCGGTCATCACGTAGCTCGAGTCGTTCATGCCGAGCGGCCCAAGGAGTCCGTCCTGCATGGAGCGCGCGAACTCCTTGCCGTCCAGCACTTCGATCATGCGGCCGAGCAGGCTGTAGGCCACGTTGGAATAGCGGAACTCCGTGGCCGGAGGGCTGGCCAGGCTTTCGCGCGCGATCTTCGGGACGAACTGGGCCAGGGTGTCCGGGGTTTCGGTCCACATTCCGGCCACCACGTCCGTGGGCAGGCCGGAGTGGTGCGTCATGAGCATGCGCGCCGTGATGGGCGCGTTTTCGAAACGGCTGTGCACCGAGAAGTCCGGCAGCACGCGGCGCACGTCGGCGTCGATGTCCAGGCGTCCGGACTCGCTGAGCTGCATGGCCCGCATGGAGGTGAGCACCTTGGAGATGGACCCCGCGCGGTACACCGTGTCCACCGTGGCGGGAACCTTGGCGGCCTCGTCCGCGTAGCCGAAGGCCCGCGACCAGATCACGCGCTGGTCGTCCACCAGGGCGATGGACAGGCCCTTGACCTTGTTCGCGGCCATTTCGCGCTTGATGGTTTCCGTGAGGCGCTTGGCTGCCGGGGCGAAGGCGTCCGGGGCGGCCATGGCCGGGAGAGACGAAATGACCAGGAGGAAGAGAGCGAGGATACAGGCGTTCATAGGGTGTGACTCTAGCGCACGTCGGGGGCGTGGGAGAAGAGGGGGAGAATGCCTCCGGCGGCCAGAGAGGAAACTTTTTGGAAAAAAGTTTCCTCTCTGGACTCTCCTTCAAAAACTTTTAATGGGCTTCGCATTCCAGTGCGGCACTCTATGGGGTCAGGCGGGGGCTGGGTGCTGTCACGGTCGGGTTCTGGCGGGCGGGCGACGAATCGTCTTCGAATCGGTTCTAGCCCGCCCGCCAGGACACGGACGGGACGGCACCAAGTCCCCGCGTAAGTCTGCGAAGCTAATTGAGGGTCCAGGGGGATCATCCCCCTGGCGGGTGCAGGGCGGAGCCCGCCGGGTCTGGGCGGAGCCCAGCAACCCCGTCTACTCGTCTTTCGCAAGCAGCTCGGCCAGCTTGTCGGCGCAGTGGCTCACGCACTGCTCAAGCCCGGCGGCGTCGGTGCAGACGCTGAAATCGCAGGCCTTCAGGTAGAGGGGGGCGCGCTCGGCGTAGACATCGGCCAGCGAGTGCCCGTCGGGTCGCACGAAGGCCCGGCCGGAGGCGTCCTGCACGCGGTCCAGGAAGGTGTCCAATTCGATGTGCAGATGGACCACCGGGCCAAGCGATTTCAGGCGCTCCATGGCCGCGCGGCTGTAGACCACGCTGCCGCCCGTGGACACCACGGCGCGCTTGACTCCGAGCGTGGCCACCACGGCTTCCTCCACGGCCAGGAAGCCCTTGAGGCCGCGCTCGTCCATGATGGTCTGGAGGGTCTGGCCCAGGGTGGCCTCGATGAGGCGGTCGGTGTCCAGGTGGGCCCAGCCCAGCCGGCGGGCCAGTGCCCGGCCCAGTGTGGACTTGCCCGCACCGGCGATGCCGATGAGGCTCACGCACTGTTCGTCGGATATGCGCCCTTCGGGGGAGAAGGTCGCGGTGGCTTGGGAGCGCGGTTCCAGGTTCGTCATGGCGTATGGGGCTGGTCCGGTCCAGGGTGTTGGTTGAAGAAAGCCCGCGCGGGCGCATGTCCGCGCGGGCCGTCGAGGCATAATGGCGAATCTTCAGGCCGGGCGCAACAGGAGGGTTGCGATTCCGGTGCACAGGACGGTCTAACCGCCCAGATAGGCCTTTTTCACTTCGGGATTGTCGCGAAGTTCGTCGCAGGGTCCTTCGGCCACGATGCGCCCGGTGTCCAGCACGTAGCCGCGGTGGGCGAAATCCAGGGCGAGGCGGGCGTTCTGCTCCACCAGGAGGATGGTCATGCCCTGCTGGTTGAGCTTTTTCAGGGTGCGGAACATGTCGTACATGAGGAGCGGAGCCAGGCCCATGCTGGGTTCGTCCAGCAGGATGAACTCCGCGCCGGACATCAGCGCGCGGCTTACGGCCAGCATCTGCTGTTCGCCGCCGGACAGCGATTCGGCGCGCTGCTTGCGGCGCTCGGCCAGGCGCGGGAACAGCTCGAACACGAAGTCCAGGTCCTTGGGCAGGCGGTCGGTGTCCTTGCGGGCGTAGGTGGCCAGGGTGAGGTTGTCCATCACGCTCAGGTTGCCGAAAATGTGCCTGCCTTCGGGCACCAGCACCATGTGCAGGTTGGCCACGATGATGTGCGGCGGCACGGTGAGCAGGCTCTGCCCCTCGAAAGTGATGTCGCCTTCGACAACCTTGGGTCCTTCCGGCGGCCCCAGGCGCGCGATGGAGAGCAGGGTGGTGGTCTTGCCCGCGCCGTTGGCCCCGATGAGCGTGACGATCTCGCCCTTGGCCACGGTGAAGCTGACGCCGTGCAGGGCCTCGATGTTGCCGTATTTTACCTTGAGATTGCTGACGGAAAGCATCAGATGGCCTCGTCTCCCAGATAGGCTTTTATGACCGTGGGATTGTTGCGGATGTCTTCGGGGGTGCCCTCGGCGATGGTGGCGCCGAAATCGATGACCTTGATCCACTTGCACAGGCTCATGACCACGGTCATCTGGTGTTCGATCATCCAGATGGCCAGGTCGAACTCCTTGTGGATCCACTCGATGAGCTTGATGAGCTCCACCACGTCCGTGGAGGGCAGGCCTGCCGCAGGCTCGTCCAGCAGCAGGAGCTTGGGCTTGGTGGACAGCGCGCGGGCGATCTCCACCTTGCGCTGCACGCCGTAGGACAGGTTGGGCGGATACTCGCCCGCCAGGTCCTTCATGCCCATGAATTCGAGCAGTTCCATGGCCGTGTGTTCGATCTCGGCCTCGCGGTCGGCGTAGCGGCGCGTGCGCAGGAGCGAATCCATGAGCGAGTAGCCCAGGCGCGCATGCTGGCTGACCCGGATGTTGTCGAGCACGGTCATGTCGTTCCAGAGGCGGATGTTCTGAAAGGTTCTGGCCACGCCGAGCGAGGTCACTTGGTGGGGCTTCATGCCCTTGGTGTCCACGCCGTTGATTTTGATGGAGCCGGACGTGGGCTGGTAGAAGCCGCTGACCAGGTTGAACACCGTGGTCTTGCCCGCCCCGTTGGGGCCGATGAGCGCGTTCAGTTCGCGGCCCTCGAGGTTCACCTCGAAGTCGTTGACCGCGATCAGCCCGCCGAAACGCTGGGTGAGATCTTTTATTTCGAGCAGGGCCATGGCTATTTGAACCTGTAGTAGCGCTTGAGTTTGGGGAAGAGGTCCGACAGCTCGCGGTTGCCCATGAGTCCCTCGGGCCGAAACTGCATCAGCAGGATGAGCCCCATGGGGATCACCACCCACTTGAGGGTCTGGGGCAGGTGCATGACGTCAAGCGTTGGTTTGAGCGCCTCGATAAGCACCCAGTACAGGATGGCCGACATCACCGAACCGCTGAGCGAGCCCATGCCGCCCAGGTACACCATGAGCAGGCAGGCCGTGGACAGTTCGATGCCGAACATCTTGGGGTCGATGTAGCTGACCATGTAGGCGAACAGGCCGCCCGCCAGCCCCGCGAGGCCCGAGGACAGCATGAAGGCGATGAGCTTCATGCGGTTGGTGTTCACGCTCATGATCTCGGCGGCCACCTCGTCCTGGTGGATGGCCATGACGCCCTTGCCGTAGGTGGAGTACACGAAGCGGCGGATGAGCCACACGGTGAACACCACGCTGGCGAAGATCCAGATGAGCATCCAGGGGGCCTTCACCACGGTTTCCATGCCCGTGATGACCTTGCCCATGCCCATGAAGCCGCGCGGGCCGCCCACGGCCTCGATGTTCTGGATGGCGCTCTTGATGATGTAGCCCGCCGCCAGGGTGATGACGGCCAGATAGTCGCCGCGCGTCTTGAAGGACGGCACGGCCACCACCACGCCCGCCAGGGCCGCGGCCGCGAAGCCCACGCCCAGGATGATGGGGAAGGCCAGCGGCGTGAGCGACATGGGCAGCCAGGGCTGGCCGAACACCGCGTCCGGCACGAAGAGGAACACTCCGGCGATGGAGGAGGCATACGCGCCCACGGCCATGAAGCCTGCGTGGCCGCAGCTGAACTCGCCCATGTAGCCGTTCACCAGGTTCAGGCTGGCGGAGAGGATGATGAAGATGCCCACGTTCATGGCCACGGTGAGCAGGTACTGGCTGATCCAGCCGGCGTGGGCCATGCCGATCAGCAGAAGGAGCAGGGCGCAGAGCGCCGCGGGTACAGTTGCGCGCTGCATGATTAGATCTTGGTGGTTTGGGGCCTGCCGAACAGTCCCGTGGGTTTGATGGTCAGGATGACGAGCAGGATGGAGAAGCTCACCAGGTCGCGCATCTCAGGCTTGATGAAGGGGACGAAGTCGCTGGAGACGACCACCGCCACTTCCAGAAAGGCCATGATGAAGCCGCCGATGAAGGCTCCCCGGATGTCGCCGATGCCGCCCACCACGGCCGCCACGAAGGCTTTCCAGCCCACCAGCGCGCCCATGAAGGGGTCGAGCACGGGAAAGTTCATGGAGTAGAGAAGCCCCGCCAGACCGGCCATGCCCGAGCCCAGGGAGAAGGTGAAGATGATCACCACGTCCAGGGGGATGCCCATGAGGGGCACGGCGAACTTGTCGTAGGACACGGCGCGCATGGCCATGCCGAGCTTGGTGCGGGTGACGATCCACTGGAGCAGGGCGAACACCAGGAAGCTGGCTGCGATGGCCACGATCTTGGTGAGCGTGATGGTGGCTCCGCCGAACTCGAAGATCACCCTGGGCATGAGCGTGGGGAAGGACAACCGGCTGGAGCCCATGAGCGAGAGGTTGCCGTACTCCAGCACGATGCCCATCATGAGGGCGGTGATGACCAGATACAGCCGGTTCGCGCCTTTAAGCCGCAGCGGCTTGTAGGCTACCCGTTCGATGAACACGCCCACCGAGGCCGTGAGCACCATGGTCAGGGGGATGGTCGCGCCCAGCACGACCCATTTGGAAATTCCCGGCGGAAGGAGGCCGTATTGGCCCATGAGGGTGGAGGCGGCGAAGAAGGCGATGTACGCCCCCACCATGAAGATGTCGCCGTGCGCGAAGTTGATGAGCAGCAGCACGCCGTAGACCAGGCAATAGCCCAGGGCGATGAGGGAGTAGTAGCTCCCGAGCTGCAGGGCGTTCAAAGCCTGCTGAAGAAGGGTGTCGAGCATGTCCTGTCCCAAGTCTACTGATTGTGAGGCGAAGAAACCACTCGGCGCGAAACGGGCGCGCGCGGGGTGACCGCGCGCGCCCTGGGGGTCGATACGGTTACGGGCAGACGGACTCGTGGAAGGCGAATTCGCCCTTCTCGTTGATCTTGACGATCACGGCGCACTTGACGGGGTCGCCGGTCTTGCCGTCGAAGCCCATCTTGCCTGTGATGCCGTCGAAGCCGCGGATGGTGGACATGGCGTTGCGCAGGGCGTCGCGGTCCTTGGCCAGGTCGCCGGAGGGGGCGCCCATCTTCTGGACGGCGGCCAGCACGATGCCGGCGGCGTCCCAGGTCAGGGCGGCCACGTCGTCGGGAACCTGTTTGTACTTGGCGTTGAAGGCGTCGATGAACTCCTTGGTGGCGCCCTTCGCGCCGGCGGCGGCGTAGTGGGTCACGAAGTACTGGCCCTTGCAGTCGTCGCCGCACAGGGTCATGAGCTCAGCGGAGCCCCAGGAGTCGGAACCCAGGATGGGGCCTTTGTAGCCCAGTTCGCGGGCCTGCTTCACGATCAGCGGCACTTCGTTGTAGTACTGGGGGACGAAGAGCACGTCGGGCTTGGCCTTGATGATCTTGGTCAGCTGGGCGGAGAAGTCCACGTCCTTGGTGGTGAAGGTTTCGTAGGCCACCACGGCGCCGGCGCCGTTGGTTTCCTCGAAGGACTTCTTGAAGAACTCGGAGATGCCCTTGCTGTAGTCCTGGTCGACCGCGAAGAGAACGGCGGCCTTCTTGGCCTTCAGCTCGCCGGAGGCGAACTTGGCGGCGGTGGGACCCTGGAAGTCGTCCAGGAAGCAGGCGCGGAACACGTAGGGGCGGTCGAGGGTGGTTTTGGGGTTGGTGGACCAGCCGGAGACCATGACGGTCTTGTTCTTGTTGGCGACCTCACCGGCGGGGATGGCGCGGCCGGAACCCTGGGGGCCGACCATGGCCAGAACCTTTTCGCCCTCGATCAGCTTCAGGGCGGCGTTCACGGCGGATTCGGCCTTGGCCTCGTTATCCACGTAGACGAAGTCCAGCATGTACTTCTTGCCGGCAACTTCGAGCCCTCCGGCTCCGTTGACCTTCTCCTTGAGCATCTCCGCGGCGTTCTTGCTCATCTCGCCCACCTTCGGGATGTCGCCGGTGAGGGGGATGTTGAAGCCGATTTTGATGGTGTCTGCGCCGAAGGCGGCCGCCGGGAAGGCGAAAGCCGCGACAAGCAAGGCAACGAGGAGTTTTTTCATTCCGACCGCTCCTGTGGTTGAGATTGCGGGACTGTCCGATAAGAGGCCACTCCAGGTAACACAAGCCACACGCGTGGCCGGGAACCCTATAACGCACCCATTCAGGAAAAAAAAGACAAAATTGCAAAAACTACATCGTTCCGCTCAGCGGACTTTCAAAAATGCCGCACTTGTACGCGTGCGCCGCACCTGCCAGTCCGGGCGGACTCGAAAGCGTGTCCGCGGCGGGTCCGTCGGAGGCGGCCAGGGCAGGGAAGCGGTCACTTCAGATACCCTGGAACGTGCCTCCTGGCAACTACAACCCTTTGGAATCTTGCGGCGTTGTCTTCGGAGGCCGTTTTGGGTATGCAGGTCAGCCGATTCGAACGATGCGGGCGACTTAAAGGCAACCTTCGAGGAGAATCACCATGTCCAGCGACGCCTTGGAACTCGTGCTCGACTACGCCCGCGAGGGCGCCGAGCTTCGGGAGCGGTTCTTCAGGGATAACTCCCAGGCAGTCGTCACCGTGGGGCGTACCCTGGCCTTGTGCCTGGCCAAGGGCGGCAAGATCCTCTTCTGCGGCAACGGCGGTTCCGCCGCCGACGCCCAGCATCTGGCGGCGGAATTCATCAACCGCTTCCAGCTGGAGCGCCCGCCGCTGCCCGCCATCGCCCTGACCACGGACACCTCCATCCTGACCGCCATCGGCAACGATTACGGTTTCGACCAGGTGTTCGTGAAGCAGGTCCAGGCTCTGGGATGCCCCGGCGACGTGCTGGTGGGCATCACCACCTCGGGCAACAGCCCAAACGTGGTGGCCGCCATGCGCGCCGCGCGCGACAAAGGCCTGACCACCATCGCCATGACCGGCAAGAACGGCGAGGTCGTCCAGTTCAGCGACCTGGCCATCCTGGTGCCGAGCACGGTCACGGCCCTGGTGCAGGAAATCCACATCGCCTGCGGGCACCTGATGTGCAAACTGACCGATCATTATCTTTTCGAGGCCGTGGTGGAGTTGAAACCCTACCTGGACGCCGCGTCCTGACGCGGTCTTCCCGGTTAGGCACACTTGCGCCCTTGAAAAACATGTTCATGTTCTTCAAGGGCGCGCCACAAGCCGCCTCAAGGAGCGAACCGACATGCCCATTTACGAATTCCGCTGCGAAAGCTGCGGCCAGGATTTCGAAGAACTCGTCTTCGGCGGGGCCGTTCCGCCCTGCCCCAAGTGCGCCTCCGAGAAGGTGCACAAGCTCATGAGCGCCTGCCGCCACAGCGCCGGACACAATCCCGGCGGCTACCAGGGCAACACCATCCCCGCCCCCAGGGCAGGTGGTGGAGGCTGCGCCGGATGTTCCGGCGGGAGCTGCTCCACGTGCAAATGAACATCACCATCGCCACGCGCGGCAGCAAGCTGGCCCTCTGGCAGGCCAACCACATCAAGTCCCTGCTGGAAGCCCGCCACGCCGGACTTTCCGTCTCGCTGCTCATCCTCAAGACCCAGGGCGACAAGATCCTGGACGTCCCCCTGGCCAAGGTTGGCGGCAAGGGCCTGTTCGTCAAGGAGATCGAGGACGCCCTGGCCGACAAGCGCGCCGACCTGGCCATCCATTCCATGAAGGACGTCCCCGTGGAGCGCCTCGCGGGCCTGACCCTGGGTGCAGTCCCCCAGCGCGAGGACCACGCGGACATGCTCCTCTCCAAGAGCTTCCGGAGCCTTGCCGAGCTTCCCCAGGGCGCGACCATCGGCACGTCCAGCCTGCGCCGCCAGTCGCAGCTCCTGGCCCTTCGCCCCGACCTCAAGATCCAGATGCTGCGCGGCAACCTGGACACCCGCGTGGGCAAGCTCATGGACGGCCAGTACGACGCCATCGTGGTTGCCGCCGCAGGTCTCAACCGTCTGGGCACCACCGCGCCCTGCATGGTGCGCCTGTGCGCGCCCGAGTTTCTGCCCGCCGTGGCCCAGGGCGCGCTCGGCATCGAGTACCGCGCCGACGACCAGCGCATCCGCGACCTCACCGCCTTTCTGGACCACCCCGACACCCGCGACGCCGTCACTGCCGAGCGCGCCTTCCTGGCGCGTCTGGAAGGCGGCTGCCAGGTGCCCATCGCGGCCTTCGGGCGCATCGAGGCCGATGATGTGGCCCTCACCGGCCTGGTGGCCGACCCCGACGGCACGGTGATGATCCGCGCCGAGAAGCGCGCGCCTCGCGTCGATGCCCAGGCGCTGGGGCGGGCCGTGGCCGAAGAGGTCATGGAGCGCGGCGCGGCGAAGATCCTTGCGGACGTTTACGGGTCCGGGAAATAGTGGGAGACGCCTGCGTGACGCGGGGAGAGAAGAACGGAGGAAGAATAAGATGCCTCCGGCGGCCAAAGGGACTGAGTCCCTTTGGAATCCCCAGTAGCTTCGCGTATCGCCAGGTTTCCCCGGAATATCCTGCCTGCATGGTCATGAAGCGCGCAAAGCCGCGCTTCATGACCGGTTTCTTGAAATCGCCGTCTTCGGCGATGGCCGTCCGCCGGGAAATGCCGCTTTGGGCGTTCCCGGCGGAACACCCGCGCGCCGACCGCGCCAGCCTGCACACTCCGCGAAGCCCACTGAGGGTCCAGGGGGATCATCCCCCTGGCGGGTCCAGGGCGGAGCCCTGGTCTTCTCTTCGCCTTCGCCTTTGCCTTTCTCCCTCTCCCACCACCATAGGCCCCCAGCATGCGTTCTGACAAAGTTCTGTCCGCGTTGTGGGGGCTGGCCCTGGCGTCCACGCTGTGGTGCGTGGCGAACATGGCCTTGTCGAGCGCCTTCAACGCCCACCCGGACGAGAAGGACCACGTGGGCGCAGGCCAGTACTATATGGAGTACTGGGACCCGCCTCAGCCCGGCGACGAGCGCGCCAGGGGGGCCTACAGCAACTACGGCGTGTCATATTTGCACCAGCTGGACGCGGTGTACTTCTTCGCGGGCAAGTTCGCGCGGCTGGTGAAACCCCTGGCCGGTGAAGACTACCTGGCGTTGCGGCTGTTCAACGTGGGGTTGTTCGCGTTGCTCATGGCGTTGTGCTGGCGTCTGCCGGTGCGGTATCGGGCGGGAGTGCTGCCGCTCTTCATCTCGCCGCAGGGCTGGTACGTGTTCAGCTATTTCAACGGCGACGCCCTGCCGCTGGCATTGAGCTTCATCACCGTGTACCTGCTGGCGGGGCTTTTGCGGGACGGCTCAGCCGGACAACCGGGGCAGGCAGCGCTGGCGTGCCAGACGCGCCGGTTGCTGGTCCTGGGAGGCGTGCTGGGTCTGCTGTCGATATCCAAGCAGAATTATTATGTTTATCTGGCGTATTTTGGCGCGTTCTGGGGCCTGGCGGTCTGGCAGTCGCGTCAGCGCCCCGTGCTGCCGCTGCCGAGCCTGAGGCAGGCCGGGATGGCGCTGGCGTTGGCTGCGGCCATTTTCGGCGTGCGCTACGGCATGCACGTGTGGGTGGTGCGCAACCAGGCTCCGGATGTGGTGGCCAAGGTCGCCGAGCAGTTCGCGGCCGAGGAGTTCAAGCCGTCCAAGCAGGAGAAGGGCGGCGGCTTCTGGGGCTCGCGCATGCGCTCCAAGGGCGTAACCCTGGTTCAGATGTTCACGGGCGAGTGGAAGTGGCACGTGTTCACCTTCCGCAGCGCCTTCGGCAAGTATGGCGGCATGGAGATCGAGGCCCCGCTGATTTTCTACCGCTACATAGGCTGGGCGTTCTGGGCCTTCATGGCGCTTCTGGCCGCGAACATGGCCGTCAGCGGGCGTCAGGCCAGGGAGGCCTGGGGGCTATGGCTGGTGTTCTCGCTGCTCACGGTGGGGCAGTCGCTCTGGCACTCCTGGACGGCCGACTTCCAGGCGCAGGGCCGCTACCTGTTCCCCATACTGGCCATGACCGCCTGCCTGATGACGCGTTTTTCGGGAGGAGAAGCCGCGAGCCCGACAGCCGCGCGCCTGCGTCAGGGCCTGTGGGGCCTGGGGCTGACGCTGTGGGGCATGTCCTTGTGGTCGTTCGTGGCCGTGGGACTCGCGCGCATCCCCAGATGACCGACACTGTCGACCCTGCCAAGAATACACAGCAATTATAGGGAATTCCAAAGGGACTTGTCCCTTTGGCCGCCGGAGGCTTTCCCCCACTTCATAACTTTCGCGAAAACTCGACTAGACCAGTTCGTTGATGACGTGTCCGATGATTCCTTCCTGAATCACGTGAATCACCTGATCGGCTGGGGGCGTGGGGATGATGACGTGCCCTGGCGGGTGCGCCACGGGGTCTCCCGGCGGGTGGGCCACGATGGCGTCCGGCGAATGCACAAGGCCATCGTAGGTGGCGATGTGGACCAGGCCGTCGTTCATGGCTGACTCCGGGCGTTCGGGTGAGGACGGCCCGAAGAGGACCGCCCTTCCCATATGATAATTCCTGCCGTGAAGTTTGTCGACTCCCTTATTCGGACTGGCTGACGCCCGCCTGGGCGAAAGTGGCCATCTCGTTGAAGATGGCGGCCGCACCGCGCAGGAGCATGAGCGCCACGGCCGCGCCGGTCCCTTCGCCAAGGCGCAGGCCCAGGTCCAGGAGGGGCTTGGCGTCGAGGGCGCGCATCACGGCCTGATGTCCGGGCTCCGCCGAGGCGTGGCTGTAGAAGCAGCAGTCGGCGGCAGCGGGGGCGATGCGGGTGGCGGCCACGCAGGCGGCGGTGGAGATGAACCCGTCCACCAGCACGGCCATGCGGTTGGCCGCGCCGCCCAGGATGAGTCCTGCGATGCAGGCGATTTCGTACCCGCCGAGCGCGGCCAGCACGTCCAGGGGATCGCCGGAGGCGACGGCGGACGTGTTCACGTCCAGGGATTGGGCGATGACGGCGGCCTTGCGGGACACGCCGCCCGAGTCGAGACCGGTGCCCGGCCCGGTGATATCCTGCGGGGAGAGACCCAGGTAGGCGCAGTACAGTGCCGTGGACGGGGTGGTGTTGGCGATGCCCATGTCGCCGGTGCCGATGGTGCGGCAGCCGCGCGCTGCGGCCTCGTCGGCCAGGCGCGCGCCCAGCAGCAGGGCTTCCAGGCACTGCTGGCGGGTCATGGCCGGGCCTTTGGCCATGTTGGCCGTGCCGGGAGCCACCTTGGCCTGGATCAGCTTGGGGTGTTCGGGATAGGTCCCGCCTGCGCTGCCCGCATCCACCACCAGCAGGTCCGCTCCGGCCTGCCGGGCCAGCACGTTTATCCCTGCGCCGCCGTTCAGGAAATTCAACACCATCTGCCGGGTGACTTCCTGGGGGAACAGGCTCACTCCCTCGGCGGCCACGCCGTGGTCGCCCGCGCAGGTGAAGATCACGGCCGGGTCCGCGACCGGGGGATTGCCTCCCTGGATCATGTACAGGCGAAGGGCAAGTTCTTCCAGCCGTCCCAGGCTCCCCTGGGGTTTGGTCAGGCTGTCCAGGCGGGCCTGGCCGGAGGCGGCCAGGGACTGGTCCACGGGGGTGATGCGGTCGAGAAGTGCCTGGTAGCGGGTGTCGAGTGCGGTGGTCATCGTATGAATCCTCTGTTCGAGAGAGTGGTTGCGTGCGGACGGCGCAAACAAAAAATCCCTTGGCCCCGGAAAACGGGGTCAAGGGATCGCCTTTACCATGGGTTCAATCCGCGAAACGATTCAGGCCATTCGTCTTCAGGCTCGCGAGTCATCCTCCGCCAGCCCTTCCCATCCCGTGGGGACAGTGGTTTCGCTGGCTTCGTCTTCGCATACTGCGGCGGGACCGCCACGGATTTTCACCGTGTTCCGTAATGGCCGGATATGGTCCGGCCGGGCTAGCCCGGAGGGACGCGCGTGTCAAGCGCAGGTCGCGCAATGGGCTACGATGTCAGTCTGGCGCATCGTCTTCAGGCATTTGCGCCCCACGGTACCGGCACGCCAGCCCAACGGCGTTCGAAGCGTGGAGTTGGAGACGACGCGTCAGGCCGGGCAGACGTCGTCGGCGCGCAACTGGCTCTGTCCGGTGGAGTCCATCACCTGTTGCCAGTAGCTGGTGTTCAGGTCCATCTGCTTGCGTCCGCCGGTGACCAGCGGCAGGGGGATGTGCACCGGAACGCCGTGCAGCTGGCTGACCATGAGTCCGGTCTTTCCGGCCATGCCCGCGTGCACGGCCATGGCCCCGAGCATGTTGCAGTGGGCGCGGTCGGCGGCCCCGGCCGGGATGGAACGGATGATGTAGCTCGGGTCGATGTATTTGAGCGTGATGGGCAACCGGTCCGTGAAGTGGTTCTTGATGTGCGACAGCAGGAGCTTGCAGATGTCGCCGAGGATGCGGTTGCCGGAGGCGTCGGTCAGTCCGGATTCCGGCAGCAGGTGCTGGCCCGCGCCTTCTGCCACCACGACCACGGCGTGCCCGCGCCGCCTGAGGCGCGCTTCCAGCTGGGGCAGGAACCCGCCGGGACCTTCCAGGGCGAAGGGCATCTCCGGCACCAGCACGAAGTTCACCTCCTTGATGGCCAGGGCCGCAGCCGCCGCGATGAACCCGGATTCGCGGCCCATCACCTTGACCACGCCGATGCCGTTTGGCGCGCCGAGCGCTTCCACGTGGGCGCAGCGGATGGCCTCGATGGCTTTTTCCACGGCGGTGTCGAAGCCGAAGGTCCGCGCCACATAGTGGATGTCGTTGTCCACGGTCTTGGGGATGCACACCACGGCGGTGCGCAGGTTGCGCCTGGCCGTCACCTGGTGGATGGCCCGGGCGGCGCGAAGCGTGCCCACGCCCCCGAGCATGAACAGCACGCCCACGTTCAGTCGCTCCAGGGCGTCCACAACGTCCTCGGGGCTTTGCGGCCCGCGCGATGACCCCAGGATGGTCCCGCCGAACTCGTGGATGTCGGCCACGGACTGGGTGGTCAGCTCCATCACGTCGGGGCTGGACTTGGGAATGAAGCCGGCCAGCCCGTAGCGCACACCCAGGATGGAGGACACTTTGTAGCCGTGGTGCGCTTCCATGACGATGGAGCGGATCACGTCGTTGATGCCGGGACAGAGACCGCCGCAGGTCACGATGGCGCATTTGGTCTTGGGCGGATCGAAATAGATGAGGCCGCGCGCCCCGGCCTGCTCCATGGACGCAGGCCGGGCGCGTCTGGCGGTTGCGCCGTGCAGGATGTCCACCAGCACGCCCTGGCCGTCCTCCACGAAGAGCGAGTTGGAGCGCGGGTTGGGAATCTTGGCTTGCCCGAGAGTGGGGATGCGGGTCTGCTCCGGGGTCAGCTCAGGCCGGGGCTGGCCGGTGCGCTCGCTTTCGTGCATGATGGGGCCTCGGGTGGGAAACGTCTGGTTCATTGGATGAATAGCCTTCGTCAAGGCGGTATGACAAGATGAAAACCCTTTCAGGACGGACCTTCTTTTTCATCCCCCCGGTGCGCAGGACCGCCGGCGGCGTGGCGGTGCTGGTGCGCATGGCGCAATACCTGCGGGACGCCGGGCACGACGCGCGCCTCGCCTTGCGGGATCGCACCGGCTGGCGTCCGGACTCGGCAGGGCTGCCCGAGGAGGATTTTTCCCAGGTAGAGATCACCCCGCAAGACGTGTGGGTGGTCCCCGAGGGCTGGGTGAACGCCCTGGCGCCGGGGCTCAAGGCCGGGGCGCGCTGCCTGTCCTACGTGCAGAACTGGGCGTATCTCTTTTCCGGGCTGCCCCGGGGCGTGGACTGGCGAAGCCTGCCGGTTTCCCTGTTTGCGGTGTCGCGCCCGGTGGCCTGGTTCATCGGGCAGAGCCTGGGGGTGGACGTCCCCATCCTGCGTCCCGGCATCGACCTGTCGGTGTTCGCGGCGCCGTCTGAAAAAGACGAACCGCTCACGGTGGCCTTCATGCCCCGCAAGAACAAGGCCCTGGCGGACGAGATCCGGGCCGTGGTCACTGCCAGGGGCAACTTCCAGGTGGAATGGCTTGAAATAAGCGGCCTGGACCAGGCCGGAGTGGCCGGAGCGCTTTCGCGCAGCCATGCCTTCCTGGCCACCGGCTTTCCGGAGGGCTGTCCGCTTCCGCCCCTGGAGGCCATGGCCTGCGGGGCCATCCCTGCCGGGTTCGCGGGGCTTGGCGGGTGGGACTACATGCGCCAGGTTGATCGGAATGCCTACCGGCCGGATTGCCCCATGGACCCGGTCTCCTGGAGCGGCAACGGCTTCTTCGTGCCGGACAACGACGTGATGGGCGCGGCCCTGGCCCTGGAAAAGGCCCTGGCCCTGCGCGTTACGGGCGGCGAGCCCCTGCGGGCGGTGCTCGAGGCCTGCGCCGCGACGGCCCGGGCCTATGGCCTGTCTGCCCAGCGCAACGCGGTGCTCGATTTCTGGGAGCGCCTGGGCTAGAAGCCCCCTGCATGACCTGCTCGCGCGCCGCTTTCGCTTCCAAGTTCCTGTTCCTGGCAGTCAACGCCATGCTCTCCGGCCTTTTGTGCTGGGAGATGAGCGGTCGCGCCAAGCTTTTCGTACTGGCCGTCCCCCTGGCCTGCGCCCTGTGCCTGCGGCGGCGGGAGGCGATCGCGCACCTGATGGCGGCGCTTGGCGCGGGTCTCATGTTCTTCGGGTTCCAGTCCTATTCGGCCCAGGCCCAGGTGCTGCACTATCTGGTCAGCGTCTGTGCCCTCATGCTGCTGGCCGCAGCCGGGGCGCAGCCTCGCAGGCAGTCCTACGGCCCGCTGCGGCTGTGGTTCATGGGATTCGTGGGGCTGATGCTGGCGGGCCTTCCGCTTCTGCCCCTTGGCGAATTCGCCCAGGCGCTTCGCGAACTGGGCCCGCTGGGATTCGCCCGCATGGCCGGATATTCCGTGGCCTCAAGCTCCTTCTACGCCCTGGCCGCGCTGGGCAGACTGGCGCTGTATGCCCTGTTCGCCTGGGAGCTCTCCCGTTTCAGCGATGACGACAACCGCCCGGATGCCGCGTCCGCCCTGCTGCGCGGCGTGGCCGCGTCCCTGCCCGCAGCCCTGGTATTCGGGCTGGCCGAGTATTTCCTGGCCAGGGGAAAGGCCTACGCCATGAGCGACAGGCTCACGTCGCTGTTCCTCAACCCCGGCTGGTTCGCGGAGTACGTGTGCGTGGGGCTTCCCTTCCTGCTGCTTTTCGGGCGCAGGCGCGGGCGCTGGTTCTTCTTCGCGATGCTGGGCCTGTCGCTTGCGGCCATGGTCTTCACCATGGCGCGGGCTGCCTGGCTGTTGTCCGCCTTGCTGGCGGTATCCTGCGTTGTGGCGAGCCTTTCCCGCTTCGACCTTCTCGCCCTGGATTACCGGCGCATGGCCAAGGGCGCTGTTCTGGGGGCTGCGGCGGTGGCGATGTTGGGGCTCGGGGTGTACGGCGCGCTTTCGGCCACGCGCATTTCGCTTCTGAACTTTCCCCTGGCCACCATGATCACCCAGCGCCTGGAGCGTTTCTCCGAGACCCCGCGCCCCACCGTGTTCAAGAGCGGCATGCTGGTTGGCCGGGAGTCGCCGGTGTCCGGCATGGGCTACGAGACCTACGCCTGGCACTATCCGGCCCTGATGGCCGTCCCTTCCAGCGGCCTGGCCAGGGGAATTCCCGCCGATGCCGAAGTCTTCGAGGCCACCCACAACCTGTTCATCCAGATATTCGCCGGGGGTGGCGCTCTTGCGCTGGCTGCCTGGCTGCTGCTGGCCGGGCGCTGCGCGCAGCTGGCGCTCAGGCGGCATCGCCGACGGGCCGACGCCATGAGCCTGGGCGTGCTGCTGTCGCTTGCGGCTTTTCATGTGTTCGGCCTGTTCCAGGAGATGATCTACATCCCGGCGGTGTGGCTTCTGTTCTTCGCGGTGGCGGCCTGGTGCCTGCGCCAGGAGGACGAGATCGGCGGCTGGATCGCGGATTTCACCCAGGACCGGGCTGCGAGGGCAACGGCTCTGGCCGTGCTGGCGGCGCTCCTGATCAACCTGGACAACGCCGGATACGCAGCCACGGCCCGGAGGCTGGGGATCGGCAGCTACCCGCCCGAAGGCGTGCGCCAGCTCCAGGGATTCTCCGGGCCCGAGGCCGTGGACGGGCGGCTGGCCATGTGGAGTTGCGGGGCGTCGTCGCTGCGGCTGGTCGGTCCTGGCCCGTGGCGCTTCGAGGTGGGGCTGCCCCATCCCGATCTTTCCGCCAAGCCCGTGCGCGTGGCGCTTTCACGGCATGGGCGCGTGCTGGCCGAGGCTTCGTTCGGCCCGGGGACGGCCCGCACCGGCGCGCTGACCGTCGGCGCGGACCGGGCGCGTCCCGGAGACCTCGTCCACCTGAGCGTCTCCCGCCTGTATTACCCCATCGTGTCCGGCATCAAGGATCACCGGGCGCTCGGGGCCTGGGTGGCCGGGCCGGGGCTTGGCCCCGTTGACGGCCATCCCGCAGGTGCGGGCGCGGATTGAGGCCGGTCCCCCCAAAAAAAATTCCGGGTGGTTTGCGAACAAAATCGAAGGGTATCGCTGGGCAGGGGTATCGGACGGACTGGACGAATCAAAACGACGCAATACTAGTTCCTGGTCAGGGCCGAGGCGTTCCTTTCGAACACCCGCAGCACATTGATCAGCCGCAGGCCCAGATCCTTGATGCGAGCGTTTTTGTTGCCTGCGGCGATATCTTCCAGAACCTTCAGGTCGTCGCCCGTGTAACGGCTCACGTAGACCTGGGTCTCGGCCATCTTGCGCCGGAGAAGGGCCTGGTCCTCGGGCTGGCGCAGATGGGCCGCCACGTCGGCAAGCTGGGCCAGGGCGTGGCTACGGACGGCGTAGGTCACGGCGGTGGCCGCATAGTAGTTGCAGGCGTTTTTTTCCCAGGAGGAGTCCATCTCGGCGGAAAGAATCGCCGCCTGGGCGGCCAGTTCCTCGAAATTGCGCTGGGACGACTGAAAGTGCTTTGATTCGCACCGGCCCTGGCCCGCAAAGGCCAGCACCAGGGCGCAGGCTACCAATGTTGTGAGCCGCAGGTGGCTATGGGCATGCATGATGACCTCCGCGACGGCGCTTCAGGGGCGCGTGTGAGACGCTTCAGGGAGTGCATGAAGCAACACCCTGGAAATACGGGGATTCTTTGCACAGGTGCTCCCCCGTGCACCGGCGCGACAGTAGCAGCTTCCTTGGCAGGGTCAAGGCGTCGCAGTTACGCTTTTTGCCCATGTCGGGCAAAAATCGTTACCGGTGGGTCCTGGTTGGTTTACGGTTTGATTTCCGAAGTATTTTCCTATAGTGGAGCGCTTCCGGCCTGCTCAAAGGGACGGATGAATCTCCCAACTTCATGTTTCGCTTGGCCCGGTCCTTGCTTTCGTGTCGCCGCCCGCTCCTTGCCGACCTTTCCGGTGCGAGAGCGACTATGTTGTCCGAGGAGTCCGTCCGCATGAATCGACGCCGTTTCCTTTCCATGCTTCCCGTGCTTGCCGCGTCCGCATCGCTGCCCATGTCCGTGTGGGCCGCCGAGAAACCGTTGCCGCGCGGTATGGTGACCTTCACCTTCGACGATGGACTCGTCAGCAACTATAACTACGCGCTGCCCATCCTCAAGCGCCGGGGCCTGGTTGCCACGGCGGGAATCGTGGCCAGCCGCGTCACCTCCGGCAACAACGACTACATGAACGTTGATCAGGTGCGCGAACTGGAACAGAGCGGCTGGGAGATCGCCTCCCACAGCCTGACCCATTCCCGGCCCGTGCAGATCCCCAAGACCTACGAGCAGGAGCCGGTGACCGGCTGGCACGTGGACGAGAAGGATCCCACCCACTACCAGACCCAGTACGAGTATGAGCGCATCGCCGGGCTCTACCAGGACGCAAAGCCTCTCAAGGAGGTCTTCAGCCTGCCCGAGCTGAGCGCCACTCCCGGCGCCTACTGGCTGGACAGGTGCATCGCGGAACTGCACGTGCGCCCCATCCGCATCGCAGACCCAGCGGAACTCGGCATCCGGGCCGGGTCCTACCAGCGCGAGATGGAAGAATCCAAGCGCATCCTGGCCGAACTCGGCTTCAACGTGGATACGTACATCGCACCCCACAATTACTGGACCGACGACGTCGAGGTCATCAGCAAGCGTTACTACGCGCGCGCCTGCACCGGGCGGGACTCCGACAACAGGCCCGGAAGCTTCGACCCCTATGCCGTCAAGCGGTTCATGGCCCACACCAAGGACACGCCCCAGTCCTACATGCGCATCATCAAGGACCACAGCCTGGAACACGGCGGCTGGGTGGTGTTCTGCTTCCACGGCGTGGGCGACAACACCGGCTGGGAACCCTATTCCGCAGAGGGGCTCGATGCGGTGCTTGGCTGGGTGGTAGAACAGAACATTCCCGTCGTGACCATCCGCGAAGGTGCGCGGATCATGGCGGAACTCAAGAAGAATCAAAACGCTCCGCAGACCAAATCGCTCGTGAGGAAAGGTTCGTAGACATGCGCAAGCTTAAGATCGTGGTTGGTGGTTATGCCGTAAGCTTCCCCCTGGGAGGGCAGATATGGATGATCATGCATTTCATGGAAGGGCTCAAACGCCTGGGGCATGATGTAATCTTTGTCGAAGATACGGCGGACTGGGCCTTGCCCTTCGATCCCAACAAGGGATTCGCTTCCGCCGATTCGACCCACGGGCGCGCGGTGCTGGACGAAGCCTTCAGGAGCATCGGCCTCTCCGGGCGCTGGGCCTACAACACCATCTTCGAGAACAAGCTGTACGGCATGGAGCGCGACGCCCTGGACCGCTTCTGCGCCGACGCCGACCTCTTCCTGAACGTGTCCGGCGTCATCCCCCTGCGCGAGACCTACATGAAGGCCAAGGTCCGGGCCATCATCGACACCGACCCCATCTTCACCCAGTCCAAGATCGCAACCGACGAGTGGACCCGCGACTACTTCCTGCAGCACGAGGTGTTCTTCACCTGGGGGCACAACATCCCCACCGGCTCCACCGGTGTGGCCCTCTCCGGCATCGAATACACGCCCACCCGCGTGCCCATCGTCCTGGACATGTGGCCCAACGTGGAAGGGGGCGGCTCCGGCTTCACCACCATCGGCAACTGGGACGCCCAGGGGCGCGACATCGTCCATGAGGGCAAGAAGCTCTCCTGGCGCAAGTCCGAGAAGTACGAGCAGATCATCGACCTGCCCGAGAAGCTCCCCGGCGTCACCCTGGACCTCACCATGAGCGGCATGAAGGAAGACGCACAGCGTTTCGCCGCACACGGCTGGAAGGTGAAGAACGCCCTGGAGCTCTCCAAGGACATCTGGGGCTACCATGACTACATCCTGAACTCCACGTCCGAGTTCACCGTGGCCAAGGAGCAGAACATCCAGCTGAAATCCGGCTGGTTCTCGGACCGCTCCGCCAGCTATCTGGCTTCGGGCCGCCCGGTCATCGTGGAGGACACGGGGTTCGGCACCTACCTCCCCGTGGGCGAGGGGCTGGTGACCTTCGATGGGGTGGACCACGCCAAAGCCGCCATCGAGACGGTCCTCTCCGACTATCCCAAGCACCGCAAGGCCGCCCGGAGAATCGCCGAAGAGTTCTTCGACGCCGAAAAGGTGCTCACAGACATTCTGAAGACCTGCGGGTTCTAGATCGTCCGGTCCGATAGCCCCGCTTTGAAACAGCGAGGGCAGGCACATAACGCGAGGCCGCTCCCGGATGGGGGCGGCCTCTTTTGCGCGCTCAGCCGGAAGTGATGCGTTATCGGGCGCAAGGGCCTGGAGCGCTTCCGAACCAGACGGATCAGCGCGGGCACACATAACGCGAGCGCCAACGGTCAGTCGGGCGAGATATCGGCAATGATGTGAGTTGCCTGGAGGACGAAGACGGACGAAGTATCTTGAATCCGGATATTGCGGACTGTAAAGTAATCCGACAAAATCGGACTCACAGGAGTCCTGTTTTGTGAGCAACATGCTGAATATACACAGGTATTGTCTTTGGCGGAATATGTAAGCAATCCCGACACTGTATGCCAAAAAGAGACAGGCATCGGGCTGGGTTTTCCGACAATGTTCAATAAAAATACTAACTTGTCTACGTGGTTTGATTGTTGCATTTTTTCTCTGAAAATGCGTTGAAATCACGAGGTTCCCATGCGGTTACTCCTGCAGCTCTCCCTGGCGGTTTTGTCGGTCACGCTTGGCGTTTCCGGAGCCAACGCCAACGTCGTGACATTCGGCGATACGGTAAAGGTCTGGTCTGGACTGGCGCACACCCCAGAGAAATCCACCCAGGACCAGAACGGCGTGCCGGACCTGACCGGCGGAGCCTTCACCTACACCGGGCATACGCTGACTTCCATTACCTTGAATTACGCCAATAAGTACCTCAATCAGTCGTCGTGGAATTCTTCCTGGAACTCCCTGCAAACCGGCGACTGGTATCTCGACGTGGACAACGACAAGGCCTGGGACTACGTGATCCACAAGCCCAGCCAGGTGTGGGACTTTACCTCGCACAAGATGGTGACCAACAATACATACCATCTGTACGAAGCCGAGGACGAATGGCTCTACGACACGCAAACGCTGTACGGGAGCAACGGAAAGTTCGTTCAGTACAACGGGTACTACGGCAATACCGACAATCGCGACTGGCACCCCACCACGATCAAGGATACGGATCTTCCGTACGACAAGCAGGTGCGCGTGGGCGGCCAGTGGGTGACCCGGTCCTACAATACGAACACCGGCATCACCGACCTGGGCATCGTTGAATTCGACGGTTGGGACAAGATTTCCGACCTGACCAAGATCAACAGTTCCCTTGGCGTCGGCTCCTCCACCTGGGATCTGAGCAAGATCGGCGGCATCGACCTGACCGCGCTCATGGGCAAGGACATCACCTATGCCTTCACCATGACCTGCGCCAACGACATCCTGTTCGACCAGACCCAGGTTCCCACGCCCGAACCGGGAACCATGCTGCTCATGGGCGTGGGCATCCTCGGTGCGGGGTATCTGCGCAGGCGGACCAAGGCTTCCCGCTGACATTCCGGCCACAGGCTTCGGATGGAGAATGGGCCGCCCCTGCAGGGGCGGCCTTTTGGCGCCGGGGGCTGTACAAAGCGAATACCATGATTATGTTATGCTTAAGGCAATCTGGCCAACTCCAACAGAGGGATGAGCGACATCAGAACTTCAAATCATAATCCGCCCAATCAGGCGATGAGTGATTTGATTTGCGCAAGCGCGCATGAGAGCGACACCTGAAGGTAGGGGAGCATGCCGGACAATCCGGCTTCAGCGCCAGCAGATCAACGGCAAGGGCCCTGGTGGAAGTCAACGTGGCAAACATTCGAAATGTTGCAGGCACTGCAACAGGAAGGTAGTCCGAAATAAACGCATATTCTCATAACCAGCGCATCAAGGCGCATGATCAAAAGACCTGCACAAGCGCAGCGTAAGAGCCACACCTGAAGGTAGGGGAGGCTGCCGGATATCCGGCTATCGCGCCAGCAGGTCTTTTTTTGCGCCTTGCACCCGGCGGCAGGTCCACAATGACCTGCTTCTCCGCTCCCCCGTCCTTTCCGCGCCGATCTCGATGGACATCAGCCGCAACGGCGCAGACCATGCCTCAGTCCCAGTCAGGCTTCGTGCCGACGCCAACACGCGGCGGCACGCCTCATTTCCCCGACCGGCAATCCTCCACCCATTGGATCTCCCGTACGATGGATTCCACCACTGTCGGAGTCTGCAACTCCGGCGGAAGAACGCCGAAGGTGTAGGTCTCGACCTCCAGGGGCACTGACAGAGGAACCAGGGGCAGGAAATCCTTCAGAAACGGCTGCGTGCTGAGGCACTCGGGCAGCTCCGCCAGAAACACCGGCAGATGGAAGTGTACTCTCCAGCAGTCTGCGTTCTCCAGGCAGGACGGCCCAGTTTCACCAGGCCCGGGCTGGTCCGTGTGCGCCTTCCGGCCGTCGGGCGAGGCTCTGCCTGCGGCCGTATCAACGGGCCGTGCCGGAAGGCGCTGGGGCTTTGCCGCGGCAGATGCAGCCCGGTCCGCGTCAGGAGAACCATGGCCGGTTGAGCCCATCGATGCGGCCAGGGCGTCGCCCAGGTCGTCGAAGCGCTCAAGGCTCCCTTGCGCACTGCGGGCCACGCATTGGTGCAGGTACACCGGTTCGTCGAAGCGCGTCAGGCGCGAAAGGTCCGCGCAGGGCAGGTGCAGGGCGGAAGATACCTGGACGTGCCCGATGGCCACGCCGTTGTCGGCCAGTTGCGCCAGGGACCAGGCCGGATCCTCGAACTGCAGGGCCTGATGGCAGCAGTCGTAGCAGGCGGCCAGGGTTGGGCGCAGATGTTCCGGCAGGGCCAGCCGGTCGAAAAGCCCGATCAGCTCCGGGGTGGTCTCCACCAGGCAGCCCGGCTCCGGCTCCAGGGACAGACGGATGCGCTTTCCGGTGCGCTGGGCCACGGCGTCCATCCCCTCGGCGGCCCGGCGCAGGGCGGCATGGGCGATGGACTCCTGGTCCGGGTCGAAGTCGGCGCGAAAACCCACGGGCACGGTGGAGATGGACCCGTCCATGCCGTCGGGGAGCCAGATCGCCAGCAGTTCGGCCAGCTTCAGGGTGTAGTCCAGGCGGGCGGGGTCGCGCCAGTCGGGCTGGTATACGCCGGATTTTACCGGGCGTCCGTGGAATGTTCCGAAGGGAAAACCGTTCACCGTGGCCACATACAGGCCGTTTTCGTCCATCCAGGCGCGGAAGCGCACGGCCTCCTCAGGCGAGACCTCCCGGCTGGCCAACCCGGAGACGCGAAGCCCCACCGGAAAAGGACGGTCCGGGCAGACGGCGGCCTTCACGGCCAGGGTGTGGTCGGCCAGGTTGGCGCGGGTCTGCGCCCAGGATTCGCCGGGGTGGATGTTGGTGCAGTAGGTGACCGGGTGCATGCTCACGCGAACCGTTCCCGCAGGATGTCGACCGCTTTGCCCATCAGGGAGAAGTCCACGGCGGATACCTCGACGCGCAGGCCGATGCCGGTCAAAAGGCTCAAAAAGAGCCTGCCGCCCAGATGCTCCCGGAAGGATTCGATGGCCGCCGGCATGTCCAGGGTCTCCAGGGCTGCGTTCCAGGGCGTGAATCCCAAGGCGGGCAGGATTTCCAGGATGCGCTCCAGGTCGTCAGCTGGCAGCAGCCCGGACAGGTGCGAATAGACCGAATCCAGGGCCACGCCGATGGCCACCGCCTCGCCGTGGCCGAGTCTCCCGCCGGTGGCTTCCTCCATGGCGTGCGCGCTCCAGTGCCCGAAGTCCAGCGGCCGCGAAGATCCGAACTCGAACGGGTCGCCGCCCGTGGCGATGTGCTCCAGGTGCAACTCCGCGCAACGCTCGATGGAATGCTCCATGGGGCCGGGCTCCAGGCGCTTGAGTGCGTGGCGGTCGGCAAAAAGCCGGTCAAAAAAGACGGCGTCCTTGATGAGCGCGATCTTCACGGCCTCGGCCAGTCCGGCGCGGCGTTCGCGCACGTCCAGACCGTCCAGCAGGGCGAAATCGTTCAGCACGGCGAAGGGCGGGGCGAAGCAGCCCAGGAAGTTCTTGCGCCCGAAATAGTTCACGGCGTTCTTCACGCCCACACCGGCGTCGTTCTGGGCCAGCGCGGTGGAGGGCATGCGGATGAGGCGCACCCCCCGGTGCGCCGTGGCGGCGGCGAACCCCGCCGCGTCCAGCACCGCGCCCCCGCCTATTGCCAGCAGATATGACTGGCGGCACAGGCGCGCCTCGAAGATCAGGTCAAGCACGGCCTGGAAAACCGAAAGGTCCGCCTTGGCCCGCTCCCCGCCCGGAACGGCGAGGACCGGCGCGGTCAGGCGGGCCACCGGGTTGTGCCGGAAATAGTCGGCTATGCGCGTGCCGAGGTCCGGAAAGGATGCCTGAAGGCCGTCGTCCAGCACCACGGCCAGACGGTGCGGTCCGCACCCCTGCTGCGGGGATGTTCCGCAGCCGCCGGGATCGGGCGTGCAAGGGGGGAAAATCTGCGCCAGGTCCGGGTTGTCCGGGGCCAGGGCGTCTCTGGTGAAGATCACCGGGAAGTCGTAGCGGACGGCAATGGTCTGATGGATGGTTCTGGTCATACAAGCGCGTTTGTAGAGGGTGGCAAGGGGGGAAGTCAATCCTGGGGTGTTGCGGGACCAGGTTTTGGACCCCGCCGGGCAAAAATCGTACTTTGCCGTTGCGGCAATGCGCAAAAAACGTACTCCTGTGAGGAAATCGTATGGGAAATGTCCGGGAAACGGCGTTTCGTGAGGTGTGATGCTGTTGGCACGCTTGATGCTTTATTGAATGCGTGCGCTGACGAAGTCTGTTGTAGACGTAGAATGTGCACGTACAACAAAGATTTGGAGAAAATGAAGATGAAACGCATCATTGCTACCAGTGTCATGGGCGCTTTTCTCTTTGCTGCACCTGCTGTTTTCGCGTCCGACAAGGCTCCGTTGGATGTTTCCGCCAAGGGAAGCGTCAAGACCGAGGGCACGCCGGTGGCCAAGAAGCATGAAGCAGCCGACACTGCGGTCCCATCCGCCGCCTTGAAGCAGGATGCAGCCGCTTCTGCCAAGGCTGATGCTGTAAAGTCTTCCGACAAGGCTGCCGTGAAGACTGATGCCGCAAAGGCTGATGATGCCAAAACCGCCGACAGGAATCCTCCGGCCAAGGCTGCGGCTCTGGAAGCCAAGCCTGCCAAGCCCGAGGCCAAGCCGGTGACCATGAAGCCCGCTGCGGATGTGAAGCATACCGCAGAGACCGCGAAGAAGGCCGAAGCCGCTGCGGTGAAGTCCAACTAGTCCCGATACAAATCAACTGAGCGCGCGCGGAGAGGGCCGTAGGCCCTCTCCGCAGGCAATCCGTCATGTTGCGGGGAGAAATGAGAGGGCTCGTCCTGGGCAGTGTTCCGGCCATAAACCCCTGGCCTGGACGGCCGATACGTTCTTCGGGACCGCCGGAACAAATCGAGGCGTTCCGGCACGAGGAATGCATGCGAATTCACTGAAGTCCGGCACGTCCGGGGGAGGCAGCCATGATGCCCAGCAAGTTAAGAAGCTATCTGCAACACAGGTTGAATCCGGTTCACATATATTGCCGTCTGTGCGATTTCGGCCTTGCCAAGGCCAACGCAAAAAGAATGATCCTGCTCTACGCCAAGTTCTACTCTCGCAGCTGGCTCGCCTGAAGGGACTGCCACGAAGGCTGCTCCGGGTATCATCGCCGGTCCGGCCGGAGTGTTTTCGAAGTCCCTGGCTCAGCGAACCGAACATGTCTTTTCCCCTTTCCCGCCGTTTGCGTGCCGCAAACGGGTAAGCCGATCTGCCGCCGCGCCTGTGGCGGTTTCCCGTTCTCCAACCGTATCCCTCTCTATCTCCCTCTGACGACTGCGGATTTGACAGGCCATACACCTTTCCGTAGAGTCTGTTTCACAGCCCGGAACAGCTGCGGGCGACTCTGCTTCGGCAATGCCGGGCCGGGGCGCAGCACTTCGGGACCATGATGTTCTGTTCTCGGTGAAGTGGCCGATCGGCCAAGTATGCATCCGGCGCTGGCGTCCGGGACACGGCAAGCGCCGTTTTTTTGCGGCTATTCGGAGCGCGGGCATGAAAAGGCTCGTTTGTATGGTCATCGCGACATTGGCGCCCGTTGCTGCGGGTTCTCTGCTTTTGCGCTTCCCGGCCGGCGGCCTGAAGTCGACCGGCTCCCTTTCCGGTCTCTCCGAACTCCTGACGGCGCTATCCGCCTCCTGGCGCGACGGGTCAATGCTCGTCGTGGAGCAGGGGAACGTTCGTGTCGAACGGGCATTGCGAGGTGACGCCGCCTCCCCCTGCCGGGCACCTTTCCCTTCCGACAACCGTCTGAGGATGAAGGAGTAATCCGTGGCCTCGAGGACAAGTCTTCGTCTGCGCCTCGCCATGGGGCTCGCCATCCTGGCCTGCATCGGGGTCGGCATGCAGTTCGCGGTGTTCGAGCGCATCGCAGACCGCATGCGCGACGACGTGGCCAAGCGCAACCAGGGACTGGCCCATGCCCTGGCCGGAGAGGTTGCCAACGCCATCGCCCAACCCACGTATGCCTTGTCCACCTTGGTCGCGAAGTTGGAGGCAGGAGCCGAGGGCAGGGAACTCGACGAGATGTTGGAGAGCATCCACCGGTTCACCAAAGTGGTGGAATTGATCCAGGTTCTGGATGGAAACGGGCGGGTGAAGGCCGTGGCCCCGGACAACCCGGACCTGTCCGGGCAGGATTTGTCCGACCAGGCGTTTTTCAACATGGCGCGCGAAAATCCCGGCCGGATACTGTTCGATTCCTATGTTTCGGCCCAGAACTGCGTTGCCACGGCCACCATCTCCGGGGGCTACTCCCGAGGCGTAGCCGCCATGCAATTGCGGGTGGAGGAAATATCGCGCATGGCCATGGTGCTTCCGCCCGAGGGGGGAGGGTTCGTTGCCGTGGTGGACAGCAACGGCGTGGTGATCGGGCACTCCGACCCCGCCACGGCGCTCAGGCGCGAAAGCCTCCTGAACCTGGAAGCCGTGCGGCGCGGCCTCACGGGCATGGAGGTCTCCTCACCGGGCACGTACAATTCGGTGCCCGGTATCGCCAGCGTATCGCCTGTCATCGATACGGGGTGGCAGGTGCTGGTTTTCGAGCCTGCCGCCAACGCCTACGCATCGGTGCGCAACCTCTATGCCTACACTTTGGGCGGGGTGGCCGTGGTGGCGCTGTGTTCGGTGCTGGCCATGCTGGCTTTTCAGGCGCAGCTGCTCAAACCCCTGGCGGACCTCACCGGCCAGACCCGCGCCTTGTCCCGGGGCCGCTACGACCTGCAAATCAATCCGGCCTTTCGTGAGTTCGAGCCTCTGGCCGAGAGCTTCCTCACCATGGCGCAGGCGCTCAAGGCCCGCGAACAGGCCCTGGACCAGAGCAGGCGGAGGCTGTCCTCGGTGGTCGAGGCCATGCCGTCCTTCCTGGCCGCCACGGACGGAGAGGGGCGGGTGGAACTCTGGAACGTGGAAGCGGAAAAACTGACCGGAGTGGACGCGCTGGACGCTCTGGGCAGGCCCCTGGAAGAGGCGGTCGCGCCGCTGGTCATGGTCCTTCCCGCCCTTGAGCAGTCCGCCATCCTCGGCCTGCCTGTGAAATGGGAGAAGCTGACCATGGACTTCGGCTCCGGACGGCGCATCGTGGACGTGCTGGTGTATCCGCTGGGCCAGGGCGGCTCCGAGGGGGGCGAAGGCGCGGCGGTGCTGCGCATCGACGACGTCACCGACCGAATCCGCATGGAAGAGGTCATGGTGCACACCGAGAAGATGATGACCGTGGGAGGCCTGGCCGCAGGCATGGCCCATGAAATAAACAACCCCCTGGGCGGCATCATCATGTCCGCCCAGAACATGGCCAGGCGGCTCTCCCCTGAGCTTCCCGCCAATCAGCGCGCCGCCGAAGCAGCCGGGATCGACCTGCGGTCCATGGGCATCTACCTGGAGGCCCGCGGCATCTTCGACCAGATCGAGGCCATCCGGGAGCTGGGGGCGCGCGCAGGCAAGATCGTCTCCAACATGCTCGGTTTCTCGCGCCGTTCCCATTCGGGCTACATCCCCGTGAAGATCGACGAATTGATCGACCGCGCCCTGGAGCTGGCCGCCAACGATTACGAGCTGAAAAAACGCCTGGATTTCAAGACCATCGCCGTGGAGCGCATCCATGACCCCGATCTGGCCGAGATTCCCGTGAACCGCAGCCAGATCGAGCAGGTACTGCTCAACCTGTTCAAGAACGCCGCCCAGGCCATGACCGAGACAGCAGCCGTGCGAACCCCGAAGCTGGTGATAACCACGCGCTGCGAAGGGGACGATGCCGTGCTGGAGATCCGCGACAACGGCCCGGGCATCCCGGACGAGGTCCGGGAGCGCATCTTCGAGCCGTTCTTCACCACCAAGGAGGTTGGGCAGGGCACCGGGCTTGGCCTGTCCGTGTCCTATTACATCGTCACCACCATGCACAAAGGCTCCATACGGGTGGTCTCCACACCGGGGGAGGGCGCAACCTTCACGGTGATGCTGCCGCTTCGCCGCCACCCCTCGCATGACGGCGGCCCGAATCCGCAGGACGACCAGAACAACTGCCCCGGCAGCGCCAGCCAGGGTCAAGCCTCATAAAGTGCTCCCACTCGGAAGCGAACTGCGCTACACACTGGACACGCATTCCCATATTATTCCCTTCAGGAGGGTCGCATGTACGTCGGTTTGAAGATGCTCAAAGGATTTCATCCCGTAACTCCCAAAACGTCCTTGTCCGAGGCCAAGAAGATCCTGGAAAAGGAAGAGTACTGGATGCTTCTGGTCACCGACGGCGACAAGCTCGTGGGGTACGTGCGCCACGAGGACATGAGCGCCGCGCTGCCCTCCATGCTCTCCACCCTGGAGCGCCACGAGGCCCTGTACCTCATCTCCAAGCTCACGGTGGAAGCCGTGATGCGAAAGGACATCACCACCGTTCCCCCGGAGATGGACATCGAACAGGCCGCACAGATCATGCACGACAAGAATCTGGCAGGCCTGGCCGTGGTCGGCTCGAACGGAAAGCTCATCGGCTACATCAACCGCACCGTTATGCTGGAAGTGCTGGTCGAGGAAATGGGCCTGGCGCTCGGCGGTTCGCGTCTGGTGTTCGAAGTGCAGGACAGGGCCGGAGTCATCCGCGAGGTGGCCGAGGTCATCGCCTCCCACGGGGTGAGCATCCTCTCCACCAGTACCTTCTTCCACAACGGCAGGCGCATGGTGGTCATCCGCGTGGACGCCGCCGACGACACCCCGTTGCGTCGCGCCCTTGAAGAGAAGGGCTATCGCCTGGAATCCGCAGCCGACTTCGCAGGCGAATGGAGCTGAAAGGGCGCGCCATGAGACGACTTCACATTCTGCTCCCTCTGCTGGCTGCCCTCCTGGCCTGTCCGGCTTTTGCGGCCATGCAGGCTGAGCCCCTCGATTTCAAGGGCATCCCCTTCGCCAAGGAATTCGAGCCCGACGGCTCCTTCGTCTGCCAGCTCGATTCCGAAGAGGGACTGCGCTGCATCCGCCCCAGCGACGATCTGCACCTGCACGGCGTACCTCTTAAAAACCTCAGCTATCTGTTCATGTACAAGCGGCTGTTCACCGTGGACATGGAAGTTGACGGGCGCGAGGCCTTCGACACGCTGGCCGCAGAATTCGCCAAACGTCACGGCAAGCCCGTCAAGGCCTCGGGCGGCATGCTCTCCTACCTGGGCAAGGAGGTGGACATCATGTTCTATTTCGACACCCGTCGCAAAGTCGGTGAAATCAGCTACGTGTTCAAAAACCTTCCCTGCCCCGTGGAGTAAGGCATGGTCCTCAAGCTCACTCTGCGTGACTGGGTCTTCTGGCTGATCGCAGCCCTCTGCGTCGTGTCCATCGGCGCGGCCGGGCTCTTCAAACCCACAGGACCCGGCACGGAGGGCACAGCCCCTCTGGCAGGCCAGCCCCGTCACGCCGCAGTGGCCGTCCCCGCAGACGATCCCGTGCTGTACGCCGTCATGAACGGCACCTTCCCCAAGGTGGACAGCCAGCTGACCCTGGCCGAGGCCTTCGCGCGCTATCGCTGGTTCTCCGGCCCCGCCAAGTGGCTGGGCAGAGGCTCCGCCGGCTCGCGCACGGCCCTGGTCAGCGCGCCCCTGAAGCTGCCGCCGGAGGCGGTCAACCTGGGCGTCAACTCTGACGCCGCCGCCGTATTCTACGTGGCCGAGTTCGGACTTGCCGGCGACCAGAAAGCCTTCCGCCCGATCTCAAGCGCCATTGAAGTACGGGACGCCTCCAACAAGCTCGTGGCCCGCATCCCGGACCCCGAGTTCATCCTGGTGCGCCGCGTGATGCGAAACGTCGAGCCCGGAGCAAGCCTCAAGAACGGCATCGCCAAAGGACGTTGATGCGCATTCTCTGCCTGGACGTGGGCAGCGGCACCCAGGACGTCCTGTACTGGACGCCGGACCGCTCCCTGGAAAACTGTCCCAAGTTCGTGCTGCCTTCCCCGGCCAAGCTGGTGGCCGCGCGCATCCGCAAGCTCACCGCCGAGGCCCGCCCCCTGCACCTCTTCGGGCGCAACATGGGCGGCGGCTTCTTCGGCGCAGTGCGCGAGCATCTGCGCGCCGGGCTCGCCGTGTCCGCCCATCCCCAGGCGGCCCTGGCACTCTCCGACGACCCGCCGTCTCTCGCGCGGCACGGCATCACCCTCTCCGAGACCTGCCCCAAAGGCCACGCCGCCGTCGCCCTGGCCGACTACGACCCCGGTTTCTGGCACGCGCTGCTGACCCAATCCGGACTGGAACCGCCCGATCTGGTCCTGGCCTGCGCCCAGGACCACGGCCATCACCCCGGCCAGTCCAGCCGCATCGGGCGCTTCCGCCTCTGGGAGGACGCCCTGGCCGAACCCTCGCGCCGCCTGGAAGACCTGCTCCATGACGTCGCGCCACAACCCTTCACCCGGCTCGCCGCGCTTCAGGACTCCATCGGAGGCGGTCCCGTCATGGACACCGGACCCGCAGCCGCCCTCGGCGTGCTCTTCGAGCCGGACCTGGAACAGCGCATCAACCGCGACGGCGCGCTCATCGTCAACATGGGCAACAGCCACGTGCTTGGCCTGCTCGTTCACGCGGGCAGGCTCGCCGCCGTATACGAGCATCACACCGGCCAGATCCAACCCGCCGAACTGGCCTCGCAGTTGGAACGCTTCCGGGCCGGGACCCTCACCTGCGAGGAAGTCTTCGATTCGGGCGGGCATGGCTGCGCGCTGCTGGAGCGACAGGCCGACTTCGCCCAGACCTTCGTCATCGGGCCCAGGCGCCGCGAGTACCTCGGCGTCGGTGCCGAGTTCCCCGCTCCGGGCGGAGACATGATGCTCACAGGGTGTTTTGGATTGTTGAAAGCGTGGCAGGCCAGACGTTAGCTGGTTATGCTGGGCTCCGCCCAGACCCGCCAGGGCTCTGCCCTGGACCCGGCAGGGGAGAGTCAACCTCACTCTTGGCCCTGCACCCGGCTCTTCGCTTCGCGCAGTGCGCGGACGGGTTGAGTTGGGCTGGAGGCCAGGGGGAGTTGTCGGGGGCCGGGTGGCCGGGTGCTGTCCCGTTCGTGTCCTGGCGGGCGGGCTCGAACCGATTTGAAGACGATTCGTCGCCCGCCCGCCAGAACCCGACCGTGACAGCCCCCGGCCTCCCGGCCCCATCGCCTAGCCCTCAGCCCCCGGCCCTGATCCCGCATTCCGACCCTGAGTTCCGGTCCTGAGTTTCGATTCTGACCATTGGCCCAGCCCTGTGATTCCGAGCATCGACCCTGAATTCCGTCTCCGAGTCCCGATCCTGATCATCGACCCTGAGTTCCGGACTAGACAATAGCTTCAACTCCACGACTTGGCGCCTTGACCCTGAGTTCCAGCACTGCATTGCGAACTCATGCCCTTAATGTCGTCGAATGCAGTGATTCTCAAAAATAGGAGCCCTGAAGCGCGGCTTTGCGCGCTTCAGGGCTCTCTTGCGGGATATCTGAACAGTAACGGTGCTGCCCGCGAAGCTTATTGCAGGGTCCAGGGGGATCATCCCCCTGGCGGGAGAGTCCAGAGAGGGCGGAGCCCTCTCTGGCCGCCGAAGGCCTTATTTCGTCGTGGTCAGGCTTACGCCCAGGGCGTCTTTCAGCTTGGTGATGGTCGGGTCGGCGGGCTTGGGGGCGTTGGGGTCGCGGAAGTGCAGGGTGACGCGCACGTAGTCGGGGTGCTCGCCCACGGCGGCTTTGGCGATGGGTCCGGTGGCGAAGTCGGCGTTTCGCGGCGCGGTGTTTCGCCATGCGCCTTGCAGGTTGACGGCGAGTCGCCTGGGGTTGTCCAGGTAGAAGTAGCTGACCTTGTCGGGCGGCGCGGTGGTCTGGATGGTCATGAGGAAGCGGCCTTCGCCGGGTTCGTACTTGACGCCTTTGACCACGCCCAGTTCGCCCTGCATGAGGGGCGGGCCGGAGGGTTCGCGTTTGGGTTCGGGCTGTTTGATCTGTTGGCGGACTTCGGGAGCGGACTGGACGGGGGGTGTTACGGCGATGGTTGGCGGCTGGGGTTTGTCCGGTCCGAATTCCTGCTGGAGGAGCTTTTCCGTGCGCAGTTCCAGCGCGGCGAGTGCTTTTTCGACTTCGTTCACGGTCCAGCCCAGGGGAGTCTGGGCCGTCTGGGGCTGTTCGAAGGGGTTGGGGGCCAGGGGGGCATGGGGTGCGCTCTGCTGTGTCGGTTCGGGCAGGTTCTGGGCCAGGTGTTTCGACTCGCGACCGGCCATCATGGCGTCCATCATGCCGTAGAAGCCGCCCCACACGGCGGTGATGAACATGAGCGCCACGGCCCCGGACCATATCAGTACGGCGGCGAGGTAGAAGGTGCGGGAGAATCCTGCGGCCTTTGTCTCGAACATGCGGGGCATCCTTCGCGCGGCGCGCTGGTCCTTGCCGAGACCATACACAGGCGCAACAGTCCATTAGCCCGAGAGGGGAAAAGCATCAAGCGGGTATTGATGGATTTTGCATCCTGAAGTACAGGGAACATCGTTTGATAATCAGAAAACATCAGGTGGCGGCAATGTCGCGCTTCAGACTGGCACCATGGTTCCTGCTTTTCGCGTGCCTGGTGGCTCCGTGCGGCCTGCTGCATGCAGAGAGCGCCGAGGTCGTCTACAACAAGGGCGACCACGCAGCCACGTTCAAGGAATTGCGTCCCCAGGCAGAGGCCGGGGATGCATCTGCGCAGTATCATCTGGGCCTCATGTACGAGTTCGGCCAGTACGTGGCAGCAAACCCCTCCGAAGCGGTGAAATGGTTCCGGTTGTCCGGCAAGCAGGACAATGCGAAAGCCTTGTATCACCTGGGCATGCTCCTGAACGGCAATCCCAGGCTGGCGGCGTCGCCCTCCGAGGCCGAGAATGCGTTCAGGCGCTCGGCCGAGCTTGGCGAGATGTCCGCCCAGTTTGTCACCGCGGAACTGAACGCCAGGGGCAAGGCCTCCGGCGCGACCCTGGCCCAGGCGGAACATTGGTACCGAAAGGCCGCGGAGCAGGGCGATTACAAGGCGCAGTACCAGCTCGGCATGATGCTGGCCACGGGGCGCGGCGTTCCGGCCAACGTGCAGGAGGCCGCCAAATGGCTGCAAATGGCCGCCAATTCCGGATTCGCGCCCGCGCAGTTCCAGGTGGGCGTGCTGTATGACCGGGGGCAGGGGGTGCACGCCAATCCGCAGGAGGCCGCCCGCTGGTACCTGAAGGCGGCGGAGCAGGGCGACCCGGACGCGCAGTACAACATGGCCGTGAAGTTCGACACGGGAAGCGGCGTGCCCAAGGACCCGGCCCAGGCTGCGGTCTGGCTGGAGAAGGCCGCGGCCCAGGGCGACGTCGCGTCCATGCTGTCCCTGGCCCTGTGGTACGGCAAGGGCCACGGCGTGGCGCAGAGCGCAGTCCGGTCCGCGCACTGGTACGGGTTGGCGGCAGCGCGCGGCAGCGTTCAGGCCCAGTACGATTTCGCCGTCTTGAACGCCAAGGGCATCGGGGTGAAACAGAATCAGGTCGAGGCCGCCAAGTGGCTCACACGCGCCGCCGAGCAGGGGGACGCGGACGCCCAGAACGACCTGGGGGTCAGGTATTTCGAAGGCCAGGGCGTGAAGAAGAACCCCGTGAGCGGCTACATGTGGCTGACCCTGGCCGCACAGCAGGGCAACGCCGACGCAAAGCGCAATCTTGATTTTGCCTCGTCCAAGCTGACGCCCCGGCAGAAGGCCCAGGCGGAGCGCATGGCCAAGGGATGGAAGCCCAAACGCTGAGCCCTCCCTTCTGCCCCCGAAGGTTGCCCGACGCGAAGCTAATAGCCGGGTCTGGGGGAGGCTTCTCCCCCGGCGGGTCAAGGGCAGAGCCCTTGCGGGTTCGGGCGGAGCCCGACTCCGAGGTCCGGGACTGACCCCGGTATACTCCCGCCGTCGCTTGACATTTCGCTCCCCAGCGAACATTGCAGTACAGGTCATGGAGGATTCGATGCGAAAGGTGTTGATACTGGCGGCGCTCGCGGCGCTGGCTCTGGCGTCCGGGTGCGGCGGCGGCAAAACCGCTCCTCCCTCGCAATATACCAACCCCTCGTCCAGCCCCCAGACCATGAACTGGGCTTTCGCCCCCAAGGCGCTGGAATTCACCTTCATATCAGACCCGTTCCTGAACGAGTACGAGGGCGCGGCCCACACGCTCTCGGTGTGCGTGTACCAGTTGCAGGCTCCCACGGCCTTCCAACAGCTGGCGGCCACCGCGCCGGGCATCTCCAAACTGCTGGAGTGCACCTCCTTCGACCAGAGCGTGGTCAGCGCGCAACGGGTGATCGTGCAGCCGGGGCGCAACGAGGTGCTCACCGTGGACCGCAACGAGAAGGCCAAGTTCGTGGCCATCGCCTGCGGCTACTACGACCTGAACCTGGGCGCGGCCACCCGCGTCTATGAGATTCCGGTCAGCTCCGACACCTCAGGCTGGCTGTGGTGGAAAGAGACCACCTACCAGCCGGGCAAGCTCTCCAAGAAGATCCTTCTGGGCAAGACCGGCGTGCAGACCATGGGGGACGGCTCGTGAGCGCGCAATCGCCGCTGTTCTGGCACCAGGGCCTGTTCTTGACGCCACAGCATTTCCAGCTGGTGGACTGGCATCAGCACCGCAAGTTCATGCTGTTCACCCGCTATACCCAGCGCCACTTCTGGGGCGTGGGGGCCATCCAGATGCGCGAAGACGCCCTGGCCGCAAGGAAGGTGGAAATCACCAGCCTGGAGGTTCTTTTCCCGGAGGGCGCGTTCGTCAGCTATCCGGGAAACTGCGTGGTTGCCTCCCGCTCCCTGGACGACGCCGCGCTCGAATCGGACAAGCCCGTGACGGTTTACCTGGGCGTGCGCCGCCTGAACCCCGAGGGCAACAACGTCACGGTGCTGCCGGAGCTGAGCATTTCCGGCCAGCCCTCCACCACGTTCGTCACCAAGGCCGACCCGGACTCCATGCCGGACATGCACGCCAGCGGACCGCCCGCCCAGGTGAAGACCATGCAGTTCGCGGTGGCCGTCTATTTCGAGCACGAGCTCCCCAACCTGGGCGAATACGTGCTGGTGCCCTTTGCGCGCGTGGTGCGCGAGGGCGACAGGATTTCCTACGATGCGGAGTTCATCCCGCCCTGCCTGAGCATCGGCTCCAGCCAGGCGCTGGAGAAGCTGGTGAACGACGTGGCCGACCTGGTGTCCTCGCGGGCGCGCGCCCTGGAGGACTACAAAATGCGCGGCGAACTGACCTCCAAGGAGTTCGACCCGGGCTACATGGTCTTTCTCATGGCGCTCATGACGCTCAACCGCTACGTGCCGCTCCTGCGCCACCACGTGGAGGCCAGAAACGTCCATCCCTGGGACGTGTACGGGGTGTTCCGGCAATTTCTTGGTGAATTGTCCACCTTCGCGGAGGACTTCGGGGCCACGGGCGAGCGCTTCGACGGGGAGAAGCTGGTTCCCGACTACGACCATGAGAACCTGACGGACTGCTTCACCAGGACGCGCCGCCTGATCGAGCGCATGATCGAGGGCATCGGTACGTCCATCGAGCTTCTGGTGGCCCTGCAGAAAAAGGACAGCTACTACACCGCCGAGATTCCCGAGCGCGTGTTCAGCCCCACCAACCGCTTCTGGCTGATCGTACGCACCGAGCAGACCCCGGAGGCCGTGCCCCAGGCCGTACTTTCCACCGTGAAGCTCTGCGCCACGCCGCTCATGGCCACGCTGTTGGTCAAGGCCGTGCCGGGCGTGCCGCTCACCTATTCCAAGAATCCCCCCGCCGGGCTGCCCAAGCGCTCCGGCACCCACTATTTCCTGTTGGACAGCACCAACCCCCTGTGGCTGGACGTGGTGCGCAACAAGTCCCTGGCCATGTTCTGGGACAACCCGCCCGAGGACCTGTCCGTGCACCTGGCCGTTCTGAGGGGCAAATAAGTGCGCCTGGCCGACTGCTTCATCGAGGCCGTCACCTACGTCCTGGATGTGGCGCGCAAGCCGCAGTCCTTCCCGCAATTCGACGTGGTGCGCGCCAAGGTGGAGGAACTCCTGAATTCCTCGGGCCGCATGGCCAAGACGCTGGGCGTCGCCGCCTCCGAGTTCCAGGACGCGCGCTTCGCGGTGTGCGCCTGGATGGACGAGATGATCCTGGGCTCCCAGTGGGAGGGAAAAGCCCTCTGGCTGCACCAGCCGTTGCAGCGCACGGTGTACAACACGGTGAACGCGGGCGACGAGTATTTCGACCGGCTGGACAATCTTCTGGCCAAGACCGCGCAGGACTTCAGCTTTTCGCCCTCGCCCGTTTCGAGCGGGAAAGCGACCGTGGAGGAGTTGTCCTTCGGGCCCGACGCGGCGGGAGAATCCGTCGAAGACTCCGCCGATGCCGCCGGGGGGCCGGGTACGGGTTGCAAGCTGCCGCCCACGGCAAGCGCGCCGTTTAAGGCCCTGGCCGAGGACACGGACACGGGCCTTGGCGTGCGCGGCGTGCTGGAGGTCTACGGCCTGACGCTCATGCTCGGATTCCAGGGCAAGTATTTCCATCCCGACGACCAGGCGGCGCTTCATTCGCTGCGCAAGAAGGTGGTGACCACGGCGCTTGGCGCCACGGCCCACTACGGGCGCGATCCCGCCGCGCGCCTGTTTCCCGGCCTGTACCCGGCCCAGGCCCCGGCCAAGCCGCGCCGAAGGTTCTGGCGCGGCCTGGACTGGGTGGACATGGTGGTGATCGGCCTTCCCATCCTTGGGGTCGCGGTCATGTTTTACGCATACAGTTTCATCCTGTCCGGGGCGCTCAAGGGCTTCCTGGGCGGTCCGTAGGCCGCAATGAAGAACATCCTGCTCATCGTCCTGAAAATTTTCCTGTGGCTGCTCCTGTTCGCGGCCATAGGCGTCGGGGCCTGGTATCTGGCCCAGTGGCGCGGCTGGCCGGACTGGGCGGCCGCGGCCATCGGCTGCGGCGCGGCCGGGCTCATCGTGGGCGCGGTGTTCTTCAGGCGCTGGTGGTTCCGCCGCCAGGAGCGCAGCTTCGTCAAGCGCGTTGTGGAGCAGGACACGGCCTCCATCTCCGCGGCCCAGGGCGAAAAAGCCCGGCTGCTGCGCGACGTGGAGGACCGCTTCGCCCGCGCCGTGGAAATCCTGCGCGGCTCGCAGCTGCGCCAGCAGGGCGATCCCGTCTACGTGAAGCCCTGGTTCCTGGTGATGGGCGAGACCGGCTCGGGCAAGTCCCTGGCGCTTCGCCGGGCGAAACTCGCCTCCATCCTCACCGACGTGGGGCAGGACCGCCAGGCCTCGCCCACGCGCAACGTGGACTTCTGGTTCGCGGACGAGGCGGTCATCCTGGATACGGCCGGGCGCTACGCCATCCCCCAGGACGAAGCCCGCGACCGCGAGGAGTGGGAACGCTTCCTGGCCCTTCTGGTCAAGCACCGCCGAAAGGAGCCCCTGAACGGGCTGGTGCTGGTGATCTCCGCGGACAAGGCCGCCGACTCCTCGGACGAGGTGCTGGTGGATTACGCCGTGAGCCTGCGCCGCCGCGTCAACGAGCTGATGCGGGTCATCGGGGCCAAGTTCCCGGTGTTCGTGCTGGTCACCAAGATGGACCAGATCCTGGGCATGAACGGGTTGGTGGACCAGCTGGACAACGACGAGCTGCTCCAGGCCATGGGCGCGCTGAACGAGAACACCCTGGTCCCTGCGGCCAGCGGCCTGGAGCAGGGCATGGCACGCGTGGTGTCGCGGCTCAAGGATCTGCGCCTGCTGCTGCCCTGCGACCCCGCCGTCATGGACCCGGCCTACCTCATGCTGCCCGACGAGCTGGCCCGCCTGGGCGCGAAGCTCAAGGTGTTCACCGGGGCGCTCTTCGCGGACAACCCCTACCTGGAGACGCCGCTGTTTCGGGGCGTGTTCTTCGGGAGCGCCCGGCAGGAAGGACCGGCCCACGTGATGGCCACCGACCTCACCGACGTGGCGGCCCAGCTCTCGGAGCGCGCCGCAACCGACCGTGGAGCCTTCCTGCACGACGTGTTCTCGCGCTTTCTGCCCACGGACCGCAACCTGTTCACGCCCATGCTGGAGTTCCTGCGCTGGCGCTCCCGGACGCGCTTCGTGGGCGTGGTGGCCTGGCTGTTCCTCATGTTCTGCGTGGCCGGACTCCTGACCCTCTCCTACACCCACAACGAGCGCGCTCTGCGGGTGATCTCCTCCGAATTTTCCGCCCTGCCCGAATTGACCGGAGCCATGGACGCCAAGCTCCTGGCCATCGACCAGTTCCGCCGCCAGATAATCCGCATGCAGACCGTCAACAACGACTGGTTCCTGCCGCGCATGGGCCTGACTCAAAGCCTCTCCGGGGAAGCCAGGGTCAAGACCGCCTACGCGAACCTCTTTCGCGAGCAGATTCTAAGGCCTCTCGACGCCTCCATGCGCGCCTCCGTGGACGCCCTGGACAACCGCGCCTCGGAAACGGCCATCGGCATGTACATCGGACACATGGTCTGGCGCATCGAACTCCTGAAAGCCAAGCAGCGCGGGGCCTCGCTGGACGAGATGCGCAAGATTCCCGCCTATCCCGACGCCGTGCTCACCCAGGTGGACCCCAAGCTCGTACCCGAGCTGGCCCCCTTCTTCAACGACTGCTACCTGGACTATCTCTACTGGCAGCCCTGGGACGAATCCCTGGCCCAGCATCTGGCCGACTTCAAAGTGCGCCTCACGCGCCTGGCTTCGCTCAAGGACGGGCAGATGCAATGGCTGGTGGACTGGGCAAACACCAGGCCCTACCTGCACCCGGTCACGCTGAACGACTTCTGGGGCGGCGCGGGCCAGGTTTCCGGGCAGGACGCCTTCGTGCCGGCGGGCTACACGGCTGAAGGCAAGAAAGCCATCGAGGGTTTCATCAAGGAATTCGACCAGGCCGTGGACAACCCCAAGGCCTTCCAGAACAAGATCGACGCCTTCTGGAGCTGGTACACCAACCAGTATTACCTCTCCTGGAACCAGTTCGCCCTGGGCTTCCACGCGGGCTACGGCTTCCTGCTGGACGACACCGACAAGCGCAGGATGGCCGCGCGCATGCCCACTTTCGCCAGCCCCTACTTCGCCATGCTGGAGCGCATGGCCACGGACCTGAACGCCCTCAAGAAAACCTCCAGCGAACCCGCCTGGGCGGGAGAGGTCCGGCGCTTCCACATCGTCATGGAGCAGGCCAAGTCCCAGATCAAGAACGAGCCGCTTCTGGAAAAGGGCAAGGAAAAGATCGACGTGACCCTGCAGCGCGTGGCCGGCGACGTGGACCCCCGCGAAGCCAAGCAGTTCGAAAGCCTCCTGGCCGCCACCGGCAAGCTTCAGGAATACCAGAAGGCCCTGACCGATATGATCCCGGCCGTGGCCACGTCCGAAGCCGCCTTCCAGTTCGTGGGCTCCACCATGGGAAGTTCTGCGGGAGGCTCCGGCGACGCAGCGCCTCCCGCGCCCGCTCCTGCCGCCAAGTCCCCCGCACAGGCCGCCGAAGCCGCGCTCATGGGCATGAACGCCCTGCTCGGAGCCGGCATCGGAACCACGTCGGACGCCTTCAGCCAGGTTGTCAGCGGACCGTTGGCCTTCTTCGTGCTCTTCGCCACGGAGCAGGCCTCCTGCGAGCTGCAACGCCTCTGGGAGAGCCGCGTGCTGGCCGAAGCCGCAGGCCTTCCCCAGGCCAGGTACCGCTCCGCCCTGTTCGACAAGAAGGACGGGCTGGTCTGGAAGTTCGTGAACGGCCCGGCCCGGCCTTTCCTCACGCGCGAAATCAGGGGCTGGGCCGCCAGGAGCTGGATGCGCGTGGTGTTCCCCATCCACCGGAACTTCCTCACCTTCCTGGACGAAGGCGGGCAGGAAGTGCAGGAGGTGCAGCCGGAATACGACGTGATCGTCAAGACCGTGCCCACCACCGTGAACCCCGAGGCGCGCCAGAAACCCTATCTGACCACGCTGACGCTCAACTGCGGCAACCAGCAGCAGACCCTGGCCAACTACAACTTCCTGGACTCCGCAGCGTTCAAGTGGAAGCCCGACGGCTGCGGCGACACCATCGTAACCATTACCTTCAACGACCTGACCCTTTCCAAAACCTACCCCGGCGCGAACGGCTTCGCGCTGTTCCTCAAGGACTTCCGCAACGGCGGCTCCAAAACCTACACCCCCGACGACTTCCCCGGACAAAAGGACATGCTCGGGTCGCTGGGCGTGAAACGCATTCAGGTGAACTTCGTGTTCGAGGGCAACCAGCCCATCATACGGCTGTTGTCCGTGACGCCTACGACGCTGCCCCAGAGCATCAGCGAATGTATGAAGTAAGAGGTGGCGATGCCTCCGGCGGCCAGAGAGGGCGCTGCCCTCTCTGGACTCTCCCGCCAGGGGGATGATCCCCCTGGACCCTCAGTGGGCTACGCGGGCAGCACCCTTACGGTTCAGATATTTCGCAGGAAAGCCCTGAAACGCGCAAAGCCGCGCTTCAGGGCTTCTTTTTAGCCCAGCTCAGTGGTTTATTCTTAAGATGAGCCAAGTGGCCGGATCGAGAGCGAGTAGCCGTAGCGAGTAGCCGTAGCGGGTAGGCGGGGTCAGGTGGCCGGAGGCTGTCACGGTCGGGTTCTGGCGGGCGGGCGACGAATCGTCTTCAAATCGGTTCGAGCCCGCCCGCCAGGACACGAACGGGACAGCCACCGGCCACCTGACCCGACCCATCGCCCTCGCCCTCCCCACACCCAACGTATTGCATCGCACCGACTCAAGCCCCTCGCGCAGTTCGCGAAGCGGAGAGCCACGGTCCAGGGCCGGAAGTGAAATTGACTCTCCCCTGGCGGGTTCGGGCGGAGCCAGCCGAGTTGGCGCGGACCTAAACTGTCCAAGAGACGCAAACCCGACTCCGGCCGTGAAGCAGCTCCCGATTCCTCAGTGTTCCAAGCGCATTACGCCGAAAGACACGGCTCAAGTCGCCATGCACGACGCTACAAATTTGTATGAATGTTTCATTATTGTCGTGATGTGTGTGCCGACCGACACAATAACATGTCAATATATAATACGATTTTCCCTGGCAGGCTCTTTGCTTCGACCGCGCATGGCCACATTCGTACTCATCCACGGGGCCTTCACGGGAGGCTGGATCTGGCGTCGCACCGCCCGTGCCCTGGCCAAGCTGGGCCATGAGGCTTTCCGGCCCACGCTGACCGGCTGCGGCGAGCGGTCGCACCTGTTGCGCCCGGAGATATCGCTGTCCTGGCATGTGGAGGACGTGGCCCAGCTGCTCTTCCATGAGGACCTGGAGCGGGCGATCCTGGTGGGGCATGGATACGGTTCCATGATCGCCTCTGCTGTGGCGCACCGCCACGGCGGCAAGGTGGCCGGAGTGGTGCACCTGGACGGCGTGCTGCCGGAGCGAGGTGCGTCGTTCCTGGACGTGGCCGGGCGCTCCGGCATGAGGGGCGCGGGCAGGCAGGGCGGTTCGGACTGGCTGGTGGCGCCGCCGCCCGCTGAAAGCTTCGGGCTCACCTGCCGGGAGCTGGCGCGCTGGCTGTCGGTGCGTCTTCAGCCGTTCCCTCGGAGCTGCCTGACTGCGCCGTATCCCTACGGCAGGCGCGACAGGCAGCTGCCCGGCGTCTACATCCGCACGGTGGGCGCGGTATCCAGCGCGGAGGATCCGGCGCTGAAGGCCCAGGCGGCCCGGGCGTCGCTCATGATGATGCGCGTGGCAGAGTTGCAGACCGGTCCGCTGCCCATGGTCAGCAACCCCGGCCGCATGGCCAAGGTGCTTCATGCCGCGGAGCTGGAGATGGGGCTCGGCGCGGACGGGGGCGGCTCGGGCGCGAATCCGGGCAGGAAAGGACGAGGCTGCTCGCGGAAGCAGGGCGATGCGTAACCACAGAGGAGGAGCCTTATGAAACGCCTGGCCATTATCCTGTTCATCCTCGCGGCGGTGGGTCTGGCATTCGGCACGGCGACCCGCTCGGAGGCCACGGACCAGACCACAAAACAGGCCCAGGTGCGCAGCGCAGCGCAGAAATGCGAGGTCCAAAAGCCGTAAGGTGTTGTTTCGCGCGGTGTATTCTGGTTAGATGCGGGGAAAGGGCGGAGCGTCAGGCCGCGCCCGGTCAAACCCCAACGCAAGGCCATACCCGCCATGGACGTAGCAGAAATCGGCAAAGCCCCCATCTCCGCGGCCCAACCCGCCGGAGCAGACCCTTCCTATGAACCTGAGTTCGAGAAGCTCCAGGCGGAGATCGACAAGCTCTCCATGCCGACAATCGGCGGCCCGGGCATCGACTGGGAGACTGTCGCCAAACTTGCCACCACGATCCTGACCACCAAGGGCAAGCACCTGCCCACCGCGGCCTACATGGCCGTGGCGCTTTTCAAGATGAACGCCATCCCCGGCATGGCCGACGGGGTGACGCTCCTCTCCGACATGACCACCACCTACTGGGAGGACCTGTTCCCCCCGAAAAAGCGCATGCGCGGCCGCGTGAACGCGCTGATCTGGTTCCGCGACCAGGTCCAGGCCTATTTCGACTCCTACACTACCGACGCCGCGTTTCCCAAGGACATGCTGGACCGGCTGGCGGGGGGCTTCGGCACCCTGGACGAGTTCATAGCCCAGAACGCCCCGGACGGGCCGGGCATGCGGGATCTGGCCGAATTCGCCAAGCGGATTCCGGTGGAAGCGCCCCCGCAGGAGGCCGCGCCCGAGCCGGAGCCGGCCCCCGCCGGCGACGCGCAGGGAGAGCAGGGCGGGCAACCCCAGACGCAGACGGCGGGAAGTGCGCAGCCTCGCCCCGCCGCGCCGCCGTCCGGTCCGGTGTCCACCGATCCGGCCGTGAGCCTGGAGGCCTGCCTTGGCCAGATGACCGGCACGGCAGCCCTGCTGCTGGCCGCCGACTGCGGCGATCCGCGCGCCTACACGCTGAATCGCCTGGGCGCCTGGCTCAAGGTGGACGGCCTGCCCCCGGCGGACAACGGCCAGACCATGATCCCGGCCCCGGACGAGAACATCAAGTCCTCCATCGCCCAGCTGGTGTCCGGCCGCCAGTTCGAGGAGGCCGCGCGCCGGGCCGAATCGCAGGTGCCGGTGTACCTGTTCTGGCTGGACCTCTCGCGCCTGTCGGCCCAGGCTTTGGACTCGCTGGGGGCCAAGGGCGCTCCGGCGCTGGAGGCGCTCAAGGCCCAGACCGCGCTGTACGTGTCGCGCCTGAAGGGCATCGACAAGATGAGCTTCTCGGACGGCACGCCCTTCGCCGACGCGGAAACCAGGACGTGGCTGAAGTCCATCGCCCTGGGGGCGGGCCAGTCCGTGGATGCCGGGCCGTCCGATTCGCCGCTGGCCAAGGCCCTGGAAGAGGCCCAGGCGCTGTCCGCGCAGAAGAAATTCATGGAGGCCGTGACCCGGCTTCAGGAGGCGCTGCGCCAGTCGCGCTCCGGACGGGAACGTTTCGACGGGCTTATCGCCATGGCCGGAATGCTGTCGCAGTCGGGCAGGGCGGATCTGGCCGGGCCGAACATCGAGGAGCTTCTGGACCTCGTAGGGCAGTACAAGCTGGAACTGTGGGAGCCGGACACGGCGCTTCGCGGCCTGTTGGCCGCCTACGACGTGCTCTCCGTGGACGCAAGCGACCAGGGCAAGGCCCAGCTGCATCAGGTATTGTCGCGCATTGCGCGCATAAACCCGGCGGCGGCCATGCGGGTGAGCGGGTAAATCTTCGAAAAGAAGTCCGCCATGGGCTCTGGTCCTGAGGGGGGCTTTCCTTGTCCGGTGATCAGCTCGCACTGCGGGTTTGGTGAAGCCATCGTGTCCGCGAAGCTGAGGCGGACTTTCCCTTTTGTGGTGCTGTGTGCGGAGGTGCCTCACGACGCAAGGAGCGCGGGCAACCTGCCGGAAGAGGGGGCGCAGCAGCGCTTCAGGCGCGAGGTGGCGGATTCACGTGGCGGTGGGGAGGGGAAGGTTTCGCCGGAAGTTTGCCGGCGAGGAAATCAGGTGTTGTCCACCAACTCGGCCAGTGGAACCAGTTCCTTCAGGGCTGAGATGGCCTTTCCCAATCCTTCGGGGGTGGGGAAAACAGAACTTACGCCGATGGTTTCGCCGGACTCTCCAAGGAAGTTGAACGCAAAATGTCCCTGTCCGTTGCGTTGCACTGCGTAGCGACCGTCTTCCTTCACGTTGCGCCGGAGGGTCTCGACGTCTTCAATCGCCTTGGTTTTGCTTTGGCGCGGTTCGCATTCAAGAATGCACTCCCCGTCACATGTAGTGACACGAAGCTGGTATGCGTCGGAATTAACCGCTTGAATAATCATTTTTCCTGTCATTTACGTCTCCGCGTGCGATGTAATTCGCTATTGCGCACGCTTGTTTGGCAAAGTCTATATATGACATATTTCTCTAAACGGAAGGTAGGATTCCCCCCAATTTGTCGAATGCCCCCATGAACCGCTCCAAGGGGCGGCTCAGGTCTGTTCCGCTTCGGGATTGGCTTTCCGGGGAAATAGAGCTAGAACGTGGACGTGCAGCCGTAATGGCGCCTGCATATAAAGTTAATAATTACAGGTATTTATAAATGTCTGATTTCGTCCACCTGCATTGCCACACCGAATACTCCCTGCTGGACGGGGCCATCCGCATCGGCGACCTGGTCAAGCGCGCCGGGGAGTTCGGCTGCCCTGCCGCAGCCATCACCGACCACGGCAACATGCACGGGGCGTTGGTTTTCTACGAGTATTGCAAGAAAGCGGGCATCAAGCCCATCGTCGGCTGCGAGGTCTACGTGGCCAAGGGCAGCCGCAAGGACAAGAACGCCCGCTCAGTCCGCGACGCGGGCTACCATCTGGTGCTCCTGGCCCAGGACATCGTGGGTTTCAGGAACCTCCTGAAGCTTTCGTCCGAATCCTACCTGAGCGGCTTCCACTACAAGCCGCGCGTGGACAAGGAGCTCCTGGCGGCCCACGGCGAGGGCATCATCGCCTTGTCCGCCTGCCTGAAGGGCGAGATCCACCAGGCGCTCCTGAAAGAAGGCATGGACGCGGCCCGCGACATGGCCCGCCAGTACATGGCCCTGTTCCCGGACCGTCTGTACATGGAGCTCCAGGCCAACGACCTGCCCGAGCAGGCCCGCCTGAACGAGATGGTGATCGAGCTGGCCGACGAGATGAAGCTGCCCCTGGTGGCCACCAACGACTGCCACTACCTGAACGCCGACGACGCCAGCGCCCACGACGTGCTCCTGTGCATACAGACCCAGGCCAAGGTGGACGACGAGAAGCGCATGCGCTTCACCACCAAGGAGCTCTTCTACAAATCCCCGGAAGAAATGGCCGCCGCCTTCGCCCATGTGCCCCAGGCCCTGTCCAACACCTGCGAGATCGCCAGCCGCATCAACCTGGAGCTGGACCTCAAGACCTACCACTTTCCGGTCTACGAGGTGGCAGAGGGCAAGTCGCTGGACGACGAGATGGCGGACATGGCCCGGCAGGGCCTCAAGGACCGCCTTGCCAGGCTGGACCTGAAAACGCCGGAAGAGGAGAAGAAATACTGGGACCGCCTGGAGTATGAGCTGGGCGTCATCAAGACCATGGGCTTTCCCGGGTATTTTCTCATCGTGCAGGACTTCATCAACTGGGCCAAGCGCCAGGGTATCCCGGTGGGACCGGGGCGCGGTTCGGCCGCCGGTTCGCTGGTGGCCTTCGCGCTTCGCATCACCAACCTGGACCCGCTGCCCTACGACCTGCTGTTCGAGCGCTTCCTGAACATCGAACGCATCTCCATGCCTGATATCGACGTGGACTTCTGCGAGCGCCGCCGCACCGAAGTCATACGCTACGTGTCCGAGCGCTACGGGCGCGACTCCGTGGCCCAGATCACCACCTTCGGCACCATGAAGGCCAAGGCCGTGGTGCGCGACGTGGGCCGCGCCCTGGGCATGAGCTTCCCCGAGACCGACCGCATCGCCAAGCTCATCCCCGAAGACCTGAAGATGACCATCGACAAGGCCCTGGACAAGGAGCCGGAACTCTCCGTGCTGGCCGCCCAGGACGCCAAGATAGCCCGGCTGATCGACGTGTCGCGCCGTCTGGAGGGGTTGTCGCGCCACGCGTCCACCCACGCGGCGGGCGTGGTCATCTCCGACAAGCCCATGACCGAGTACGTGCCGCTCTACCAGGGCAAGAACCAGGAAATAGTCACCCAGTGGGACATGAAGCGGGTCGAGAAGATCGGCCTCATCAAGTTCGACTTCCTGGGACTTAAAACCATGACCGTGATCCAGGACGCCCTGGACATCATCCGGGAGATGGGCCACGAGCCGCCCGACCTGGACAACCTGCCCCTGACCGACGCGGCCACCTACGAGCTCTTCTCCAAGGGAGACACCGACGGCATCTTCCAGGTGGAATCCGACGGCATGCGCAAGTACCTGCGCCAGTTGAAGCCCAACTGCTTCGAGGACATCATCGCCATGCTGGCCCTGTACCGCCCCGGCCCCCTGGGTTCGGGCATGGTGCAGGAGTTCATCGACCGCAAGCACGGGCTGGTGGAGGTCAAATATCCCCACCCGGACCTGGAGCCGGTGCTCAAAGCCACCTACGGCGTCATTGTGTACCAGGAACAGGTCATGCAGATCGCCCAGGTGCTCTCGGGCTATTCGCTGGGCGAGGGTGACCTCCTGCGCCGGGCCATGGGCAAGAAGAACGCCGAGGAGATGGCCACCCAGCGCAAGCGATTCCTGGAGGGCACCGCCAAGAAGGACATCCCCGCCGACCAGGCCAACGAAATCTTCGACCTGATGGAAAAGTTCGCGGAGTACGGCTTCAACAAGTCCCACTCGGCGGCCTACGCCCTCATCTCGTATCACACGGCCTTCCTGAAGACCCACTTCCCGGTGGCCTTCATGGCGGCGCTCATCACGTCGGACATCGAAAACCAGGATAAGGTCCTCAAGTACATCTCCGACAGCTCGGACCGGGGCATCGAGGTGCTCCCCCCGGACGTGAACCTGTCCATGCGCCACTTCAGCGTGAAGGACGCCCAGATCGTCTACGGGCTGGCGGGCATCAAGAACGTGGGCGGCGAGGCCATAAACGAGATCGTGCGCGAGCGCGGGGAGAACGGCCCCTACCTGAGCCTTGTGGACCTCACCTCGCGGGTGAACCTGCGCAAGGTGACCAAGCGGGTGCTGGAGTTCCTCATCAAGGCCGGGGCCATGGACTCCTTCGGCGCGCCGCGCGCCGCTCTCATGGCCGGACTGGACCGGGCCGTGTCCCAGGGTCAGAAGCGCGCCGAGGAGCGCAACTCCGGCCAGCTCTCGCTCATGTCCCTGGCACCGGTGCCCCAGAACAAGACCCCCGGTCTTGGCATGAGCTGCGAGGAGGCCTCGGTGCCCGAATGGGAGCACCAGGAGCTCATGGCCCGCGAAAAGGAAGCCCTGGGCTTCTACCTGACCAGCCATCCGCTGAAGTCTTTCGTGCGCGACATGCGCCGCATGGGCATCAAGACACTGTCCGAATGCAAGGGATACGCGCCCGACTGCGAGGTGAAGGTGGCCGCCATCATCACCACCAAGAAGGAGCACATCACCAAGAAGGGCGACCGCATGGCCTTCTGCGGCCTGGAGGACATCGCGGGCGACGGCGAGGCCATCTTCTTCCCCGATGCCTTCGCCAAGTGCCGCGAACTGCTGGAAGGCGACCAGCCCCTGCTGCTCACGGCCAAGATCGGCAAGGAGATGGAGGAGGCGGGCGACCATCCCGTGAAGCTCAAACTCATGGTGCAGTCCGCCCGTCCGCTCGGGGAGGCCGTGGCCGCCGGGGACGAGCCCGTGGAGGTGCGCGTGGAGGCCAACACCTGCACCACCCTTGCGGGACTCAAGGAAATCTTTCATAAGTACCCAGGCTCGGCCAAGGTCAGGCTGCGTCTGGTCTACGACGACCTGGAATGCCTGACCTCGCTCTCAGAGGAACTGTGCGTGGGGCCGTGTCCGCAGTTCTGGCAGGCGGTGGACGACTGTCTGGCCAACGCCGGAAAGGCGACGGTTTAAACAAGGATTACACAATCATGACGACAATACCTGCATCCGAGCGCAAACCCCTGCGCCGAGGCGTGTTCAAGCTGACCATCACGGACGAGTTCTCCTCCTCCCACTGCCTGCGCAACTACGACGGGCCGTGCGAGGCCCTGCATGGGCACAACTTCGTGGTGGAGGCCGTGTTCGAGGGCGAACGCCTGACCCAGGACACGGAAATGCTCATGGATTTCAAGGATCTCAAGAGCCACCTCAAGACCGTTACCGACAAGCTGGATCACACCCACTTGAATAACGTCCCCTATTTCCAGCGCAGAAACCCCACCGCCGAGAACCTGGCCCGGTTCATCTACTGGGAGCTGGGGCGGCTCATGGCCGGACTGCCCGCCACGGTTCACGAGGTGAGCGTCTACGAGAAATCCACCAGCAAGGCGACGTACTCCGAGGTCCTGTGAGGCTTCTTCTCCAGCGCGTGTCCCGGGCGCACGTGGACGTGGCCGGGGAACGCGTGGCTGGCGTGGGGCGGGGGTTCCTGGTGCTGGCCGGGTTCGGCCCGGAGGACGCCCCGGACTCTCCGGATGCGGCCTGGTGGCGGGCCATGCTCGAAAAACTGGTCAAACTGCGGGTTTTCCCGGACGAGGCGGGCAAGATGAATGTGAGCCTCCTGGACGCCGGGGGCGAGGTGCTGCTCGTCTCCCAGTTCACGCTCTACGCCGACTGCCGCAAGGGCCTTCGCCCGTCGTTCTCCCAGGCCGCGCCGCCGCAGGTGGCTCAGGCCCTGTTCGACAGGCTCTGCGACGACGTGGCGGCCCTGCTTCCTGACGGGCGGGTTGCGCGCGGCGTGTTCGGCGCGGACATGGCCGTGGAGCTGGTGAACGCCGGACCCGTGACCATCATGCTGGACAGCCGGGACTTCGCCTGATGGCCACCGAAGACATCCGCGTCCTGGTGGTGGACGACTCCAAGACCGTCCTTCGCCTGCTGACCTACATCCTTGGCAGCCACTACCGCCTGCACGCCGCCGAGGACGGGCAGGAGGCCATCGAAGCCCACGCCGCCTTCAAGCCCGACGTGATCATTCTGGACATGAACATGCCCGTGAAGTCGGGCCTGGAGGTCATGGCCCATGTCCGCGGCACGGCCCAGGATCACGACGTGCAGATCGTTGTGCTCACCGCCCAGGACACCAAGGCCCTCAAGGCCAAGGCTTTCGCAGCCGGCGCCAACGATTTTCTGGGCAAGCCTTTCGACCGCGAAGAGCTCCTGGCCCGCGTGGGCGCGGCCGCACGCCAGGTGACCCTGACCCGCCGCCTGCGCAAGGCCTACGAGCGCATCAGCCGCGAGATCGACCTGGTGGCCGGTCTTCAGCGGCGTCTGCTGCCGGACTGCTCGCCGGTGCTCGGCGAGACCACCGTGGAATGCTTCTACCGCCCCTCCGGCCGGGCCAGCGGCGACTACTACGACTTCTTCACTCTGCCCGACGGCTCCATCCGGGTGGTCATGGCCGACGTGTCCGGGCACGGCGCGCGCGCGGCGTTTCTCATGGCAGTGGTGCGCACCCTGGTGCGCGTGTCCAAGACGCACTATTTCTCGCTCTCGGAGATGCTCTCCCTGGCCAGCGGACATCTGCTGTCCTCCATCGGCGAGGAGCCCGACTTCGTCACTCTGGCCGCCGCCGACATCGACCCCGACGCCGGGACCATCACCTACGTCAACGCCGGACACTGCCCCCCGCTGGTCTGGAGCGCGGGAAAGCCCGTCTGGCTGGACGCCACCGCCTCGGTACTCGGCTTCTTCGACCAGGAATTCACCACGCGCACCATCGCCTTCGACCGCCCCGCAGGACTGTTCCTGTACACCGACGGCTGGTACGAATGGCGGGGGCTGGACAACCAGATCTTCGACCTGGAGAATTTCAAGGCCCTGAGCGAAAAGCTCCTCTCCGAGAACCGCTTCTCCCTGGAGACGCTTCTGGAGAACCTCTGCGGCGAGCGCAGCGGGCCGGTATTCTCCGACGACGTCACCGCCCTGTGGGTCAGCGTGGGGAGCCCGCTCATCCGGATCTTCACCGCCACGTCCTCGCCCGGGGCCAGCCGGGGCCTGGCCAAGGACGCCGTGGCCTTCGCGGGCAAGGCCATCGCCGACCAGGACACGCTGCACGACCTGGACATCGTGCTCACCGAAGCCTGCGCCAACGTCACCCGGCATGCCTACTCCGGAGCCGAAGGCCCCATGGAGGTGCGCCTGCGCCTCAATCCGGGCCGCTCCGTGGAGGTGGAGGTGGTGGACTGGGGCAAGGGCTTCGGCCCGGCCATCTCTTTCGAGAACGCCGCGCCGGAATCGGAGTGCGGGCGCGGAATGTTCATCATCTGCAGGCTGTCGGACTCATGCGAGCTCACCAGGCGCGGCAAGGAAAACGTGCTGCGCGTGATCAAACACATAAGGAAGGATCTGTGGAAAATCTGACCTGGACCCACGACGGCACGTGCCTGATTGCCAAATATGCCGGGGAGATCACCATGGAGGTCACCCAGGACTTCAAGCATGCCGTGGAAAAGAACCTGGATGACGCCAAGGCGGCCACCCTGGTCCTGGACCTCTCCGGCGTCAGCTTCATGGACTCCTCCGGCATCGGCTTCCTGGTGGCCTGCAACACCCGGCTCCAGACCTCGGGCAGGACCCTGGTGCTCTTCAAGCCAAGCCCACAGGTGAAGAAGACCCTGGGGCTGGTGCAGCTCATGCAATTCTTCAGCGTGGCCGAGTCCGACGAGGAGCTTGCGGCGCTCGCGGCCAAGGCCGCCAAGTGATCCCGCGTGCCTGACGCCCCCAGGGTGCTGCTGATCACCAGCCGGTTCTTCCTGCTGGGCGAGATCATGACCGCCTTCGACCGCATGGGGGTCCGCTACCGCTACCTGGACACCGGCGGCGACGAACTCGGCCTGGACGAGTACCTGCGCGCGCTCATCACCGCAATCAAGGAGCTGCGTCCCCACTTCGCCCTGACCGTGAACCACCTGGGCGTGGACCATGAAGGGCTGCTCACGGGGCTCCTCTCCAAGCTGGACATCCCCCTGGCCTCCTGGTTCGTGGACAACCCGGCCCTGGCCCTGGCCCTCTACGCCAACCCGGCGGCAAAAAAGACCGCTGTCTTCACCTGGGACGCGGACAACCTGGAGCCGCTGCGGAGCCAGGGTTTCGAAAACGTGTTCTATCTCCCCCTGGCCACGGACGAGCGCCGCTTCGCCCCGCCGCAGCGGCCCGCGCCGCCGGAGCATCCCTGGAGCGCCAAAGTCAGCTTCGTTGGCAACTCCATGGTGGTCAAGACCGCCAGACGACTGGAGTACGCCAATCCCGGCCCGCAGCTGCTGGAAGCCCTGCCGGAGCTGGCCGATGCTTTCGGACAGCATCCCGAGTGGAGCGTGCGGGCCTTCATGGCCGGGCACTTCGCGCACCTTATGCCCCATTTCGAGGCCCTGGGCACGCCGCAGCGCCAGCTGGCCTTCGAGACCGCCGTCATCTGGGAGTCGACGCGCCAATACCGGGCCCGCTGCCTGGGGCAGGTCATGGAATTTTCGCCCCTCATCGCGGGTGACGAGGGCTGGCTGCTCACCTTCCCGGACGAGGGGACTCGCTGGCGGCGGCTGCCTGAACTGGCCTATTACGACCAGCTGCCGGGCTTTTATCCGCACAGCGAGGTGAACTTCAACTGCACCAGCCTCCAGATGAAGGGCGCGGTGAACCAGCGCGTGTTCGACGTGCCCGCCTGCGGGGCGTTTCTGCTCACGGACCACCGCGCCCAGATGGAGCGGTTGTTCGAACCGGGCCGCGAGGTGGCCGTGTACACGGATCCGGACGAGATCCCCGAACTGGTGCGGCACTATCTGGCCCATCCCGGAGAGCGGGCCGGGATCGCCCAGGCCGCCAGGAAACGCGTGCTGGCCGAGCACACCTACGTCATCAGGATGGGGCAGTTGCTGGACGTTATGCAGAGGACGTTCGGGTGATAGAGAGGAAACGTCGGGCCGCTGGGAACGAGGCCTGATCTGCCGGAGTAGCGGAGGTCCGGAAAAATGGGGCCGGGATGTAGACGTGGAATGATGGGCTGGATGCGTTAGTGAAGTTCGTGAAGAAAGGCGGTTCATATGCCGATTCTTGAATGGGACGACAGCATGGCGGTGGGCGTGTATCTGATCGACGAGCAGCACAAGGAGCTCGTGGTGCTCATCAACAACATAGCCGACGCGATCCAGTCCGGCGCGAGCGTCTCCGAAGTGTCCCGCTTCATCCGCAGGTTCTACAACTATACCATCGTTCATTTCCAGACCGAAGAGTCCCTCATGGACCACACCAGCTACCCGGACTACTTCGCCCAGGTGCACGAACACCTGGACTGCTCCATGAAAGCCCTGGAGTTCCACCGCCGCTTCGTGGAGGAGGACGACTTCAACCTGCTTGAATTCCTGGAATACATCGTGTCCTGGTTCAGGACCCACACCACCGGCATCGACCAGAGCCTGACCGAATACGTGGTGCGGCGCGGCCTGACGCATCTGGAAAAAAACGGCAAGGCCTGATCCGGACAGCGTATGGCCTGGCTGCTGGAGGAACTTCCCGAGAACCTGCGCATCGCCCTGGTTCACGGAACCGAGGGAGCGGGGCATCTGCGCGCCTGTGCGCGTCTGGCCGCGCAGGCCGGGCTTTCGCGTCTGTCGGGCGAACTTCTGCTGTCGGCCTGGGCGCAGTCACCCCTGGACGCGGTGCTGGCTGGGCAAGCCGCGTCCCTGCCGGATATTCCGGCCTCCGCTCGGGCAGTGGCCGCCTATGTGGCGGATAATTCCCGCCCGCCAGCAGATCTGGGCTACTACCAGCGCCTGGCCCAGCGTCGCGAGGCCGCAAAGATCGCGCGCTATCTCGAACGCCAGCTGGAGTCCCAGCCGGGCAACCTCTTCTGGGAGCGCCTCTCGCTCACCCATGCCCTGGACGCCGAGGACTGGGAGGCCGCCGGGGCGGTCATCGCCCGCCTGCCCGAGCCCCTGGCCCGGCTGCTGGGCGGGGATGCGGCCATGATGCGCGCCGCGCCCGAGGCTGCCTTGGCCAATTACGCCCGCTGCCATCGCCTGTGGGAGTGTCCCGGCCTTGAGGCCCGGCTGGGGCTGGCCTGCGCCGCCCTGGGCCAACGCGGGGAGGCCGAGTCCTGGCTGCGCGCCGGACTTTCGCGACAGCCCTGGCAGGTGCACGGCCTGCTGGCGCTTTACGAGCAGCTTTATGCCGGACCAAGCCTGCGCGCCCTGCCCGAAGGCGATACCGTGATCCTGCTCTACACCTGGAACAAGGCCCGCGACATCGGCCTCACCCTGGAGAGCCTCGCGGCCAGCGACCTGGGCCGGGCGCACATCATCGTACTGGACAACGGCAGCACGGACCACACCGCGCAGGTACTGGCCTCCTGGGGCGAAGCACTTGGCCCGGAGCGCTTCTGCGCCGTGAGCCTTCCCGTGAACGTGGGCGCGCCGGCCGCGCGCAACTGGCTGTTGTCGCTTCCTGTGGTGAAGGCGTCGCGGTGGACGGTGTTCCTGGACGACGACGTGTCCCTGCCGCAGGACTGGCTGAGGCTTCTGGGCGCAGCAACGGACCTCTACCCGCAAGCGGGAGTCTGGGGCGCGCGGGTTCGCGATTTTTCCCGCCCGGCGCACGTGCAGTCCGCCGATGTGTTTCTGGACGCTTCGTTCGAATCGATCGAAGCGCGCGACGCCGGGGAAGGACGGCGCTTCACCTTGAGCTCCTGCCATCACCAGACCCTGGATCGGGGCCAGTTCGCCTACGTGCGTCCCTGCGCCACGGTCACGGGCTGCTGCCATATGTTCCGCACGGCCACGCTCGCGGAGCAGGGCGGCTTCGACCTGCGCTACTCCCCCTCCCAGTACGACGACCTGGACCACGACATCCGCCTGCTGCTCTCGGGGCGCACGCCCGTCTACCAGGGCCATCTGGCCGTGGGGCACTTCAAGTCCACGGGCAGCCAGGGCGGAGTGGGGCAGGCGCAGTACGGCGTGGGCTGGGCCAACCAGTACAAACTCCACCAGAAGTTCGAGCCGGACGCCTTCCGCCGGGCCGCAGCCGTGGCGGACGCGGCCGCCTGGCAGGACGTCCTGGCCAAATGGCGTTCCGTGACGGCATTGTGAGCCTTCGTCCGGGTTCTCCTCTCTTGTTTTTTCCCCCGCGAAGGCACTACAAGGCCTGAGCGCCTGAGCGCTTCACCATGACCAATAATCCCGCCCTCATACTCCAGATGCAGCGCATGGGAGACATCATCCTCTCCTTTCCGCTGTTCCTCTGGGCCGCGCGCACCGCGCCCAGCCGCCCCATCTGGGTGGTGGCGGAGCCCCAGTTCTACCAGGAACTGCTGCACGTCTCGCCGCGCGTCACCTATCTGCCCTGGACCGCCATCCAGGAGCTTTCCGCGCGGGAGTATTCCATCATCGTGAACCTGAGCCACCGCGCCGAGGCTGCGGAGCTCGCCGGAAAATTGTCCGCGCAGTTGAAGTTCGGTCCTCTGAAGGATCCCCAGGGCCTGCACATCAGCGGGCGCTGGCAGCTGTACCGGGCGTCGCTCACCGGAAACAACCGGCACAACCGCTTCCACTGGGCGGAGCTGAACGCGCTGGACTGCGTGGACAAGGGCTGCTTCTCGGCCACCCACTTCGACACGCCGCGCATCCTGCCCTCCGGCAACCAGGCCGTGGGCCTGTTCCTGGGGGCCAGCCAGGTGGAGAAGCGCCCGGACCCGCCTTTCTGGGCCGAGCTGGCCAGGGAGCTCGAGCGCCGGGGCATGACCGTGGTGCTCATGGGCGGCCCTGCCGAGGTTCCCCTGGGGGAGGAAGTCCGCCGCCTGCACGGGGGCAGGCTTCTGGACACCTGCGGCACCTTGAGCCTGCGCGAATTCATGGCCGTGGGCCAGACCCTCTCGCTCCTGGTCACGCCCGATACCGGACCCATGCATCTGGCCGCGTGGTCGGGCCTTCAGACGCTCAATCTGTCCATGGGACCGGTGAACCCCTGGGAGACCGGTCCGTTCCAGCCGGGGCACCACGTGCTGCGCGCCAGCATGTCCTGCCTGGACTGCTGGCACTGCCGCTTCGATCGCCCCCACTGCCGCGACCGCTTCGATCCGGCCCAGGTGGCCTATCTGGCCTGGCGTCTGGCCCGTCCCGGCGGCTCCAGGCGCAACGCCTCGCCTCCGGGCATGCGCCTGTACCGCACCGGCCGTACCGCGGAGGGCTTCTACGATCTGGTCCCGGTGGGGCGCGCGGCCTCGCGGGCCTCGGACTATCTTGGCGAGTGGTGGCGCGGCGTGTTCGGGAGCTTCTTCGGGCTCTGGGACGAGGCACGCCCCCGCAGCACCTGGACGCGCCTGGCCGGGGAATATCCGCGTCTGGCAGTGGCCTTCAACCGGGCGCTGGTGGAGCTGGCCAGGAAGGTGCGCGAATGCCTGGTGTCCTGCGCCGCGCCGGGCGAGGAGTTCTGGACCGGCGCCCCCCCCATGCTCCGGCCGCTGGCAGGCTACATCCACATGTCCTTCGAGAACGCCGATTTCTCGCGCGAGGCCTTCGCCCAGGGGCTGGGCATGATCGAGCGGGTGCGCGCCCTTTCGGCCTGATTTCCCCCCGAGGGACCTGGCAGGCAAAAGCTGCCTGCGCTTGGTTTTTTGTAACACCCTGGAAATGCATGGTTTCGTCCTGGAACGACTCTTGAAGAAGAGGGGCCGTCAGGAGGAAAAAGATGCAGATCCTTCCCAGTCAGAAATCCACTGCCGGGTTCTCAATCCTGGACAGTTTCCAGAGCGGCTTCTCTTCGAGCAAGGGCGGCGACCTTTTCGCAGACCTGCTCAAGTTCAGTACAACGACCTCCGCGTCCTTGCCTGCGCTCTCTCCGGCCTATGCCGATCCGCTGTTCATCGCTCCGGCTCCTGCCTCGGTGTCCGCCTCCGCGGCCCGGCTGGAAGAGCCCGCCATGCCCGCAAGCCACGCCGACGATTCCCTGCGCAACGTCAAGTTGACCACGGAAGATTATGCCGGGGTCAGGGACAAGCTCGAGCAGGCGGGCGTCTCCCGGGAAAAGCTCGAGGAGCTGGACAAGAAGGTCCAGAGCCCCGAGGGGATGACCTGGGGCCAGCTCATGCACTCGGTGCGCGAGGCGACCCTGGAAAAGGCCGGCAAGCCCGCCGATCTCACCGAGGAAGACAAGGCCGCCATCTCCTCGCTGCTCACGCGCATGGGCTTCGACCCCAAGCAGGCCGACTCGCTCGCCGCGGGGCTGGCCAGCGGCAAGCCCGCCCAGGCCTTCGCCACCATTTCCGCCAAGCTGAAGGAACTCGGGGCCGACCAGACCATCTCCATCTCCAAGGGCGAGATGGGCGCTCTGGCCAAGGCCCTGAAGCTCTCCGACAGCGCCAGCCAGCGCCTGATGGCCAAGTTCGGCTCCGCCGGGCAGATGGAGCTGACCCCCGAGGGCATGCGCCAGGCGTTTCTTTCCGTGAAGGACGAACTGTCCGGCCAGCTGGCCCAGGCCCGGGACGCCATGCACTCCATCCGCGACGCTCTGCACCCCGCCATGGAAAAGGCCCGCCAGCACCTCGAGATCGCCAGGCAGGCCACGGACGGGCAGGTGGAGTCTTCCCAGGTGAAGCCGTCCTCGCTCCTCAAGGACCCGCAGGACCACGTCCAGACGGGCCAGGACGGCCCGAACGGGGCCAAGGCCACCGGAGCCAGCTCGGCCCAGGTGGACCCCGCCCTGGCGGCAAAGGATTCCCGCCAGCAGAATCAGCGCTTCTCGGGCCAGGACGGCTCCGGAGCCCAGCAGGGACAGCAGGGAAAGACCGCGCACGACAAGGCGGTCGGCGAGTTCACCGGCAAGCTGCGCGCTGAAGGCGAGGCGCACACCCTGGGCGATTCGCGTTTCGGCATCGGCCAGACCCCGAACGCAGCCTCAGCCGCCCAGGCCAAGGGCGATTCCAGCCAGGTCCTCAAGGGCCAGAACGCCCAGGTGCTGAGCCAGGTGGAATCGGGGATTCTTCGCAACATGGGGCAGGGCCTGAAGCAGCTCACCCTGGAGCTGACCCCCGACAATCTGGGCAAGCTGAACATCGTGCTCACGGTGAAGGGCAAGGACATCCAGGCCATCATCAAGGCCGACAGCCCCGAGGCGGAGAAGGTCCTGGCCGAGAACCTCCAGCAGATCAAGCAGAGCCTGGAAAATCAGGGCCTTACCGTGTCCAAGATGGAAGTTCGTCCCGGCATCTCCCAGGATTCCAATCTCGGGCAGCAATGGGCCGGTGCCGACAAGCACAACCAGTCACAGGACCGCCGCGACGCCCTGGAGCGCCTGCGCACCTCTTCCCTGCTGGCCGAAGCCTCCGGCGGAGCCGGTTTGGCCCAAGGCATGCAGAACAAGGGCGCTGAGGTAAAAATTTCCCAGGGCGGATTGGACATAATGGCCTAGGCCGCCCAGAGGTATCACCATGAGCGTCTCATACACCGGAGCAAGCGCGGGTATACTCGGCAAGGCCGAGACCGAATACCAGGGAGCCAGGACGGCGGGAAATCCGACCCTGGGCAAGGACGCGTTCCTGAACCTTCTGGTCACCCAGATGAAGTACCAGGACCCCCTGAACCCCACCAGCGACAAGGAATTCCTGGCCCAGCTGGCGCAGTTCTCCAGTCTTGAGCAGCTCACCAACATCAACGCGAGCATGGACAAGCTCAATACCTCCACCACCCAGCAGCAGATGTTCTCCGCAGTGAGCTTCATCGGCAAGGAAGTGAAGGCCAAGGGCGACTCGCTGTCCAAGTCCGGCAACACCATCAGCACGCTCTATTACAGCCTGCCCGAATCGGCCACCAAGGTGTCGATCAACGTCATGGACGACAACGGCAACTTCGTGCGCACCGTGGAACTTGGCGCCAAGGCGGCGGGAGAACAGAGCTTCAAGTGGGACGGCAAGGACTGGAACGGCAAGTCCATGCCGGACGGCGTCTACCGGGTGGGCATCACCACGCAGAAGGCGGACGGAAAGTCCATGCTGGTGGACACCACGGTGACGGGCCTCATCTCGGGCGTCTCCAACGAAGGCGGCAAGTTCCTGCTGACCACCAAGGACGGCAGGCAGGTATATTTCACGGACGTCTCGGGTGTGGTCACCCCCGAATCGTCCTCATAGGTAAAATTTTCCGGATTTTCATCTCGGAGGTGGATCATGGGTCTTTCGACTTCAATGTGGTCAGGCGTAACAGGCCTGCTCGCCCACGGCGACAAGATGGGTGTCATCGGCAACAACCTGGCCAACGTCAACACCGTCGGCTACAAGTCCGCTCGCATGGACTTCGAGGATCTGGTCTACACCAGCATCGGCACCGCCACCGGCACCCAGCAGCTGGGCCAGGGCGTGCGCGTTGAAGGCATCCTCTCCGACTTCACCCAGGGCGGATTCGAGACCTCCAACGAAACCACCGACATGGCCATCTCCGGCATGGGCTTCTTCACCGTGCGCGACCGCAACAACCTGTCCACGCACTACACCCGCGCAGGCAACTTCCGGTTCGACCGCGACGGCTTCCTGGTGGACCCCCACAACTTCGCCCTGCAAGGCTGGCAGGTGGATACCGCCTCCCTGCGGGCTTCGCGCGCCACCGGAGCTGTGATCAACCAGGTGCCCATCAAGGGCTCGGTGACCGACGTGCGCCTGGACACCCTGGCCCTGGCCGCCCAGAACACCAACGCGGTGTCCCTGGCCTCTAACCTGGACCCCAGGACCGACAGCAAGTCCACCAGCAGCACCAACCCGTTCTTCTCGCTCTTCCAGAACTACAGCTACAACCCCCTGCGGCCCGACGATCCGCCGCTGGCCGACACCTCCTTCGGGTTCCAGAACACGCTGAAGGTCTATGACCAGCGCGGCGGCTCCCACGACCTGACCGTCTATTTCGACAAGGTGTCGGACGCGGGCGGTCACGAATACTGGGAGTACATGGTCACCACCACCCCCGACCAGGACGGACGCCAGTTCGACGTGAACGGCAATACCGTGAACATGGCCTCCAACTCCAAGGCGGGCGTCCTGATGCTCGGCACCCTGGTGTTCAACGACGCCGGCGGACTGCAGAACATCACCGCCTACACGCTGAACGACTCCAGCTACACCAACGCCATCAGCAACCTGGGCAACTGGTCGCAGGCGCGCATATCGAGCTCGGGCTATCCGGTGTTCACCGCCAACTACAGAAGCATCTCCGGCGGCAGCATAACCACGGCGTCCAACGCAGTGTCCATGTCCCTGAACCTTGGCATCCGCAACACCAATACCGCCTGGGCCAGCACGGCGACCACCGCCGACATGATCGGCTTCTCGCACCTGACCGATCCGTCGGCGTTGCAAGGCTTCGATACCGATACGCTGGCCATCAACAACCTCCAGACCACCAACTACGAGGCCGCGTCCGCGACGCTGTTCGTCTCGCAGGACGGCTACCCCCCGGGAACCCTGCAGAGCGTGTCCGTGTCCAGCGACGGCGTGCTTACCGGGCGCTACTCCAACGGCCAGGTGCAGGAACTCTACGTGATAGCCCTCTCGGACTTCGCGAGCCCCTGGGGACTCAAGCGCGACGGCGGCAACCTCTTCTCCCAGACCAGGGAGTCGGGCGACGCGCTGACCGGGCGGGCCAACACCGGCAGACTCGGAGCCGTGGCCAGCAACTCGCTGGAAACCTCCAACGTGGACATGGCCCGCGAAATGGTCCAGATGATCCAGACCCAGCGCGGCTTCCAGGCCAACTCCAAGGTCATCACCACGGCGGACACCATGCTGTCGGAAGTCATCCAGCTGAAGCGTTAAGACTAGCTCGGCTGAACTGAACTGAAAAAGAAGCGCCGGATGCGAAAGCATCCGGCGCTTCTTGCGTGCCGGGCAGGCGAAGGCAGTGAAGTTCACCTCGCAAAGATCAAACAGATGTGGTGCAGGCTTGGGGCAACGGGCTGAGTGCTTCCAGGATTTTCAGCCAGGCGTCAAACCGGGGACATGCTGCCCTGATGCGATCCAGGCCGATATTCTGTAGAATAATCGGGGCGTGGGCTCTGTCGCTCTTGCCTTTTTTGTAGCCGGGGTAAATGCTTTCTATCCTTTTGGATGGAGCCGTGGCGGGACTGTCGTTGATTTCTTCACACGACCCGCACGATGTCAGGATTGCCTGGAATCTTGCTTCGAAAGAAAGGTCGCCGAAGGTTACGGCCATTTCCTTCGGGCCTGAGAAGAGAAGCGCCTCCAGTTCGTGGAGTTGGATGTAGGGAATGAAATGACCGGGCCAAAGGATGTCCGCGCTGATCGTCCCGATAATGTGGCTTGCAATGCTTTGCTCGATCGTCCCGGCAAGCACGGCAGGATATATTCCTGAACCCTGTCGCTGTTTGATTGCCCTGACGTCAGGCCAGGTGCTGGTGAGGGCATAGTAGTCAAATAAGGTTGTCACGTAGCAGCCTGCATTGCTCTGCAGACTGCGTTTGACGTCATCCACCAACACGCTGAAAGATTTTGTACCGCCTCTCTTTCCTATCAGGCGGGCAGACAGGTCAAAGCCGAATTTGAGCAGGTGCGGATAGATCAGTTGGTTGCAGACAGCTTGTTCCGTCTGGCCTTCAACGATCATTATAAGTTTCGTCAATGGATCAGGCATGGTCTGGTCCAGCGTGTATGACATTTTTCTCCCACAACTCACTGAGGCTATATTCATCGAGCCAGGAGTCGATATCGGGACGATTCAGTCGGTGGAGTACGGTTTGACCATCTTTGCGTTCCACGATGACGATATTGTCAGGCTCAACGTCATTCAGGAGAGCCGGGGCTTGTGTCGCGACAATGACCTGCATGCGTTGCGCCGCCTCAGAGAGCAGGGCAGACAAAACAGTCAAGGCGTAGGGATGCAGGCCAAGCTCTGGCTCGTCGATCACAATGGTTGATGGAGGATCTGGCTGCAACAACGCGGTTGCCAGTGCAATGAATCGCAATGTTCCATCGGAAAAGTGAGCCGAGGTGAACGGGAAATTCGAGTGTTTCTGCATCCACTCCAGACGTACGGTTTCGATTCCCGTTCCGGTTGTTCTTCTCGTGAGTTTAAAATCCTGGAAATATGGTGCTATCAACTGTATTGTGTTGACAATGCGTTGATATACGAGGGGGTGTTCTTCCTGTAAATGCAGGAGGAATGGACCCAGGTTGCTCCCGTCGTTGCGAAGTCCTTCAGTGTCCTGTGCTTCTCCTGACCTGCGCAGAGGAGCTGTATAGCTCGTGTCATGAAAATGATATACGCGCCAACTGGATATGGCATCAAAAATATGACCACAGACATTAATGAATCCAGATACTATGCTCCGCCCGCCTTCCCCGCCCCAGTCCGCTAAGCGCGCCTCCGCGCGTGCGCCCTCGTAGCGCCTCCATTCATACCCAGCCCAATCGTTGTATTTCGCGGATTCCTCTCGACTGACGAAAAGCGATTCAGTCGCAGACGGCCGCAAAGAGAAGCGGTATCCGTTTATTTTGAACAGGAGCTCGGCATAAATTTCTTCTGTTTCCTTGGGTCCGTTGAAAAATAAACTGTCTACTCCACGCGATAGGGCATATGTTGAGAGCTGTCGGACAGCCATGCTTTCAAGCAATCTGAAAAAATCAACTACGTTGCTTTTCCCTGAACCGTTGGAGCCAATGAGAATGTTCAAATTGTTCAGCTTAAAATTGGAGAGCGAGCGAATCGATTTGAAGCCATTTATAGTCATTTCGCTGAGTGGTGCGCCCATTGTCAGGTGCCTTCTTTTGTCTGGTTTGTGCTCATTCTATGTCACAGGACTGCATGCCATGCACTGCGCATCTGAATGCATAGTGAATTTGATCGCTGCTGTCATTTGCTGAATCAGCCTGAAAGAAGTTGCCTGGAAACCTTGGGGGGAGGGGGCGCTCCAAAACGTTTGAACTTTGACGACTTCTAAGCGCCCAGAGCGCGGCAACTTTGACCCGCAGCGGCCGAAACAGGCGGAAAAAACAACCGTGCCAGTTTTAAGATACTGTTTTGATTAATATATTTTGCATTGGCACGGATCAAGCAATAGGAGGTCAACAACAAGGAAAGTTGCCTTATCACACGGAGGTAATACCATGTCCCTGGTCATTAACCACAACCTTATGGCGATGAACGCCTCTCGGAACCTGGGCCACTCGTACGATCAGCTCGGCATTTCCACCCGCCGGCTGTCTTCGGGACTTCGCGTAGGAACCGCAGCGGACGACGCCGCCGGTCTGGCCATTCGCGAGCTTATGCGCGCGGATATCAGCTCCCTCAACCAAGGCGTGCGCAACGCAAACGACGCCATCTCCATGATCCAGACCGCGGACGGAGCGCTCGGCGTCATCGACGAAAAGCTCATCCGCATGAAGGAACTGGCCACGCAGGCGGCCACGGGCACCTATACTTCGGATCAGCGCCTGATCATCGACTCCGAGTACCAGGCCATGGCCTCGGAAATCACCCGTATCGCCAACGCGACGGACTTCAACGGCATCTATCTGCTGAACGGCAACCTCTCCAGCACCGTCCACAACGGCACCGGACTGAACCCCGTCGGCAAGATCAAGATCCACTTCGGTACCGGCAACTCCAGCGCCGAAGACTACTATTTCATCAACATCGGCACATCCACGGCGTCCGCCTTCGGTCTGGGCCTTGGAGCCGCCGCCACCTCTCCCGGAGGAAGGGCGATCTCCACCCAGGCGCTTGCCCAGCAGGCCCTGGACCAGATCAACGCGGCCATCGTGTCCAAGGACAAGATTCGCGCGCAGCTCGGCGCTACCCAGAACCGGCTGCAAAATACCATCCAGAACCTGCAGATCCAGGCCGAAAACCTGCAATCCGCGGAATCGCGAATCTCCGACGTGGACGTCGCCACCGAAATGACGCAGTTCGTGCGCCAGCAGATTCTCACCCAGTCTGCGGTAGCCATGCTCGCCCAGGCCAACAGCCTGCCGAAGATGGCTATGCAGCTGATCGGCGGCTAAACGCCGGGCTGATCTCTCGACGGACAGGACCAGGGAGGGGGGGGCGATGGTACGCCCCCACCCTGGCCTGCGTCAGGAAGGATTCTCCAGCATGTCCAGGGCGATCCGGGCGGCCGTCTGTTCGGCCTTCTTCACGCTCGGGCCTTTGGCGGAAAGCGTCTGACCGTCGGGCAGGGAAAGTTCCACCTCGAAGAGCTTCTCGTGCTCCGGCCCGGAACTGCCCAGCAGCCGGTAGATGGGACGCGTGCGGTGGCTGCGCTGCGTCAGTTCCTGCAATCTGCTCTTGAAGTCGCGCGCCTTGGGCGGTTCCACCTCCTGGGGCCAGAACGGGGCGAACAGCCCAGACACCACCTGCTTGGCGGCTGCGTAGCCGCCGTCCAGAAACACCGCCCCCAAAAGCGCCTCGAAAGCGTCGGACAGCAGCGAGTCGCGCATGCGCCCGCCCTGGCTCTCCTCCCCCTTTCCCAGCTTCACGTGCCCCTCCAGCCCAAGGCTCTTGGCCATGGCCGCAAGGCTCGGCATGCTCACCAATCTGGCCCGCAATTTGGTCAGGACACCTTCCGGCGCATCTGGAAAACGGGTGTACAACACCTCGGAAACGGTCAGTTCGAGCACCGCATCACCCAGGAATTCCAGACGTTCGTTATGATCGCAACTGCGTTCGTTGGCGAATGAGCTGTGAGTCATGGCCATGTCCAGCAGCTTGACTTGCCGGAAGCTATAGGAAATAGCTTCCTGAAGGCTAGTGAACGCATCTTCCGTCATTACAATGCCTTCCTTCGGGGCCGCATGGAAAGAAACGACCAGTTGAAAGCGCTCTTTGAACCGCGAGAAGTCGCGGTCATCGGCGCGTCGCGCACTCAGGGCAAGGTGGGGAACCTCGTGGTGTCCAACCTGCTTGCTGCGGGTTATCAGGGGAAAATTTTTCCGGTCAACCCCCATGGCGGAGAAATCCTGGGATTGACCGTAACTTCTTCCATCGAAGGGTTGCCTCGCGGCCTGGACCTGGCCGTGATCTGCGTCCCCAGGGCAGAGGTCATCGAGTCCCTGGAGCGCCTCGCGGCCATCGGGACCCGCGCCGTGGTGATCATCACCGCAGGCTTCAAGGAAGTGGGCCGCAAGGGCTACTACCTCGAGCAGGAAGCCGCAAGCATTTGCCGCCGCCACGACATGATCATGCTCGGGCCGAACTGCCTGGGCCTGGTGAACACCGCTGGCGGGCTGAACGCCACCTTCGCGGCGGGCAACCCCGAAAAAGGCTCCATCGCCTTCTTCTCCCAGTCCGGGGCGCTGTGCATCGCCATCCTGGACGCGGCCTTGGGCAAGGGCATCGGCTTCTCCAAGTTCGTGAGCCTGGGCAACAAGGCCGTCATCGACGAGACCGACATGCTGCGCGCCCTGAAGGACGACCCGGACACCAAGGTCATCCTGGGCTACGTGGAGAACATCAACGACGGACAGGCCTTCCTGCGCGCCGCCCAGGAAGCCACCATCGAAAAGCCGGTCATCATGATCAAGTCCGGCACCACGGCAGCCGGAGCGCGCGCCGCCTCCAGCCACACCGGAGCCATGGCCGGAGCCGAGGACGCCTACCAGGCGGCCTTCACCCAGTCGGGCATCATCCGGGTTCGCGGCGTGGAGGACATGTTCCATCTGGCCATGGCCTTCTCCACCCAGCCCTCGCCCACCGGCCCCAACCTGTGCGTGGTGACCAACTCCGGCGGGCCGGGAATCCTGGCTGCCGACGCCGCCGAGCGCTCCAAGCTGAACATGGCCCCGTTGCGCGGCCAGACCGTGGACCAGCTCAAAGAGTTCCTTCCCAACTATGCGGCGCTGTACAACCCCGTGGACATCATCGGCGACGCCGACGCCTCGCGCTTCTCCAAGGCGCTGGAGGTGGTGATCGCCGACCCCATGGTGCACATGGTGCTGGCGCTTCTGACGCCCACCCCGGCCGTGGACGTGGAGGCCGTGGCCCGCGCCGTGGCCGCCCAGGCCGCGGTGTGCGGAAAGCCCGTGGTGGCCTGCTTCATGGGCGAATCCAAGGTGTCCGGGGCGCGCGAGATCCTGCGGCGCGCCCACGTTCCCTGCTACAATTATCCGGATTCCGCCGTCATGGCCCTGGACGCGCTGTTTCGCCACGCCGAGTGGAAAAAACGCCCTTTGCCCGTGGAAATCTGCTACATGTCCAACACCTTCCACGCGCGCGACGTGCTGGATCGGGCCAAGGCAAAGGGCTTCACCGAACTTGTGGAGTTCCAGGCCCAGGACGTGCTCAAGGCCTACGGCCTGCCCGTGCCCAAGACCATCCTGGCGCGCACCTCGGACGAGGCGGCCCAGGCGGCCAAGTCCATCGGGTATCCGGTGGTCCTGAAAATCGCCTCGCCGCAGATCTCGCACAAGTCCGACGTGGGCGGCGTGGTGGTGGGCATCGACAACGAGGAGGACCTGCGCAAGGCTTTCCTGTCGGTCACCAACCGGGCCAAGCGCGTGAAGGAAGCCTACGTGATGGGCTGCCTGGTGCAGGAAATGGCCCCCAAGGGCTCGCGCGAGGTGTTCGCGGGGTTCAAGCGCGACCCGCAGTTCGGGCCGCTGGTGCTTTTCGGTCTGGGCGGCGTGTACGTCGAGGTGCTGCGCGACGTATCCGGGCGCCTCGCCCCGCTGTCGCTTCTGGACGTGGGGGAGATGGTGCGCGAGATCAAGAGCTACCCCATATTGCGCGGCGTGCGCGGGGAGCCGCCCGTGGATTTCCGCGCCATCGAGGACGTTCTGCTGACCCTGTCGCAGATCGCGGTGGATTTTCCCGAAATCGAGGAATGCGATTTCAATCCGGTCATGGCACATCCCGGAGGGGCGCTCGTGGTGGACGCCCGTTTCACTTTGGGCAAGCCCGTGGCTGAAGAGAGTTGATTCCGGGGCATCAAACGGTCTACAACCGCGTTCTGAGCCGCCAGGCGGCACGTGCGCGGTCAAACTTCTAGGGCACAGGGTTGGGAGGAAGCCATGGCGGGCATCTACATCGGTTCCACATCGGGGTATTCCGGCAAGAACATGGTCACCATGGGCCTTGGGCTCAAGTTCCAGAAGGAAGGCTACCAGGTGGGCTACTACAAGCCCGTCGGAGCCATGCCCAAGGAAGTGGCCGGCAAGCTCGGCGACGACGACGCGAACTTCGTCCAGGGCGTTCTCGGCCTGGAGGAGGACCCCGCCGAAGTGACGCCCGTGGTGGTCACACAGGACTTCAAGGTCAAGGCCTTCTCCGGCCAGTGCGAAGACCTCATGACCCGGATCTCCGGGGGCTACAAGAAGCTCTCCAAGGGCAAGGACGTGACCCTGGTGGCCGGTTCCGGCTCCATGTATTCCGGCAAGTACTGCGGCGTGGACGGCGTGAACGTGGTCAAGACCCTGGACATCCCGGCCATCGTCATCGACCGTTTCCAGAAAGAGCTCAACTACGACTATCTGGTGATCCTCAAGGAAGCCCTGGGCGAGCACCTGATGGGCGTGGTGCTGAACGACATCACCCCCAATTTTCTGGACGAGGTGGAGTCGCTCATCGTGCCTTTCCTGAACCGCAGCGGCGTGAAGGTGCTGGGCGTCATCCCCAAGGACCCGCTCATGGGGGCCATCAAGGTGGCGGACCTGGCCGAGAAGCTGGGCGGCAAGGTGATTTCGGCCCAGCACAAGGCCGAGCGCATCGTGGAGAGCTTCCTCATCGGCACCATGCAGGTGGAGAACTTCCTCACCCACTTCCGCAAGAACAAGAACGCGGCGGTCATCGTGGGCGGCGACCGCTCCGACGTGCAGCTGGTGGCCCTGGAGGGCGACAGCCCCTGCCTGGTGCTTACCGGCAACCTGTACCCCAACGACATCATCCTCACCCGCTCCGAGGTGCTGGAAATCCCCATCATCGTGGTGCGCGACGACACCTTCTCCGTGGCCAAGAAGATGGAGACCATCCTGCAGCGCCACAAGCTGCGCGACATCATCAAGATCAAGCAGGGCGCGCAGCTGGTGAGTTCCAACATCGACTTCGAGTACATCAAGAAGGCGCTGGCGCTGTAATAGCTCCGCCTGGGAAAGCAGATTCACGGACGCCACCGCGCAAGCGGTGGCGTTTTTTTGTTTGGCGTGAGGGGATTGTTCATGGAATATTGCCGAGAGCATCACTCATGCAGCTGAGCATGACGAAGGAGCCCTGATCATGTCCACGACGCAATCCGCCTGGATATTCCTGATTCTCGCCGGTATCTTCGAAATCGGCTGGCCCGTTGGGCTGAAGATGGCGCAGACGCCGGGAAGGATCCTGCCGGGGGTGTCGTTCGCCGTGGTCTGCATGGTTGTGAGCGGTGCGCTCCTGTGGCTCGCGCAGAAGTCCATCCCCATGGGCACGGCCTACGCGGTCTGGACCGGCATCGGCGCCGCCGGCACTTTCCTGCTTGGACTGGCGTTGTACGGCGACCCGGCAAGCGTTCTGCGCATCGTCGGGGTTCTCTTGATAATCGGCGGGGTCATCACGCTGAAGATGGCCTCCTGAGACCGGAGGGGAGGGCACCCCGCCGCGACCCGCAAGCGGGTTGACGCGGCGTCCGTTTCGCCCGCGGTCGTTCCGTATTCACGGCATTGTGGGTTCCGGCGCGCATGCCCGCGCCGGAACCCTATTCCCGTCCTCCGTCCGCGCCGCCCCGCCTTACGAACCGGCCGGGCACTGCTTGGAATGGCGGCAATAGCTGTGCACGAACTGCCCCACTTCAGAGGTGAACGCCGTGCACTCCTTGCCGTCCAGGCAGTCCTGGGCATCCTTGTCGTCCAGGCAGGCGCTCATCTCGTGTCCGCTTTTGGCCAGACGTATCTCCCAGGAGTTCATGTCGGGCATCTCCTTCACGTCAAGGCTCACTCCATCCTGTCCAAGTTCGGGAAACATCTCCTTGATTTTCGATGATAAAGAGTCAGCGTCCACTTTCATGGTCAGCCTCCGGGATAAGGGATTTAGCGCAAGCATACCATCCCAGGGGGCTTGGAGCAAGCCGGAGAGAAAATTTCCGGGTCAGCACGGAGGAGGTGACGCCTTCAGCGCCATAAGCGACGCCATCGCCGAGAGCCTGTCCGGCGCCGGGATCCGCAGCGGGTCGTCCGCATCCTACGCGGGCGGGGACCGGATGAAGACCCTCCTGAATCTGAGGGGAGTTCGTCCTCGTCCCTTTCCGACGCAAGGTCCTGGAGCAGCTTCCTGGCTGCCAGGAACGCCAACCAGACGAGCCTGTGAGCTGTCCCTCCGGGTCAAAAGGCCCGGAGATCACCTCCCAGCCGACCGGCGCCCTCTCAAGCTCCCCGGACGCGCCCCGCGCGGGGCGGGAGCAACAGCAAAGGGGGATGCCGTCGGGCATCCCCCTTCTGTGTTCACGTCGTGGATCGTGGCCGGCCGAGCCGTTGCAGTCAGGCTGCTGCGGCATCCGGCGGCAAAGTGGTCATGCTCTGGTTCCCGTCTGTCGGCCAGGCCCAAAGAAGCGGGCGGGCTACGGCTTGTAGCCCGTGTCGGGTGCCAGCTCGCGACCCTGGGCGGCGCGGCGGGCCAGCTCGTCGCAGCGCTCGTTCTCGGGATGGCCGTTGTGCCCGCGCACCCAGCTGAACTTCACCTTGTGTTTGGCCAGCAGCCCGTCCAGGCGCATCCACAGGTCGCGGTTCTTCACGTCGGTCTTGGCGGCGGTTTTCCAGCCGTTGCGTTTCCACTTGGAGAGCCAGCCCTTTTCGATGGCGTCGCGCACGTACATGGAATCAGTGACCACCTGCGCCTCGCAGGTCTCGGTCAGCGATTCCAGTGCGGCGATCACGGCCAGGATCTCCATGCGGTTGTTGGTGGTCAGCTTGTATCCGCCGAAGAGCTCCATGTTGTGGCCGTCGCAGGACAGCACGGCTCCGTAGCCGCCGGGGCCGGGGTTGCCAAGGCAGGCCCCGTCGGTATGGATCAGCACGCAGCGCAGTTCGGCGCAGCCGGGGGCGGCGGTGGAATCAGTTGGGGTCACGCAATGCCTCCAGAATGGTGAGCACGCAGGCATACAGCCCTTCGGGCCATGCGCCTGCGGCGAAGTAGGGCTGGAAGTAGTCGTTTGCCAGGCTTTGGGCAAGTCCGGAGGGCAGCGCCCGGGCCACCAGCGGCGGCAGCTGGACCACGGATGTGCCGGAGGAGGTGTCCAGGCCGATGAACAACACCCTGGGGTCGGACGGGGGAGCCTGCACAGGCCCCGTGCGCACCTGGATGCGCAGGGATATGCCGTATGCCTCGCGCATGGCGTGGTCCGCGTCGCGCAACAGCGCCAGGCGCTGCGGCGGGAGCAGTCCGGTCTCGTCGCTTATGGCGTCCTGGGCCTTTATCCGCTGGGCCATGTTCTCGAAATGCCAGGAATAGGCCCAGATCGTACCCAGCACCACCACGAGCAGCAACAGCCCGCGCGGCAGGGCCGGGCGCGACGCATTGGGGGCGAATTCGATGCGCTCGCCCGGTTTGTCCGGCTTTCCCGCACTGGCGGGGTCGCGGGGTTCCTCCGGTCCGACGCCGTGCGTCAACGCAGCTCCTCCACCACGCCGTCCTCCATGTGGGCCACGCGTCCGCAGCGCGCGGCCAGTCCGGGGTCGTGCGTGACCAGCACCATGGTCGCGCCGGACTCCTGCGCCAGCGAGAAGAGCATGTCCACAACCTTCTGGCCGGTGGAGTGGTCCAGGTTGCCGGTGGGTTCGTCGGCCAGGATCAGGCGCGGCGAGGCCACCACGGCCCTGGCCAGGGCCACGCGCTGCTGCTCGCCGCCCGAGAGCTGGGCCGGGTAGTGCTTCACCCGTCCGCCCAGTCCCACGCGCTCGAGCGCCCTGGCCGCAAGGTCGAAGGCTCCGGGGCGGCGGGCGAACTCCAGGGGCAGGGCCACGTTCTCCAGGGCGGTCATGGCCGGGGCCAGGTGGAAGCTCTGGAACACGATGCCCACGTTCTCCAGGCGGAATTTCGCCAGCTGGTCCTCGTCCATGCCGGTGAGTTCATGCCCGGCCACGCGCACCGTGCCGGACGTGGCCCGCTCAAGCCCCGACATGAGCATGAGGAGCGTGGTCTTGCCCGCGCCGGACGGACCCACCACGGCCAGATGCTCGCCCGCACCGGCCCGCAGGTTGGCCCCGCGCAGAATATTGACCGGTCCTGCCTGGCTCTGTAGGGTCAGGGATACGTCACGCAGAATTATCATTTCGCTGTCCATGAACGCATCATGGCACGAGAAAAGCGGGGATGGCAACGTGCTTCGAAAAATCGTCGTAATTGTAGCTCTTGTGCTTGTATTTTCTGGAGTTTCCATGAATTCTCACGCCGCCCTGGGACCCGTTCGCATCGCGGTCCTGGGAGACAGCCTCACCGCCGGGTACGGCTTGAGGCCGGACGAATCCTTTCCCGCCGCGCTCCAGCGCGAACTGGCCGCGCGCGGGCACTCCGTGGAGATGATCAACTTCGGCATCTCCGGCGACACCACCGCCGGGGGAGTGGCCCGGGTCAGCGCCGTGGTCAAGGCCAGGCCCGACGGCGTGATCCTTGAACTCGGGGCCAACGACGCCCTGCGCGGATTCGACCCCGCCCTGGCCGAGGCCAACCTGGATCGCATCATAACGACGCTGCGCGGGCAGGGCATCCCCGTGATGCTGACGGGCATGCGGGCCGTGATGGGCATGGGCAAGCGCTACGGCGACGAGTTCGGGGCCATCTATCCCAGGCTGGCCGCCAAGCACGGCCTGCGACTCTATCCCTTCTTCCTGGAGGGCGTGGCCGGAGATCCCTCGCTCAATCTTCCGGACGGCATGCACCCCACCGCGCAGGGCATCCGCGAGATCGTGCGGCGCATCATGCCGGAGGTCGAAGCCTTCCTGAAGGACATCCCGGTAAAAAAATAGACCTGAGGGCACGTATTTTCTCCAGCGGGCTTGGCCTGGGAGAAATCGTGCTTATCTCTCGCATGCCGCGAAGCAAGGCACTGGCGGGCGGAGGGTCGCATTTCCGCGCCCCGGCGGCGTCTTGCGGGCGTCTGGAAGCCGTCTGGGCGCGCTTGTTGCCCGACCGCCGACAGCATGACAGGTTTTTAAGTTGCCAAAGCGTGATGTGGCGCTTAGGTTCCCGCCACGGCAAAACGATCGGCGCATACGCGCAAGGAGAGGCTTATGGGCGCTTTTTCCATCTGGCATTGGGTCGTGGTTCTGGCAATCGTTCTTCTGGTCTTCGGACCCGGCCGCCTGGGCAACCTTGGGCGCGACCTGGGCAAGAGCATCAAGGAGTTCAAGGGCGCAATGAACGACAAGGACATCACCCCGGACAAGATCGACAGCCAGTCCACCCAGGCTTCGGCCACGGTGCACCAGTCCGAAAAGTCCAAAGTCTAGCCGGGATTTTCGGTCGATGCTGGGCCATTCCTTTTGTCATCTGCCCGGCGTCGGTCCAAAAAGCGAATCCTCCCTGTGGGATGCGGGCATCCACACATGGGAGGATTTCCTTTGCGCGGCCAAACCGCCCGTGAGCGCTGCCAAGGCAGCCGCCATGCGTCCGGGACTGGAAGCCTCGCGCGAGGCCCTGGCTGCGGGAGACGCCGATTGGTTCGCGCAGCGGCTGCGCACCCCCCACTCCTGGCGGCTCTTTCCGCATTTCCTGCCCCACGCAGGCTACCTGGACATCGAGACCGACGGCGAGCGCGACCCCGTGGTCACGGCCGTGGCCCTGTATCATCAGGGGCGCGTCACCACCTACGTGCATGGCCGCAACATGGCCGACCTGGAAGAGGATCTGGCCCGGGTGAAGGTGCTGGTGACCTTCAACGGCAAGTGTTTCGACGTGCCCATCATCGAGCGGGTGCTGGGCATGCGCTGCCCCAAGGCCCACGTGGACCTGCGCTTCGTGCTGAAGTCGCTGGGCGTTTCCGGGGGGCTCAAGGCCTGCGAGAAGCGTTTCGGCCTGTCGCGCCGTGAATTGGACGGCGTGGACGGCTGGAGCGCGGTGCTCCTGTGGCGCGAGTTCGAGCGCACGGGCAGCGAACGCGTGCTGGAGACGCTCCTGGCCTACAACGTGGCCGACGTGTTGTCCCTGGAAGTGCTCATGGCGCACGCCCTGGACGAGCTTTTGCTGCCCACGCCCTTCGCGGCCGGCAAGGTCGTGCCCATCCCGTCCATGGCGGAGAACCCCTTCGCCGCCGACCCGGAAGTGGTGGAGATGGTGCGCGGCGTGGTGCAGAGGCCCTTCTACTAAATCGCCCCTGTGATCTCTCCGGCCAGAGAGAGCCAGTCCGAACAACGGCGAGATCCCGTCGGTTCCACTGCCGGTGTGTTCCCGACGTGCTGTTGTCCGGCGCGTGGCCTGCCGGAAGACAGACCCGCTCCCGCAGCCCTCCTTACCAGTCCTTGTGGCGCTTCTCGAATTCGGTGAAGGCGTTGCTCTTTGCCTTGTTGCGCTTTTTCAACCCCTCCATGAGCGATCCCCGGATGTCTTCCAGGTCCTCCGGAGTGTAGCGGGGCGGGGGGGTCCTGCCGGGCTCGGAAATTTCTTCGTTCTGGCCGAAAATCGGCTTCAAATCCCTAACTTGGCTTGGCGACTCGAAAACTGCTCCGGCCCCTTTGGGAGCAGCCTGTCCGGCACGTTCCAGGGAATAGCGCAGTTGTCTGATTTCGTTCAGCATTTCTTTGTTGACAGTGATCAGTTCGCGAAGAAGGTCTTCCATGTGGGCTACTCCGGGGCGGCTGGTTGGCGGTTGCCTTTTTCGTCGTGTGGCGTAAAATGCGCCCATAAGCCGAGAGGGTGCTTCCGCTTCAGGAAGCGGCCGTTTCAACCGTCTGATTTTATTGATTGTCTGGTGCAGTGCGCCGCACCGCAAGGGGCTGGCGCGTTCGAAAGAGTGTAACACGCGCGAGGCTGCGTCAAGCCCGTCGTTTCCAGGAACCATCCCCAGGATCTCATCATGATTTGCGCCTCTGCCCACCATGCAGCTCCTTAGCCTCGAATTCGCAGCCTTTTTCCTGATCGTCCTGGCCCTGGCCTGGACCCTTCGTCCGTATGCCACAGCGTTCCGCGCCCTTATGCTGGCGGCGTCGTATATCTTCTACGCGGGCTTCCATGCCGGTTTCGCCGTGCTGCTCCTGGGCGTCAGCCTCGCCACCTGGGGCACGGCCCTTGGTCTGGCCCGTCTGGCGGGCGAGGCGGGCGGGCAGCCGCCCTCCCGGAAGGCCAAAGGTCTCGTGGCCGCCTATCTCGGCGTGGTGCTGGGGGAGCTGTGCTTCTTCAAGTATTACGGGCTGGCCTCGGAGCTCACGGGGATGTTGCCGGAGCTGGCCCTGGTCCTGCCTGTGGGCATCTCCTTCTTCACCTTCCAGGGCATCGGCTACGTGGTGGACGTGTTCCGCCGCCCGGGCGAGGCCGTGCGCTCGCCCCTGGACGTGCTCCTGTTCATGGCCTTCTTCCCCACGGTGCTTTCCGGGCCGATCCTTCGCGCAAGGGACTTCATCCCGCAGCTGCACGCCGCCGAACCCTCCTGGACCGACGCCAACCAGGCCTTCTGGCTGATCATCGTGGGGCTTTTCAAGAAGGTGGCCCTGTCCAGCTACATCTCCGAGCACGTCACCCGCCAGCTGTTCAGCGCCCCGGACGACTTCTCGAGCCTGGGAGCCCTGGTGGGCGTGATGGGCTACAGCGCCCAGATCTACTGCGACTTCTCCGGCTATTCCGACCTGGCCCAGGGCCTGGCCGGGCTCCTGGGGCTTCGCGTTCCCGACAACTTCAACCAGCCCTACAAGGCCCGCAGCCTGCGCGAATTCTGGCAGGGCTGGCACATAAGCCTCTCCACCTGGCTGCGCGACTATCTGTACATCCCGCTTGGCGGCAGCCGCTGCGCGCCGGTGCGGCGCAACCTGAACCTGCTCCTCACCATGGGCCTTGGCGGCCTGTGGCACGGCGCGAGCCTGACCTTCCTGGCCTGGGGCGCGCTGCACGGGGTGGGGCTCATGGTCACGCACGCCCTGGCCGGGCGCGTGGGCGCTACGCTCACAGGCTGGCAGGCGCGCCTTCGCGACGCGGCCTTCTGGGCCTGCACCTTCGGGTTCGTCACCCTGGCCTGGGTGTTCTTCGCGGCCCCGGACTTCGCCACCGCCGCACAGGTGCTGGGACGCATCGTCAGCTTCGACGCCACAGGAACCGGGCCCACCGTCACCCTCACGGTGATCACCCTTGGCGTGATCGGGTTCCAGGCGTTGCGCCTGGACTTGTTGCGCACCTGTCCGGCCGGGCTGTCGCGTCTTCCAGCCCCGGCCATGGCCGCGGCGCTTGGAGCGCTTGGAGCGCTGATCGTGCGCATGGGGCCCGACGGCGTGTTGCCGTTCATCTATTTTTCATTCTAGGGTGGCGTCCTCAAAATGAATGTCCATTTGTTTTGAGGGTAATATCTTGAAAGTATTGGCTTTATCCCAGGAAGACATATCCATCCATTCCTGGGACGCGACACAAGGCGAGAGGTGTTCGGTGCCATGAAAGGCGGACGCATCATAGCGATATACGCGGCGGCTCTGGCGGTGGGAGTGCTTTTGCAGTTCGACCGCATAGACCCCTGGCTGACAGGAAAGTTCGCGGACGGCCTGCCCGAGGGGCTGGCCGCCGTGGTGAACGGCGGCGAATCGCTGCATTCGGCCCTTGGTCTCACCGGGCTTGGGCTGGCCCTGGACTGCTCCACCTCGGGCATGTTCGGCGGCACCTACAAGAAGACCTACCGGTGCAGCGAGGCCGCCCTGGTGGACGCCGCGCCTCCCGCTCCCGCGGGCATGGCGCTGGCCTCGGCCACGCGGGACGTTCCGCCCGCCTCCGGAACTGCTGGCCAGGCAGTCCAACAGGCCAAGGCCCAGCCCAAGCTGGTCCCGCCCTGCAACGTGCTGGTAGTCGGCGACTCCCTGGCCGTCACCCTGGCCGTCAGTCTGGAGAAGGCCCTCAAGGAGTTCGACGGCCTGACCATGATCCCCAAGGGCAAGATCGCAAGCGGGCTCCAGAATCCCCAGTACTACAACTGGGAGCAGGCCCTGCGCCAGTTCATGGCCGAATACGATCCCAAGCTGGTGGTGGTCATGATGGGAGCCAACGACGCCAAGTACCTGAGCCTGGACCCGGAAGCCCCCGAACCGGCGGCCGCCGCGGACAAGCGCCGCGCCGCCTACGAAGCGAGACTGGCAAAATTTCTTTCCGTGATGGACGAACGCGGCGTGACATCGTATTGGATAGGTCTGCCCGTCATGGGGGACCAGGACCTTTCCGACAAGAGCCGTGCCCTGAACACCATCGTTCGCGCGGCCTGCCAGGGTTCCTCCCATGGCCGTTTCCTCTCCACCTGGGAGCTCCTTTCCGGACCGCAGGGCAGCTACGCCCAGCACATCCAGGATGCGGCCGGACACAAGGTCCGGGTGCGCGAGGGGGACAAGGTCCACTTCTCCAAGGCGGGCGGAGACATCATCGTCAAGGCCTTCCTGCGTGACGTGGAGGAGATCATCGAGCTCCGCCCCAAAGGCGCGAAGCAGGTGGCCCAGGCCGCGCTTGCGGCCCCGGGCGACCGTCAGCAGGCTCTCCGGCCTTGACGGCGGCCCCTTTTGGGGTCAAACGGAGGCGCAATGCGTTTTTCATCCTTTTCCCGCAAGCTTTTGCTGGTTGTGGTATGGATGCTGTTGGGCGGGTGTGCCGGTCTGGACGGCGCAGAGAACTCGGCCTTCGCCAAATCCAACCGCAAGTCCCAGGCACTGGCCGCCCTTGAGCGTCCGAAACTCGGCCCCAAGGACCTTTTCACCAACCGTCTGCCCCGCCGTCAGATCGCCACCCTGGCCGTGGCCGGAGATTCCCTCTCCATTGGCCTGGCGTCGGAACTGGAAAAGACTCTGGCCTCGCGCCCCCAGTTGGGCTTTGCAAAGCTCGGCAAGGTCTCATCCGGTCTTGCCCGCCCGGACTTCTTCGACTGGGACCGCCACATGGAGGACCTGGCCCGGCGCTACCGGCCCGACGCTGTGGTCGTCATGCTCGGCGCCAACGACAACAAGCCCCTGCGCATGCAGGACGGCTCCCAGATCCCCTACGCCACTCACGAATGGAACAAGGCCTACATGGCCCGAATCCAGCGCATCGTGGACATCGTTCGCACCCACAACCCCACGGCCACCGTGTTCTGGATGGGCGCGCCCATCATGGCCGATCCCGATCTCAGCCGCGACCTCAGGCACATCAACGCCCTGGCGCGCAAGGTGATGGCTTCCGGGCGCGATTGCCACTACGTGGACACCTGGGCGCTGTTCGCCGATTCCGGCGGCGGCTTCGCCTTCTCCAAGCCGGATGTTGAAGCCGGGGCCATCCTGCGCGCCCGCGACGGCGTCCATCTGACCACAGCAGGAGCCCAGGCCCTGGCCGTGCACTGCCTGGACGCCCTGGAATCGAGAATCGATCTGGAAACGTCCGCGCCCGGGGGCACCCCCGTGGCGGCCACAGGCTTCTAAATGACGAGGAACCCGCATATGAGACGCTTTTTCCTGTTGGCCCTGGCCGCCGCGCTCTTCGCCGGACCCTTGAGCGATCCGGCCCAGGCCAGGCTGATCAAGGAGATGCAGGTCACCCGCGCCGGCAAGGTCGTCGTGGCCGCCGAGGGGCAGACCAGCACCTACCGGCTGCTCCTGGCCAACAACAAGTACATCGTCATCGGCGACCGTGAATTCTTCCAGCCCGCCACCCGCGCAGCGCTGGACCAGGCCGTGGAACGCAAACTGGCCGTGGAAATCATGGGGCAGATGCTCATCTTCAACGATCAGGCGCCGGTGTTCACCCTGCCGCTGGGCAAGCTGGACATAAAGGGCCTGGAGGCCTCGCCCTCGGCAACCGCCACGTCTGCAACGCCTTCCGGTGCGTCGTCGGCCGACTCCGGCGACCCGGCCCCCTTCAAGGACGCCAAGCTCAAGTTCAACGCGTCCGTGTCCCTGGGGCAGGCCCTGGACTCCTACGCCTTCTTCTCCTCGCGCTCCTGGAAGGTGCTCGGGCCGGACAAGGCGGAGTTCCGCGGCGACATCGACCTCTCCAGCATCACCGAGCAGGACAGCCGCTACGTGAACCGTCTGCGCTCAAAGGACCTGCACGACACCTTCAAGTCGCTCACCTTCGTGGCCGTGGTCACCCTGCAGGGCGGCACGGCCACTTGCCCGGACCCCTCCGTGGAGGCCGTCTTCCAGGACGGCGTCAAGGACCGGCTTGTCTGGAAGGACCCGCCCACCTACTACTGGGACAAGATCTACCGCAACAAGAAGCTCACCGTGGACTACTTCCTGTCCAAGGCGGCGCTCAACCCCAAGTACGGCAAGACCGAGAGCCAGTCCGCCCAGTAGCGGACCGCCCTCATCATCGGCACCCAAAACAACCGAGGAGACAGCATGCAGAAGACCAAGGCCGCCCCGCAGAACAGGCAGGACGCAGACCAGACCCCTCCGGGAATGGTCCTCAAACGAAATGCGGGCGTTTTCGCCGTGGCCATGCTTCTGGCAGGCGTCTTCATGGGATGGCAGGGCGCAGTGGTCGTCTTCAACCAGGACGCGTTGCAGGGCGGCAAACCCGGCATGCAGCAAAGTCCGCAGATGCCCCCGGGAATGCCCGGAGGCATGCCCGGCCAGCAGGGCGCAAACCCCATGACCTCGCCGCTCATGGCCCAGGCCAAGGCCATGGAAGAGCAGGCCGCAAAAACGCCCAACGACCCCGCCGTGTGGGCCAAGCTGGGCGACACCTACTTCGACGCCGAACTGCCCGACCGTTCGGTCATGGCCTACCAGAAGTCCCTGGCACTGAAACCCAACCAGCCCAACGTCTGGACCGACATGGGCGTGATGCTGCGCATGATGAACAAGACCGATGAAGCGCTGAAAGCTTTCGAGCAGGCCGCCTCGCTCGATCCGAAGCACGAACAGTCGCGCCTGAACATCGGCGTGGTGAAGTATTTCGACCTGAAGGACACCCCCGGCGCCATCGTCGCCTGGAAGAGCCTGCTCGCCGTCAACCCCGACGCCAAAATGCCCGACGGCAAGCGCGTGGCCGACGCCCTGAAAGAAATAAGCAAGTAATAAGAGCAGAGAGAGCCGAAGAAGATACGAGGATGCCTCCGGCGGGCAAAGAGGGCTCCGCCCTCTCTGCACTCTCCCGCCAGGGGGATGATCCCCCTGGACCCTCAGTGGGCTTCGCGGGATGGAGGGAATGTTTGGAAGAGTACCGGGAGACGCGCCAAGGCGCGTCTCCCGTTTGTTTTTGGGGCGGCTAGGGAACGATGGACATGAGCAGGTAGACCGCGAAGATCATCAGCAGCACGAATCCCTGGAGTATGGTGGTGCGCCCGGTCGCCAGCGAGAGGACCGAGACGAAGAGCGACAGCAGGAACAGCACCGTGGATTTGGTGTCGATGCCGAGTGTCAGCGTCATTCCCGTGGACAAGGCCACGATGGCCACCGCCGGGATGGTCAATCCTATGCTCGCAAGCGCCGAGCCCAGCGCCAGATTGAGGCTGGTCTGGAGACGGTTGGCCCTGGCGGCGTGCAGGGCGGAGAGTCCTTCGGGCAGCAGCACGACACCGGCAATGATGATGCCGACCAGGGATTTCGGCGCTCCCATTGCGGCCACTCCCGCTTCGATGCCCGGAGCCAGGGCCTTGGCCAGCAGGACGACCGCCGCGAGACAGACGAGCAGCAGGACCAGGCTGAGGAGCGCGATGCGTGTGGATGGAGGCGGTGCGTGTTTTTCCTCGTCGCCGTCACCGTCTTCGGGGAGGAAGTAGTCGCGGTGGCGGATGGCTTGCACCAGGACGAAGGCTCCATACAGCGCCAGCGACACCACGGCAATGAACACCAGCTGGCCGCTGCTGTACGCGGGGCCCGGCGTGCTGGTGGTGAAGTTCGGGAGAATGAGCGTCAACACGGAAATCGCGACCAGCGTGGTCAGCGCTGCGCTCACGCCGTGCAACCCGAAGGTCTGTTCGTGGTGCCGCGCTCCGCCCACCAGCAGGCATAGCCCCACGATGGCGTTCAGGATGATCATTACGGCGGCGAACACGGTGTCGCGTGCCAGCGCGGTTGTTTCGGGTCCGCCTGCCAGCATCAGAGAGACGATGAGCGAGACTTCGATGACGGTGACCGCCACGGCCAGCACCAACGTGCCGAAGGGTTCACCGACCCTGTGCGCCACCACTTCGGCGTGGTGCACGCCAGCCAGTACGCTGCCGAGCATCCCGGCTGCCAGGAGGATCTGATACAGGCCTCCGAGGCCAAGGGCCAGGCCTGCGAAAAGGACCCACGCGGCAAGCGGTGTCGCGATGGTCCACACGGGAAGAAATGTCGATGCTTTCATGGCGGTAGAATAGCCGAGTCGCCCCATGTTGGCTATTGCGCATGCGTCATTGCGGCGTACCTGCGGGAAATGCGGCCTTAAGCGCGGCTTTGCGCGCTTCAGGCATTCAATCTGCCGCGAATTTAAAGGGAGCGGGCCTTTACGCGAAGCCCATTGAGGGTCCAGGGGGATCATCCCCCTGGCGGGTGCAGGGCGGAGCCCGCCGGGGTCCGGGGCGGAGCCCCGCCAGCGCCTTCTCCTAAATCAGCACCCGCTTCACGCTCTTCCCCGGCCTGTCCACCAGCATGGCCCGCCGGAAATTCCTGGACCGCTGTCCCATCTCGAACACCTCGTGTCCTTTTTCCCGGCAGGCGTCGCAGGCGTTGATGGGAATCTGCACCCCCAGGCACTGCGGTCCGGACCCGGCGCGGCTTTCGATGGCCACGGTGCCGGAGCACTCTCCGCACAGGAACACTTTCTCCACCTGGCGTTCGAAAATGCCGTCGGTGTCGTAGTGGATTTCCTTGTCGCGGATGAACCATTCCCCTTCCACGCGGCCATGCTTGGGGAGCTTGGGCGGGTCCAGGAAATAGGCGAGGAGCTGGTCGGAGAGCGAGGACGTGTAGTCGGTGATGCGCTGCTCCTGCCGGACGCATTCCGGGTCGTAATCGGGCTCGGTGACGAACGAGGTGTCCACCCCGGCCATGGCCAGGCAGATGCCCAGGTTCACGTAGGGCAGCGCGCCCTGGATGGAGTAGCCGCCTTCCAGCACGGCGATGTGCGGGTTCAGGCGGCGGGTGAGCTCCGCGTAGCCCTGGGCGGAGAAGCACATGTTGGTGATGGGGTCGGAGAAGTGGTTGTCCTGCCCGGCGGAGTTGATGATGATTTCGGGCTGGAAGCGTTCCAGCAGCGGCAGCACCACGGTGTCCAGCATATGCAGGATGCCCTGGTCGCCGGTGCCGGGCAGCAGCGGGATGTTGCAGGTGGCGCCCATGGCCGTGGGGCCGCCGAGTTCATAGGGGAAGCCGGAGCCCGGGTAGATGGTACGCCCGTCCTGGTGGATGGAGATGAACAGCACGTCCGGATCGTTCCAGTAGATGTCCTGGGTACCGTCACCGTGGTGGCAGTCGGTGTCCACGATGGCGATGCGGCGCACGCCGTAGCGCTCCCGAAGGTATTCCACCATCACGGCTTCGATGTTCACGGTGCAGAAGCCGCGCGTGCCGTGCACCACCTTCATGGCGTGGTGTCCGGGCGGGCGCACCAGGGCGAAGGCGCGTTTGGCCTCGCGCTCCATCACCAGCCGGGCGGCGCGCATGGCTCCGCCGGCGGAGATCAGGTGCGAGGAGGTGAGAACCTCCTCCACTTCGGGAAAGGTGAAGTGCGCCAGGTCCACGTCATGGGCCTTGGCAACGTCGGGCTTGTATTCGCGGATGCCCTCGATGTCGAAGAGGCCTTCCTCGCGCAGCTGGTCCTGGGTGTAGAGCAGGCGCTCCTGGCGCTCGGGGTGCGTGGGGCTGATGGCCCAGTCGTAGGCCGGGAAGAACACCACGCCCAGGGGACTTGCGGCTTTCAACATGCGCAGCACACCGCCTTGCGGAAACCGGGCAGCACGCCGGGTTTTATCTGGCACTTCACGCGGATGGACCGGCCCACCAGGGCGCTGTCCTCCACCATGTTGAAGGACTGGGCTTCAACGGTCTCCACCAGGGCGTCCGGGTCGTGGATGCTGGCGTTGTCCAAATGGCCGCGCAGGTAGCGGGCGGCGTCTTCCTGGGCTTGGTCCAGGTCGTAGTCGCTGTCGATTTCCTCTTCCACGTCAAGGCCCGGGATGAGCATGCGTCCGCGCTGGGTGTCGGCGAACAGCTCCGCGGAGAGCGTGGGGCGCGACAGGGCAGCGCCGATGGCGTTGGCCACGGCGTAGCTCTCCGGCACGACAACCTCCTCGGGGAAGGACTCGGCCAGGAGCCCGGCCATGGCCTGGGCCGGTCCGCCCATGACGTACACGGTGCGCGGGATCAGGCGCTTGCCGTCCAGAAGCTCGTAGATGGTGTACACGGGACGGTCGTTCACGGCGCGAGTAAGATCGATGACCGCAGCGCGGATGGAGGTGACGGCGGCCAGTGCGGCATCCTGGGCCAGGGTGCGTCCGTCCGTGCCGTTTTGGGCGGCCATCTCGTTCAGGCCCCGGCGCGAGGCGGAGACATCGCCCAATTCGGCGGCTCCCAGCACGTTCAGCGCGTCGGTGAGGGTGGGGTGCCGCCCGCCCTCGGCCATGCAGGGACCGAGTCTGCGCGGGCCGACCCGAACCTGGCCCTCCAGCACGGAGATGGCCGAGTCGCCCCCGATGCCGATGGAGCGGCTCTTCAGGGCGCGCACCAGGGTGGGCAGCCCGGAGATGACCGCGCCTTCGGGCTCGATGAGCGGCGCGCCGTCGGCGAAGAGGGCGATGTCCGTGGTGGTGCCGCCGATGTCCAGGATGACCGAGTCCTGGGCGATGTCGCACACGGCGATGATGCCCATGACCGAGGCGGCCGGGCCGGACAGGATGGATTCCACGGGAAAGGTGCGCGACAGGGAGAGCGGCATGGTGCCGCCGTCGGCCTTGAGGATGTTCACCTGGGCGCTCAGTCCGAACTCCAGGGCGCAGCGCTGCACGGCGTCGGCGAAGCGGTTGAACACCCGCCAGACCGAGGCGTTGTAGGCGGCGGTGTGGATGCGCCGCCCGAAGCCCAGCTGGCCGGAAAATTCGTGCCCGCAGCTGACGAAATCAGCCTGGGGGTGCACCACGGCGCGAAGCGTTTCCTCGAACTCGGGGTTTCGCGGCGAGAACTTGCCCACGCAGGCGTACACGCTGATCCCGTCGGCCTTGCATCGCGCGGCGTGCTGGCGGGCGGCGGCTTCGTCCAGGGGGGAGGTGACGCGGCCCCGGTGGTCGGTGGCTCCGGGGATGATGCGGTAGTGCTGGCCCACGGCGTAGGCGCTCGCGTCGATGCCCGGTCCGGAGGAAACGAAGACGCCAACGGGCTCGGTGCGGCCCTCGACGATGGCGTTGGTGGACAGGGTGGTGGACAGGTTCAGGCGGGTGATGGGCGCAGGCCCGGCCTTGGGCACGATCAAGCCCAGAACCTCGCGGATGGACGACAGCAGGTCCGCGTGGTTCGTCTTGGCCTTGGCCCAGGCTTTCAGACCGTCCGTCCCCACAAGAACGGCGTCCGTGTGCGTGCCCCCCACGTCTATGCCTAGCAGCATGGGTTCGATCTAGCACGAAAAATTCCCGAACACCATTGCCCTGAAGGGGGCCTTTCGATTTTCCTGGCCAGTGTGGCGCGCTCACAAGGCGTTCATACAAGATATGAACCCAATCCAAGAGAACCATATGTTTTGTTCGTGAAAACCATGTTCATGGTTTTCACGAACGCGGCGCTACGGGAAAAGCACCCCGACCACGGTGCCGGTCATGAGCGAGGCGATGAAGCCGGCGGCCAGGGCGCGCATGGACATTTCGGCGATCTCGGTGCGCCGCTCCGGACACAGCGCGCCGATCCCTCCGATGAGAATGCCCACGCTGCCGAAGTTGGCGAAGCTGCACATGGCGTAGGCCAGGATAAGCCGGGTGCGCTCACCCAGCGAGCCTGCCGGCAGGTTGGCCATGTCGATGAAGGCGATGAACTCGTTCAACACCACTTTGGTGCCAAGCAGGCTCCCGGCGGTATGGGCCTCGGCCCAGGGCACGCCCAGGAGCCAGGCCACGGGCGAAAGCAGCCAGCCCAGCACCCGCTGCAGCGTGAGCGGTTCGCCCCCGGCGTGGGGGAAGAGATCCAGCCCGATGTTCACGAGCTTCACCAGGGCGATGAAGGCGATGAGCATGGCCACGATGTTCAGCAGCAGCTGCAGGCCGTCCCAGGTGCCGCGCGCGATGGCGTCCATGGCTCCGGTGGCCGGGGAGGGCGGGATGTCTTGGCCCAGCGTCGGTGCCTGGGTTTCGGGCAGCATGACCGCCGCCACGGCCAGGGCGGCGGGTGCGTGGATGACCGAGGCCGTCAGGATGTGGCCCAGCGCGTCCGGGATGACGCCGCCGAGCACTGCGGCGTAGAGCATGAGCATGGTCCCGGCGATGCAGGACAGGCCGGTGGCCATGAGCGCGAACAGCTCGCTGCGGGTCATCTGTACCAGATAGGGCCGGATGAGCAGCGGCGCCTCGATCATGCCCAGGAGCACGTTGCCCGCCGCGCCCACGCCAAGCGCGCCGCCGATGCCCAGGCTCTTTTGCAGCACCCAGGAGAAGCCGCGCACCACGCGGGGCAGGATGCGCCAGTAGTAGAACAGCGAGGTGAGGGCCGCGATGACGATGACCAGCGGCAAGGCTTGAAATGCCAATATGAAGCCCGCTCCGGGCCGGGGCTCGGCAAAGGGCAGGGGGCCGCCGCCCACGTAGCCGAACACGAAGGACGTGCCCGCGCGGGTGGCGTCCTCCATGGCCAGGACGATCTTGTTCAAAGCCATGAACACGCCGGAGAACACCGGGACTTTCAGCATCAGGCCCGCGATGGCGAACTGGAGCGCCACGCCGCCGAGCAGCATGCGCCAGGGGAAGCGCCTGCGGTTTACGCTTAGGAGCCAGGCCAGAAAGACCAGGACGCACAGGCCGAAGGCGCTTTGGAGCACGAGAAACTCCCGGTAGCTGCGGTGATTACTGACGGGGCTCCGCACCCCGGCAGGGTCAGGATGCACCGGTGCACCCGCCAGGGGCCCAAAGAGGATCATCCCCCTGGACCCTCAATGGGCTTCGCGTCCATCAGGGTGATCGCTGATGGACGCGAAGCTATAAAGGATTCCAAAGGAACTTGTTCCTTTGGCCGCCGGAGGCATCCGAAACTCTTTGCCTCTTACTTTTCGATTCCCTTCGGCTCCCCCAACTCTCCGACCGTCCCGGACAGCGCGTTGGCCGCTCCCAGGATCGTCGCCTCGTCCCAGGCCCTGCCGAACATCTGAAGCCCTACGGGAAGCCCGCTCTCCTTGCCAAGGCCCACGGGCATGGACAGCCCCGGCAGCCCCGACAGGTTCAGCGAGATGGTAAAGATATCGGCAAGGTACATCTGGAGCGGGTCGCCGGTCTTTTCGCCCAGGCCGAAGGCCGTAAAGGGCGAGGTCGGCCCCACGATCACGTCGCAGGTCTCGAAGGCGTCCAGGAAGTCCTGCCTGATCAGGCGGCGCACCTGGGCGGCCTTGCGGTAGTAGGCGTCGTAGTATCCGGCGGACAGCACGTAGGTGCCAAGCACGATGCGGCGCTGGACCTCCTCGCCGAAGCCGTGCGAGCGAGACATCTCGTAGAGGTCGCGCAGGTCTTTCGCGTCCGGGTGGCGGTAGCCGTAGCGCACGCCGTCGAAGCGCGCCAGGTTGGAGCTGGCCTCGGCCATGGCCACGATGTAGTAGGTGGCGATGGCGAACTTGGTGTGCGGCAGCTTCACCGGCACCACCTGCGCGCCCAGCGACTTGGCGGCCTCGATGGCTCCCTGGCAGCACTGGCGTACCTCGGGGGTCAGACCCTCGCCCCAGTATTCCTCGGGCATGCCCAGGCGCAGACCCTTGAGGTCCGTGCGGGCGGTCGTCTCGGCCATGAAGTCCGGCACGAAGCGCGGGGCCGAGGTGGAGTCCTTGGGGTCGTGCCCGGCCATGGCCTGGAGCATGGCGGCGCAGTCGGCGGGAGTGCGGGCCATGGGGCCGATCTGGTCCAGGCTGGAGCCGTAGGCCACCAGACCGTAGCGCGACACGCGCCCGTAGGTGGGCTTGATGCCGGTGACGCCGCAGAAGGAGGCGGGCAGGCGGATGGAGCCGCCGGTGTCGGTGCCCAGGGCCGCGAAACACTGGCGCGCGGCCACGGTGGCTCCGGAGCCGCCGCTGGAACCGCCGGGGACCTTGCTCACGTCCCAGGGGTTGCGGGTGGGCTTGTAGGCCGAATTTTCCGTGGAGGAGCCCATGGCGAACTCGTCCATGTTGGCCTTGCCCAGGATCACGGCTCCGGCCTTTTTCAGACGGTCCACGCAGGTGGCGTCGTAGAAGGGGACGAAATTCTCGAGGATTTTCGACCCGCAGGTGGTGGGCACGCCCTTGGTGCAGATGGCGTCCTTGACCACGATGGGCACGCCCCACAGCGGAGCGTCGCCGTCAGGGCCTTTGGCGTCCAGCTCGGCGGCCCGGGCCAGGGCGGCTTCGGCCTGCACGGAGAGCAGCGCGTCCACGGCGGGTTCGGTGGCCCGGATGCGGTCCAGGCAGGCGGACACGGCCTGGGTGGCGGAGATATCCTTGTCGGCCAGCCTGTCGCGCAGGCCGGTGAGCGTAAGCGAGGTGATGTCGGACATTGTCTGAATCCTTACCCGGAGACGATCTTGGGGACGACGAAGAAGCGGCCGTCGGTGTCGGGCGCTCCGGCCAGGATGTCGGCGCGCTCGCAGGTCTTCATGGCCACGTCCATGCGCAGGGGGGTGGGGTGCTCCACGGGGCTGTAGAGCGGCTCCACGCCTTCGGTTTCGCAGGAGGCCAGCGTGTCCATGTAGGAGAGGATGTCGCCCATCTGGGCGGCCAGGCGTTCCAGTTCGGATTCGGGCAGCCGAAGGCGCGCCAGGGCGGCCACCTTGGCGGCCTGATCCGGGGTGAAAGTCATGAGGATGCTCCTTGGATGGCGGACGAAGGCTTGATAGCCGCTGACGGCCCGTTTCGCAAGTTTTGCAAAAACGGGGCGGACTCTCCATCCCGCGATGCAGCGCCCGCCAGGCCTGTCCACGCCTGCCGAAAGTTTTGTCCCGGAAAGGCATGGCTCTGCCTTCCCGGGACGTGCACTGGCGCGGGCTCTGGGAAAACCCGTCAATCTACTGGGGCTGCTGCTTGGCCTTGAGCGCCTCCAGGCGTTCCCGGAAACCGTCCTTGTCCACCTGGGCGGGACCGTCCACCGAGGGCCGCAGGAAGAACATGTTCATCTTGGCGTGGCCGCCCGCGTCCCAGGTAATGGGAGCCAAGGCCCACTCCATCTTCCGGGAGGACTCGTTCAGGCGTGCGCTGATCTCCGACGGAGCCGCGTCCGGGGACATGACTCCCGCTCCGGCGGCCAGACGGACGAAGTCGAACCCGAGGGCCGCCCAGAAGTCCGGCTCGCCCTGCTGGGCCTTGGCCATCTGCGCTCTGAGGTCGGACACGGAGCGCACGGGGGACTGCGGCCACCAGGCGCCGGGGCAGAAGGCGTAGCGGTAGTTGGCGGGGCTTATGTTGGTGCGGCTTCCGGCAGCGTTGAACGCGCTGGACCACAGTTGGGGGCCTAAGATCACCAGCGAGTCAGCCTGATAGAACTGGAGCTGGCCGATGATGTGGTCGGCGCGCTGCAACTCGTCGGGGATGAAGATGGCCTGGAAATCCGGGCGCGCGGTGAAGCTCTTGCCGTCGGTGCCGGTGGGCGTCGCCCTGACCATGGTCTTCACGATGTCCCCCCACTTGGGGGCGTCCTGGGGCGGATAGGCCTGGATGGCGGTCACCTCGGCCCCGCGCGCGGCGGCGGCGGTGGAGAAGGCGTCGGCCAGGCGCTTGCCCATGCGGTCCTCGGGATAGATGACGCCAAAGCGTTTCACGCCTTCTTCCACGGGGATGCCGAGGACGGCGTTGACTTCGTCCTGGGGGCTCCAGAAGAAGCGCCAGATGTGCTTTCCTTCCTCGGCCTCGGCCACTTCGGGCATGAAGGCCAGGAACACCCGGCGCGAGAGCTCCCCGCTGGCGGGCAGGTTCTTGAAGTAGCTGGAGTGCATGGGGCCGCCCACCAGGGTGACCTCGTGGGGCAGGGCGGTCAGCTGGTCCACGAAGTTGGGGTCGTCGGTGTTTATGATCCGGATGTCCACCTGGACTCCCTGGGCGGCCAGGATGTCCCTGGCGGCGTTGGCTCCGGCCTGCACCTTGGCGGCCAGGGCGCGCAACTGTCCGGTCTGGGGGAGAAGCAGGGCCATGGCCACGGTTCCGGGCTTCACGGCGGCCAGGTCCTTGTCGGGCAGGGGCGGGGCATCCTTGGCGCCGCCTGCGGTGGCGGCGGCGAGCCCCTGGCTCAGGATGCGCCCAGGCAGGCCACGGTCGGCCAGATCGGAGGAGCGCGAGAGGCTGTCGGCCATGTCCTGCATGCGGGAGCGCTCGGCGGGGTTGGCCACGGTGGCGCGGCGCAGGTCCTCGAAGGCGATCAGGTTGTAGGGGAAGACGTTGCGGTTGGCGTTGTTGACCGTGGAGAGCAGGGAGGAGAGCGCCTTGGGCTCCAGCGAGCCGAGCATGCGCGCGGTTTCCGATTCGAACTGGGCGCGCTCCTTGCGGGAGGGAGCCTTGGCGTGCAGCGTGCGCAGCGACTGTGCGGCCTGGCTGGACAGGTCGCGCGAGGCATAGCGCCTGGCCAGTTCGATGCCGGCCGGGCCGGTAAGCTCGAAGGACGCGCCGCGCGTCTGGATGATCCTGGCCAGCAGTTCCTCGGCCTGGCGCTCGCGCCCGGTGGCGGAGAGCGCCTGCACGGTGAGGCTGGTCCACTCCCAGGTGGACTTCACCTTGGGGTCGGTCTGTCCCCAGTTGTCCAGGGCGTCCAGGGCTTCCTGGTGGCGGCCCAGGGTGAGCGCGGCCCTGGCGGAGCGCTCCAGGGCTATGACCTTGGCTTCGCGGGTGAGGGCCTGGCCCTGCAGAATGAACCCGTAAAGCGTGAGGGCACGCTCGTATTTTCCGGCGCGCCAGGCGTCGTCGGCCTTGGCCTGGAGGGCCTGTTGCTCCTGGGCGGAGGCGGGCGGGGCGTCCTTGCCGAAGAAGTCCATTCCGGCACAGCCGGACAGGGAGAGAGCGAGGGAAAGCGCCAGAACGGTGAGCAGGGCGCGGAGCGTGCGTGGGGTGTTCATTTCGGGTAGACCCTTGTGGCGAATGATATCGAGATTGCCGCACTCTAGCGCTGTTGGTTCATCAAATCAAGGATTGGGGTGTCGGATGCTTCGGGGTCCGTGGCATCGGGATTGCGAATTTGCCTTTTGCGCCTGCGCCTGCCACACAGAACCGATGAACGACGATCTGGTCCAATCCATGGCGGACAGAGCCGAGGCGCTGTTCGCCAACCGGGAGATGTACTGCGGCGAGGCCATCATGACCGCATTGAACGAAGGCCTGGGCGGGGGCCTGGACCGCGAACAGGCGCGGGGCCTGGCCATGGGCTTCGGCGAGGGCATCGGCAAGGCGGGGTGCCTGTGCGGGGCGCTGGGCGGCGCGGTGCTGGCCGCGTCCTGGTTTCTGTCGCGTGGGCTGGACCCCAAAGAGGTGCGCGAGGCTGCGCGCGAAGTGCACGACCGTTTCAAAAAGGAGCACGGCTCGTCCTGCTGCCGGGTGCTGATCAAGCCCGTGAAGGCCGACCCGCCCAAACATTTCGCCCAGTGCACGGGGCTTACGCGAAAGGGAGCGGAGCTTGCCGCGCGGGTGATCCTTTCGCGCATGCCCGAACTGGCCTCCGGGGCTGCTCCGCTGCGAAAACCCTCCCGGTTGGCGTCGCTCCTGCGCAGGCTGGCGGCGGCGGTGGAATAGGCGTAACGGCTTGTGGAAATTTTGCGCCGACAGCGGCGCACGGACTCGACTTTCCAAGCGGACCGGGAAGCCGTCCAAGGCGACGGCGCGCCTCCGACCGCCAACCCCTCTTCCGGGGAGTGACCAGATGAAACGCGTGATTTCCGCCCTGGCCGTGATCCTCTGCCTTTTCGTCCTCGCCGCCGGGCCGGCATGGGCCGCGTCCGGGCTGTCCGGCCTATCCCCGCAGAATCCGTTGCGCATGGATTTGGGCTCGGGGAGCGTGTCATTCCTGGCCGAACTGAACCCGGCCATGGTGGGCGAACCTCTCCAGCATTTCGCCGTGTACCGAAACGGCGAATATGCCGACAAGGCCCTGCTGCGAGGCTTCGTCGCGCCCCGCGAACTGTTCGACGCTCTCTCCTCGCTGGGCTTCAGGCCCGGCGACAACATGACCATGCAGAACTGGGACACCACGCGGGTGGAGGGCGACGCGCTGCGGATTTCCGTCTGGTTCGAAGGTTCGGCCGAATCCGTGGACATTTCCCGGCTTGTGACCGACTCCAAAGGACGCGGCATCGACATGCGCTTCGGAGGCAACCTGAAAATGGCCACGAAACAGGACGCCAGCGGCTGCCTGATCTGCCTGTTCAGCTGCCCCATGGGGATCGTGAGCAATCACGAGACGTTCTTCAAGGAAACGGGCTGGTGGGGGAGCGTGAAATATACTGCCTCGGGCCTTTCTTCCCCCCAAACAAAAAAGATGGCCGTGGTGACCATCTCCCGCAAGTAAGCCGAGCTCGACGCGAAGCTATGAAGGATTCCAAAGGAACTCGTTCCTTTGGCCGCCGGAGGCATATTCTGCCTCACTCTTATTTGGGTTCTTCCCCCAGCGAACTTGGACCCCTTCGCATTGTTCCAGTCTCAAACCAAAGAGAGCCAAGGGGTGTTTGTGTTGAAAAAACATGTGCATGTTTTTCAACACGACTCTTCTAGATGACCACGTTCCCGATGATGCGCCCCTTCTCGATCTGTTCGAACGCGTTGCTCCAGGCGTTCACGGAGACGGGGGGCGCCGCGACAGACTTCCGGGCGAAATTGTCCATGGCCGCCTGCTGGGGCTCGAAGGTGATGAGACGCTGGGAGAGCGCCACGGAAAGCGGCCCGTTGGTGCCGACGTTGTACGCTGGGTCAACCATGAAAAACATCTATTCCCGGCGCATTTTCCTGTCAATGCCCCTGCTTGCAATCGGCTGGCGGCCATGAAATAATCCGCGCATGAGCGAAAATCCCGGCACCCTCTGGGTCGTGGCCACGCCTCTGGGCAACGCTTCGGACCTGACCCCCAGGGCGAAGGAGATTCTTTCGCGCGCGGGACTGGTCCTGTGCGAGGACACCCGCCGCGCTTCCCGCCTGTTCGCGCAGCACGGCATCGAGCCGTCGCGCTTCCTGTCGCTTTTCGATCACAACGAGGCCGGACGCGTCCCCCAGGTGCTGGAACACCTGGGCCAGGGGGGCGAGGCCGCCCTCATCTCCGACGCGGGCACGCCGGTGCTCTCCGACCCGGGGTTCCTGCTGGTGCGCGCCTGCCGCGAGGCGGGCCACGCCGTGCGCCCCGCGCCGGGGCCGTCGGCGGTGATGGCGGCGCTGTCCGCGTCGGGGCTCGCGCCGCAGCCGTTCGTCTTTCTTGGTTTTTTGCCGCGCAAGGCGGGCGACATCCGCCAGACGCTCGCGCGCTTCGGGCCTGCCGGGTGCACGCTGGTGTTTTTCGAGCGCAAGGACCGGCTGGGCGCGTCGCTGTCCGTTGCCCGCGAGGTGCTGGGCGAGCGCGAGTGCGTGATCGCGCGCGAGCTCACCAAGACGCACGAGGAATTCCTTTCGGGAAATCTTTCGGATTTCGCGGGCCGGGAGCTTGAGCTTCTGGGCGAGATAACCGTGGTGGTGGGTCCGGCCCTGGAGAAGCACGTTTCCGGCCAGGACGATGTCGCCGCGGTGCTGCGGGAGGAACTGGAGGCAGGGGGCAAACCCAAGGACGTGGCCCGAAGGGCGGCGTCGCGGCTTTGCGGCATGACGGTCAAGGAACTCTACGAAATGATCCTGGCGGAACAGGGGAGGGCGCATGGCTGATCAGTTGCCCGTGGGCTACTGCCTCTGGGAGCTTGAGGATACGGAGTTCCGCGTGGGCATGATGGGCACCGGGGCGGGATTCCTCTCCATCCTGGACATCATCCACAATCCGGCCATTGCGGATTTCCTGCCGCCCATGACCCTGGTGGCATTAAGCGAGCCGGGGCCGGAGACCGACAAGCTGCACGATCCCCGCGTGGCGCACATGCCGGTGTATCCCACCTACCAGGAAATGCTGGTCGCGCATCCGGAGATAAACCTGCTCATCGAGCTTGCGGGCAAACGCTACAAGATCAAGAAGATCGTGGCCTCGCTGCCGGATGCGGTCAGTTTCATCGACCACACCGCGTCGTTCTTCTTGTGCGCCCTGAACAAGTTCGCCTCCATAAGCGCGCGCTGCCAGGTGAACCTGGACAACCAGCGGGTGCTTTTGCAGGCCATCATCGACGAGGTCCCGGAGGACATCCTGCTTCTGGACAAGAACGGCCGCGTGGTGGACTGCAACCGCAACGTGGTGCTGCGCCGGGGCGTTCCCAAGGAGGAACTGCTGGGCAAGCCCTGCTGGGACGTGCAGGCCGTGCGCGACGACATGCCCTTCTGCCACCCGGAGACCAAGGACTGCCCCTTCTACACGGCGCTTCGCACCGGTCGCAAGGCGGAGTCCATGGAGACCCGCGTGAGCAAGGAGGGGCGGCTGCTGTATTTCCGCGAGTACGCCTATCCCGTGTACGACGCCGCGCGCAGCCTGACCCACGTGATGGTCATGCGCCGCGACATCACCAGCCGCACCGAGAGCGAAAAACGCGTGCAGCAGACCGAGAAGGTGGGCGTTGTGGAGCGCCTGTCCGCCTACATGGCCCACGAGATACGAAATCCGCTGTTCGCCATCGGCGGCTTCACCAACTCGCTTCTGAAATCCCCCAACCTGACCGAGCGCGAACGCGAGAAAGTGCGCATCATCCTGGAGGAGACCGCCAAGCTGGACGTGGTGCTCAAGGAGATGATCGGCTTCTACCGACCGGGCTCGGACCAGCCCGGCGAGGTGGACCCGGAGAAGATCGTGCGCGACGCCGTGCAGACCATGCGTTCGGGCTTCCTGCCCTCGGGGCTGGAGCTGTCCCTGGCCGTTGGGGGCGGCCTGCCCCACGTGCTGGCCCACGAGGACACCTTGCGCCGGGCGGTGATGCACCTCATCACCAACGCCGTTGAGGCGATGGATGGGGGCGGCCTGGTGGAAGTGAAGGCGTCGCTGGAAAAAGGCCAGGTTTTGATCGGCGTACGCGACACCGGGCGCGGCATGGCGCAGGATGTGCTGGAGCGGGTGTTCAGCCCGTTCTTCAGCGTCAAGGGAGGCGGCAAGGGCAAGGGCTACGGGCTGGGACTGGCGCTTATCCGCAAGTCCGTGGAGGACTGGGGCGGACAGGTGGAAGTGGCCAGCCGGGAAGGACACGGCACCGAGGTTGTGCTGCGTCTGGCGCCCGCGCTGGACGTGGAAGGCGGCAAGAACGCTTGATAGCTGTTGCTTGCGGGTGCACGGACGTGATAGGCGTTATCCATGGAACAGGATCTCATCGACATGGCCAGGCTGGACGAACGCATGGAGGGTGACCGGGAACTTATCCGGGAGGTGTTCAGCGTGTTCGTGGAGGAAGCTCCCACTCGCCGCGACCGGTTCGAGAAAGCCGTGGCTGATCTGGACGTTGCCACCCTCGTCATGTTGGCGCACTCCCTGAAAGGCGCCAGCAGCACCCTCCAGGCCGAACCGTTGCGCCAGGCCAGTCAAGCCCTCGAGATAGCCTCCCGCGAGAACCGCACCGGCGAGCTGGCGGCACTGGCAGCGTCCGTGCTTGATCTGCTGGACAAGACGGCGCAGGCAATGGATGAAATGAAGGGGAGCCTGTAGGGCTTTTCAGAAACCCGGCGGGTTCGAAGCCGCCGCAAGTCCAGGGCGATGACCTGCCCGCAGCCTCCTGCTCGGTGAACCGCAAGCCGCTCCTGGACCACACTTCCTGAGGCCTCCACAGGCCGCAAAGCAGCCTCCGCCTTCTCGCCCGGATTCCTCCGAAACGCGTCAAGTGAAAATATCGTAACCGGTTCGTGGGCAATTTTCGTAACCGGGCTTCGTAATCCATCCGTCCGTTAAGCTCCGGCGCGGCTTCCCACCCTTGCTCACCCCTGGCACAGGCCTTGCTGTTGGCTCCTCGCGCACAGTGTGCGCGGCCCCCCGCATTCCGGATCACCGGGCGGGCGAGGCCAACAAAGCGATATCCCGGCGGCACACGCCGGAAAGGGTGAGGACACCATGTTCCAACTGGAAGGCGGCGCAGCCGGACAAGGCATCTTGGAGCGTCCCCGCGTACACGGGCGCTTTCTGTTTCTCGGCGACAAGAAGTTCTTCATCAAGGGCGTGACCTACGGTCCCTTCCCCGAGAACGAGAACGGCGAACCCCTGCCCGAGCCCGAACGCGTGGCCGAAGACTTCCGCCTGATGCGCTCCATCGGCGTGAACACCATCCGCGTGTACTACGTCCCCCCCAAGTGGTTCCTGGACACCGCCGCCCGCGCGGGCATCCACGTGATGGTCGGCATCCCCTGGCCCCAGCACCTGTGCTTCCTCGACCAGTGGGAAGTGAAGGAGTCCATCAAGGACACCATGCGCGAGGCCGCCCGCGCCTGCGCAGGACACCCGGCCATCCTGGCGTATCTCATCGGCAACGAGATCCCCAGCCACATCGTGCGCTGGAGCGGCGCCAAGAAGGTGGAGAAGTTCCTGGCCAAGCTCGCGTCCATCGTGCGCCAGGAGGACCCCTCGGGCCTGGTGACCTACGCCAACTACCCCTCCACGGAATACCTGAAGCTCCCCTTCCTGGATTTCCTGTGCTTCAACGTCTACCTGCACGAGGAAAAGAGCTTCCGCTCCTACGTGAAGCGCCTGCAGAACGTGGCCTGCGACATCCCGCTGGTGCTGTCCGAGTTCGGCATGGACTCCATCCGCCACGGCGAAGCAGCCCAGGCCGACTTCCTGGACTGGCAGGTGCGCGCCTCCTTCGAGGAGGGCGTGTCCGGCACCATGGTCTTCGCCTGGACCGACGAATGGTACACCGGCGGCCATCTGGTGGAGGACTGGAAGTTCGGCATCGTGGACGCCGAGCGCAAGCCCAAGGCCGCCTTCGAGGCCGTGGCCCGCGCCTACGCCAACCCGCTGCCCCCGCTGCCCGCGCATCAGCCCATGATCTCGGTGATCGTGTGCGCCTACAACGCCGACTCCACCATGGAAGGCTGCCTGGCCAGCTTCCAGAACGTGGAATACCCCAACTTCGAGGTGATCGTCGTCGACGACGGCTCCACCGACAAGACCGGCGAGATCAGCGACAAGTACGCCGCCAAGTTTCCCTTCATCCACGTGATCCACCAGCCGAACCTCGGCCTGTCCGCCGCCCGCAACGTGGGCATGTACGCGGCCAAGGGCGAGATCATCGCCTACACCGACTCCGACTGCTACGTGGACCCCCACTGGCTGACCTACATGGCCTGGGCCTTCCAGGACACCCGCTTCGCGGCCGTGGGCGGCCCCAACCTGCCGCCTCCCGAGGATAACCGCACCGCCGCCTGCGTGGCCGTGTCTCCCGGCGCGCCCACCCACGTGCTGGTCACCGACGAGATCGCCGAGCACATCCCCGGCTGCAACATGGCCTATCGCCGCGAGCACCTCATGGCCACAGGCGGCTTCGACGTCACCTACCGCGCCGCGGGCGACGACGTGGACCTGTGCTGGAGGCTCATGGACATGGGCCACACCATCGGCTTCCACGCGGGCATGATGGTCTGGCACCACCGCCGCAACACCGTGAAGGCGTACCTGAAGCAGCAGAAGGGCTACGGCCGCGCCGAGGCGCTTCTGATGCCCAAGCACCCGCAGCGCTTCAACGTGCTGGGCAACTCCCGCTGGGCCGGACGCATCTACGGCGACATTTCCGGCGCGCTGCTGTCCACCCGTCCGGTGATCTACCACGGCGTGTTCGGCTCGGGCCTGTTCCAGACCCTGTACGAACCCAAGGGCAGCCTGACCGCCTACCTGCCTTTGTCCTTCGAGTGGATGATGGCCGCCTTCGTGGCCCTGGGCGCGGGCTTCGCCTTCGCCCCCATGTTCGCGGTGGGCGCGCTGATGCTCCTGACCACCTTCGCCTTCGTCGGCCACCGCGCCGCCCAGGCCAAGCTGCCCAAGAGCCACGACAACTTCCTGTCGCGCGTGGTCATCGCCATCCTGACCCTGGCCCAGCCCTGGATTCGCGGCAAGGCGCGCTACCAGACCCTGATGGAGCTGCGCCGCGCCGGCCGCAAGGGCGCGACCCGCGGCAACATGGCCGTGCTCGGCCTGCCCGAGGAAGCCAACCTGCCCAAGTACACCTTCTGGCAGAAGATCAAGGACACCTCGTCCATCTTCCGCCGCGGCCTCAAGTTCCACCGCTTCTTCTGGAACAACGCCTCGCTCGAGCGCGAGGACGTGCTGGACCACATCCTGCGCGTGCTGCGCACCCTGAACGTGAGCCACTCCACGGACACCGGGTACGCCGCCTCCTCCAACGCCGCCCCCTGGGACCTGCGCGTGCAGCCCGGCCTGATGACCGCCATGACGCTTCGCGCCACCGTGGAGAACCACGGCTCGGAGAAGCGGTTCGTGCGCCTGGCCGGTTCCATCCTGCCCACCGGCTTCGCCTACGCCCTCACCGGACTGTGCCTCGCGGCGGCTGGCGTCTGCCTGGGCTTCAAGGCCATGATCCCGGCGGCTGCCTGCGGCGGCGCGGCGCTCCTCTCCATCCTGTGGACCGCCAAGGGCATGTCCTCTGCAGCGTCCATGGTCACCAAGCTGTCCCAGCACCTGATGACCTGCAAGCCCGGATGCAGCATGGACGAGCCCGCCTGCGCCAAGAAGGCCGCCGCCAAGGAAGCAGCCTCTGCCGACGAGGCCGTGGCCGTGAAGGAGCAGCTGGTCGTTGCCGAGACCCTGGAAGTCGCCGAAGACTCCCTGGCGGACGGGAAGGCCGAGGCCACCCGCACCACCGTCGAAGCGCCGCTTCAGTAGATGACATCCTAGACGCACTGGCGTATAGACTCGACCGGGCCGCGCAGGCATTAGCCTTCGCGGCCCGTATGCGGTCCAACCACAACACCCCCACGAGAATATGGCCGTTTTCCTCAAGCTGCTCGGATACCTGCGGCCCTACACGCTGCTGTTCCTGTTCTGCCTGGCCCTGGTGGGCGTGCAGAGCGGGCTGGAACTTCTGAAGCCCTGGCCCCTGAAGCTGGCCGTGGACCAGGTGATCGCGCGCCAGCCCCTTCAGTTCTGGGGATTCACCGTGTCCCCGGAGATGTTCTCGGCCAGCGCGCAGCTGGCCATCGTGGCCATCTCCCTGGTGGCCATCCACTTCCTCTCCGGCTTCGTGACCCTGGCCAACAACTACCTGACCATCCGCATGGGCCAGGACATGGTGCAGGATTTCCGCTGCGAGCTGTTCGACCACCTCCAGCGCCAGTCCCTGCTGTTCCACCAGACCCGCCCCACGGGCGACCTGCTCTACCGGCTGATGGGCGACACCTACTCGGTGCAGACCCTGCTCATGAACGGGGTATTCACCACCCTCACCAGCCTTGTCCTGCTGGCGGGCATGTTCGTGGTGCTCCTTGGCATCGACTGGGAGCTGACCCTGTACGCCATGTCCGTGGTGCCGCTTCTCATCCTGGCCATCTCCGCCGTCACCAAGAAGATCGGCAACCTGACCTACGAGACCCACATGAAGGAGTCGCAGGTCTATTCCACTGTGGAGAACATCTTCAACTCCATCTCCCTGGTGCAGGCCTTCGCCCGCGAGGACGAAGAGCGCAAACGCTTCGTCAGCCAGTCGCAGCACAGCTTCGACCGCAAGCTCTCGCTCTATTCGCTCCAGACCGCCTACGGCTGGGTCATCGGCGCCATCACCGCCGCCGGAACGGCCTACGTGCTGTACGTGGGCGCGCGCCACGTCATGGAAGGCGACCTCACCACGGGCGAGCTGCTGATCTTTCTGGGCTACCTGGCCTCGCTGTACACGCCGCTCAACTCCATCGCCAACACCATGGGCGCGATCCGCGGCTCCCTGGCCCAGGCCCGGCGCGTGCTGGACGTCCTGGCCGAGGACAAGGCCGTGCCCGAGGCCCCCGACGCCAAGCCCCTGGAGATCGCCAAGGGGTCCGTCTCCTTCAAGGGCGTGGGCTTCGGCTACGACCCGGCCCGCCCCGTGCTCACCGACGTGACCTTCTCCTGCCCCGGCGGCTCCACCGTGGCCGTGGTGGGCCAGACCGGCGCGGGCAAGACCTCGCTCATCAGCCTTCTGCTGCGCTTCTACGACCCGCAGCAGGGCAGCATCATCATCGACGGCCAGGATCTCCGGTCCGTGACGCTCAAAAGCCTCAGGCAGCAGGTGGCCATCGTCCTCCAGGACACGCACCTCTTCCCCATGAGCGTCCACGACAACATCGCTTACGGCAAGCGCACCGCCACCCGCGAGGAAGTGGTCCACGCCGCCCAGATGGCCAACGCCCACGAGTTCATCATGGCCATGCCCGAGGGCTACGACACCAAGCTGGACGAGCGCGGCTCCAACCTCTCGGGCGGACAGCGCCAGCGTCTGTCCATCGCGCGGGCGCTTCTGAAGAACGCGCCGCTGCTCATCCTGGACGAGCCCACTTCCGCCCTGGACGCCGGGACCGAGGCCCTCATCATGGAGAGCCTGGACCGCCTGATGCAAAACCGCACCACCTTCGTCATCGCCCACCGCCTGTCCATGATGCGCCGGGCGGACCTGATCCTGGTGATAAAGGACAAGAAAGTCTGGGAGATGGGCACCTTCCAGGAGCTTCTGGACAAGGGCGGGGAATTCGCGCGGCTGCATTCGCTTCAGTTCGCGCCGCTGAAAGAACGCGGCAAGAAGCCCGCCGAGGACGCGGTCGAGGAAGCGCCGTAGGCCGCAGTGGAGCGCACCATGGGTACTCTTGAGAGCCTTTCGGGTCGCTTTTCGGGGAGCTGTTCCAGACGCGGGCCTGCAATCGCATCGGAGGCCCCGCCGGGGCGCGCCTCAGGCGGCACAGCCCCAGCGGACGCGTGCGGCGCGAATTCGTCCGGTCCGGTCCGGGCGATGGTCCTGGCTGCGCTGCTGGCCGTGGCGGCAGGCCTCTGCGGCTGCGGCCCCCTGGCCAGCGTGGGCGGCCCCACCTACACCATGCAGGTGGACGCCTACGCCGAGTCCGTCCCATACGGAAAACGCTTCTACATCCTCCCCGGCATCATGGAGACCAAGGCCGACGATGCCGAGTTCAAGTCCGTGGCCGCGCGTCTTGCCGGAGCCCTGGTGGCCAAGGGCTACACGCAGGTATCCAGCCTCGACCAGGCGGACCTGGGCCTGTATCTGGTCTACCGCGTGCGCGAGGACACCCGCGCCCAGTTCGACACCTTCTCCCAGCGCGCCATGGGGCCCACCCACAGGCCCTTCTTCGTGCCCACCTACATCCGTGAGGTCTCCCTGGAGGCCGTGGACATGGCCCGCTTCGCCAGAAACGACCCCAGGCACGTGGTCTGGAAGTTGAACATCGTCAGCAAAGGCCCCACCAGCGACCTGCAAAAGGCCATGCCCGCCCTGGCGGCGGCCATCGCCGAATACGCCGGCACCAGCGGCGAATCATACGTGGAAGTGGACGGAGCCGGAAACATCCGGCCCTTCAAGCCGTCCCGTCCCGCCATCCCGGACCCACCCCTCCCGAGGCTCTAGCACATGAAAAAGCGCACCATCATCGTCTCCGGCCTGGCCTGCACCTATCCCCTGGGCGGCGTCGCCTGGGACTACATCCAGTATCTGCACGGCTT
>JBKICU010000031.1:0-33577 GCA_046566965.1 Acidobacteriota bacterium
TACGACGCGAAGCGGAAAGCCGGGTCTGGGGGAGGCTTCTCCCCCAGCGGGTCCAGGGCGGAGCCCTGGCGGGTGCAGGGCGGAGCCCGCCGGGTCCAGAGCAGAGCCCTGGCGGGTCTGGGCGGAGCCCAGCTCCGGCCTCCCCGGCTTACATGCCCTTTGCGGCCATGTAGCGGATCAGGTCCCCCACCCGGCAGGAATAGCCCCATTCGTTGTCGTACCAGGCCACGATCTTGGCCAGCACGCCGTCCTGGACGGAGGTGAACTCCGACTCCACGATGCCGGAGCGCGGGTCGCCCTTGTAGTCCGAGGAGACCAGCGGCTCTTCGCTGTACCCCATGATGCCCTTGAGGGGGCCATCAGCGGCAGCTTTCAGAACATTGCGCATGGCCTGGGTGTCCGTAGGCCGCTCCAGGATGGCCGCGAAATCCACCACCGAGACTGCCGGGGTGGGCACGCGCAGCGAATAGCCGCTGAAACGGCCCTTGAGTTCCGGGATCACCAGGGAAACGGCCTTGGCCGCTCCCGTGGAGGTGGGGATGATGTTGCAGGCGGCGGCCCTGGCCCGGCGCAGATCCTTGTGGGGCAGGTCCAGGATGCGCTGGTCGTTGGTGTAGGAGTGGATGGTGCACATCACGCCGGACTTGATGCCGAAGGCGTCATGAACGATCTTGGCCACGGGGGCGAGGCAGTTGGTGGTGCAGGATGCGTTGGAGATGATGTTGTGCGCGGCCGGGTCGTACTGCGCCTCGTTGACGCCCATGACGATGGTGATGTCCTCGTCCTTGGCCGGGGCCGAGATGATGACCTTTTTCGCGCCGGACTCCAGGTGCATGGACGCCTGGGGGCCGGTCCTGAAGATGCCGGTCGATTCGACCACCACGTCCACGCCGGTCTCGGCCCAGAGGATGTTCTTGGGGTCGCGTTCCTTGAAGCAGCGTACCCGCCAGTCACCCACGGCCATGTCGTCGCCTTCGGTGCGGATGTCCACGGCGAAGCGGCCGTAGTTGGTGTCGTAGGCCAGCAGGTGGGCGTTGGTGTGGGTATCGAAGAGATCGTTGACGGCCACCACTTCGGCTTTGTCCTTGTGCTGCTCGTAGAGCGCCTTGAGCACCTGGCGTCCGATGCGGCCGAAACCGTTGATGCCGACTTTTACCTTGCGCATGGAGACCTCGTTAGTCCTCGAAGGTTTGGTACTGGAAGGCGGTGAGCAGTTCGTAGTCCGACTTGAGCGCCTGATGCAGCCGCGCGTTCTCGATGGCTATGGCCGACAGGTTGGCCATGATGGTGAGGAACTCCACCTCGGATTCGCAGAAATCGCGCTCGTCGGCGGAATAGACGCGCATGACCCCGATGATCTTCTTGTCTTCGAGTTTCAGGGGCACCACCAGCACGGATTTTATGCCTTCGGTTTTGGCGGCTTCCTTGTACTGGAAGCGGTCGTCGGAGGAGGCGTCGCGCACGTGCACCGTGGCCCCGGTCAGGGCCTCCTTGTCCAGCCTGCTCTTTTCCACCTCCACCTTGCCCTTGCGCAGATACCCCTTGGACAGCCCGAAGGACGCGCCGGGAAGCAGGTTCGCTCCTGCGCGGTCCAGGAGCCTCAGCGAGCAGGCCTTCACTTCCAGCGCCTTGGCGGTCTGCTCGGCTATCCTGCCCAGAAGTTCCATGGGTTCCAGGCTGGAGTTGATGACACGGATGGCCTCGTAGAGCGTCTTGAAGTAGTTTCTCTCGCAATCAAGCATGCGGCTCTCCTTGCTGTTATTGGGCTTTCGTGGACTCCATGCATCATATGCCGGAGCAATGCCACTCAGATTACGCCCAGAGCCTGGGCATTCTCGCACAGCACCCTGGCCGAGTTGGCCAGGGCCTGCCGGCGATTGTTCAAACCGGAGATGCACCCTTCTCCACGTTACAGAAGTCCGCCCCCAAGCGCCGGGCAAGCCCGTGCGCACCCCACTCCATTATCTTTCCATGGTTCCAGCATACCAACGGCCGCGCGAGGTCCGACAGCACGTGCAGCCAACGGGGCGTGATGCGCACCCGCCACTCGTGACGCACCACGGTCAGCCCGTCCCGGGCCGCGAACCGCCAGACGCCAATGCCAGCAACATCTCCCGAGGCCGCCCCCTGGATCAGCCGCAGGGGCTCGATGCGCATGGTCCTGATGTCGGTGGTCAGCGTGTAGGGAAGCACCCCCTTCCATATGAACCGATGCAGGTTGCCGATCCCGTCCACGCCGCCCCTGTCGAGTTCCACCGCGCTTTCGAGGCCGGGCCACCAGTCGGGCCAGTGTTCCGGGTGGGCAACGGCGTCCCAGACATCGGCCAGCCCGGAGCCGATGCGCCAGAGAGTAATCAGGTCGAATTGAGCCATGGGCAACCTCGGGCTGTGCTCGCGGCAAAAGCGCGTCGGCCTATGTATGCCCCCATGCGGTCAGCCATGCCAGGATTACTTTTCGATTCGTGCACTCTCAACGCCCGCGCAGCAAAAAAAAAGGAGGGCCGTGAAGCCCTCCTTGTCCGATATGACGGGTGCTCGGCTTACAGGCGCTCGGCCACCAGGTCGCCCATCTTCACGCAGCCAACCAGGGTCTTGCCCGGCTCCATGATGTCGCCGGTGCGGTAGCCGTCCTTGAGGATGGAGGTCACGGCGTTCTCGATGGCGTCGGCCTCGGCGGCCATGGAGAACTGATAGCGCAGCATCATGGCCACGGACAGGATCGTCGCCAGGGGGTTGGCCTTGTCCTGGCCTGCGATGTCGGGGGCGGAGCCGTGGATGGGTTCGTAGAGGCCGGGTCCGGACGCGCCCAGCGAGGCCGAGGGCAGCATGCCGATGGACCCGGTGATGACGGCGGCCTCGTCGGAGAGGATGTCGCCGAAAAGGTTCTCGGTGACGATGGTGTCGAACTGGGCGGGGTTGCGCACCAGCTGCATGGCGGCGTTGTCCACGTACATGTGGGACAGTTCCACGTCGGGGTAGTCCTTGGCCACTTCCAGCACCACCTCGCGCCACAGCTGGGACACGTCCAGCACGTTGGCCTTGTCCACGGAGCAGAGCTTCTTGCCGCGCTTGCGGGCGGTCTCGAATCCGACCTTGGCGATGCGGCGGATCTCGGATTCGGAATAGATCATGTTGTTGTAGGCCACGCGCTCGCCGTCGCGGACTTCCTGGCCCTTGGGTGTGCCGAAGTACGCGCCGCCGGTCAGCTCGCGGATGACCATGACGTCCAGGCCCTGGCCGATGATGTCCGGGCGCAGGCAGCAGGCGCTTTTGAGCTCCTCGAACAGTTTGGCGGGGCGCAGGTTGGCGAACAGGCCCAGCTCCTTGCGGATGCCCAGCAGCCCGCGCTCGGGGCGGATGGACTTCTCGATGTTGTCCCACTTGGGGCCGCCCACCGCGCCGAGCAGGATGGCGTCGGCGGCCTTGCAGGCGTCGATGGTCTTCTGGGGAAGGGGGGTGTTCTCGGCGTCGATGGCCGCGCCGCCGATCAGCTCGTAGCTGACCGTGAATTCGTGCCCGAATTTCTCGCCGATCTTCTTCAGGGTCTTCTCGGCCTGGGTCATGATCTCGGGGCCGATGCCGTCTCCGGGCAGAATGACTATATTCTTGATCATCGCCGTAATTGCTCCTTCACATCGCGGGGTGGTTGGGTTTCTCGAAATTTGCTGCCCGAGCGGGGGTGGCGCGGGCTCGGAGGGCTCTCAAATCAGGTGCACACATGCTCCGAACCTGAACCAAGAGAACCGCGTATCATGTTTCCAAAACCGCAGCCTAGTCCGCCACCGTCTGGGGGCCCTCTTTTCCGGCCTTGAAGCAGACCCTGGCCCAGCGGGAGGCGGCCAGATAGTCCCTGGCGGCGGCGAAGTGGCTGATCTTCTTGCCGGAGAGCAAAACGCCCACGTCGCACCAGCGGTTCTGGTCCATGCATTTCAGCAGCTCCAGCCACGGACTCAGGGAGTTCGTCTCGCCGCACAGGGCCGCCTTGATGCGCGGGTCCATGGGCATGGTGGGGGTAAGTTCGTTCATGGGCTGGCCCATCATGGCGTCCAGCAGGGAAAAAAGACCCAGCAGGAACATGGATTTGGGGGCAAGAGGGGACGAGGCGGTGCGCTGGGACAGCTTTTCCAGGAAGCTGCCGCGCTGCAGGGAGAGGTAAGCCAGCTCCTCGCCCTTGGCGCTGGCGTCCAGGCTGGCAACCAGGGCCATCATGGCCCAGCGCTTGAAGGCGGTGTCGCCCATGATGGCCACGGCGTGCTCGATGGAGTCCACCGTGCGGCCAAGTCCCATGCCCGGCGCGTTCACGTAGCGCAGCAGCCGGTAGCTGAGCAGCACATCCTTGGCCAGGGTGGCGGCCATGTCCTTGTAGGTGGTCTCTTCTTCCAGGAGCTTGCCCATGAGCTCCACGCGCGTCAGCTGGTTGGCTTCGAGCTTGCGGCCCTTCACGATCTCCGGGCGGCCGAAGAAACTTCCCTGGAAGGCGTCGAACCCGAGCGCCCGGCATCCGGCAAAGGCCTCCCAGGAGTTCACGTTGTCCACCATGCAGGAGACGTTCAAATTTTTCAGGAACTTCCGTTCCTTGGCCAATTCCATGGGCTTCAGGCGCTCCAGATCCAGGATGACCGTGTCGGCGAAGCGCAACAGGGGAGCGTAGCCCTGGCAGGAGTCGTCGAAACGCAGGGCGATGCTGTAGCCGAATTCGTTCAGGAAGGAGAGGACCTCCTCCAGGTTCTCGCGTTCGGTCTGCTCGGGGCTCACCACCAGCTGGCAGAAGTCCATGGGGAGCAGGTGCACTTCGGGCGCATCCAGCATGACGTCCGGCACGCTGATCATGAGCCGGTCGGACTCCTCCAGCAGGACCTGGAGTTCGGCCGCCCCGTCGCTGACCATCCAGGAAAAGGCGTCCACATCCACATGCGCGGCGCTCGACGACGTCAGGCAGGACCGGGCGGCGACTTCATACGCCACCACCTTTTTGGATTTGTCAAAAACGGGATGCCGAGACAGAAAACAGGTGGAGGATTCTTCGGAGCCGGAAGCGTTGTTTTCCACGTTTCATTACTCGCGCTTGGGGTGTTGCCGCTTAACCGGGAGAGAAATCGACAATATTATCAAACAATTGTCTTTCTACATTTTTTTGCGTCCAATGGCAAGCCCGAAGCTCCGCAACCCGCGCGGATGCTGGCCCGCCGCCCCCCGGCATGCCTCCGGGACTTGCCCGGCGCGAAGAAATACCCTACTGAGCCAAGCACTTTCCACCCCACACAGGAGCCTTAGCATGTCCGACGCCGAACGCTACCACCGCATGTATCCCGTCAGCTGGGATCAACTGCACCGCGATTGCAAAGCACTGTCCTGGCGGCTTATGGAACTCGGCCCCTGGAAAGGCATCTACGCGATTACCAAAGGCGGGCTCATTCCGGCGGCCATTCTGGCGCGAGAATTAGATGTGCGCGTCATCGACACCATCTGCGTGGCCAGCTACGACTGGCAGAGCCAGGGCGACCAGGTCACCGTGCTCAAGGGAGTGGTGGGCGACGGCGACGGCTGGTTGCTGGTGGACGACCTGGTGGACACCGGCAAAACCGCCAAGGCCGTGCGCGAGATGGTCCCCAAGGCCTATTTCGCCACCGTGTACGCCAAGCCCGAAGGCCGCCCCCTGGTTGACGCCTACATCACCGAGGTGAGCCAGGACACCTGGATACTCTTCCCCTGGGATTCCGAACCGCAGTTCATCCAGCCCATCGCCAAGAGCGTCAAGAACGGCGAGTAGTGAGAACAAATTCAGAGGCCTCCGGCGGCCAGAGAGGGCGCTGCCCTCTCTGGACTCTCCCGCCAGGGGGATGATCCCCCTGGACCCTCAACGGGCTTCGCGTAAAGTGCCGTCCCGTTTCACGGCGTGTTTGCGGGCCCCACGAAAAAAAGTGTAGCGTGGCGCCATCGCATGCCGGATACGGCATGCTCACGGAGGTGACACGACATGGCCAATTTGACCGGAGAGCAGCTGTCGCTCGTGGTGCGGCAGAAGATGTCGGAGCTTGCAAAAGCCTGCCAGGGCGTGGACGAAGCCGTCGCATCCCGATCCCCCGAGGGCCGGTGGTCGCCCAAGGAAATCCTTTCGCACCTGATCGGGCCGGGAAAGAACGCTCACGTCGCGGTGATGCGCAGGTTCCTTGAGGAAGATATTCCCACTCTCGACCTGACCCCCGAGAATCCCTTCTTCACTCCCGAACGGGCCGAAGCATCCTTTGCGCAACTCGCCAGCGAAGCCCAGGAAGAATACGGGCGGATAGCCGATTTCGCCGCGTCGCTTTCCCGGGAGCAGCTTTCGCGCACGGCGCGCATCCCCATGCTCAAGGAATCGCCGCTGGGGGAATACCCCACCCTGGGAGGCTTGATCTTCGGACTGGGGGACTTCCACCTGCAATTCCACATCGACCACCTGCGCGAGGTGCTCAAGGAACTTTCGGACTCTTAAAGAACGTCGCCCGGTCCTCGACCAGAAAGAGGCATGGGCAGGAAATGACCCCTGCGCGAAACATAAGGCGGCCGGACCAGGATCATGTCGATCCTGGTCCGGCCGCCCGCGCACGACGCGAAGCTTATAGCCGGGTCCAGGGGAGGCTTCTCCCCTGGCGGGTGCAGGGCAGAGCCCTGCCGGGTCTGGGCGGAGCCCAGCCAATATTGCATCCTCAAAGTCCGTCCATTCGGATTATCAAGGCGACCAGCCAGAACCACTATTTACAGTTTGAAAACCATATGAGGAACGTGCAAAAATCGCAGTTGGGGAACGCCTCCGGCGGCCAAAGGGCTGCGCCCTTTGGAATCCGCAATTATCCCGTCAAGTTACCCAGTCGCACGTGGGGTCGGGTGGCGGCTGGCGATGACTTTTGCATGAGCCTCGTATTCATGTCTTTCAAAATCGCGACACTAGGCTACTTCTTCCCGGCAGTCAGGTTGATGACTTCCTCGAACTCCGCCTGGGGCTGCGCGCCCCGGATGGACACGCCGTTGACCACATAGGCGGGGGTCCCCTGGATCTCGTACTGGCGGGACTCCTTTTCGTCCGCGTTCAGCCGCGCCATCACTTCCTTGCCGTTCACGTCGGCAGCCAGGCGGGACATGTCGGCCTTGGCTTCCCTGGCCAGCTTCTTGAGCGCGTCTTCCTTGCCTTTGTGAACCTCGTCCTGCGCCGCAAAAACCAGATCGTGGAACTTCCTGGCCTTCTCACGGTCCTGGAGCAGGATGGCCTCATAGTACAGGGCGGCCTTGATGGAGGTATCGTCGCTGGGCATGTGCTTGAACACCACCCGGATCTTGCCCGGATGCGCGGCCATGACCGCATCGAGCGTCTTGGCTCCCTTGGCGCAGTACGAGCACAGGAAATCCGAATACTCCACAATGGTCACGGGGGCGTCCGGGCTGCCCACGACCACACGGGCCACATCCACCACCGGGGTCAGGGGCTTGGCCAGCTCGGCTTCGCGGCGCTTCTTCACCTCGTCGGCGCGCTTGGCCTTGATTCCCGAGTCCACGATTTCAAACAGTTCGATGTTGTGTTCGCGCAGAACATCCAGCAGAATCTCGGGATTTTCCTTCAAGGCCTTGCGCAGGTCTTCCTTGGTGACAGCGGAATAGGCGGACATTGACGTGCCCAGGGCCAGGGCGGTGACGATTGCGATCAGAGCAAATTTACGCATGAAGGGTCCTTTTCGTTTTGGATTACGGCCAAAGCGCCGCCGTCGCAGGCACTCAGTATGACCCTTTCATGTCGGCAAATCCAGCGGAAACAAAAATAGGATCAATCGGGTGTCGAAATACCCCTCGCGGCTCAAAAAAAAAGAGCCGGACCAGGATCGATCGATCCAGGTCCGGCCCTGTGCATACGAAGCGAAGCGAATAGCCGGGTCCAGGGGAGGCTTCTCCCCTGGAGGGTGCAGGGCAGCGCCCTGCCGGGTCCGGGCGGAGCCCGGCGGGACTCGGGCGGAGCCCGATCCTGCCTAAGCAGCGCCCCCCCGCACGACGACTGCTCCAAACCAAGAGAACCATGATTTTTTATTTTTGAAACACATGTTCATGTGTTTCAAAAACGCGACACTAGCTCTCCGTTTCCGCCCTGTCGCGCGGCAACAGCGCGTTCAGCAGCACGCCGGCGACGCCGGCCAGTCCGATGCCTTCCAGGTGGATGCCCCAGAAGGAGAAGCTCATCTTGCCCATGCCGAGCACCACGATGAGCGCCACGATGACCATGTTGCGCGGCTTCATCAGGTCCTGTCCGTCCTGCACGAGCGAATTGAGGCCCACCACCATGATGGCGCCGAACAGCAGCAGCATGATGCCGCCCATGACTGGGGCGGGGATGGTCTGGAGCAGCGCGCCCAGCTTGCCGATGAAGGCCAGGCCGATGGCGGTGATGGAGGCCCAGGTCATGAGGGCGGGGTTGTAGATCTTGATGAGCGACACCGCGCCGGTGACTTCGGCGTAGGTGGTCAGGGGCGGTCCGCCCAGGAAACCGGCCAGGGTGGTGGCCACGCCGTCGCCCATGAGGGAGCGGTGCACGCCGGGCTTGTCGATGTAGTTCTTGCCGGTGACCGAGCCGATGGCCAGGATGGAGCCGATATGCTCGATGATGGGCGCGATGGCCACGGGCATGATGATGAGGATGGCCTCGAGGCTGAAGGTGGGGGTGACGAAGTTTGGCAGCTTGAACCAGGGGGCGGCGGCCACGGGGGCGAAGTCCACGATGCCCATGGCCAGGCTCACGGCGTAGCCCGCGATGATGCCGCACAGGATGGGGATAAGCTTCAGGATGCCCTTGCCCTTGATGGCCACCAGCACGGTGACGGCCAGGGAGATCATGGAGATGATCATGGCCTGGTTCTCGGGATAGAGCACCTTGGCTCCGTCGCCGGTCTTGCCCATGGCCATGTACACGCCGACGGGGGCGAGGATCAGGCCGATGACCATGATCACCGGACCGGTGACGATGTGGGGCAGAAAGCGCTTCAGGAAGGCCGTGCCCCTGGCTTTTATGATGAAGGCGAACAGCATGTACATGACGCCCACGGAAGCGAGGCCGCCCAGGGTGGCGGCCATGCCGTAGCGCTGCATGCAGAGCATGACGGGGGCGATGAAGGCGAAGGAGGAGCCCAGGAAGATGGGGATCTGGAACTTGGTGAGCACCTGGTAGATCAGCGTGCCCACGCCGGCGGTGAAGAGCGCCACGTTGGGGTCCAGGCCCGTGAGCAGGGGCACCAGCACCAGCGCGCCGAAGGCCACGAAGAGCATCTGCGCGCCGACCGGGAAGTCGCGCGCCCGGAGCTTGTAATCGGTGGGAAGTGACTGCGCCATGTGACGGACTCCTTATTTGGTGCCGAAGATTTTATCGCCCGCGTCGCCGAGGCCGGGGATGATGTAGCCCACGTCGTTCAACTTCTCGTCGATGGCGGCCACGTAGACGTGCACGTCGGGGTGGGCGGCCTCCAGCCTGGCCAGGCCTTCGGGGGCGGCCACCAGGAACAGGCCCTTGATCTTCTTGCACCCGGCTTCCTTGAGGAGGTCGATGGTGGCGATGAGCGTGCCGCCGGTGGCCAGCATGGGGTCGAGGATCAGCGCGGTACGCTTCTCGATGGCCTTGGCCAGCTTCACGTAGTAGCGCACCGGTTCCAGGGTCTCCTCGTTGCGGTACATGCCCACCACGCTGACTTTGGCGCCGGGGATCATGTCCAGCACGCCGTCCATCATCCCGAGGCCCGCGCGCAGCACCGGCACCACGGTGATCTTCTTGCCCTTGATCTGGTCCACTTCCACCTCGCCCGCCCAGCCCTTGATGACCTTCTTCTCGGTCTTCAGGTCCTTGGTGGCTTCGTAGGTGAGAAGCCTGGCCACTTCGTTGGCCAGATCACGGAAGTTGTTGGTGCTCACGCCGTTTTCGCGCAAAATGCCAAGCTTATGTCTTACCAGCGGATGATCGACCACGGTTACCGGCATGCCCCGCTCCTTGTTGTCTTATGGTTGACGAAAAATCGGAAAAACCTCCGGTTTTTTGCAGAAGAGCTGGCCTTGGTCAAGGCCCATTTTTGTTCCGCGGCAAAGCCCCGGACCTGGACGAGTCGTCTGAAGATACGGCGTGAGCGCTGAGCGAAATGCCCCGCCGCAACTGGGATACTTGTCCACGATGTGATGATTCCCGCAAGCACGGGCGAATATACCCGCCACACGCGGGGAGGCCATCTTCAACTCTCTATCCCGGCTCGCGGCCGGGTTCCAGAAAATATGACCGGGAATATCCCGGCACGCCCGGCCAGGCAGGACGAATCTGAGAACAACCATGTTATATTACACACCTTTTATAACACATACATCGCGCCGTCGCCTTGAAGAATCATGCTCAAACAATATGAATAAGGTCGTCAAAAGGAGTTGACACCTCTCAGGAAAGGCTTAGAAGGAGCGTCTGGCGGTTACCCGCCCCGGCATGCCTGCCTGCGAGGCGAGGACCAGCTGCAAGTCCCGCCCATCCCAATCAGACTGTATTTGCCGTACCGGCATTTTCCCCGATGAAGCCTCCTTGACCGTGTTTGCAGCTAAAAAGCGTGTCATATCTGCGTCATCGCTCTGCAACACGAACCCAAGGATCTCCTTTGCAATTCGCAGATTTCGATTTTCATTCCGCTATTTCCACCAACATCAAGGCTCTCGGCTACGAAACCCCCACCCCCATCCAGAGCGAGGCCATGCCTCACGTGATCGAGGGGCGTGACGTCATGGGCCTGGCCCAGACCGGCACCGGCAAGACCGCTGCCTTCCTGCTGCCCATCATCGATAGGTTTCTGAAGAATCCCAAGCCTTTGCGCGGCTCCTGCCGTTGCCTGATCATCGCCCCTACCCGCGAGCTGGCTGAACAGATTCACGAGAGCGCCCGCGAATACACCAAGGGTCTGCGCTTCCGCACCGTCACCGTGTACGGCGGCGTGGGCCTCGGCCCCCAGGCCAACAACCTGCGCCGCGGCGCGGACATCGTGGTGGCCTGCCCCGGCCGCCTGCTGGACCACCTGAACCAGGGCAACGCCAACCTCTCCGGGGTCGACGTGCTGGTTCTGGACGAAGCCGACCACATGTTCGACATGGGCTTCCTGCCCGACATCAAGAAGATCCTGTCCAGGCTGCCCGCCGAGCGCCAGACCCTGCTCTTCTCGGCCACCATGCCCGACTCCATCCGCGGGCTGGCCAACGAGACCCTGAAGGACCCGGCCCTGGTGCGCATCGGCCGCACGGCCCCGGCCTGCACCATCGAGCAGTGCCTGTACCCCGTGCCCCAGCACCTGAAGACCAAGCTCCTGCTGACGCTTCTGGACGACGCCAAGGAAGGTTCCGTGCTGGTGTTCACCCGCACCAAGCACCGCGCCAAGCGCCTGGCCGAGCAGCTGGACCGCAGCGGCTATTCCAGCGCCTGCCTGCAGGGCAACCTGAGCCAGGCCCAGCGCCAGAAGGCCATGGAAGGCTTCCGGGCGGGACGCTTCCGCATCCTGGTGGCCACCGACATCGCCGCGCGCGGCATCGACGTGTCCCGTGTGGCCCACGTGGTCAACTACGACCTGCCCGACACCCCCGAGACCTACACGCACCGCGTGGGCCGCACCGGCCGCGCCGAGCGCGAAGGCCAGGCCCACTCGCTGGTCACCAGCGAGGACGTGTCCATGGTGCGGGCCATCGAGCGCCTGCTGGGCAAGGCCATCGAGCGCCGCAAGCTTCCCGGCTTCGATTACGCGGCCACCAACACCGAACGCAACACCGAGTTCGACCGTCCGCCCCTGCGCAACGAGCGCTCCGGTCACGGCCAGCGCGGCCAGTACGGCCGCTCCGGCTCCGCCTACAGCGCAGCCAACGGCGGCGCGGGCGATGCCGGCAGGTCCGCCTACGGCGACCGCGCCCACGGACACCACGCTTCGGGCGCTCCCTCCAGGGGCAACGCCGGTTCCTACGGTTCCGACCAGCCCCGCGGCCACGCTCCCGACAGGGAAGGCAACACCTGGCAGGCCCCGCGCGGCCAGTACCAGGGCCGTCCTTCCCGTTCCGAGGGCCAGGGCGGCTACGCCCGCACCGGCTCCCAGGCCCCCGCTGGCCGCTACGCCGACAACGGCGGCTACAACGGGAATGGCGGCAGGCCCGCCCCCCGCAGCGACCGGCAGGACGGCGGCAACTGGCGCGGCCAGGATGAGCGCCGCACCGGCGGTTACCAGGGCCAGTCCCGCCGTCAGGAAGGCGACCGTTCCGGCTACAACCGCCCCAACGGCGATCAGGGCCAGAACCGCTCCTACCAGCGCGACGACGCCCCCCGCGCCGCCCGCCCCTACAACAACCGCGGCGGCAACCAGGGCTTCTATGGCCGCCCCACCGAAGGCGACGCCAACGGCAACCGTGAAAGCGCCCGCCGCGAACAGGGCGACCGCCCCGCCGGTTCCAAGCGCGAGGACGGACAGGCCGCCTAAGCGCCTGACCTAGCTTGATACATCAAGGGGGCCTCAAGGCCCCCTTTTTATTTCCTGTGCAACACGGTGCTGTTGCTGCTTTGCGCCTTCCGGGCACAGTGCATGCCCCCGGCTCCAAAGCCCCCCGCGCGTCACATGCTCTCGCCCATCAATTCCTTGCCCGCCTTCTCCCGGATGGTCCACTTGCGTGCGGCCAGGGCCTTTTTGGCCGCCGGGCTGACCGTTCCGGTCAGCCACAGCTCCACCCCGGTGACGTTATGGCGCTCCAGGGCCGCCTCCACGCTCTTGGTCAGGTCGGACAGGTTCCTGGTCCAGCACAGATGGTCCAGGGGGAAGCACAGCACCAGCCTGCGGTCCCCGCTCACCGCGCCCGGCAGCGCTCCGACAGGCGTGAAACCGCGCAATGCGGACACGGCGCGGTGATATCCGGCGTACATGCGGGCCATGCGCACGGTGAAGTTGGCCTGGTCCTGATCGGCCACCTGGGCGGCCAGGCGCAGGAACTCCGACTTGCTCCCGGCGCGGCGCATGTCGTTTAAGTACTTCACCAGAAGCGTCTGCTGGGTGGGCGTGAACTCGGCGTTGCCCATGAAAGCCGCGAGGGCCTTGTCCTGAATTCCCATGGACTGGAGCAACTGGCGGTTCTGCATGCGCAGTTCTGCAGGCGGCAGGGCCAGGTCCACCTCTTTCAGCCAATTCACGCCGCCCACGGAAGACACCGCGATGCCCACGCCGCCGGGGATGAGCACCTTGAGCCCCGTGGCGGCCAGCCCCCCTGCGTACCCGGCCCCGGCCACGGCACGCAGGCGCTCCTGCATGGGCTGGTTGGCTGAATACGGGTCCACGCCGTAGGCAACGGCATACTCTCGCCTGGAGTTGGCGAACCCCGTGAGCTTGGCTCCGGTGGAGTCTTCGTATTTGCTGGCCGGGCTGCCGTTCATGGATTCGTCCGCGCGCGAAAAGAGCTTGCCCACGCCGGATGCGGCCTCGCCCAGAGTCTTCACCGGCTCGGTGACCAGGTTCTTCACGCCCATGACCACGCTCACGCCGCCATCCCACACGCCCTTGCCGAACTCCTGCGCGCCATTGGCCTTGTCCATGACGGCCATGGCGGAGAATTCGTCCACGCGCTGCGCAAGGAGTGCGGTTGATGTGACCGAATACTGTCCGTAGCGGGAACGCACGGTGTAGAAGTTCATGTAGCCGTCGTTGCGGACGGCTTCCTCCACGCGGTGATGCGGCCCGGCGAGCAGGGTCGGCGGCAGGATGCGCGAGGCCACAAGATTGTAGGGACGCTCGAAAGGCTCAGGCGAGGGGGAAACGAACGGCAAGGCCCGTACCTTGCCGGGAACGGCGCACAGTACGAGGAAGAAACAGACGGCGGCTAACGCCTTGAACGCGCACGGTCTGGGCAATCGCGGGACGTCCTGGGCTTCTGGATTCAGTCAGGAAACGCACGTACTTGCTAAGGTACGCGAACAAGACTCTGCCCGCTTCCGCCGGGGTTCGCAAGCCCCGTCCACGGGCTGCCCCTGCGGGCATCGGCGGATGAATTCCCAAGAGGATGAGATTTGCCCCCCGGAGGCGCATCATCGGCCCCTGTTCAGTCCAGGCTCGCAAAAGCACGAGACCCCATACGGGATTCCACAAGGGCGAAGCCCTTTGGCCGCCGGAGGCTTCTGCCCGCGGCACACTGTCCCTGCTCCGTCCGCTCCCGCAAGTGGACTACGAACCCGCGGCACACTCCCGCCCTCGGCCATCCTCCTCTCCCGGACCGATTTATCCTCCCGACTAAATCCGCCCCTCCTGCACGCCGTGGCAGGCGACCATATGCCCGGGCTCGGCCTCGAACACCACGGGGACCTCCACGCGGCAGCGCTCCTCGGCGTGCTTGCAGCGGCCATGGAACACGCAGCCGGGGGGCAGGTTGATGGGCGAGGGGATCTCGCCGATCAGGCGCACGCGCTTGGCCGGGTCCGCGCCCAGGCGGGGAATGGCCGAAAGCAGCGCCCGGGTGTAGGGGTGCAGCGGCCTGTCGAACAGGGTGTCGGCGTCGGCCAGCTCGCACAGGGAACCCAGGTACATGACGGCCACGCGGGTGGAAATGTGGCGCACAACGCCCAGGTCGTGGCTGATGAACAGATAGGTCAGGCCGCGCTGTTCCTGGGCGTCCATGAGCAGGTTCAGGATCTGGGCCTGGATGGACACGTCCAGCGCCGATATGGGCTCGTCGGCCACGATGAATTCCGGATCCACGGTGAGCGCGCGGGCGATGGACACGCGCTGGCGCTGTCCGCCGGAGAACTCATGGGGGAAGTTGCCGGCCCAGGCCGGGTCCAGGCCTACCTGGCACATCACCTCGGCCACGCGTTCGGTGACCTGCGCCGGGGAAAGCTCCGGGAAGTGCATGCGCACCGGCTCCTCCAGGATGGAGCGCACGGTGAGGCGCGGGTTCAGCGAGGCGTAGGGATCCTGGAAGACCATCTGCATGCGCTTGCGGAAGGGACGCATGTCCTTGGGGGAGAGGTTGTCGGTGCGCTGTCCGTCGAACCAGACCTCGCCCGCCGTGGGCGCGTGCAGGCCGATGACCGCGCGCGCCAGGGTGGACTTGCCGCAGCCGGACTCGCCCACCACGGCCAGGGTCTCGCCCCGGGCGATGGACAGGGTCACGCCGTTGACCGCGTTGACCACGGTGCGGCGGCGCACGATGCGCCCGGACTCGAGCTTCAACTGATCCAGGAATCCCCCGGAAATGTCGAAGCGTTTCTCGACGTTCTTTATATCTACGAATGCATTCACTGAAGACACCTCATTGCCGTCACGGCACATCCGGCGGCCAATTGCCGGTCCGCATCATTTTGACGAGCCTTTCGGCCCTTGTCCCAACTTGTCCGTACCATTCGCTGTTTATCATTTCATCCGCAGCGCCGTCGAAATCCATCTGCTCGAGATGCCCAAGCATTTTCTTGAATTTCAAGAGCCGAGCTATCCCCATGTTGAAGCACATGTCCAGGATGACCATTTTACGGACTTCATCAAGCTGCTGCGCGAACCGAATCTTCGTCTGGACATCAGCCGTGGTCTGCCTGATGTCTTCCTGAAACGTCTTTTCCGACTCGTGCTGCGATATGGCAAAATACAGGAAGCCTTCATCCCCGCCCCCTGAACTTTTATTCTCCAAAGCCTGCTTGTTCAGGGCAATCACTGCAGGGTCCACTGGAATCTTGTTCCCGGCTGCATCGACATACCAGGGTTTGGCCTCAAGATTATGGCCGACACCAATGGTCACCGCCCCTGCAGTACACAGATATGCCGTCAGCCTCTCGCCCTCATGGAGCTTGATCAACGAGTACAGTCGGTCCTGCGACATATGGCACCTCCATGGATTTTATCCCGCGATAGCATCGCCGGGGGTCTGAATCCAGGGCCAAAATGCAGCGGCAACTCTCACTTCATCGCGTGGCAGGCCACGCGGACAGCCCCATGGTCGCACAGGGCGGGAATCTTTTCCGAACACACGGGCATGGCGTTCTGGCAGCGCGGATGGAACGCGCAGCCCGGCGGAATGCTGGTGAGGCCGGGCATTACGCCCGGAATCTGGTTCAGGCGTCCCCGGCGCTTCTGCAGGCCCGGCAGCGCGGCCAGCAGGCCCTGGGTGTAGGGGTGGCTCGGGTTGGTGATGATCTCGGCTGTGGGGCCGACCTCCACGATGGAGCCCGCGTACATGATGGCCATGCGCTGGGTGACCTGGCTGACCACGCCCAGGTCGTGGCTGATGAGGATGAGGCCCATGCGCTCGGACTCGCACAGCTCGAGCAGAAGCTCCATGATCTCGGCCTGGATGGTCACGTCCAGAGCGGTGGAGGGCTCGTCCGCGATGATGAGGGCCGGGTCGGACAGGAGAGAGATGGCGATGACGATGCGCTGGCGCATGCCGCCGGAGAACTCGTGCGGGTACTGCTTCAGGCGGCGCTCGGGCGAGGAGATGTGCACCTTGGCCAGCTTGTCCATGGCGATGGCGCGGGCCTCGTCTTCGCTGACGTCGCGGTGGGCGCGCACGGTCTCGATCATCTGCTGGCCGATGGTGAGCACCGGGTTCAGCGTCATCATGGGGTCCTGGAAGATCATGGCCACGCGGTCGCCCCGGATGGAGCGCATTTCCTCGGGGGAGAGCTTGCTCAGGTCGCGCCCTTCGAAGAGCACCTGCCCGCCGCTTATGTAGCCCGGCTGGCTGATGAGGTTGATGATGGAGAATCCGGTGATGGACTTGCCCGCGCCGGATTCGCCCACCAGGCCCAGGCGCTCGCCCTTGGCCACGTCGAAACTGACGCCCTTGACGGCCTGGAACTTTCCGGAACGAAGCGCGAAAGTGACCTCCAGGTCTTTCACCTGGAGAAGTGTTTCTGGCGTCATGGGGCTACCCCTTCTTGTAGAGCTTGGGGTTCAGGAAATCGCGCAGCCAGTCGCCCAGCAGGTTGATCACCAGGATGAGCACCACCAGCGTGACGCCCGGAAAGGCGGTTATCCACCACGCGCCGCTGAAGATGTACTCGAAGCCGGTCTTGATGAGCGACCCCAGCGACGGGCGCGTGACGGGCATGCCAAGGCCGAGAAACGACAGGGCGGCCTCGCTCATGATGGCTCCGGCCACCTGTACCGTGGCGATGACCAGCACCGGCGACAGGGTGTTGGGCATGATGTGCTTGAACATGATGCGAAGGGGCGGCAGGCCGATGACCCGGGCCGCCTCCACGTATTCCTTCTTCTTCTCGCCCAGCACCGAGGCGCGCACGGTGCGGGCCACCTGGGGCCACTCGGCCAAGCCGATGACCAGCACCAGGATGGGCACGGCCAGCTGTTCGCGCAGCGCCAGGGCGTGCCTGCCAAGCAGCACGTCCACCAACACGCTTATGATGATGGCCACCATGAGCGTGGAGAAGGAGAGCTGCACGTCGGCCATGCGCATGAGGAAGGCGTCGGTCTTGCCCCCGGCGTAGCCCGCCGTGAGGCCCAGCACCACGCCGATCAGGCACTGCAGGATGGTGGCCCCCAGGCCGATGATGATGGAGGTGCGCATGCCGTAGAGCATGGCGGAAAGGAGGTCTCGCCCCTGCTGGTCCGTGCCCAGGATGAAGGTGGATGAGCCGCCCTCCATCCACATGGGCGCGGTGCGCGCGTCCAGGATGTCTATGTTGGTGGCGTCGTACACGTCATGGGGCGCGACGACCGGCGCGAGGAAGGCCGCAGCGACCATCACGAACAGGACGACGGTGCAGGAAACGGCCACGGGGTCGCGCAGGAAGCGGTACAGGAACCAGGAATTCTTGAAGGCAGTCCATTTGGCAAGCACGTCTATTTCCTCCCCGCGACCCGGACCATGGGGTTCACCAGCCCGTAGACAAGATCGACGACGGTGTTCACGCCCACGAAGATGAGACCGACCACCACAAGATAGGCCACCAGCAGCGAGGTGTCCGCGCGCTCCACGGCCTGCAGGAAGATGAAGCCCATGCCCTGCCACTGGAACACCGTCTCGGTGAGGATGGTGAAGGCCAGCATGGTGCCGATGCGCACGCCGCCCACGGTGATCACCGGCAGCAGCGTGTTCTTGAAGGCGTGCACCAGATAGATGCGCCACAGGGGCAGGCCCTTGGCGTAGGCGAACTTCACGAACTCGCTCTGGAGCACTTCCATCATTTCGGAGCGGATCAGGCGCACGAACAGCGGCAGCGTGAGCGAGGCCAGCGAGATGGACGGCAGCACCATGTGGCGGATGCCGTCCCAGGTGGCCAGGCCCGTGGTCCAGCCGCCGGGCAGCACGATGGTGTCGCCGCGCCCGAAGGAGGGCAGCCAGCCCAGGTACACCGAGAATATCCAGATGAGGATGATGGCTATGAGGAACACCGGGATGGACACGCCCACGATGGACACGCCCATGATGATGCGCGTCAGCACTGATCTGGGGCGAATGGCCGCATAGATGCCCATGGGCAACGACAGCACAAGCACCCAGATCACCGCGCAGAACACCAGTTCCGCCGTGGCCGGGAACTTCTGGAGGATGACGTCCAGGGCGGGCTTGCCGAACATGTAGGAGATGCCCAGGTCGCCGCGAGCGGCGTTGGTGACGAAGCGGATGTACTGCTTGGGCAGCGGGTCGGACAGACCCAGCTTCTCGCGCAGGAGCTGGCGCTCCGCCTCGGAGACGGACTCGCCCGCCAGGTCTCGGATGGGGTCGCCGATCTTGTGCTGCACGGCGAAGCAGACCAGGCTGATGACGACCATGACCAGTGCGGCCTGGCCTGCCCGTCTGATGAAAAAGGCGAACATTGGTTGACCTCCCTACCGGTGGGGCGTGCCCCCGAAATACCTCCGGGCCGCGTGATGGCCGCATGGCGTGAAGCGCCCCGCGCGGGAGAATCGGCGAAAAGCCGAAGCGCGGAGCCTGCCCTGCGGGCCTGATGACGCCCGGAGTCAGAAATAACTGCCTCGCATAGCCGATTTGCCGGTGGTCGTCCAGAGCAAGTGGACTTGCACGGTTCTTGGCAACGCTGCCGTTTACGGAAACCAAGATGCGGAAATCACGGCTTTTTCAGAACCATGCCGCATCCTCTTGGATCGGGCGGCATCGTTTTCATTTCCGGCATTGAGATGGTTTGCGCATGTCCGGCCAATCCGGCATCTCACGAGGTCATGGAAGATGGAGGGATCAGCCTGCTGCCCAGCTCAGCCCTGGGAGGCGCAGGTGGTAGCCGCGTCCTGCGATGAGATGTACCCGGTGCCCCTTCTGCACCCACGCAATCCCGGCAGATACCGACCGGCTTGGACAGCATCGCGGAAGAGCCGGGTGATCGACCGGAGGGCAGACGGGGGAGGCGCGCGAGTCCGGGACATGGTCGGCGGCCCGGGGTCCGAGGCACGAGGGCAGGCCGTGCGCCCTGCCCTCGTGCCTCTGCGACCATACGAAAAAGCCGGAGAGGCATGGCCCCTCCGGCTTGTTCATCAGTGTGCGACGTTTTCGGACCGGCCCGCGTCGCGGGGCTGCTCGAACAAGGAAAAAGCCGGAGAGGCATGGCCCCTCCGGCTTGTTCATCAGTGCGCGGCGTTTCCGGTCCGTTTCGCGTTGCGGCGGCCTGTCTCTTCCGCCGCACTCCGGGTCCGATCGTCCGCGGTCAGGCGTTTGCTACTCGATGACCAGATCGCCCAGGTACAGGAAGTTCTGCTGGTTGATGCAGGTGTCGAGCTTCACGTTCTTCTTGGCGGCCCAGGACAGGGGCTCGTAGTGCAGGGGGATGAAGGCGGCCTCGTCGTAGGCCATCTTCTCGGCGTTCTGCAGGATCTTGTCGCGCTTCTTCAGGTCGGTCTCGGTGGCGGCGGACTTGACCAGCTCGTCCAGCTTGGGGTCGCAGAAGCCGGAGCTGTACGCGCCGTAGCCTTTCTCCTTGTCCACGCAGAAGGCCAGGAATTCAAAGAAGTTGGCGGAGTCCTCGGTATCGGGGTGCCAGCCGACCATCTGCAGGCTGGCCTGGCGCTTCTGGAACTCGGGCCAGTACTGGGCGATGGGCATGGTCTTCAGGTCGACCTTGATGTTGATCTTGGCCAGCATGGAGGCCACGGCCTCGGCGATCTTCTCGTCGTTGGTGTAGCGGTTGTTGGGGGCTATCATGGTGATGTTGAAGCCCTTCTCGTAACCGGCTTCCTTCATGAGCTTCTTGGCCTTCTCCACGTCGAAGCGGCCCTTGAGGGAGTCGTTGTAGCCGGACATGCCCTTGGCCGAGAACTGGTTGGCGGGCACGGTCAGCTTGTTCATGATCTTGTCCACGATGCCCGCGTTGTTCACGGCGGCGATGACGGCCTGGCGCACGCGCACGTCCTTGAACTCGGGCTGGACTTCAGGGTTGAAGCCGAAGGTGATCACGCGGCCGGAGGGCATGTTCACCAGGGTCAGGCCCTTCTCTTTCTTGATGAGTTCCTGGTCCTGGGGGTTGACGGGGTTGATGAAGTCAACATCGCCGGACAGCAGGGCCGCAGTGCGGGTGCCGGGGTTCTTGATGGGGGTCAGCACGATCTGGGTGACGTTGCCCTTGGTCTTCTTGTCCCAGTGGCCGGCGAAGCGGTCCAGCACCATCTTCACCTGGGGCTCGTAGGAGGTGACCTTGAAGGGTCCGGTGCCCGAGGCGTTGGAGTTGGCGAACACGGGGTCGGTCTTGGAGACCAGGTCCTTTTCCTTGCCCGCGGCGTCCTTGCCCGAATAGAACTTGGAGTCCATGGGGAAGATGTAGGTCAAGAGGTTCAGCGTCAGGGGCTCGGGGCGGTTGAAGACGAAGTCCACGGTGTGGTCGTCCACGATCACCACGTCCTTGAAGGCGTCGTACAGGGCCTTCCAGTCGGGGGCCTTGCGGATGCGGTCGAAGGTCCACTTCACGTCGGCGGCGGTGAAGGGGTTGCCGGAGTGGAAGGTGACGCCCTTCTTCAGGTAGACGCGCATGGTCAGGGGGTCCTTCTGTTCCCACTTCTCGGCCAGGCGCGCTTCGATCTTCATGTCCTTGGTCCAGCGGACCAGGGGATCGAAGACCCATTCGGCGTAGGACAGCAGGTTGCCGGACAACTGGCTCATGTAGTCCAGGCGCGGGGGGTCGGCGTCGAGGGCGAGCTTCAGGGTCTTGGCCTGGGCGTTCACCGCCAGGACCGCCGCCAGGGCCAGCGCGGCCACGACTGCAAAGGGTTTCTTCATACCGTTCTCTCCTGTCTGCGTTGTAGGTCCCTGCGGCGAAGTGCCGCCCATTGAGCTTGTGTTACAATCTCGCCATATTAGCCTGAAAGAAAGGACTTGTGAAGAGCCCGCCGGACGGACGCCGACCCTTCGCCACACGCAGGGAGCAGGCAAACGCTTGGCCGGACAGGAGAAAGACTTCGCCCTCCCCTGCCCGGCCCGGAAAACATGTTTGCATCTTCATGCGAGGGACGCTTTACCCCTTGCGGTACTCCTCGATCAGGCGGTCGGTCTCGCGCACGTACTCGCGCTCCCTGGCCCAGAACTCCTGGGATTTCAGCGCGTCAAGCTCGGCCACGGTCTTGCCCTGCTGCTCCACCCAGGTGAAATACTTCAGGTTGTGCCAGCGCTTGCGCACCTCCCGGGTGCCCTCCTGAATCCAGTCCTCTTTCTGGCCATGGAAGATGCTCTCCAGGCGGTGCTCGGCCTCGCTGCGGTCCATGACCCCGTGGGACGCGGTGAGGTTCTTCATGACGGAATGGTAGCGGGCGATGTTGTCCGTGCACACCGTGACCACCACGTCATCCTTGCCGAAGCCGTAGTGGCGCGCGGTCTTGATGGCCCCCAGGATGTTGCACACCCCGGAGATGCCCACGATGGAGGCCAGCTTCTGGACCTTGTCGGCGCTCACTCCGGCGGCCAGAAGCGCCTCGTGTCCGGGGTCCTCCACCAGCATCTGCAGGCCCAGCTTGCACTCCATGTCGTCGATGCACATCATGGCGTCCATGTTCATGACGTTATGAATCCAGGTGACGTGCTTGTCGCCGATGCCCTGGATGTCGTGCCCGCCGTAGCCGTTCATGTACAGCGTGGGGCACTGGATGGGCTCAAGGCCCACGATCTTGTGGTCCGGCCAGAGGAGCTTCAGGGCGTCGCCTGCTCCTATCGTCCCCGAGGACCCCATGGCGGACACGAAGGCCGAGGCCTTGCCCTTGCCCACGCCCTTCTCGCCCAGCTCCTTCACCAGGGCGGCCACGGAAGGCCCGGTCACAGTGGAATGGAAGCGGTAGTTCCCGAAGCGCTCGAACTGGTTCATGATGCGCACGGTGTCCGGGCCTGCGCCCGAGAGCTCGTGGCATTTGTCGTAGATTTCCTTCACGTTGGACTCGCAGCCCGGCGTGGCGATGATGCGCGACCCGAAGGATTTGATCATCTCGAAGCGCTCGGCGCTCATCTCCTCGGGCAGCACCACCACGGAATCGAAGCCCATGCGCCCGCCCACCCAGGCCCCGCCGATGCCGTAGTTGCCCGTGGAGGGCCAGACCACCGTGTGCCTGCCCGCCTCCACCTGCCCGCGCACCAGTTGCTCGATCAGCACCGAGTAGGTAGCCCCCACCTTGTGGCTGCCGGTGGGGAACTCCTTGCCGTAGATCACCACGATCTCGGCGTCCACGCCGGTCAGTTCCTTGGGCAGCACCATGTGCGTCACCTGGCCGTCGGCGTCCCGCCAGGTGATGTTGAACAGGTTGATGGGGTCAAGGGGGTCGGCGGACTTGGCGGCCAGGGCCTTGCTGCGGATCTCGGGAGCGATGCGCGAGGGATCGAGCATCTCGGCGAAGGTGGGAACGGCTATGGGAGTGCGGGGCATGGGGTGTCCTTGGGTGATTAGCGGTTTATTCCGGTGAAGAAGAGGCCCACGCGGGCGTCATCGGGCACTATGCCAGCCTGCCGCAGGGCCAGAAGCCCGGCCAGACCGGCGCTGCCCGTGGCCGAGACGTTCACGTGGGTGTGCGCGAGGGCCAGATCGTGGGCCTGGGCCACCAGGGCCTCGGGCGCGACCACGGCCTGGCCTCCGGTGCGCAGGAGCGCCCGGGCCAGGAAATACCAGTCGTAGGTTTCGTCATCCAGGATGCCGTGGGCCTGGCTGTGCGGGGGCGCGCCGTCCCAGGCCCACATGAAGCGTTCGGGGCTGGCTGCCGCGGCCCGCAGCGCATCGCGCACCGGAGAGGACCGGAACGCGGTGCGGGTGAATTCCACCACGACGGCGATGGCGTCCTGCTCTTCGCTCAGCACCTGCCGCACTCCCGCGAGCGTCGCGTACCCGGAAGCAGGCGGAAAGGCGCACCCGGCGTTGCGGGCGATCTCGGCCAGAAGCAGCAGCCAGGCGCGGGCGAAGGGGAAGGCTCCCTCGGTCTGGCAGGCGTGGACGCGCGGCAGTTCGCGCACCACGCCAAGAGCCTCCAGGTTGCTCCAGGCTCCGGCCACGGACCGGGCCAGTGCGCCGCCGCCGATCTGGAGCACGACGTGGCCAGGGCCGCCACCCAGATTGTGCCACTGCAAGGCGGCCTCGTATCCGAGGCTCTGGCCGCCCTCGATGTTGGACCAGTTGTCGCGCCCGGAGCAGCAGAACGGCACGGCCCCGCGCCGCACGGCGTCGCGGAAGGCCAGGTAGCAGGGGTCGCCGCCTCCGGTGGACAGGCGCGCCACCACCTCGGGGTTCACGCCGCGCTCGCGCAAGAGGCGCAGAACGTCCGGGTGCACGTCCTCGGGCACGAAGGCCGTGAGCGCATACCCGGCGGCGCGCGCCACGCAGGCTGCTGCCAGGGCCGCGTTGCCGCAGCTGGAAATGGCCAGGGGCCGCCTGGGGCCGCTGCCTCGCAGCGCTTCCAGATAGAGCATGGTCCCGGCCAGATGGCGCACCTTGTGCGATCCGCCCGGCTGTCCGGTCTCGTCCTTCACGGCCAGCGCGCCGGTCATGCACAGGGCCTTGGCCAGGCTGGGCGTCGACGTGAGCGGCGACACGGAAAGCGGCGCGCCTTCCAGCCGGGAAAGTCCATCTTGCAGGCGTACCGCGGCGTCACGGTACGCCGTCCTGCCGGCCACTCCCTGGGCAGCGCCCAGGCAGGCGAAGGCGCGCAACGGGTCCCTGGGATGTCCGCGCCAGGACTCCAGCAGTTCCTCGGCCAGTTCCGCCGAGGCCTCGATGCGGCCGTCCAGGATGTGTTCGCGTCCGTCCCCCGCCTTGGGGCAGGCGAAGTGCCCGTCGGCTGGGTCGTATTCACTCTGGCAAGCCGGGCAGAAGAGCGTGGTTCTGGTCATGAAGCCACGGCAGCAAGGGCCGTGCCGCTCATCCCGCAGGTTGCGCATGGGATCGTTTCAACCCTGGCTTCCGCGCTGATAGTCGTGGACAAACGCCTCCCGGTTTCTTATTTTGAGAAGAACGGAACGGCGCGACAGGCTTGACGTTCTTATTCTGAAAAACATCTCAATATGAGAAACATATGCTGGCCCAGATCAAGGACGCCCTCACCCGCCACGCCCAGGTCATCGCCACGGTGACAGGCATCGACGTGGAGATCGTGGATGTCGGCTTCATCCGCATCGCCGGGACCGGGCATTACGCCCACGGTGTCGGCAAGAGCATCATCGACGAAGGCGAAATCTACCGCCACGTACTCCGCACCCGCCAGACAACCCTCCTGGACAACCCGCGCGAGCACCCCCTCTGCCGCCGCTGCCGCAAACGCGAACAGTGCCGCGAGACGCTCTCCCTGTGCACCCCCATCGTAGACGGCGAGGACGTCGTCGGCGTCATCGGCCTGGTCTGCTTCACCCAGGCCGAGCGCGAACGCGTGCTGCAAAATCGCGACACCTACCTGGATTTCGTGGCCCAGATGGCCGAGGCCATCGGCCAGAAGCTCTCCGAGCACCGGCGCATGACCAAGGCCTCGGAATTTCTCGACTTGATGCTCCAGATCGTGGACGCGGACAACCGGGGCGTCATCGTGTTCAACGCCAAGGGCGGGGCCAGCTACGCCAACGCCCTGGCCCGGCGCGAACTGGGTCTGGCCGTGGACGCCCCCCTCACCGGCATCGAGGTGCGCCGCACCCGCGACGGCCTCTCCGACCTGGACGCCTTCGAGCTCACCCTGGAAGGCCGCAAGCTCTCCCTGGTGGGGCACATGGCCGCCCTGGGCGGGCGCGACCCGCACTTCGCCAGGGTGCTGGCCTTCGAGTCCCTGCCCAAGGTCACCCAGCGCATGTCCTCCCTGGCCGGAACCGGCAAGACCTTCGGCCTGGACGCCATCATGGGGCGCTCCCCCCGGATCAGGCGACTCAAGGAACAGATCGCACAGGTGGCCCAGTCCACCTCCACGGTGCTCATCACCGGCGAATCCGGCACCGGCAAGGAGCTGGTGGCCCGCGCCATCCACCAACTCTCGCCGCGCCAGGCCAAGCCCTTCATCGCCATCAACTGCGGGGCCATCCCCGACACCCTCCTGGAGAGCGAGCTGTTCGGCTACACCGGCGGGGCCTTCACCGGCGCCAGCTCCAAGGGCCGCATGGGCAAGTTCGAGCTGGCCAACACGGGCGTTCTCTTCCTGGACGAGATCGGGGCGCTGCCCCTGTATTTCCAGGTGAAGATGCTGCGCGTGCTCCAGGAGCGCACCTTCACCCGCCTGGGCTCAAACCGCCTGCTGGAGTTGGACATCCGGGTGATCGCCGCCACCAACGAGGACCTGCCAACGCTCATCTCCCAGGGCCGTTTCCGTGAGGACCTCTTCTACCGGCTGAACGTCGTCCCCCTGGAAACGCCCCCCCTGCGCGACCGCCCCGAGGACATCGAGGTGCTGGCGCGCCACTTCCTGGCCAAGTACGCCGCCCTCTTCAACAAGCCCGAGCCCGAGCCCGACGCCGGGTTCCTGGCCTCGCTCAGGGCCTACTCCTGGCCCGGAAACGTGCGCGAGTTCGAGAACGCCATGGAATTTCTGGTGAACATGCTCACGCCCGGCGCTACGCCGCACGAGGGGCTGTTGCCGCCCAAGCCGCGAGAAGCGCTGGCTTCCGGCTCAGGGACCGGACTCGACCGCGCTGACGGCGCGAGGGGAGTGGAGGCAGACGGGCTCCAGGACGCCGCGGGGGGACCGGGGCATCTGCCGCTCATGCCGTTGGCAGAGCTGGAACGCCGCGCCATCGAGACCGGCCTCGCCCGCTTCGGCAACGGTCTGAAAGGCAAACGCGCCACCGCCGAAGCCCTGGGCATCAGCCTGGCCACGCTGTATCGCAAGGTGAAGGAGTTCGGGCTGGAAGGGTGAGGTGTGGGAATTGGGGAGAAGAGAAGAGAAAGGCACACGAGTCCCGAATCGATGCTTGCCAACTCCAATAATGGAGATTATTGTCTTCACAAAAGGAGTCGCCCATGCCCGCCGCAGCAAGACATGACATGCCGCGAACACGCTACACTGTCTCGCCGTTGATCGACCTCTCTGCCAAGGCCGAACGCACGCGCCTGAGTCCCTCCGCCATGAAAGCATTCTTCAACATCATGGAGAAATGGCGTGTGAAGGACTCGGACGCCATGGCCCTGATGGGTGGAATCTCCAGCGGCAGGTTCTACAACCTGAAGAAGGATTCCTCCGGCATCGTCCTGGATCAGGACAAGCTGTCGCGGATTTCCTACATCGTGGGAATATTCAAGGCCCTGAACATCCTGTTTGGCGAACAGTTGGCCGACACATGGATTCAACTGCCCAATGAAAACAGGATCTTCGCGGGCTCAGCCCCCCTTCAGTACATGACCAAGGGAGGCCTTCCCGCCTTTCAGGTCGTTCGCAGGCTCCTCGACGCACGGCGAGGCGGGGCGTGAAGCTCCCCACAGTTACCCACCTGCAGTTGCGCGACACGCACAGGCTCATCCCGTCAAAGCACTCCGGGGGTGGCGTCCTCAGCCGTATCGCGGACAATGAGAGTCATCTCAAGGACATTTTCGACCTGGACCACGCCACCAACAACCGCTTGCTGGCTGAGAACGATCTGCTCCCAGGAATCGGCGTGGACGAACTGATCTCAGGGATGCCCTTTCATTCGATCGTCAACGCGTCGTTTACTCATGCCTCTCCCGAGGGAAGCCGATTCAATGGCCCGGATCGCGGCGCGTGGTACGCCGGATGCGAACTCGCCACGAGTCAGGCAGAAATACTGTTTCACAAGAGCAAACACTACATGGAGATTTCCTGGTCCCACCCTGACGAAACATCCTATGATGATTACCTGGCGAACTTTGACGCCGACTTTCACGACATTCGAGGAGACGCCGCATTCGCAGCCTGCCTCGATCCCGACAGCTATTACGCCTCGCAGGCCCTGGCTGCGGAGTTGTTGCGGAGCGGGTCCATCGGTGTAGTATATCCCAGCGTGAGGACCATCGGAACCTGTCTGGCAAGCTTCCGTCCCGCTGCGGTGGTGAATATCCGAAAGGCGGGGACGTATATCTTCCGCTGGCAGGGCCTTGACGAGCCTCCTTATTGGAGTTGAGGCGGGGAGAAGAGTAAGATGCCTCCGGCGGCCAGGGGGAGAAGCCTCCCCCTGGACCCGGCTATTCGCTTCGCGTCGGCTTCAAGCGCCCGTGGTCATAGATGAGGAGAAGAGAGAATGCATAAAGTCATGATTCTGCCCGCCGACTACCAGTGTTGCCAGGATGCGGTGGAGAAGATTTTTCAGGCGTTTCCGCTTGAGATTGAGGGGAAGAGAGTACTTATAAAGCCCAACGTGCTGCGTCCCGCCCGCCCGGAAGAGGCCGTCACCACCCATCCGGCCATTCTCGAGGCCGTGGTGCGGTGCGTGGAGGCCAGGAATCCGGCCTCCATCGTGGTGGGCGACAACCCCGGCCTCATGGGCTACGGGGCCAACGAGCAGAGCTTCGAGCGTTGCGGCCTGCTGGCCGCCTCGCGCGGCCATTACCGCAACATCGGCCTGGACGCGCGCGAGGTCCCGTTCGATCCCGCCTATGGAGGGGCTTTAAGCGTCTCCAAAGACGTATTGGACGCGGATGTGGTCATCTCCGTGCCCAAGTTCAAGACCCACGGCCTCACCGGCATCACCGGGGCCATCAAAAACAGCTACGGCATCCTGCCCGGCGCGCAGAAAGCCACCCTGCACAAGCTCTCCGGCGGGCAGGCGCGCTTCCACGACGTGGTGGTGGACGTGTTCCGCCTGCGCGTGCCGGACCTCTTCATCGTGGACGCCGTGCTCGGCATGCAGGGCAACGGCCCGGCCTCCACCGAGCTTCGCTGGATAGGCCGGGTGCTGGCCGCCGACAACGCCGTGGCCATGGACTCGGTCATGGCCCGCATGATGGGCGCGGACCCGGAGAAGCTCCGGTTCCTGACCCGCGCCGCGAAGCTGGGGCTCGGCAGCCACGCCCTGGAAGACCTGGACATCGAAGGCGAGCTCGTCCCCATCCCCGATTTCAAGGTCCCGCCCCTGGGCGAGGATGCGCTCAAACACCTCTCCCACATCCAGAAACTCCTGGAGGACCGCTCCGCCAGCCGCCCCGTGGTGGACCCGGCACGCTGCACCGGCTGCGGCACCTGCGTGGAGCAGTGCCCGGCGGACGCACTGACAATGGACGCAAACCTCCCGGTGGTGAACGCGGCCGCCTGCATCGCCTGCTTCTGCTGTCAGGAGATGTGCCCGGAGAAGGCCATCAGCCTGAAGCAGCCCTGCTGCCCAGGCAGCGGACGTCACTAGCATTCCGACTCGAACCAAGAGAACCAGCGCGCATGCACAATGCGCTGGTTCTCTTTTGATCAGCGCACGCTCAAGGCCCGGAACCAGCGCCTCTTCTGCACAAACGCAAACACGCAGACCTGTAAGGGGTGTCCAGAGGGCGAAGCCCTTGGGCAGCCGGAGGCTCCTCCATGTCGCGTTTATCCTGCCCCGGCAAGATATGGAGCTGGCGTCCCTGATGCCGCCGGAGGCCTCTCCCGTCACGCTCCGCCACCCTTGCAACAAAAAAAGCGCCTGCCCTCGCGGTGCGACGGCAGGCGCATGAAATCCGGTGGCCTGGCTGTCTATTCGCCGGTACGGCAGTTTCCGTGCTTCACGTCCAGGCCTTTGACGATGAAGATGACGCTCTCGGAGATGTTGAAGCAGCGCTCGCAGATGCGCTTCAGGCTGTAGGCCACGAAGGACAATTGTACTGCCCGGTCAACGGTGCGGGCTTCGCGGATCATGATGTCGGTCAGGTCGCGGAAGGCCTTCATGTGCTTGAGCGCGGTCTGCTCGTGGGCATCCAGCACGGCCCGGGCCTGGTCGTAGGAGTTGTCCGCGAAGGCGCGGGCTGCCTTGTCGAAGAGATCCAGGCACAGCTCGCCCAGGCTCCACACCGAGGGCACGTCCTGGAATTCGCCGCTCTCCAGCATGAGGAGGTTTCGCCCGACGATGTTCACCGCCTCGTCGCCGATGCGTTCCAGGTTGGAGGCTATGCGCATGCTGCCCATGATGGTGCGCAGGTCGCGCGCCACGGGCTGTTTCAGGGCCAGCAGACGCAGGCCCAGATGCTCGGTGAGGCATTCCATGGCGTCCACGGCCTCGTCGCCGTCCATGACTTCCTGTGACAGCGCGCTATCGCGCAGGCGGGTGGCCCTGACGGCCTTGTCCACCGCCTCCCTCACCATGTAGAACATGCGCAGGGAGTCGATGCGCAGCCGGTCGAGTTCCTGGTCGAATTCGTGGGTCATGATTATTCCTTGATGCTCGGGCTCGCCGCCTCGGGGAGGCGCTCTCTTATGGGGAGTGAAGGATATTGCGGCACATTGTCAACCGCGAAGCCGCTCCGGGACAGCTTTGGCAACAAAACGTAACAAACGGAAGACTGCCCATGCACGCAACCGTAACACCCCTGCGCATCGCGGCAGTGGTGCTTGCCGCTGGACGGTCGAGCCGCATGGGTACGGACAAGCTCCGGCTTTCCTGGCGCGGACGCATGCTGCTGGAGTGGGTGCTGGACGCGGCCTGCGCACTTTCGCCCGTGGTGCTGGTGGGCGGTCCGCCGGGCCTTGTCCACCGGAGTCCGGGCTTGATTCGCCTTCCGGCCCCGCTGGAAGCGGCTCAAGCCGGCCCCGCTCCCGTCCTGGCCCCCGATACGCAACTGCAACGCGCGGATGTGAAGGAAGTTCTGCCCGGTCAGGCCGACTCCCTCAAGGCGGGCATACGCGCCCTGCCCCCCGGCCTGGACGGAGCCATGGTGCTTCTGGGGGACATGCCGCAGGTAACACCGGAACTGGTTGCGAAGCTGGCGCTGGCGTTCAATCCGGGGCATTTTCTCGTGCCGCGCTGCGGCGGACGGCGCGGCAACCCGGTGATCATCCCGGCACAGTGGTTCGATAAAGTGCTTGAACTCGAAGGCGACACCGGGGCGCGGCCTCTGCTTATCCGCCCGGACGCTCCCGTGGATTATCTCGATGTGGACGATCCGGCCGTCCTGGCGGACGTGGACACCCCGGAGGACTATTCCAGGCTCAGGAACCAGCCCTGACGCGCGGAGCCGAACACACGCCCGGCAACCTCGCCCAGGTCCGCCTTGTTATGGAAGGCCACCCGCCGCGCCTTCTCCGGGGCTCCCTTGAACAGGCCCTCCGGGTGCGCGGCCAGCGCCTTGAGCGCCGGTTCGCCTATGCATTCCCCCCGGCTCAACCCGGTCACACGCAGAAACGCCTCCAACCTGTGCACTGTGGCGGCGTCCGCCGGTTTTCCCAGCGCGTCCAACCCGATCACCCCCACCACCAGGTCAGAACATACCGGAATCACCGGTTCATGCGCTTCCGGGGCCTTTATGGGCCGTCCCGCTGCGCCGTCGGCCTCCACCAGCACGTAATCCGCCTGGAAACGTTCCCGCAGGCCGGGGATTTCATCAGGCCCCACGCCCAGGAGCTTGCCGGTTTCCGGTTCCAGTCCGTAGCCCACGGTCAGGTGTCTGTAATGGGGAACGCGCTCCCCCGGCAGAAGCATGAAGTTGCGCGCCGGGGGCATCATCCTGGTGGTGGTGGTCACCAGCACCCTCTTGCCCCAGCCGGAGAGCTGGCGGGCCAGGACGTAGATCAGGCTGGTCTTGCCGCCCGCGCCCACGAAGGCGACGATCCGCTCATCCGGCAGAAGCATCTCGCGGACCGGGTTCACGACGCGGACCTGCCGAAACCTCTGCGTGCCACGATCATCCCCGGTGCGCCCAAGCGGTAAAGCGCCGCTCCAGCATGGCGAAGAACTCGTACATGCCGACCCCCATGGCCGCGATGACCATGAGCCCGGCGAACACCAGCGGCACGTTGAACTTTGAGCTGGCCGACATCATCAGGTAGCCGATGCCCGCGTTGGAGGCCACGGTCTCGGAGATGACCGAGCCCACGAAGGCCAACGTGACCGCGATCTTCAGCGAAGCGAAAAAGAACGGCAGGGAGCGCGGGATGCCCACCTTGATGAGGACGTCCAGCTTGGTGGCACCCAGCACGCGCAACACGTCCTCGAGCTCCGGCTCCAGCGTGGCCAGACCGGTGGCCACGTTCACCACCACCGGGAAGAACGAGATGAGAAACGCCGTGATGATGGCCGGGACCGTGCCGATGCCGAACCAGATCACCAGGATGGGCACCAGGGCCACCTTGGGCACCGAGTTGAAGCCCACCAGCACCGGATAGAGTGCCTTGTAGACCACCTTGGACGACCCCACCAGGACGCCCAGCAGCATTCCGAACACCACGGCCAGGGCGAAGCCCGCCGAGGTGGTGTACAGGGTCTGCAGGGCGTGCTGCATGATGGGGCCCTTGTACTCCCAGCCCTCGACAATGGACTGGCTGGGCGTGGGCAGGATGTAGCTGGGGATCTTGCCCACGCGGGCCACAAGCTCCCACAGGACGAACAGGCCCAGCGTCACCAGCCAGGGGGACAGGGCCTCCATGTGTTTGCGGCTTAACGGCACAGCTGTTCCTCCTGGAGGTCGGTCTGTACTCCGGGAACGCAGCGCACCGCCTCGATCTGGTCACGCAACTCGTGCACGATGTCCACAAAATGCTTGTCGTAGCAGGCTTCAAGACTCCTGGGACGGGCAATGTCCACTCTGCGGGTGTGCACGATGCGTCCGGGCCTGCGGCTCATGACGTGCACGGTGTCCGCCAGGAACACAGACTCGCGCAGATCATGCGTCACCAGCACCACGGTGAAGGGCTTGGCCTCCCACAGATCGCGCAGCACGCACCAGAGTTCCTCGCGGGTGAAGGCGTCCAGCGCGCCGAAGGGCTCGTCCAACATCAGGAGCTTGGGCTCGTGGATCAGCGCCCGGCAGAGGCTGGCGCGCTGCTGCATGCCGCCGGACAATTGCCACGGATACTTGTCCTCGTGATTTTGCAGGCCGACCGTGCGCAGAAGCTCGCGGGCGCGTTCCACATAGCGCTCGCGCTCCCTGCGCAGCTGGGACCTGTGGGGCTCAACGATCTCCAGGGGCAGCATGATGTTGTCCAGGAGCTTTCGCCAGGGGAGCAGCGTGGCGTTCTGGAAGGCCATGCCCACGAAGGGCAGCGTGCCGGACACCTCGCGGCCGTTCACCACCACCGTGCCCCTGGTGGGGGGGCGAAGGCCCGTGACCAGCTTGAGAAGCGTCGATTTGCCGCAGCCAGAAGGCCCGACGACCGCGATGAACTCGCCCTCGTTTATGACGAGGGACAAGTCCCGCACGGCCAGGGCGTCTGAGTCCTCGGTGTAGGCCAGGTCGACGCTGGTCAGTTCTACGAATCGGTTTCTCACGAATATCTCCAGAAACGCACAATACAAGACTGCAAGCGGCTAGCTAACGTCAGGGGTTTCTCTTACGCCAAGAATCATTCTGAATTTATTTTCAAGATCAATCTGAATTAAAGAAATCTCATTCACAAGCTTCATCCATGAATCGTGCATCAGGTTCATTTTTTCATTAGCCAGCTTCGAGTTGCTTTGACACGCCGGGTCATCATACTCTATTGGACAATTCCTAACTTTGATGATAATAATTTGCATCTCATCAAACAACTTTTCAACTGTCTCACACACGTCTGAATCTAAAAAAATCTTGTTTTTATAATAATAACCTGCTGCCCCATTGTAATTATCGACAACAATGCCAAACTTTGTTGTAAGGCTCTGTTCACTTGAGCATTGCAACGGTTTCAAAAAAGAGTGAAGAGAACTTTTTAAATCCACCAATCTCTCATATATAATCTTTATTATTTCTGCACGCTCTGCGTGCAGCTTTGAATATGTAATCGAATGCTCATTGTTTATTCTGACGAGATCTGACTTAAACCGCTCCACATCCTGTGAAACTTTCGACTTAAACCGTTCTAAACTCTTATCAAAACTAGTTTTTATATACGCCCTCAGGACAAACCCTAGCAGGACTGTAATGGCCGAGGAACCGAAAGCAAATTTAATAAGATTATCCCAGTCCATAAAGCCCCTTTTACAAAAGTTGCCCCTCGCGCTTTCGCTGCGAGGGGCAACCCAGCAACAACTAGAATACCTTGCGGGCGTCCTTGTCGGGCATGAAGGACGCGTCGAACACCTGCTC
>JBKICU010000032.1:0-90712 GCA_046566965.1 Acidobacteriota bacterium
GGGCCTGGGCGCGGCGGGCCGCCCCCCCCCGTGCAGACTCCCCGGAGCGGTATTGCCGCCCGATGCAATCGTCTGCCCTTTAAAAGCCTCAGGATGGGGTGAAGCGAGCTTTCTCAAGGGGGGCCGTCGTGATAGTCTGCGGGGGAGCCGCGCCGCTCGATGGAATTGCGGGACGGTTCTTCATCCGGAAGGGATAGAAACACGGAACGCTCGTGCATTCTGCGCCGAATGGGAATGCGCAGCATGAGCATGAGCATGAGCGCATCTCCTGGGATAACGCCCTGGGATTGCCCAGTATAAGTTCTTGTACCCCCCTGGCTTGTCGCTCGGACGGCCTGGACGGCTGACGGGCAAGGCACCTTTCGGCAAGGGCGGGAAGAGGGCCGAGGGTGAAGATGCCCCAGAGATTCCATGCCTCCAGATGGGCAAGGCCTGGGTTGCCCTGGCGGAGCGCATCAAGAAGAAGGGAATCGAATGTCTTTCTCGTAAAAGTTCTTATACCGGGAATGGGGGCCTGGGGGGCACAAGACACGGATCGTTCAAGTTTTTATACTGTTGCGGTGTGATTGTGTCGGGCAGGGCCTCATGCAATATTGTTTAAAATCAATATCTTGCGTCTATTTTTCAGGTTGTCGAGTTTTTGGCCCGGTCCTTGCTTTGTCTGTTTCATTCTTCCTCCTTTTGCCAAAGCCGGCTTTCAAGAAAACCAGGGTCTTGAAAGCCGGTTTCGCTTTTGGCGATCGCCTCTTCCAATTCCATCATGACCCGTTGCGGCGCGATGTCCCGCATGCACAGCTGCTCACGACAGTCGAGGTCGGAACAGGTTGTGGTGCACGGCGCACAGTCAAGACCCAGATTCACCATCCGCATACCCACCGGCCCCCAGAGGGAATGGTCCGTAGGGCCGAACAGGGAGACTCCGGGAACGCCCAACATTCCCGCCAGATGCATGGGCCCGGTGTCTGCGCCGACCACCCCCCTGGCCGACAGAAGGAGGTCAGTGAGTTCATCCAGGTCCGCTGGTGCGATAAAGGGCCGGTCAGCGGGGATCAGGCCTCGTTCCAGTTCCGCAGGTCCGAGGACGAGCAAGGGGTCCAGGCCCTTGGAGCGTACCAGGTCGGCCAGTTGAATAAATTGAACCAGAGGCCACTGCTTGCCGGGATGTCCCGCGCCGGGAAAGAGCAGCACCTGGTTTCCCGGTCTCCGGCCTGATGCGAAGAGCCTGCGGAATTCCGCCAGCCAATCGGGCGCTGCCGCGATCCCGCAATCCGCGAGTCCGAGCAGGTATTCGTCACGCACATGCCGCTGCTCCTCCGGAAGGCCGGAAAGCGGAGCGGCCCGAAGAAAGTTGCGGTCATGCCCCACAGGGTTTCGGGCGTCCATTCCTTCGAGCCTGGTGCACGAGTCCTTATCTCGAATGTGGGGCGTTTGCCCGCTGGGGGCGCCTGAGCTTTTGACGGGAAGCGCTTTCAGGAAGCGACAGGCGGGGCTTTCCGGAATATCAGGAATCCGGTCCAGCACGAACCATAGCGCCAGGGAACCTTCGAGTTCAGTGGGCCAGGCCTTTGCCGCGTGCACGCGGTCCAGGGCCTTTCGCATGGTGGGGGGGCAGGGCGAGAATCCCAGCGGAGCAAGCCACGCAAGCCGATCGCCCGCTCCCATCCAGCAGAGACTGCTCCGGGGGAATGCACGGCTGAGGGCCAGTGCGCCGGGCCACACATTGAGGAAGTCTCCCAATGCGCCGTGATGAATCAGAATCACCTTGTCAGGCTGGGGGCATGTGGGTATAGATTGCATTCTAGTATCTCTTTGCACAGCGCCAGCCAGGGTGTAAACCCCCACGGACCCAGGCCTGGCGGTCATTACGGCAGCTTTGGGGGCATTTGCCACTTACAAATAAGGCCACAGGAGCATGGACACCCAGACCCCGTCGATTTGTGAGCTCTGCGGGCGGCCTCTGCAAACCTATAAGAATCCAACGCCCACGGTTGATATCATTATTGCCTGTCCTGGCCGCAAAGTTGTACTGATCGAGCGCAAGAACATCCCTTTGGGCTGGGCACTTCCCGGCGGCTTCGTGGATTACGGCGAGACAGTGGAACAGGCCGCCGTACGTGAAGCCTTCGAGGAAACCGGCCTCGAGGTGGAGCTCACCGGCCTTCTCGGGGTATATTCCGATCCCAGGCGCGACGCCCGAAAGCACACCATGAGCGTGGTGTTCACGGCCCAGCCCCTGGGAGCGTTTACATTGAATGCGGGGGACGACGCGAAAAAAGCCGAGGTTTTCTCTCTGCACGAGTTGCCGCGCCCCCTGGTTTTCGACCATGAAACCATTCTGGCGGATTATGCCCGCATTTTCGAGCGATTGAACGGTGTCCGCGGGAGTCGACCGTAAAGCATTTCACCGGATTGTAATGCTTGCCGGTTTTTTTTGTGGTAAGCATAGCGTAAAACCGGATGGGGAGTCGGATGGCATTTCACCACAAGATAGTCTTCATAGCCTCAGAAATATATCCCTTTTCAAAGACGGGCGGCCTTGGGGACGTCTTGGGGGCACTGCCGCTGACGCTTCGTAAGATGGGAGCGGATGTGGCCGTGATCACTCCCTTCTACGGCAGGCTGAGCACCGGCGAGTTCAAACTGCGGCTCATTTCCTCGCGCCTCCCGGTGGGATACCCCTGGGCTCCCATCACTGCGGAAATCTATATGGCCGACTACCACGGCCTGCCCGTTTATTTTATACAGCGCGGCGAGTATTTCGACCGCAGGTTTTATTACAATACGCATGAAGGCGACTACTTCGACAACTGCGAGCGCTTCATTTTCTTCTGCCGCGCCTGCCTGGAATGGGCGCGTCGCATGGACATGGCCCCGCGCCTGATCCACGTGCATGACTGGCAGGCCGCGCTGGTTCCGGCCTACATGCACTTCTGGCGGCGCATCGATCCTTTCTGGCGCGACACCAAGACCATGCTCACCATCCACAACCTGGCCTTCCAGGGCCGCTTCGCCTCGCGCCTGTTTGCGGACAGCGGCCTGCCTCCGGAATCCTGGGGAATGGACGGCGTGGAATTCTGGGGCGACTTCAACCTCCTGAAGGCCGGCATCGCCTATTCCGATCTGGTCACCACCGTCAGCCCCACCTACGCGCGCGAGATACTCACCACCGAATTCGGATGCGGCCTGGAGGGAATCCTCTCCAAGCGCCGGGCCAGTCTTCGCGGCATCCTGAACGGAGCGGACTACTCCGTGTGGGACCCCGGCAACGACCGCTATCTGCCCTGCACCTATTCCCCCGACGATATGACGGGAAAGGCCAACTGCAAGGAGAGCCTCCTTGCGGAACTGGATATGGATCCGCGTCTGGGCGACAGACCGCTGCTGGGCTTCATCGGACGTCTGCGAAGGCAGAAGGGCGTCGATCTGCTGATAGACATTCTGCCCCAGCTCATGGAGATGGACCTGGGAATCGTGGTGCTGGGCGAAGGCAACCTGGAGTTCGAAGCCCAGCTCATGGAACTCATGGAGACCTATCCCGGCAAGCTGGCCGTACGGGTGGGCTACACCGAGGACCTGGCGCACCGCATCCAGGCAGCCTCCGACGTGTTCCTCATGCCCTCCCGCTATGAGCCCTGCGGCCTGACCCAGATATACGCCCTGCGCTTCGGGACCCCGCCGGTGGCCACCAACCTGGGCGGCCTCTCGGACACCATCGTTCCCTATCCGCATCCGGAATGCAACGGGTTCACTTTCCCAGAGGCCACGGCGGACGCCTTCCTGCAAAGCATCCGCCAAGCCGTGGAAGTTTTCGACCGCCCCGACGAGTGGGATTCGATACGGCACAGGGCCATGCTGGCAGACTATTCATGGGAGCGCTCAGCGGCCCATTACCTGGAAGTGTACAGGGAACTCGGCATCGACGTGTAACTAACCGGAGGACGACATGAATATGCAGCAGATCCGCGAACTGGCAAAGGAGAAGGGCGCCAGGATCGGCAAGATGGGCAAGGTGGACGCTATCCGCATGATTCAGCTCACCGAGGGCAATTTCGACTGCTTCGCCAGGGCTGAGGATGGTCATTGCGACCAGGACGAATGCCTGTTCCTCGCCGACTGCGTCAAGCTCGCCTCGAAGTCCGACTAGTCTCGCAGTGAAAAACAGGAGCGCGGTCGCTCACATCATGAAAAGTTCTCATGGCTCCGGTTCATGCCTTGCATGACGGTATTGTGGGAACACACACTGGCAAACACCCGGAGTTCGCCCTGAGCACCCCCATCGCCATTCCCCCCTTCGATCTCTATCTCTTCGGTCGGGGCGAACACTGGGACATCTACCGTATCCTCGGCGCGCATCCGCACCAGGTGGACGGCCTGGAGGGGTTCCGCTTCGCAGTCTGGGCTCCGGACGCGGATGAGGTGAGCGTGCTGGGGGACTGGAACGACTGGCACTACGGCGCCACCCCCCTGCATCCCGTGGGCGTGTCCGGCATCTGGGCCGGGTTCGTCCCGGAGGTGAGGCGCGGGCAGCTGTACAAGTTCGCGGTGCGCGGCAAGGACGGCCACGTCCATGTGAAGACCGACCCCTACGCCCTTTATGCCGAAATGCGTCCCGGAACTGCATCCGTGGCATGGGGTCTCGGCGGACACGAGTGGGGCGACGGCCAATGGATGCAGAACCGGAGCAAGGCAGGGTTGCCCCTGGACAAGCCGGTCAGCATCTACGAACTGCATCCCGGCTCCTGGCGCTGGAAGGGGCCATACTACGGCGATTTCCTCTCCTACCATGACCTGGCCGACCAGCTGATTCCTTACCTCACGGACCTGGGCTTCACCCACATCCAGCTCATGCCCATCGCGGAGCACCCCCTGGACGAGTCCTGGGGCTACCAGACCGGGCACTACTTCGCGCCCACCTCGCGCTTCGGCACGCCCGAGGACTTCAAATATTTCGTGGACCGCTGCCATCAGGCCGGACTCGCCGTGCTGCTGGACTGGGTTCCCGGCCACTTTCCCAAGGACTCCTGGGCGCTGGGCCGCTTCGACGGCACCGCTCTCTACGAACATTCCGACCCGCGCCAGGGCGAGCATCCCGACTGGGGCACTTTCGTGTTCAATTACTCGCGACATGAGGTGCGCAACTTCCTCCTGGCCAACGCCCTGTACTGGCTGGAGGAGTTCCATATCGACGGGCTGCGCATAGACGCCGTGGCTTCCATGCTCTACCTGGACTACTCCCGCAAGGAAGGCGAGTGGGTGCCCAACGTCCACGGCGGCAACGAGAATCTCGAGGCCGTGTCCTTCCTGCGCGACCTGAACACCGTGGTGCACAAGCGCTATCCGGGGGCCATCATGGCCGCCGAGGAGTCCACCTCCTGGGCGGGAGTGTCGCGCCCGGTGTACGCCGGCGGCCTGGGGTTCACCTTCAAGTGGAACATGGGCTGGATGAACGACACCCTGGATTACTTCGCGAAAGACCCGGTGTTTCGCGGCTACCACCAGAACACCCTGACCTTCTCAATGCTCTACGCATTCCACGAGAATTTCATCCTGCCCATGTCCCACGACGAGGTGACGCACGGTAAAGGGGCGCTCATCTCCAAAATGCCGGGTGACGACTGGCAGAAGTTCGCCAACCTGCGCTGCTTCCTGAGCTACATGTGGGGGCATCCCGGCAAGAAGCTCCTGTTCATGGGCGGCGAGTTCGCCCAATGGCGCGAGTGGTCCAGCCGCGAGCCCCTGGACTGGGCGCTCCTGGAGTTCCCCAGCCATCAGGGCGTGGCTCGTGCCGTGCGCGACCTGAACCGACTGCTGCGGGCCGAACCTGCCCTGTACCAGATGGACAACGAGTGGGGCGGATTCGAGTGGATCGACCTCACGGACTTCCAGTCCTCGGTGATAAGCTTCCTTCGCAAGGCCAAGGACGGTTCGCAACTCATGTGCGTGTACAACTTCACGCCGGTGGTGCGGCACCACTACGCCCTGGGCAGCCGCCACGACGGCTACTGGCGCGAGGTGTACAACTCGGACGCCCTGGAATACGGCGGCTCCGGCGCAGGCAACGGGGGCGGCGTGCAGGCGCTTCCGGCAGAGATCGGCCTGTGGCCCTATTACGTCTCACTGACGCTTCCGCCGCTTGGCGCGGTGTTCTTCAAGGCCGAGTAGGGCACCGGGTTAGCGCCACCGGGGAAGACGGACCCCGCCGGTCCGACGGGGTGCGCCCGCGTTCCCGCCAATTCGTCGCTGCGCCGCCTCCCGGCGAAATGGCGACGCCTGGCGGTTGCCTTGGCCTGGTCGAAGCGCTACTTCCCCCCCATGACACGCACCATCCTTCTTACCCTTGGCGACCCGAACGGCCTCGGCCCCGAACTCGTGTGCCGCTGGCTGGCAACGAGCCCGAAGATATCCGAACGCCTGGTGATACTGGGACCGGAGTCCTCCCTGGCGGCCCACGCCGGGCGCACGGGCATCGGGACGCCCTGGACGCGAATCCCTCACGGCGCGTTGCCCGCGGATGCGCAGCCGGGGCTTTTCCTGATGGAACCGGACGGGCTTGAGGATTTCACGCCCAGGCCGGGCGAGTTCTCGGCCTCCGGCGGTCTGGCAGCCGGGCTCACGCTGGACCTGGCCTGCGACCTGCTGCTGCCCCGGCCCGGCCAGTCCGGGCAGGCTCAGGCCGTCATGACCTGCCCGCTGAACAAGGCCGGACTCCAGGAGGCCGGATTCGACTTCCCCGGACATACGGAGTTCCTGGCGGAGCGCGCGGGCGTCGGTCCGGACGGCGTGTGCATGCACCTGTGCGGTCCGAAGCTGCGGGTGAGCCTGGTGACCACACATCCTCCACTGCGGCAGGTTCCGGACATGATCACCAGGGACAAAGTGCTGCACTGCCTGCGCCTGACCTCCGGGTACGTCGAGGCGCTGAGCCTGTCCGGTCCGGTGGCCGTGTGCGGCCTGAACCCCCACGCAGGGGAATCCGGCAGGATAGGCGACGAGGAGGAGCGGGTGATCGTTCCGGCAATCGAGCAGGCCCGCGCCGAGGGTTTGGCCGTGGCAGGGCCGTTCCCGGCGGACACGGTGTTCAGGCGGGCCTACGACGGCGAATTTCCCGCCGTGCTGGCCATGTACCACGACCAGGGGCTGGGGCCTCTGAAGCTCGTGCACTTCGGCGAAGCCGTGAACGTGACTCTTGGCCTGCCGTTCGTGCGCACCAGCGTGGACCACGGCACGGGCTACGACCTGGTCGGCAGGGACACGGCTGACATGGGGAGCTTTCTGGCCGCCATGGAGCTGGCGCGCAGGCTGAAAGATTCGGTTTGCCGGGCTCAGCGTTCGGGTTGCTAGCCCGGCGCCTGGATGATGAGATGCCTGAACCTGGGATCGACGTCCTCGGGCGTGCTGTGGGCGTTCTGGAGGCGTATGATTCTTCTGCCCATCAGCTGCTTTCTGGGCTCTGCGTCCTTGAATTTGGCGTAGATGGCCTCGAATTGTCCGTTGGCGGCGATGATCTCAAAACCTTTGTCCAGGGACTCCTGGAGCAGTTTCGAGTCCTTGGCCACGGTTGAAATCCAGACATAGCGGTTCCACGGATAGCTGATGGCGATATGCCTGTCCGCCGTTATGCCGGGCGCTTCCTTGTGGTAGGATTGGAGAAAGAACCGGTATTCGTCCACGCCCAGGGGCAGGGCGTCGTAGTATCTGGAAGCCAGGGCCTTCATCGGGTCCGATACGGAACTGAACGGAGCTTCCACCACCTCGATTCCGGCCTCCTGGTATACCTTGATGTCTCCCCAACTGGCCCCCTGGCCGATGCGTATCCTCTTCAGATCGTCCGCATTTCTGACGTTTTGCAGCAAGTCCGCGTCTTCATCGCGCACCAGGCATATCCTGTACCCCAGCAGCCCCCGGTCCAGGGGGACCTTGAGCGGTTTGACGTACCCCTGATTTTCAAGGGCGGAGCTGTCTTCGTCGGGCGGCAAGAAGGCCAGGCTCAGGTTGCCGCTGGCCAGTTCCGCATTGAGCCGCTTCGGGTGCGCCATTGGAAAAAGGGAGAAGCGGGCTTCCACGCCTGCCGCAGCCAAGGCGGCGAGGCACAGTTCGCGAGCAAATTCCAGATTCTCGTCCGATTGGACGGTAAATACATGGGGGTCTGCCTGGGCGTGGCATGGCACGGAAGCGGCTAGCAGAAAAAGCAAGGCGGTCATCAGCCATTTCATGAATGCTCTCCTGTGTTGAACCAGCCAGGCAGCAGGGGCTGGAGCGACACAGGAGCACTCTACTCGAAGACTGGAAGCGAGCCAAGCCGGCGTTCTCAGAAAAGCCAATCGCGGACTGCATGTCTCGCTGATGCATATCCCCGAAAATGCAGGGTCTTTCCTGTTGTCCTGTGTTCGATTGGTCTTGATGTGAATTATGGAAGCGAACGGGACACGTTCTGCACGACATGAAGCGCCGTGAGCAGGCTCAGGCGCAGCCTCCAGTCACGGGCGGTGTCCAGGCGCTGTCGCAGGTGCTGCGTAAACGATTCGCGGCCGGACCGACTTCCCGGCACGGCAAAGCGCGACAGGCCCGTTGCCAGCCACTCCAGGCCTTCCGCCCGTTGCGCCGGGTCCTGGGCGAACTCCCGCATGAACGTCTCGCGTGCGGCATGGCAAATGTCGGGGTCGCCGGAATTATGGGCGAGCAGGGCGGCATGGAGTCCGGCCCGGTGGCCGAACACCTGGGTGGCCAGCACCATGCCGCCTCCGATGCGGTTCGCGCCGTGCATGCCCGTGGCGCACTCCCCGCAGGCCAGCAGTCCGGGGATGCTGGTCTGTCCGTGCTCGTCGATGATGGCTCCGCCGTTGCTGGCGTGGGCCATGGGGGCCACAAGCAGGGGCGCGCCGTCCGGTTGGATGAGCCGGACGATGCCGGAGTCGTCCCGCCCGGAGGCCAGGGCCAGGTCCAGGGCGGAGTCCTCCAGGCCGTAGCCGAAAGGGCAATGCTCCGCGCGGCTTGCGCAGAGTTCCTGAAGGCTCCCGAGGGATCGCCTCCGGGACGCGTCAGCCGGATGCGCCGTGTCCGGGGAGAGGGACAGGATATCCTCCATGGATGTTTCGCGCCCATCCGGCAGGACGACACGGTATCCGCCGGCGCCCAGCGCGGCAGGCTGCCAGAAGGTCCTGCCCGGCACGGTGCCCCACATGAACTGGAGGAAGCCCAGGTTGTCCATGGCTGTTCCGGCGTTCAGCAGCAGGCCGTGGCCATAGCCCGGCGTTCCCGGACCTGCCATGGAGTGGGCGAAAAGCCTGCCCGGACCGCCGAGCGCTGCGATCACGACCCTGGCGGACACAAACACCGGTTCGCCGCCCTCGCGTGGGACCAGAAATGCGCCGCACGCTTCGGTGCTCTGTTGCCGGTCGCGCCGTTCCGGCTGTTTCCGGAGCGACTGGCCATCCCGATGTGCCCGCCCATGCGCCATGGTTGCGGCATGTTGCGGAGCGTCCGGGCAGGATGTCGATGCGGCAGGTTCCGGTGGAATTATGGCCTCCGCGCCCCGTCGGGTCACGATGGACGCGGCCAGCCAACCGGGTGCGAACAGGCATCCCAGCGCGTCCAGGCGCGCCTTGAAGCAGGCGAATGCCGAGGCCAGGCCGGTGAACACGAAGGCACGCCGGGAGTGCGGCGAGAAGCAGGAGGAGTGCCCGAGCAGGGCGCCGGTGTCATCGCGCCGGAAGTTCAGGCCAAGATCGAGGAGGTCTTTCAGGCGGTCTTCTCCCTCCTGCGCCTGGACGGCCAGCAGCTCCAGCGAAAGATGCGCGCCCCGGTTCAGGGCCAGGGCCTCCCGCACGTAGGCTTCGCGCTCGGCGTCGCTGCGGCAGACGTGAATCCCCAGCGCGTCGTTCTGGTTGGCGAAAGAGGAACCGGAAGGAGAGCCGGTGGCGCTGGCGACCAGCACGCGCAGTCCCGGCGAGGCTTCAAGGCAGGAGAGCGCAGCCCGCAGCCCGGCCAGTCCCGCCCCGAGGATCAGAACGTCGGCCGATTCGGGAGGCATGGCAGATTATTTCTGCTTGCCCTGTTTCTTGAGCGCGAAGCAGAGCATCTTGTTCGCTTCCTGAAAATTTGGATTTATCCTGAGGGCGATCCTGGCGGCCTTCTCCACCTTGTCGAACTTTTCCCAGTCGATGTAGAGGCGGCCCAGGTTGAAGTAGAGGTTGGGGTCTTCCTTGGCGTAGTTGACGGCGCGCATGAAGTATTTCTCGCCCACGTCGTACTGGCCAAGCTTTCGGAGGACGATGCCTATGCGGTTGTAGAGGTGCAGTTGATCCGGGGAGAGGCCAAGCGCCTCGTCCAGGTACTTGAAGGCGTCTTCATACAGCTCGGACTGCATGAACAGTTCGGCGATTTCGGCGCGCAGATCGGAGTCGTTGGGGAACTCGCGCACCAGGCTGCTGAGCGTCTTGCGCGCAGCGGGGACTTCCTTTCGTTCCAACTGCTCACGACCGGTATTCAGGCCCTCGGTACGGCGCTGCTGGCGACCTTCGATGGTGCCCTTGGCCTCGTCCACGGTGTTGGTCTGGAGTTCGCGCAGCAGATCGCGCACGGTCTCCAGAAGGGCCTTCTCTTCGCCCGCAGTGTAGGGGATCACCAGCGGATAGAGCGTGCGCAGCTCTTTGCTGTTGTTCAGCTGGTAGACGGCCTGTTCGATCAGCGTGGCGAATTCGTCGCGCTCGGCCTTCATGAGCTGGGCCTTGAGCATGGCCAGCACCGCCTCGTACAGGGCATTGACCGCCGGATGCGGTTTGCCCTGCTTGAGGAAGGTGTTTACCTGGGTGATCTGCTTCCTGGCCTTGGTAAGCTCTGCGGACATCAACCACCTCCGAAGGATTTGACTAGCGGCCCAGTTCCCTGCGCAGCATCTCCCGGTACCGTTTGAAGAAGGAGCGGCTGTCGTGGGGGCCGGGTCCCGCCTCTGGGTGGTACTGAATGGCGATGATAGGCTTCTTGGTATGAGCGAAGCCTTCCAATGTGTTGTCGTTCAAGTTTACGTGAGTCATTTCAACATCGGAGAGGGTATTGATGTCAACGCAGAACCCGTGGTTCTGGGAAGATATCTCGATATGCCCCGTGGAAAGCTCCTTCACCGGATGGTTCAGGCCGTGGTGTCCGAACTTGAGCTTGTAGGTCTTGCCGCCGAGCGCCAGACCCAGGAGCTGGTGCCCCAGGCAGATTCCCGCGGTGGGGTAGTCGTGGATCAGGAGGCTGGTGGCCTGCACCATGTCGGTGAGCGCCGCCGGGTCTCCGGGGCCGCTGGACAGGAAGATGGACTCGGGGTTCAGCTTCCGGACCTGTTCGGCGGTGAAGAACGCGGGCACCACCAACAGGTCGAGTCCTTCGGCAACCAGAAGCCGCAGGATGTTCCACTTGATGCCGCAGTCGAAGGCCACCACGCGGGGGCCGGTGCCGGTCCAGGTGTAGGAGCCGTCGGGGTTCAGCGCCACCTTCCGGGGGCCTGTGCCGTCCCAGACGTAGGGTTCCTTGGGGGTCACTCCGCCCGCCAGGTCCAGGCCCTCCATGGGAGGCAGCTCACGGGCCTGCTTCACCAGGTCGGCGGGGTCCTTGCATTCGGTGGAGATGATGCCGCGCTGCGCGCCGTGCAGGCGCAGATGGCGGGTCAGGGCGCGGGTGTCGATGCCTTCGATGCCCGCGACGTTATGGCGGCGCAGGTAGTCGGGCAGGGTCTCCTTGGAACGCCAGTTGGAAGGCTGCTTGCAGCATTCCTTGACGATGAAGGCCTCGACGCGCACCCGGTCGGACTCGACGTCTTCCAGGTTGACGCCGTAGTTGCCGATATGGGGATATGTCATGCAGACCATCTGGCCCACGTAGGAGGGGTCGGTGAGGACTTCCTGGTACCCGGTCATGCCGGTGTTGAAGATGACCTCTCCTCCGGCGCGGCCGGGTCCGGTGAATGACGTGCCTTCGAACCAGGCGCCGTCTTCAAGGGCGAGAAAAGCTTTCATTGATGCTCCAGACGCCGCGTGCGCGGCCGTGATATGGCAGGCTCAGCCGGGTCGGCTGTGTATAATGCCGGACCCCTGTTCGTCCAGTCCTGTTGTGGCCAGATTTACGGCAGTTTATCTGGTCATGCCAAGTTCGATCAGCCGGGCGATGAGGCCGGGAAAGTCGAGTCCTACCGCAGCTGCGGCCTTGGGCAAAAGGCTCGTGGCGGTCATTCCCGGCAGGGTGTTCACTTCCAGCAGCACCGGAACCTCCCCGGTGAGGATGAAGTCCGCGCGTGAATAGCCCGAACACCCCAGCAGCTTGTGGGCGGCCAGTGCGGAGCGGCGCACCGCGTCCAGCACCGGATCGGGCAGCGGGGCGGGGCAGATCTCCTCGGCCGCGTCCTTCACGTACTTGCTCTGGTAGTCGAAGAAGACTCCGGCTTTGGGCTTGATGAGGATGGGCGGCAGAGCTTCCTCGCCCAGCACCGCGCAGGTGACCTCCAGGCCCGATAGCGCCGGTTCGGCCAGCACCTCGCGGCCCTCGGCGAAGGCCGCGTCCAGCGCCGGAGCGAGTTGGGCCTCGACGCTGACGAAGCTCATGCCCAGGCTCGATCCACCGGTATTGGGCTTGAAGTATGCGGGCAATCCGAAGGCGGGCCGCCAGTGGGGGGCGGGCCTTTCGACCAGCAGCTCCCAGTCGGCGGTTACGAGTCCGCCCGCGCGGAACACCTGCTTGGAGGCCGCCTTGTTGAGCGCCAGGAAGGACGCCTCGGGCTGGCTGCCCTGGTAGGGGCACCCCGCGGCGTGGAGCAGGGCCTGGATCAGGCCGTCCTCTCCGGGCGAGCCGTGGAGGTTCAGGAAGGCGAAGTCGTGGACGCGGGCCGTGTCCGTGATGCTGTCGAAATGGTCGAGAGGGTCCAGGCGGGTCACGTCGTGGCCAAGGCTCAGAAGGGCCGCCTCTATCTGGAGTGCGCCCGAGAGCGAGACCTCACGTTCGCTCGACCAGCCGCCCGCTATCAAAAGTATCTTCATGGAGATTCATCCCGAGGGTTTGGCTCAGGGCCGTTTCGATGGCCTCGGCCTGGTTCCTGGATTCGGCAAGCCGGTCGCGGATGTATTGCGTGGTGCCGTAGCGGGAGTAGAGATCATCGAAGCGTTCGTCAAGGGTGACCACCGTGTCGTGACGTACGCGCTTGTCGCCGTAGATGATGGCCAGCGGCAGGAAATGGGCACGCACGTCGACGGCCCAGGGCCAGTGCACGTGGTGGATGATGCCCATGGCCAGGAGCGGGTTGCCGGTGCGCTCCTGCATCCAGGCTCCGCCCAGCTGGCTGTGGTTGCCGCCGTGGCGGATGGTGTAGGTCTTGGCGATGTCGTGGAGCAGTGCGGAGGCGCGCACGGTCTGCACGTCGACGTCCAGGCCTGCGCGCACTGCTGCCAGCGCGAGGCTTGTGGCCACGCGGGCCACGCCCAGGCTGTGCTCGCGGATGTGGGGGAGCATGTCGTACTCTTCCCAAAGGGCGTAGCATTGCATGTCCGAGGGCGCGGCAGGCAAGGAGGCCGGGCTCGAAAGCTTCGGTGGGGCAAGTTCCAGCAGGGCCTGCCAGGGAGGGGCGGAGGTTGGTCTGGCTGCCATCACATCATGTCGCGGCAGTGCCGCGAGGCGAATTCCAGGCCCTTCCTGGCCGGCTCGAGGCTGGGGTCGATCTCCAGCACGCGCCGCAGCACGCTCTGGGCCTTCACCCAGTTGCCGGAGTCGATGTACACCCGCGAGAGGTTGAACAGGTAGTTTATGTTGTCCTTGTCCACCTCGAGGGCCGCCAGGTAGGCGGCCTCGGCCTGGTCGAATTTTCTGATCTTGCGGAAGGCCACGCCCATCATGGCCAGGCTTTTGTGATCGGCTGGATCGGCGGCCACGGCCATCTCGAAAAAGGTGATGCATTCGATGTGGTTGATGTCGAAGAGGAGTTTGCCGATCTCGGCGAAAAGTGCATTGTCGCCGGGAAAATCCTCGCAGAGGCGCTTGAAGTGCGCGATGGCTCCATCGAAATACTTCTGTTGCAGCAGTTGCCTGCCCTTTTCCAGCCGCTCGCCCTTGGCCTGGATGCGCGCCTCTTCGGCCTGTTCCCTCTTCTGCCGCTGGCTGGCCAGGATGAGGTCCGGCAGGTCCCGGAACCGGGCGAGCAGTTCCATTTCCTTTTTGGGTACGTAGGACAGCGGATTCTTGCTGACTTCCTTCACCAGGGGGTCGAAGCTGATGAGGTTGACGGCTTTTTCCAGTAGGTCCTGATATTCTTTCCTTTCCTGTTTGATGAGCAGGTTGCCGTGCTTGATGTAGGCCACCAGCGCGAAGATCACAGCCTTGATGGCGCTATCGATCTTTCCGTCCTTGAGGATGGATACGATGTTGAGAAGGTGTTTCCGTGCTTGGCGGAGCAATTCGTCTGGATTGTTTTCTTGCATGGTAAAGCCAATAATGTCTGACGTGCAGTTGATGCCTGTTTCAATGTGATGCTAATAATTACATGGGGCGTCCGCTTTGGCAAGGGGATTCTGAAGGATCACATTGCACCATGTTTTATCCTTTCTGGATGACGTCTCATTTTTTCGAACCCTTGCCAGCAATGCTTCGAATTATGCCTTTCTGTGAATTGATTTCGATAATGTCTCGTTTGGATGTCCCGTATTTTTTTGTGAAGATGCCAGGCATGAATGAATGGGAAGAGACAAATGGAATATTGCGAATGTGCATCAGGGAATTGCTGCACCGTCTGTCAGTCCGTGGCGTCGATGACGATAGTTCCTGGTCGCTTCATCTGCAGAAAAGAACGCAATAATGGTAGTGTTCAGGAAAGTGCTCTCTGCTTGTGCATCCGGGAATCCCCAGGCCATCCGATGGATAGTTTTCCTCTTCAGGATGTGTCTCCGATTGCATATAGTGTTGCGGATTTCCGTCTTGCTGTTTAGTATAGACCGCATCCGGCCCGTCCGTGCGGATGCAGTGTCTTTCTTCTGTATCTCATGCGCCTGTTCCGGTCCTTGCGGCTGGGCGCCTGAAACTTCTACCCGGAGTTCCCTCCGCTCCAGACGGGATTTTCCATGACCATAAAAACCAGGCTCGTTTCTTCGGTTCTCGGAATGGCGTTGGTCGCATTTTTAGTGTTCGTGACCACCTGGATGCTCAACCGGTCCCAGGAAGGGGCGCAAGCCGCCATGAATCTCGCCGGGCGGCAGAGGATGCTGGTCCACAAGTCCGCCAAGGACGCCTTGTCGTCGCTCGCCGCCCCGGAGACCTTCTCGCAGGCCCGGGGAAGGGTCCAGGCCGCCATGTCGGTGTTCGAAGCCACCCAGGCCGCGTTGATTTCCGGCGGCAAGGCCCCTGCGGGCCTTGAGCCGGAGTCCGCAAGCTGGACGGTCCAGCCTGTGGCCTCCGACGTGACCCCCCTGTTGGAGAGCGCGGGAAAGGCCTGGGCGGATTACCGCAAAACCCTGGAAGCGGTCCTGGGCAAAGCCCTGGCTCCGACGGAGGCGGCGAGGCTGCTCGCTGATCAGAGCGACGGCGTCACGGCGGCTATCAACAAAGCCGTGGTGCTCATGCAGCAGCACGGGGAGTCGCAAGCCCGCACCGCCGCCACGCTGCAACTGGTCGGAGGCGCGCTGATAGCGCTGCTGTGCGGGCTAAGCATTCACGGAATGTTCCGGCATGTGCTGGGACCCCTCAAGCTGATACACGATTACGCCATGGCTCACGCGGGAGGTGATTATGTCGCCCCCCTGGTTGGAAACTTCCAGGCCGAGCTGGCCGAAACGGCGGAAGCCATCCGCACCATGAACACCAGGATGCTCGATGCGCTGGGCTTTTCGCGCGGCGTGCTGGCGGGCATCAAGACGCCCTTCGTGGTGGTGGATTCCGACAGCCGCCTGACCCTGACCAACCAGGCGTTGATGGACATCCTGCAATACGACGGAAAGGCCGAGGACAATTACGGCCAGAACGTGGCCCACTTTTTCTACGGCGACGCCAATCGCAAGACGGTGCTCTCCGAGGCCATGGCCACCAATTCCTCCATCATCAAAGAGGTCATCACCACGGGCAGGCGCGGGGCCAAACGCAACATCCTCATCGCCGCGTCACCTCTGCACAACGGAATAACCGGAAAACTCATGGGCGCGCTGTGTCTCTACACCGACCTGACCGAGCTTCGCGCCCGGGAAGAGGAAATCAAGCGCCGCAACGACATTCTGGCCCAGGCCGCCCATGAGGCCGACGCCATCTCCGGCGAGGTCGTGCGCAACACCGAAACCCTCATGGACCGCTTTGACCGCGCCGGGCAGGGAGCCTCCCAGCAGCGCGAACGCCTGGAAGGCACGTCGGCGGCTGTTTCCGAGATCGACGCCTCGGTGAGCCACGTGGCCCGCAGCGCCGAGGAGGTGGCTCAGAGCGCCGAAGAGGCCGGCAGCAAGGCCGTGGAAGGCGAGAAGATGGTGTCCGGGTTGGCCCAGGCCATGGAAAAGGTTCAGGACAGGGCCAACGGCCTGCGCGACGCCATGGGGGCACTGGGCAAGCAGGCTGAAGACATCGGGCGCGTGCTCACGGTCATCTCAGACATCGCGGACCAGACCAACCTGCTGGCCCTGAACGCCGCCATCGAGGCGGCGCGCGCGGGCGAGGCCGGGCGCGGCTTCGCCGTTGTGGCCGACGAGGTGCGGAAACTGGCCGAGAAGACCATGGTGGCCACCCGCGAAGTAGGGGAAGCCATCGGGGCCATCCAGCACGGCGCGCGCGGCAACGTGGAGCAGGTGGATCAGGCGGTCGCCGCAATCGGGGAGACCACCGGCATGGCCCACGGTTCGGGGCAGGCGCTGGGGGCCATCGTGAAGCTGGTGTCGCAGACCTCGCAGCAGGTGCGCTCCATCGCCCTGGGCGCCCAGGAGCAGGCCAAGGCCGTGCGCGACGTTACCGAAGCGGTCAGCGACATCAGCCGCGTGGCGGCCCAGACCTCCGAGGACATGGAGGATTCCTCCCAGGCCGTGCAGGACCTTATGGGCCTGACCGAGCGGCTGCGCGGCCTCATCGACGCCATGGCCCAGGATCGGCCCTCGGCCTTGACTTAGGCCGGGGAAGCACCCATATTCCCGGCATCTTTCCGTGACGAAGTCTACCGTCGCGGTCTACTTGGGAGGATTCCCGCATGTGCCTTGCCGTTCCCATGGAAGTGAAACACGTTGAAGGCGATGTGGCCGATGTCGAAATCGGCGGCGTCCGCAAGCAGATCCGCCTGGACCTGATCGCGGACAAACCTCAGGTGGGTGAGTTCGTCATCATCCATGCCGGATTTGCCATCCGCATCCTCAATCGCGAAGAGGCCATGGAAACCCTCAAGATTTTCCAGGAAGGGTGGAACCTTGAACTCATTTGAGGCCCTGCGCGATCCTGAACGCTGCAAGGCCGTACTCGGCCGGATAGAAGAGGCCATGCAGGGGCAGACGCTCCGGTTCATGGAGGTCTGCGGCACGCACACCGTGGCCCTGTTCCGAAGCGGCGTGCATTCGCTGCTGCCCTCCTCGGTGGTGCACCTGACCGGCCCCGGCTGTCCGGTGTGCGTCACCCACGAATCGGAGGTGGCCGCCTACATGGAACTGGCCGGGCGCCCGGACGTGATCATCGCCACCTTCGGCGACCTCATGCGCGTCCCCGGACCCGGCGGCGGCACCCTCAAGAAGGCCCAGGCCGAGGGCGCGCGCGTGGAGGTGGTCTATTCCCCCTTCGACGCCCTGGCCGTGGCAGCGAACAATCCCGGCGACAAGGTGGTCTTTCTGGGCATCGGTTTCGAGACCACAGCCCCAACAGTGGCCGCCACGGTCCGGCTGGCCAGGGAGCAGGGCCTGACGAACTTCTTCGTGATGCCCTTCCATAAACTGGTCCCGCCCGCCCTGGACGTGCTGCTCTCCGACCCGGCCATGGCCATCGAGGGCTTCATGCTGCCGGGGCACGTCTCGGCCATGATCGGCCTCGAACCGTACGCGCCGTTGGCCGACAGGTACGGCATCCCGGCGGTTGTGGCCGGTTTCGAACCTCTGGACCTGTTGCAGGCCGTGCTGCTCATGGCCGAAATGAAGCGGCAGGGAAAACCCCGCGTGATAAACAACTACAAGCGCGTGGTGGCCGACGAGGGCAACCCCAAGGCGCTGTCCATCCTCTACGAGGTCTACAAGCCCGGCGACGCCTTGTGGCGCGGCATCGGGACCATCCCCGGCAGCGGCTTGGTGATGAGCGATGCCTACAAGGCCTTCGACGCCTTCGAGGCCCTGGGCGTTACGCTCAAGGAATCCAAGCCTTTGCCCGGCTGCCGGTGCGGGGAAGTGCTCAAGGGCATCATGCCCCCCAACCAGTGCCCCCTGTTCGCCAAGGCCTGCACCCCGGCCACTCCCGTGGGGCCGTGCATGGTGTCCACCGAAGGCAGTTGCGCCGCCTACTTCAAGTACCAGCTCGACCTCTCACCCGCTTAAGTCGCAAGGGAACCCATGGGCAACAAGCTCCTTCTGGACCAGGGCAGCGGCGGCCTCGCCTCGCACCGTCTCGTGAACGAAGTGTTTTTCCGCCATCTCGGCAATCCTATTCTCGGGCGCATGGACGACGCGGCCCTGCTGCCTCGTCCCAAAGGCCCCCTGGCGGTCAGCACCGACAGCTTCACCGTGGACCCCATTTTCTTCCCCGGCGGCGACATCGGCTCCCTGGCCGTGCACGGTACGGTCAACGACGTGGCCATGCTGGGCGCGAAGCCCCTGTACCTGACCTGCGGCTTCATCCTGGAGGAAGGCTTCGACCTTGACGACCTGGACCGCATCGTGGCCTCCATGGGGCAGGCCGGCAAAAAGGCCAAGGTCAAGGTTGTGGCGGGCGACACCAAAGTGGTGCCGCGCGGCGCGGCGGACAAAATATTCATCAACACCACCGGCATCGGGGAGGTAATCGCCTCGCCGTCCCCCAGCGGGCACCGGGCCAGACCCGGCGACGTGGTCATCATCTCCGGCAGCATGGGCGACCACGGCCTGACCGTGCTCTCCTGCCGCCAGGGCCTCGCTTTCGAAGCCCCGGTGAAGAGCGACTGCGCTTCGCTCAATCACCTGATCCTGAAGCTGGTCACGGGGCTCCCTGCTGTCCACGTGCTGCGAGACCCAACCCGTGGCGGGCTGGCCACCTCCGTGAACGAGATCGCCCAGCAGTCCGGCGTTGGCGTCACCCTGGAAGAGGACGCCATCCCGGTGAAGCCCGTGGTGCGCGCTGGGTGCGACATCCTGGGGCTCGACCCGCTGTATCTGGCCAACGAGGGCAAGATCATCTGCATCCTGCCCGAGAAGCATGCCGCCAAGGCCTTGACCATCATGCGCCGCGACCCCCTGGGCCGCGACGCCTGCATCATCGGGCGGGTCGGCGCGGAGAACCCCGGCAAGGTGGTGATGCGCACCGGCCTCGGCGGGCGCAGGCTCCTCGGAATGCTTGAGGGCGAGCAGCTGCCGCGCATCTGCTGAGCCCTCTGCGGCCCGACAATTCCGGAAGCCCGGCGGCGCATGCGTCCCGGGCTTTTTTGACGCTCGCAGGCTGTGACCCGCGGGCTGTATTATTTTGACGCCTTCTGGCTGTAACCCCAGGGGCCAGGGCTATTTTGACGGCCTCTGTCTTTGAATAGAAGCACGGTGTTTGAGTTAATCTTCTTAAATTGTTGCACATAATGAGTATGGCAAGATGTTTGCTTGGTGTGGCAGCAACAAACGAACAGACCGGCCCCAGCCGGATTTCCAAGGAGTAGCCATGCTGTCACTATTCACCGGCGCACCGCGCCAGGCAAAGGATCCCAGCGAAGAGCTCAAGCGTGGCCAGCGTCTGCAACATGCCAAGGATATGTTCTATTCGGGGAAGCTGCCCGTGGTCACCACTCCGGCCATGAAGGGGCGTCGCATCAAAAAGGTGCTGGGGCTGGTCCACGGACGCGGCTACGACGCCGAGATCGCCCTGCTGTCCTTGGCGGCTTCCTGCATGGAGATCGGTGGAGACGCCATCATGGGCTACCGCGAAACTGTGGCTTTCCACCCCGACGGCTCCAAGTTCTTCTCTTGCTACGGCACTGCCGTCATTCTGGAGAAGGCGGGAGCATCCAAGGCCGGCAGGCGCGCCATCACGCACTAGTCCTCTCGGCCAGGCCGGCTCATGCATTTCGAAACGTGAAAGATACCCTCGGCAGCTCTATGAGCAGTGTTGCAGGGATTCAAGCGTGCAATGACAGAGTTCGGTTGCCGGCCACTATCGACCCGGACGATCACACCCGTCAGTTCAGGGCCGGGCATCTGTCCGGCCCTTTCCATACCTCGTCGGTGTGGATTTGGTCAGGAAAAACCTTGGCCTGTTTTGAAAAATTGGGTAGTAATGTGCAGTGTTCGCGTCCCCGGAATGCGTGACGTCACACAAAGGCCGTCAGTCCATGCAGAACATTACTACGGAAATCCTCGTTGTCGATGACGAGACCCCAGTCCGGCTGAGCCTGGCCGCGTACCTCGAGGATGAAGGGTTCATCGTGCGCACGGCGGAGTCCGCCGAACAAGCCGTTGAATCGGCTGATGCAAATCCGCCGCATCTGGCCGTAGTGGACCTGCGCCTTCCCGGCATGGACGGGGCGGCGCTCATCCTTGAATTGTCCAAACGCCACCCCGGCATGAAATTTCTCATTCACACCGGGTCCACCAAATTCAGCCTCTCGGAAGACCTCAAGGCTGCCGGGCTGGACGACAGCCAAGTCTTTTTCAAGCCCGTCCTGGACATGGGAGAAATGGCCTCCAAGATCCTCGCGGTGCTGCAAGGATAATTTCATGTCCAGCGAGCCTGTCGCAACGGTATTGACCATCGATGACGAAGACGTCATCCGGCGTTCCTTTCAAGCATATCTCGAAGACAGCGGCTTCAAAGTCCTGCAGGCCCAGAACGGGCGCGTTGGTCTTGATGTTTTCCGCGAACACCACCCGGACATCATCCTGGTGGACCTGCGCATGCCTGAAATGGACGGCCTGGCCGTCCTGGCCACAGTGGTGCGCGAGGCCCCGGAAGTGCCCATCATCGTGGTATCCGGAACGGGCATGATCCAGGACGCCATCGAGGCCTTGCGCCTGGGCGCCTGGGATTACGTGCTCAAACCCGTGGAAGACCTGGGCATCCTTGAACACTCCGTGCGCCGTGCCCTGGAACGCACCAAACTCATCAAGGAAAACAAGGCCTACCGCGAGAACCTGGAAAATCTCGTGCGCCGCCGCACCAGCGAACTCCACGACCGCACGCTCCAGCTGGAAGAAACCAACCAGCGGCTGCACGTCGAAATCGATGAACGCAAGGTCGCCGAGGCCAAATACCGCTCCATTTTCGAGAACGCCATCGAGGGCATCTTCCAGGTGAATCATCAGGGCAGGCTGGTGAGCGCCAACCCAGCCATGGGCAGGATCCTGGGCTACGCCTCCATGCAGGAACTCATGGACGAGCCCCGCGACTTCTGCACCCGCCTGTGCGACGCGCCCGGCATGAAAGAGAAATTCATGCGGGTCCTCAAGGACCACGGCTCCGTGCAGGCCCTGGAAATCCAGACCTTCCGGCAGGACGGGCAGCCCATGTGGGGCTCCGTGAACGCCCACCTCGTTTCCGGAAAGACGGGCGAGGCCGTTTATTTCGAGGGTACGCTGGAAGACATCAGCGACCACAAGCGCTTCGAGGAGCAACTGCTGCACCAGTCGTTGCACGACGCATTGACCGGGCTGCCCAACCGCGCCCTGTTCACCGACCGTCTTTCCCAGGCCATTTCGCGCTGTTCGCGCCAGGACAGCTTCTTTGCCCTCCTGTACCTGGACGTGGACCGCTTCAAGGTCATAAACGACAGTCTGGGCCATGCCCTGGGCGACCAGTTCCTCATCAAGCTGGCCGAGCGGCTGCGTACCTGCAGCCGTGAAGCCGACACCCTGGCGCGCCTGGGCGGCGACGAATTCGCCGTCATCTCCGAGCAGGTGCGCAGCCTGTCGGCCGCCACCATGGTGGCCGAACGCATCCTGGAAGAGATGCGCGCTCCCTTCATCATAGAAGGGCGCGAAATCTACTCCACGGTTTCCATCGGAATCATCTGCTGCACCGGCTATTGCGGCAATGCCGAGGAAGTCCTGCGAGACGCCGACCTGACCATGTACCGCGCAAAAAGCAACGGTAAAGCGCGCTACGAGGTGTTCGACAACGCCCTGCACGAGCAGGCCATCAAGCTGCTCACCATGGAGACGGAGCTGCGCCAGGCCTTGGCCCGCAACGAATTCGAACTGCATTACCAGCCCATCGTGGATGTGGATACCGGCTGCGTCATGTGCCTCGAGGCGCTCATCCGCTGGAAGCACCCGGAACGCGGGTACACTCCTCCCCTGGATTTCATACCCCTTGCCGAAGAGAACGGCCTCATCGTCCCGCTCGGCTGGTGGGTGCTTGAGGAATCCTGCCGTCAGCTGGCCATATTTCAAGCCAAATTCCCCCGCTCAAAGCCCCTCACCATGAGCGTGAACATCTCAGCCAAACAGTTCGCCCAGGCCGACCTTGAGCCGAAGCTCAAAGTGCTTCTGCAATCCTCCGGGATAGCGCCCGGAAGCCTGGAGCTGGAAATCACCGAGAGCGTCATCATGGACCGGGGCGAGGCCGCCATCGGTAGGTTGGAAGAGCTCAAGTCGCTCGGGTTGCGCCTCTTCGTGGACGACTTCGGAACCGGTTATTCGTCGCTCTCCTACCTGCACCGTTTCCCCATCGACATGCTCAAGATCGACCGGTCCTTCATACGCGAGATCGACGCTACAGGCGGGCATACCGAAATCGTGCGCGCAATCGTCGGGCTGGGACGCAACCTCGGTCTGGGGCTCATCGCCGAAGGCGTGGAGACCGAAGCGCAGCTTGCCGTCATCCGCACCCTCGGCTGCCAGCTCGCGCAGGGGTATCTGTTCTCCAAGCCTCAGCCCGCAGCAGTAATCGAAGAGTATCTGGCTCAGCACAACTCGTAGCGCCGGGCTTCGCCCGGCATTGCCCTCTCTGCCCGCCGGAGGCATCTCCCATACAAAAAGGACCCGGCCTGGGGCCGGGTCCTCAAGAAGCGGTAAGAGCGTGTCGCTTCAGCGCGGGCCAGCGCCGCGCATGCAGGAGCGGAGCATGAGTTCCTGAAGGATGATGCGCTCGTATTCCAGTTGATTCACCGGAATAGGGGCGATTTCTTGATGGTCTGGCCGGTCGATGAACTGCGTTTCTTCCCAGAAATCCAGCAATTCGTCGTCCGCGAGATTTTTCACCTGCTCTTCGAGCGGGTATTGATCGTTCTCAGGAAAATACTGTCCCATGTGTGAAAGCCGCCTTCGCCGGGTGTGTCCGGCCCTGCATCATTAAACGACCTTGGATTTTTTGCAAGTGCTTATGGTGCAAGATTTATTGGATGAAGCGCTGAGAGATTGTGGTTGCGGCAGGAGGCGAATCCGATTACTGAAAAACCGTTCGGACTTTCCGCATGTGTGGCGAGGCACCGGCAACTGACCCAACCGGGAGGAAACAGGATGGATGAGGCCCTGAAAAAGCAGGACGCCGAACTCATGCAGTTGGTGACGTTCAGCATCGGCGATGAGGAATTCGGCGTCGATATCCTCAAGGTGCAGGAGATCATCCGCATGATGGAGATCACCAAAGTGCCGCGAGCCCCCGAGTTCGTCGAGGGTGTCATCAACCTGCGCGGCAAGGTTATCCCCATCATCGATCTGCGGCGTCGTTTCGGGCTTTCTGCGCGCGGCCACGACAAGCACACCCGGATAATCGTCATCGAGATCAACAACATGATCGTGGGCTTCGTGGTCGATTCCGTTTCCGAGGTGCTGAGAATTCCCGCCAGCACGGTCGAACCGCCGCCGCCGGTGGTTTCGGGCATGGAATCCGAGTACATAAGCGGCGTGGGCAAGCTGGAAGACCGGCTGCTCATCATGCTCGACCTTGATCGTCTGCTTTCTCATGAAGAGAAGGAAAATCTGGTCGGCGTGTAGTCCGGCCGACACATCACAATAACGCGCCGCCGGGTCCAAACGGCCCGGCGGCGTTTTCTCCGTTAGGCCCATGGCCAATCCAGCAAGTCCACTTACTGAAATACTCTCCGGGGCGTCCCAGGCTGTCAGCATCTACAAGAGCGGGCCGGGCAGCCTGATAAGCCTGTGCCGCGAAGCGGTGTCGCGCGGTCGCACCGTGGTGCTCATCGCTCCCGGCGCGGCTGACCTTGCGCAGATCACCTCGCTTCTGCACCTGTTCTATCCGGCGGCGGACGAGCCCCTCGGCGAGAGGTCCTGGGCCGCGCTGCCGAGCTACACGCCGGGCCTGCCCAGCCAGGCCCTCTGGGCACGGCGCTGGGCCTTCCTGCACGCATGCGCCACCACCATAAAGCCCAAGATCCTCTGCCTGAGCGTGGACAACCTGCTCCCCAAGTGGCCCCCCCGGGACGCCCTGGAGCATCACATCCTGGATCTCAAGACCGGGGAGGAGCTCTCGCCGGAGATGATCCTGGAGCAGGTGACGGCCTGGGGATACCGGCGTGTGGGCATGGTCTCGCAGCCGGGCGATCTGGCCCTGCGCGGCGACCTGCTGGACCTGTACCCGCCGGGATATGACCACCCCGTGCGCCTGGAATTCTTCGGCGACACCCTTGAGAACATCCGCCTCTTCGACGCCAACTCCCAGCGCTCGCTCTCCGAGGTGCGCGAAGCGTCCATCCTGCCGGTGTCGCCTGCCATCCTGAACGAGCAGTTCATCGCCAAGGCCAGGGCCGTCTGGGCCAGGATCGCCCAGACCGGCGAGCTGAGCCGCGCCGCCCAGGCCCATCTGGAGGACATGCTCATCCGCGGCGACGGCAACATCTTTCCCGGCCTCTACTACGACGCCCCCCAGGCCCTGGAGCAGTGGCTCCCCAAGGACGCCGTGTACGTGCTGGCCCAGTCCACCAGCCTGCGCCCGCGCCTGGAGGAGCAGGAGTTCGGCTGGGTCACGGAACTTGAGAAGCTGTCTGGCTCGTTTGGCTTCCAGTGGCCCAGGCATCAGGTGATCTGGCCCGAAGCCATGGCCCGGCGCGCCTGGCGCGACAAGCCGCAGCTGGTGTTCGAGGATCTGGTGATCGGCCACGAGAAGCACGGCTTCGACCTCCCCGAGAAGCGGGTGGAGAACTTCCAGGACCTCTTCTGGAGGCCCGACGAGGCGCGGCGTCCCTGGAGCACCCTGGTGGCCGCCATGAAGCAGTGGGAGGACGAGCGCAGGCAGGTGCTTTTATCCTTCCATTCGCAGCAATCGCGCCGCAAGTTCCTGAAACTCTGCGAGCACGAGGGCATCGCGCTCTCCCAGGAGGCCTTCACCGGCAAGCCCGGCCTGTACGCCCTGGTCTCGCCGCTGCGCCGGGGCATGGAGCTCTCCTGGAACAACACGCTGATCCTGCCTGAGGACGTGCTGCAGCCGGGAGCCGCCAAGGCCGCCAAGCCCAAGCCCGAGAAGGGCTTCAAGGGCATGACCGCCTTCGACGACGTGAACCCCGGCGACCTGCTGGTGCACCGCGACTACGGCCTGGCCCGCTTCGAGGGCTTGAGCCGCCTGTCCGTGGATCAGGCCGCCAACGACTACCTGCTGCTGCTCTTCGACGGCGGCGACAAGCTCTATCTGCCGGTGGACCGCCTGAGTCTGGTGCAGCGCTTCAAAGGTCCCGAGGGCACGGACCCGTCGCTGGACCGCCTGGGCGGCACGCGCTGGAAGACCAGCCGCGAGAAGGCCCGCAAGGCCATCGAGAAGATCGCCCAGGATCTGGTGGAGATGTACGCCTACCGCCGCGTGGCCAAGGGCTACGCCTACGGCCCGGTCAACGAGCTGTACTGGGAGTTCGAGGCCACCTTCGGGTTCGAGGAGACCCCGGACCAGGAGCGCGCCATCACCGAGGTCCTCGAGGACATGGAGCGCCCCGAGCCCATGGACCGCCTGGTCTGCGGCGACGTGGGCTTCGGCAAGACCGAGGTGGCCATGCGCGCCGCCTTCCGGGCTGTGCTGGACGGCAAGCAGGTGGCGCTTTTGTGCCCCACCACGGTGCTGGCCGAGCAGCACTACCAGAATTTCATGAAGCGCCTGGAAGGGTTCCCGGTCAATGTGGGCATGCTCTCGCGCTTCGTCACGGCCAAGCGGGCCAAGATGGTCACTGAGGCTGCGGCCAAGGGCGAGCTGGACATCCTCATCGGCACGCACCGCCTGCTCTCCAAGGACGTCAGCTTCCCGCGCCTGGGGCTCATCATCCTGGACGAAGAGCAGCGCTTCGGGGTCAAGCACAAGGAGAAACTCAAGGCGCTCAAGATGAACGTGGACGCCCTGACGCTCTCGGCCACGCCCATCCCGCGCACGCTTCAGCTGTCGCTGTCGGGCATCCGGGGTCTCTCCGTCATGGAGACCGCCCCCGTGGACAGAAAACCCGTCGAGACCGCCCTGGTGGACCGCAACGAGACCATGCTGGCCAACATCGTGGCCAAGGAACTCGAGCGCCAGGGCCAGGTGTTCTGGGTGCACAACCGCGTGCAGAGCCTGGCCGCCGTGGGCGACTTCGTCAAGAAGCTCGCGCCCGGCGCGCGCGTGGCCATGGCCCACGGCCAGATGGCCGAGAAGGACCTGGAAGAGGCCATGCACAAGTTCTGGCACGGCGAGATCGACGTGCTGGTGTGCACGGCCATCATCGAATCGGGCCTGGATTTCCCGCGCGCCAACACGCTCATCGTGGACAACGCCCAGATGTTCGGCCTGGGGCAGCTCTACCAGCTGCGCGGCCGGGTGGGGCGCTCGGAGCGCCAAGCCTACGCCTATTTCGTGGTGCCCTCCATCGACCACATCCCGGAGCTGGCCCGCAAGCGCCTCCAGGTCATCCTGGATATGGACTATCTGGGCGCGGGCTTCCAGATCGCCATGGAGGATCTGCGCCTGCGCGGCGCCGGCAACATTCTTGGCGAGGCCCAGTCCGGCCACATCGCCAAGATCGGCCTGGACATGTTCCTGGAGATGCTCGACGAGGAGGTCCGCCGGGTCAAGGGCGAGCCCCCGCGCGAGGAGGTCGAGACCGAGCTCAACCTGAGCGTCCCGGCCCGCATCCCCGAGACCTACGTGCCCGACTCCAAGGAGCGCCTGCGCCTTTACAAGAGTCTTACGACAGCGCACTCCGAGGCAGATCTCGCGGAGGCCATGGCCGACATCCGAGACCGCTTCGGCCATGCGCCCGAAGAGGTGGAGACCTTCGCCGCTGTGCTCAATTTCAAGCGCGTGCTCACCAGACTTGGCGTCAAGCGAGCCGATATTCATCAGGTAAAGGCCGTGCTCACCTGGGAAGAGGGAGCCAAGGCCGTCAGCCCCGAAGCGCTCATCGCCTGGATCACTCCGCGTCAGGCCGTGGCAAAGCTCCTGCCGCCCGCGAAGCTGGAGGTCCGCCTGGATCAGGGCAGGCCGCTGCGCGAGGCCCTGGATCAGGCCACGGCCGAATTGGCCAAGCTGGTGGCATGACGATGAGTGCGAGGAGGACGCCTCCGGCGGCCAGGAGCGATCAGGGCCGGATTTCTTTGTCTGGCGACCGGGGAAACGGCAGGAGGACGCCTCCGGCGGCCAGGAGCGATCAGGGCCGGATTTCTTTGTCTGGCAACCGGGGAAACGGCAGGAGGATGCCTCCGGCGGCCAGGGGGAGAAGCCTCCCCCTGGACCCGGCTATGGGCTTCGCGTCACCTGCCGGGCACTCCGGCATGGAGAGCGGTGCTCCCGGAGGAGAGAGAGGGAAGAAGTGTCTTTTCTTTCTGGCGGGAGTGCTCTTTGCCCTGGTGTCGGCGCTGGGAGCCTGCAGCCAGGGACCGGTCGAAAAGGGCGTTGCGGCCAAGGTGAACGGCAAGCCCATTTCTGTTAAGACCCTGGAATATGTCCAGGCCTTGCGGCTCTCTTCGCCGTCCATGATTCCGGGCGAGACCCTGGCGGGCCTCAAGGCCGAATACGGCGAGGCCCTGGCCACGCTCATAGTCGAAGAGTTGGTAAGCCAGGAGCTTGCCAGGCGCGGGATAGAAATATCCGAAGCGGAAATAAAGAACGCCGAAACCGCCTTGCGCTCCGGCTATCAAGGGAACGCCTTCGAGAACATGCTGGCCGAGGAGGGGCTCGATCTTGCCATCTGGCGCGAACGCCTTCGCGCGCGCCTGACCCTCGATGCTTTCATCGCACGGGTGCTCAGGCCCCGCGTGACCATAGGCCCCGATGAGGCCCAGCAATATTATCGGGCGCATCTTCAAGAATTTTCCCAGCCTGTTACGATGAAATTCCTCAAGGTGGAGTCAATCAACGCCGACGCGCTGAAGGCAGCCTTGGATGAGGCCAGGAAAGCCAAGGACCCTGCCGATCTGTTGATGGTCTTCAATGACGTCAGCCTCCAGGCGCAGGCCTCGCCCGAGGACATGTTGCCCCGCGCCTGGCGCGACGCCTTGAAGGGCCTGAAGCCCGGGCAGGTGGGGACCATTGCTCGCGGCGGGATCGGCTATCAGGCCTTCATTCTGCTGGAGAAGTCCGAAGCCAGGGTGGAGGGACCGGTTCAGGTGTATCCGCTGGTGGAAAAAAGACTGCTGGAGGCGCGCCTGGCCCAGGAGTTCTCGTCATGGCTGTCCCAGGCGGCAGCCACGTCCCGTCTGGAAATCAGCCCCGCATTGTCGCCGAGCTAGGTCTGGAATCTTCCTCGCTGCGGTTCATTGCATCGATTTGAAAAAGCGAATACAAGGGGAGCGCCGCAAGGCCGGACGCCTTTGTCCGCCAACCTGCCTCCGTGGAGGATGCCATTGTCCGCCGTTTTCCGCCTTTTTATTGCGCTGAGTGTCTGCCTGGCCCTGGCCCCCGCTTCGTACGCCGCCCAACAGATGGTGGTGGACAAGATCGTGGCCCAGGTCAATGGAGAGGTCATCACCCTGTTCGAACTGAACGAAAAGGTGAAAATCTATACCACGCAGGTTGAGAAGAGGGCGTTCAATCCTTCCGATCCAGCCACGAAGGAGCTTCAGGCCCGCATTCTGAAGACCATGGTCGAGGACATCCTGCTCAAGCAGGAGGCTGCCCGCCTCAAGGTCGTGGTCTCCGACACCGAGGTCGAGTCCCGCATCCGCGAGATGCGCGAAAAGGCCAAACTTTCCGACGAGCAGTTCAATCAGCAACTGCGTCTTGAAGGGATGAGCCGCAAGGATTTCGCAAGCGTCATCAAGAAGGACATCCTCAAGAAGCAGCTCCTGGGCTATATGGTGCAGCGCAAGGTCGTGGTCACCGATGAGGAGGTCAGAAGCTACTACGAGGGAAACAAGTCAGGCATGAAGGCCGAGACCGGACAGCGCATCGGTCTCATCATGCTCGGCAAGATGGACGAAGCCAAGGCCCTGAGGCAGCGCATCGCCAGCGGTCAGATCTCCTTCGCGGATGCAGCGCGCAAGTTTTCCACGGGTCCCGGTGCCGATCAGGGCGGCGATCTGGGCAAGGTCGAGCTCAAGGACCTGGCTCCGGAACTGCGCCAGGCGCTTCAGAACGTGAGCGCCGGAGGCGTCAGCGAGCCCGTGCTGCTCGACGGCAAGCCCGTGCTGCTGACCATCGCCGCAGACTCGGGCAAGGCCGCCGCTCCCGCTCCCGTGGGACCCCCGCCCTACGAGAGCGTGCGCGATGAGATATTTGAGCGCATTTACAAGGAAAAGCTCGAAAAGCAGTTCACCGACTACATGGACAAACTGCGCTCCAAGTCGGTCATCAAAATCAATCTTTGATGAGCTTTTCCGAGAAAGGACGTACGATGACTCTTGAGGAAATGGGCGCGCTCCTCCGCCAGGAGCGGGAACGCCAAGGCATCAGCCTGGAAACGGCAGCCACCGAGATCAAGATCAGCAAGAAGTATCTGGTCGCTCTCGAGGAAGGCCAGACCAAAGAGCTGCCGCACCCGGTGTACGCCAAGGGCTTCGTGAAGAACTATGCCCGTCTGCTCGGTCTGGACCCGGAAGAAATGGGCACGGTCCTTTCCAACCATTACGCCGTGGACGACGACCAGCTGCGCGAGCCTCCCGGCCAGGATGTGCGTGAGAGCACCTCCGGCATTCGGGAGCGCCGCCCGTCCTTCGCCCCGCAGGGGGCGTCCGGATTCAAGCCGTCCTTGTGGCTGGCGCTGCCGCTCTTGCTGGTATTCGGCGGGCTGATATGGTTTTTCTTCTTCTCGAGCTTCGGGCAGGGCTTCTCCGTGGAAAGCGTCCTTGGTCTGTTCTCCTCCAAGCAGGAGCAGGCCGCGCCCCAGTCTCAGGACGCCCAGAAACCCGCAGCCCCGGTCCAGCAGGCCAAGCCCGTTCCGGCTACGCCGGCTCCCAAGGCCGAGACCAGGCCCGAGCCTGCGGCTCCGGCCCTGGCCGATCAGTCCGGACCGGTGCAGCGCGACCTGCTGGCCACCACTCCCGGTCCCGGCGGCGTGAAGCAGGTCCCCGCGGCTCAGCCGTCCCAGGGCGCCTCTGCTTCCGAGCACGACATCACCCCCGAAAAGCTGGCCGCCGAAGCCCAGTTCGCCTCCTCCGGCAAGCAGGTGGTGGAGATCAACGCCATCCAGCCCGCTACCGTGGAAGCCACCGCCGAGGACGGCCAGAAGCGCACCCTGACCCTGGTCAAAGGGCAGCGCCTTGCGCTTCGCTTCAACGACAAGGTCGTCGTCCGCTTCCAGCAGGCCCCTTCGGTCAGCGTCAAGCTGAACGGCAAGGACTATCCGCTGGAAGGCGGCAAGGCCGACGGAAAGAGCATTACTTTTCCATAGAGGCCATAACGGCCCCTTATCAGGGTTTCCAAAGGGCGGAACCCTTTGGCCGCCGGAGGCTTTCTTCCGTCAGAGTCCTCCGAGAATTGTACTGATGAGCGCAGAGAGTTCGCGTAGGCGTTCCCGGCAAGTGAACTGAAGACCATCGCAACAATCTGTTCTTATTATGAATTATCAGACGCCGTCTCCCCTGCCTCGGGGTGGCGGCGAACCTGTTTGAGGACGCGCCTGAACCATCATGGAATCCACGGAAAAAGCCCTTGTCCTCAAAGTTGGACGCTTCCGCGAAGTGGACGCCTGGGTGCGTCTGTTTTCGCCGCGCAAGGGCATCTTCACGGCCTTCGCCTTCGGGGGGTCGGTCAGCCGCCGCCGCTTCCTGGGCTGTCTGGACCCCTTCAACCTGGTTACCTTCAAGGTGAAGCACGAAGCATCCAAGGGCTATACCTACCTTCTGGAGGGCTCGCTCATGGCTGCGCATCCTCGCCTGCGCCAGGACGCCGAGCGCCTGGGCATGGCCGTCAACTGCATCAAATTCCTGGAAGCCGCGCACCTGGGGGCCTCGGGCAGCGAACACGCCTTCGATCTGCTGATGGAGACCCTGGACGCGCTGGAACAGGCGGAACAGCCTTCGCGCCTCCTGCCGCTGTTTTTCCGCGCCCGCATGGCCTTCGACCAGGGCTTCAAACCCGAGCTCGAGCACTGCGCCCGGTGCGGCGCGGACGTGATAGAGCAGGGCGGAGCCCAGCTTTTCGTGGAGCAGGGCAAATTGCACTGCGGCGGCTGCCGCCAGTGGGGTCACGGAGCCAGCGTGCGGCTTTCCGCGCCTTCGCTGGATGTTTTGCAGTCCGTATGCGTGCTTTCGCCCCGCCAGTGGTCGGAGCTTCCCGTATCCAACCAGTCACGCATGGAGTGCGGGCGCGCGCTCGACCTTTTCGTGGAATATCACCTGGGCTTGACCTGGGACCACGGCTCGTTTAGGCGCATCTGACGCCTTTTAAAGTCCAGAGGAGTCCGCATGCACTTTCAAGATGTCATCCTCACCCTGCAGAGCTATTGGGCCAAGCAAGGTTGCCTGATCGTTCAGCCTTACGATCTGGAGGTTGGCGCGGGGACGTTCAACCCCAGCACCTTCTTCCGGGTCATCGGCCCCGAGCCCTGGAGCGTGGCCTATGTGGAGCCTTCCCGCCGCCCCACCGACGGACGTTACGGCGAGAACCCCAACCGCCTGCAGCACTACTACCAGTTCCAGGTGATCCTGAAGCCTTCGCCCGACAATGTGCAGTCGCTCTATCTGGAGAGCCTGCGCGCCCTTGGCGTTCCGCCCGAGGCCCACGACATCCGCTTCGTGGAGGACGACTGGGAGTCGCCCACGCTCGGCGCGTCGGGCCTTGGCTGGGAAGTGTGGCTGAACGGCATGGAAGTCACCCAGTTCACCTACTTCCAGCAGATCGGCGGCATCGAGCTTTCGCCGGTGGCGGTGGAGATCACCTACGGCCTGGAGCGCATCTCCATGTATCTCCAGGAGAAGGAGTCCGTGTACGATCTCTCCTGGAACGACAAAGTCACTTACGGCCAGGTGCACCACCAGGGCGAGGTGGAGCACTCCAAGTACAATTTCGAGCTGTCCGACCCGGACATGCTGCTCCACTTCTTCAACGCCTGCGAGGCCGAGTGCAGGCGCCTGTGCGAGGCCGGGCTCCCCTGGCCCGCCTACGACTACTGCCTGCGCTGCTCGCACACCTTCAACATGCTCCAGGCCAGAGGGGCCATCTCCATCACGGAGCGCACCGGCTACATCGCCCGCGTGCGCGCCCTGGCCTCGGCCCTGGCCCGGCTGTACGCCGCCCAGCGCCGCGACATGGAATACCCCCTCCTCAAAAGCTAAAGGATCATACCCATGCCAGCCTTTCTCTTGGAAATCGGATTCGAGGAGATGCCCTCGCGCTTTCTGGCCTCCCTCACCGAGGAGCTTCGCCAGGGGCTTGCCGGGCTTCTGGAGCAGAACAAGCTCTCCTGCGCGGGCGTTTCCACATGGTCCACGCCGCGCCGCCTGACCGCCCTGGTTGAAGGACTCGACGCCGAACAGCGCCGTGAGGAGGAGACCGTCACCGGTCCTCCGGTCCGAGCCGCCTACGACGCCTCCGGCAACCCCACCGCCGCCGCGCTCGGCTTCGCCAAGGGCCAGGGCGCGGACATGTCCCAGGTGTTCACCGTGGACACTCCCAAGGGACAGTACCTGGCGCTTCGCAAGACCACGGGCGGGGTCAAGGCCGCCGACCTGCTGCCCGGCATATGCCTCTCGGTGTTCAAGGCCCTCAACTTCCCCAAGAAGATGCACTGGGGAAGCCTCGACTACACCTTCGGCCGCCCCATCCGCTGGATCGTGGCCCTGCTGGACGACCAGGTGATCCCCTTCGAGGTGGCCACCGTGGCTTCGGGCCGCTCAACCTATGGGCACCGGGTCATGGGCGCGGGGCCGTGGGAACTGGCCAAAGTGTCCGACTATTTCCCCGCGCTCGAGGAAAAAGGCAAGGTCGTGCTGGACCCGGCCAAGCGTCGCGCCGCCATCGTGGCCCAGTGCCAGGATGCCGCCGCCTCCGCCGGGGGCAGGCCCATCATCGGCGAGCGCCTGCTGGAGGAAGTCTGCGGCCTGGTGGAATACCCCCTGGTGATCCTGGGCAACTTCGACAAGCGCTATCTGGAACTGCCCCGGCAGGTGCTGCTGACCAGCATGGAGAGCCACCAGAAGAGCTTCGGCGTGGAAGACGCCCAGGGACGCCTGCTGCCGCACTTCCTGACCACGGCGGGCCTTGCTCCCACGGATGTGGCCCTGGTGCGCAAGGGATGGGAGCGCGTGCTGAAGGCCCGCCTGGAGGACGCCCGTTTCTTCTGGGAGACCGACCTCGCCTCGAACTTCGACAGCTGGCTTACGAAGCTGGATACCGTCACCTTCCTGGCTCCCCTGGGTTCCATGGGGGCCAAGACCAGGCGCATCGAAGCCCTGTGCTGCAAGATGGCCGAGCAGGCCAAGTCCGAAATCATGCTGGACCTGTGCCAGGCCGGACGGCTCTCCAAGGCCGATCTGGTGTCCGAGATGGTGGGCGAGTTCGCCGACCTGCAGGGCATCATGGGCGGCGTGTACGCCCGCAGGAAGGGCGAGAGCGAGCAGGTGGCCCAGGCCATATCCGAGCAGTACCTGCCCCTTGGCCCGGACAGCCCCGTGGCCGCGAGCCTGGGCGGCGCGCTGCTGGCCATCGCCGACAAGATGGACACCCTTGCCGGGTGCTTCGGCCTGGACATGATCCCCACCGGCGCGGCCGACCCCTATGCGCTTCGCCGCCAGGCCCTGGGCATCTGCCGCACGCTGGTGGAACATGGCCTGCGTCTGAATCTGGAGAACCTCATAGCCCTGGCCTTCGCCGGGTACGAAGGCGTGGCCTGGAAGCTGGACCCCATCGAGGCGCGCGCCAGGCTGCTGGAGTTCTTCGGTTCGCGCCTCAAGGCGCTGTACCAGGGCAAGGGCGTGCGTCCTCAGGTGGTGGAGGCGGCCATCGGGGCCGGGTTCTTCGACGTGTGGGCCCTGGACGCCCGCGTGGCGGCGCTTACCAGCTTCAGCGAGAGCGCCGGGTTCGATCAGGCCGTGCTGGCTTTCAAGCGCGCGGCCAACATCATCCGCAAGCAGGCCGCCACCATGGAGCTTACGGGCGACATCGCGCGCGAGAAGCTGGTGGAGCCCGCCGAGCTGGCCCTGGCCGACGCATTGGCCGCCAACGCCGCCCGCTTCGAGGCGCTTTGGGCCGCCGACGATTTCGACGCCCTGTTCGGGCTCCTGGGCGAGCTGCGCCCCAGCGTGGATGCCTTCTTCGACAACGTCATGGTGATGTGCGATGATCCGGTGTTGAAACTTTGTCGTCTCAACCTGCTGAAATCCCTGGTGGATCGTCTCGGCAGGCTGGCGGACTTCGCCGCCCTGCAGGTGTAGGGGGCCGAGGGAACGCCCCGGGCGAAGCCCAAAGGCTTCTCCCTCTGGAACACGTGTTGGTATGGTTTGTTTCCGGCATCCTTCGTTGCGCACATGGTTGACGCAGGTCGGATGCGGAAGCATATGGAGAATTACCGGTCTGGTGGTCGTTTTGCCGACTGAATGCTTGACAGGGTTAGCATTCGCGTCTATCAAGACCGTCTTTGAACTTGCTGCGAGGAGGGAGATCCCTTGGCCAATCATAAGTCCGCGCTGAAAAGGCACCGTCAGAGTCTTGTTGCACGTGCACGCAACCGTTCCGCTAAAACCCAGGTGAAGAATGTCATCAAGGCAGTGCGCGCCGCCATTGACCTGAAGGACGCCGCCGCCGCCAAGGCCGCCCTGCAGGAGGCCACCGCCGTCCTGGACAGCGCCGCCTCCAAGAAGATCCTCCACTGGAAGACCGCCGCCCGCAAGGTCTCCAGGTTGAATCTGGCCGTCAACAAGATCGAAGCCTGATCGGTCTTGAGCTAAAGCCTTGAAGCCCGCCGACCTTTGGTCGTGCGGGCTTTTCGTATTTCGCCGTCGGTCCTTCGCTCCGCGAAGTTGCGTGGCCGCAACCTCTTGCGGTTGACAATCCCGAAAGCATGCCTCATCGATAGGTAAACGTCCCTATCTTCCATGCAAAGGCAGCCGCGAATGCGCTTCGACCCGTCTTCAATTTCGGTGACCGTACTGTCCGGCAATGTCCATCATGCATCGCGGGACAAAGGCATCCTCACGCGCATGCAGTTTCAGAACGTCCGGGCGTATCCGTCCTTCGAGCAATCCAAAGGACATCTCCGTGAGGGAACCGTCCAGATCGCGCTTATAGATTCCTCGCTCGTGGACATGGACGGCCTGGACTGTCTGCGGGCCATCGCCAAGGACCGCGACCTGCCTGTGAAAGCCCTGGTGATGGTGACCAGCGAGTGCCAGCGCGAGTACGTGCTGAACGCCGTCACCGCCGGGTGCTCGGGCTACGTGATCAGGCCCTATTCCCTGGAGACGCTGGAGAAGCACATCCGCACCGCGTGGCAGTCGCTCAGCGCGGGGGAGATCGAGCAGGAGATGCTGGACACCGCCAAGGCCTCCCTGGTGCGCGGTGACTTCGAGGCGGCCATCAGCGAATTCGAGGAGGTGGTCTCCGAGGAGAACGAGGCCCTCAAGTATTTCAACATGGGCATGGAGTACCTGCGCGCCAAGAGCTTCGGCAAGGCCATCCTGTCCTTCAACAAGGCCGTGGCCCTGAACGAGCTCTACGCCGAGGCGCATCGCGGCCTGGCATACGCGCACAAGGGCAAGGGCGACGACGCGGCCTACCACGCGCACTTGAGCCGCGCCGCGGACCTGTTCGCCATGCAGGACAAGCTCCAGGAGCTCAAGGAAGTGTTCGGGGAGATCCTCACCGACGACCCGGACGCCATCAACCCCTACAACAACCTGGGCGTGAAGCTCAGGCGCTCCGGGGACTACCTGGGGGCGCTGCACGCCTACAACCAGGCCCTTGTGCTGACCCCCACCGACGAGAACCTGCATTACAACATCGCCAAGGCCCACATCTACGCCGGGGACACCCAGAAAGCCCTGGGGCACCTGCGCGAGGCCGTGGCCATCCGCGGAGACTTCCGGGAGGCCAGCGCGCTTATGAAAAAGCTCATGGGCGAGGCCGCAGGCGATGCGGAAAGCGATGCCGCCAACGGACAGCCGCCGGGCGGGGCAGCCCCTGAACCGGAAACCGGCAGCAGGCTTCTCATCGACTGATTTCCCCTGATCCGGGCAGGCTGAGCCAGCCAAGCGGGGAAATGGGACCGGTTTTCCGTCACGGTCCGCCTGCCTAGCGAAACACGCCCGACTGCTTTGCGCAGCTCGACGCGCCGCCTGACTGCAAGGCGTCCGACACCCTGATCTGACCGCACCTCCGGGACACGCCGTACCCGGCTGCGGCAAACCAATGGACCACGCCCTCATCAAACTCTACGGAATATTCTCCCTGGAGGTCGAAGTGACCCTGGGGAGCGGCATGACCCGCCGCAAGGCCCTGTCCAAGACCTATTGGTTCGCCAAGGAGGTGCCGGGCGGCACGGTCGAACTGCGCAGCCTGGACGTGGACTTCAACCTCCAGGGGCAGATGATCGAGGTGCAGAGGGACGAACTGCTCTCCGGCTATCTGCCCGAGCCGCAGGCCACCTACAAGTACCTGAGCCGCCCGCTCATGGAGGGCGACGGCTACCGCGAGGGCGGCAACCACGCCGGCGCGGTGCGCGAATACGAAAAGGTCCGGCGCATCGACGAGGCCAACATCCGCGCCAACTTCGGCCTGGGCATCTCGCTTCTGGCGCTTGGGCACACGGACAAGGCGCTCTACGTCTTCAACAACATCCTGGAGATGGACGAAGCCTTCGCCGACGAACACAAGCACCTCTTCAACGAACTGGGCATCAGCCTGCGCCGCCGGGGACTCTTCGACCAGACCCTCCAGTATTACTTCAAGGCTCAGGCGATGACCTTCATGGACGAGAACCTCCAGTTCAACATCGCCCGCGCCTATTTCGAGAAAGGCGATATGGAGAAGACCGTCTGGCACCTCCTGAAGGCCCTGGACATCAACAGCTACTTCGAGGAAGGGCTGTATTTCGCCAAATACGTGCTGGACAGGCGGCTGATCCCCAGGGACGATTCGCGCAGCGAGCAGCTCAGCCTCTCGCTTCGCGCCGCGGGCATGCTGGACGCCTGATCCCCGGGTCCGGCCCGGGAGCGCCTTGCTGTTGACCCGGGCCGGACCGGAATGTATCAGGATAATGGAAAGTCCGCCCTGTATCCGGCCCGCGCCGGACAACCTGAACGTCCGAGACGGCCCCGTGTGTTCTCCGGGTGCAAGCGACATGGGGACTTATGCCTTCAGAAACTCCCGCGCCCACGGTGCTGGGCGTCTACTCCCGGCGACAGATGGCGGCGATCGGGTCCGGCGTCACCATGGTGGACCACCGGAACGTGACCTACTGGTACGTCCGGCAGCTGGACGAAAGCCGGGTGGAGGTCCAGCCGCTGACCGCCGAAGGCCTGCCTTCGGGTATCGTCGAGAACGTCCCGGTGAAGCGGTTCCTCACGGAATACACGCCGGAACCGCTCTATTACGTCGAACGCTCCGTGCCGGTGGTCAAGACCCTGGCTTCCAAGCTGCTGGGCGCCGGAGAATCGGCTTCCCTCAGCATGCTTGACTCCTCCGAACTCAATGCGTTGAAAGCCCTGCTGTGCGAGCCGCTGGTGCAGCCGGACTACTCGCACCCCGGATACGAAGAAGCCCACCAGGTCATGATGCAGGGCATACAGGGGCTTCTGGCAACGCTCACCTGCAACGGCGCGCAGGCCCGGCGCGAGCACTGCGTCCGCTTCAGCCGGTTCGGCGTGACCCTGCGAAAGGACGGCCACCTCGACGAGTCCATCGAATTCTACAACAAGGCCCTGGCCATCGAGCAGGACGACGAGAACCTGTACTTCAACATGGCCCGGGTCTACTACGACAAGGGAGATCTCCAGGAATGCGGCAGGGTTCTGGAAAAGGCCCTGAGCCTGAATCCCGCTTTCACCGAAGCCGGCCGGTTCGTCCGATTCCTGTCCCGCAGGCAGTCCGGCTTGATCTGAGGCGGCCATTCATTCCGTGAGAAACGCAAGCGCGCTGCGGCCGCTTGAAATCCCGTTCCGGCCGGCAGTCCTTTTCCCGGCATTCCCTTGCGGTCCCGTTCGTGATAGGGATTGGCCCCGGCAGCCCAAGGCATGGCAGCCAATTCACCCTGTTCGGCCAAGGCCCTTCATGACGCTCCGACTCTTCCCGCCGCTTTCGCTCCTCGCCGCAGTGCTCGCCTGCCTGGTATGGGTTCAGGCCGCCTGCGCCCAGGACAAGAAGCGCGTCCTGGTGCTGCATTCCTACCACAAGGGGCTGGCCTGGACCGACGAGGAGGACGCGGGCATCGCTTCGGTGCTGAAGCAGCTGCCCCAGGTCGAGGTGTTCACCGAGTTCATGGACACCAAGCGCGTGCCCATGGCGGAGGACGAACCCAGGCTGGTGGAGTTCCTGGCCCGCAAGTACTCCCGGATTCCCATCGACGTGGTCATCGCCTCCGACGACGACGCCTTCCAGTTCATGCTCTCCCGGCGCGAGCGGCTCTTCCCGGCGGCTCCGGTGGTGTTCTGCGGCGTGAACTTCTTCGACGACTCCATGCTTAGCGGCAAGCGCGGCTTCTTCACCGGCGTGGTGGAGGCCTACGACGTGCGCAACACCCTGCGCACCGCCCTGGCCCTGCATCCGGGTGCCTACAGGATCGTGGTGGTCAACGACCGCTCCAGCACCGGGCTCGCCAACCGCAAGATCCTCTCCGAGGTGTTGCCTGAGTTCGAGAAGAAGGTGTCCGTGGTCTCCCTGGACGACCTGGACATGGACGACCTGCTGGCCCGCGTGCGGGGGCTCGCGGCCGGGGACATCGTGCTGCTCATGACCTTCAACCGGGACAAATCCGGCCGGACCTACGATTACGACGAATCCCTGGCCCTGATAGCCTCGCAGTCCAAGGCCCCCATCTACGGCGTGTGGGATTTCTACCTGGGCAAGGGCATCGTGGGCGGGCTTCTGGCCAGCGGCTTCGACCAGGGGAGGGTGGCCGCCGAGATGGCCGTGCGTCTCGTTTCGGGAGAGAGAGCGTCGGATATCCCGGTGGTCAAGGAAAGCCCCAACCGCTACATGTTCGACCACACCCAGCTGCGCCGCTTCGGCATCGCCGCGAGCCTGCTCCCGGAGGGCAGCCGCGTGGTGAACCGCCCAGCATCCTTCTACGAGGAGCACCAGGGCAAGGTGTTGGCCGTCACCACGGCCTTCATGGTCCTTCTGGTGATGGTGGCGGCCTTGTGGGTCAACATCCAGGGCCGCAAGAAAACCGAAGCCTTCCTGCGCGAATCCGAGGAAAAGTTCGAACGCATCTTCCGCCACAGCCCGGACTGGATCGCCATCCTGCGCCTGAGCGACGGCGCGTACATGGACGTCAACGACGCCTTCGTGGAGATCACCGGCTTCACCCGCAAGGACGTGCTGGGCAAGACCTCCCTGGATATCGGCATCTACGCCAATCCCGGCGAGCGCTACGAGCTGGACGAGAAATTCCTCCAACACGGGCGTACCCAGAACCAGGAATTGCAGTATCGATTGAAGTCCGGCGAGGTGATCACGGTCGAGCGCTCCGGCGAGATGGTGGAGATCGGCGGGGAGAAGTGCATCATCTCCATCGTGCGCGACATCACCAGCAAGAAACAGGCGGAACAGGCGTTGCTGGAGTCCGAGCGCCAGAAGAAGCTGCGCACCGAGGCAGAAATCAAGATGCTTCAGGCCCAGATCAACCCGCACTTCCTGTTCAACGCCATCACCTCCATCATGCATTACATCCGCACGGATCCGGAGACGGCCTCGGGCCTTCTGGTGAAGCTGGGGGACTTCTTCCGCAAGAACATCAAGCCCGGCGGAGCCAGCGTGCCGCTCTCCAAGGAACTGGAGCACTGCGAGGACTACCTCTCCATCGAGCGCGCCCGCTTCGAAGAGCGCCTGCGCGTCACCTACGACATCGATCCCGCCGCCCTGGAATGCCCGGTGCCGCCGCTCATCCTCCAGCCCCTGGTGGAGAACGCCCTGCGCCACGGCATCATGCCCAAGGAGGAGGGCGGGGAGATAGTCATCGGGGCCTACGCCGAAAAGGACGTGGTGCGCATCGTGGTCAAGGACGACGGCGTGGGCATGGAACAAGCCGAGGCGGCGGCGTTGCTGGCGGACTCCCAGGGCGCGCCCGTGCCGCGCGGCACCGGCCTGGCCCTCAGGAACGTCAACGCTCGGCTGGTGGCCATCCACGGCGTGCAGCACGGGCTGCGCATCCAGAGCGCCCCGGGCCAGGGCGTCACAATCTCTTTCACCATTCCCAGATCATGAGCCTGTGCGTTTTCATCATCGACGACGAGGGTCCGGTCCGGCGCGAGCTCAAGCATCTGCTGGGGCGCATCGAGAACGTGGCCGTGGTGGGCGAGGCTTCCAGCGCCGCAGCGGCCATGCCGGAAGTGCGGGCCCTTCTGCCCGACCTGGTGTTCCTGGACATCCAGATGCCGGGTCTCTCCGGGCTCGAGCTGGCCTACCTCTTCGGCGATCTGCCCAGAAAACCGCTGCTGGTGTTCGTGACCGCCTACGAGGAGCACGCCGTCCAGGCCTTCGAACTCGACGCCCTGGACTACATCCTCAAGCCCTTCACCCTGGAGCGGCTGCGCAAGACCATCGACAAGGCCCGGCGCTACCTGCGCCTGGACAGGCCCGATCCACGCGAGCGTAGCGGGCACGGCGATGCGGCCGCCACTCCGTCGAATACGGATGCCGGGCTCATGGAGAAGCGCATTCCGCTTTTCGACGGGGAGCGTATCGTGCCCACGCATCCCAAGCACATCTTCCACGTCACCAGCGAGGAAGGGCGCATCACCGTGCACGCGGTCCATGGGCGCTACACCGCCAGGGCCACCATCGCGGAGCTCGAGGCGCGGCTTGCGCCCCATGGGTTTTTCCGCGCCCACCGCAGCCATCTGGTGAACCTGAACCACGTGGCGGAGATCCTTCCCTGGACCGGCGGCAGCTACAAGCTCATCATGAGCGACCGCGAACGCTCGGAGATAGTGGTGAGCCGCTACAACGTCAAAGATCTCAAGGCACACTTCGACCTGTAACGTCGTGCTACTGGAGTATGTGTATTCATTCTGGGGAGCGGGACGGCGTTGCCTCTTGTCTGCAAGGCTCGTTTTTCAGTGATTTTGCAAATGCCGCAAGAGTTGCATTCTGCGCTGGGTTGAATCGAAAGAGACGGCTTCTTCCAGAATAAGTCAAGCCCGGCTTCAAGCCTGTGGAGCTATAAGAAATGCGCTTCTTCCGCCGCAACGTCTTGGCAGGAATTGCCCTCTTGTTTCTGGCTGTGTTCCTGCTTGCGCCAAGTATTCCCGCCTGCGCCTGCACCCTGTGGACGGTCAGCGGGGAGCGGGTGCAGGGCGGCGGCACGCTCGTTGCCAAGAATCGCGACTTCACCACGGATATGCCCAATCATTTCGAGGTGATCACGCCTCAGGATGGCTACCGGATGTTCGCCATGGTGGCCACCGGCGAGCAAAACAGGCGCAGCCTGGTTGGCGGGGTCAACGAGTATGGCCTGGCCGTTGTGACCGCCACCGTGGGCACCATCTCCAAGGACGAGCGCGTGAGCCGCGGGAGGGCAGGGAAGCTTAAGAACCCCACCCGCGCCATCCTGACCCGGTTCAGGAGCCTGCGGGAACTCCTGGAGAACCCGGAAATGCTGCGGAGCCTGTATCCGGTCTTCGCCCTGGTGGCCGATTCCACCGGCGCGGTGATGATCGAGGCCTCCGGCGGCGACTACCGCGTTCTGCCCGTGCCCCCGCAGGAATCGGGCGTGCATACCAACCATCCCCTCACCAGGGATTTCCCGGACATCTGGGAGAAGGATGCGGCAAAAGGCAGCGAGGTTCGGCTGGAGCGCATGCGCGGCCTCCTGGATAGTTCGCCCGGCAAGCTGTCGCTGCCCGGATTCACGGCATTGTCCCTGGACCGCGACGCCGGACCGGATCAGTCCATCTTTCGAGTGGGGTCCGCTCCCAAGCGGCCGCGCACCTTGGGGACGTTGGCGGCCTGGCTGCCTCCCGCAGGTGCTCCTGTAGTCTTCGCCCGCCTGACCAACGACGGGCAGGGCGTGCAGGAGAAGACCTTCACTCTGGATGCTGCGTTCTGGAAGAAGGCTCCAGAACCGGGCAGGGTCCGGGTTTTGCTGCGCGACGAAACCACGCCTGCACTGCCCTGAACAGGGGGGCTTCGAGAAATATACTGTCCGCTGGGCAGAAGGGCAAAAATGACTGTGCTGCACTGGCCTGAGCATGCGCTTCGCTGACCGATACGGGAAGGGCAGGCCGAGGGCCTCGCTCAGTATCGCCCAACCTCCTCCCATGCGGATGTCTGCTTGTCTTGGTCCGTAGGGCAGGGGCACGGCATCAGGACAGTCTCCGGAAAGGACTCCCGATTTACAGGGCCTGTTGCGGACCACAAGGGCAGACCAGTAACCTGTCACGCCTGCAGCGGCGCTGACCTGCGTGTCCTCAACACGGTATCCCCGGAAGATCATAAGAAAATCTGGCATATTATCAGTTTGATATTGATTTTGAAAATCATTGTCGTTATCTCTGCACCCCAGGACAAGGGAGCAGGAAATAATGCTATCGAGCTGTACTCTATCAGATTGTCTCGGCACGTTCCGATGCGGACAGATGGCTGCCACCGTGCACCAACTGGCCGAAACACTGGGCAGGGCGGTGGACGCCAAGGACAAACGTCTCTTCGAACATTCCACGCTCACGGCCGAGCTGGCCACAGTATTGGCCTTGGCGCACGGCCTTTCGCACAAGCAGGCCGATGTGGTGCACATTGCCGGGCACTTGCACGATATCGGAAAGATCGGCATTCCGGACGAGGTGTTGCGTAAACCTGGCGGGCTCGATGCCCATGAATGGGCGCTCATTCGGGAGCACCCGGTCATCGGTGCGCAGATACTTCGCCCCATCGAGTTGTTCGGATCGAAAAACGGTGTGGCGGAACTGGTGCTCACGCATCACGAACGCTTCGACGGCAGCGGTTATCCGGGCAGGTTGTCGGGCCTGGACATCCCGCTCGGCGGACGCATCCTGGCCATTGCGGACAGCATGGCCGCCATGCTTGAGAACCGGGTTTACCATCCGGCCATGTCTCTGGAGGAGGTATTCGAGGAAGTGGAGCGTTGCTCCGGCAACCGTTACGATCCGCATCTGTGCCGGGATATCCTTCTGCACGCCAGCGAGATTTCGGAAGTGGTGGCCCCCCATGCCAGGCGGTGGAGTACTGGCGAGGTCTGGAGCGCCGCCGGGATGCTGACGGGCTTGGGAGTAGCCTGAACGGTGCGGGCGTGCTCAGTCTGATTGCCCGGGGCATGATCCAAAGGCGCATGCGCATATTGCTGCAGTCGCCGGCCGAGAGTGCGACAAAGGTCCATCACGACATGTCGTGATGGACCTTTGATTTGCAGATTGCGACGGGTTCGGTGAGCCGAACGTTATTTCGCGTCGAGCGGACATGATGTCGCGACGATGAGGACTCGCCGGGCTGGGATTGGTTCTGGCAAAGAAGGGCGGTGCTGGGCTAGACTGTTTCGCCGGGCGCAAACAGGATGGGCGCGTCCGGTCCTGACGACCGGGACATCCTCCGGGCACAACCGCAGGATTTGCCAGGGAGAATGTGGGTGCCCTTTTGGTCGCCGGGCAGGATAACCTCAGGCCAGGCGGACTGGAGCATCATGCTGTGGGCCTTGGCAGGACGTGTGTTCGCGGCGGGTAGCTCCGCGCCAGGACGGCATGGATACACTCACGCGCAGCGAACCTTTGCGGGATCGAGCGGCATAGTTGCAGGACATCGGCATCCGGCCGGGCAGCGCATCATGAGGGAGGAGCCATGGTTGAAATCGATCGAATCCAGCAGAAAGCCATCCGCTTGTCCTTCGTCCTGGGCATCCTTATATTGCTTTTCAAATTCGCCGCATATTTCATCACCAACTCCGCGGCCCTCCTCTCCGACGCGCTGGAATCCATCATCAACGTGCTGGCCAGTGCGTTCGCCATGTGGAGCATCCACCTTGCGAAAACCCCACCGGATGCGGACCATCCCTACGGGCACGGAAAGGTGGAATATTTCTCCGCGTTGCTGGAAGGCGTGCTGATCATTGCGGCCGCCGTGGGCATCGTCTATGTCGCATTCCCCAGGATACTGAACCCGGACGCCCTGCAGCAGCTTGACCTCGGCCTCGCGTTGTCGGTGCTGGCCTCGGGCCTGAATCTGGCCCTCGGCGTGCATCTGGTCCGCCAGGGCAAGAAGACCAACTCCATAACCCTGGTGGCGGACGGCAAGCATGTGCTCTCCGACGTCTACACCACGGCAGGCGTGCTGCTGGGACTGCTGGCTGTCCGCGTGACGGACTGGCTCTGGCTGGATGGAGCCATTGCCTGTCTGGTGGCCCTGAACATCGTGTGGACCGGTTACGGACTGGTGCGGCAGGCCGTGAAAGGCCTGATGAACGAGGCCGACAGCGCCTTGACCGGGGAGATAACGCGCCTGCTCAATGAGAACAGGCGGCCGGAATGGATCTCCATACACAAGCTGCGCGCCTGGCAGGCCGGGCGTTTCGTGAATATCGACTTCCATCTGGTGTTGCCCAGAGACATCTCCTTCGAGCGCTCCCAGGCCATCGTCACCGATCTGGAGGAATTGTTCAGGCGGCACTACGGCGGCGTTGCGGAAGTGCTGATAAAGACCGATATCTGCTTCGACGAGCTGTGCGACGTCTGTTCCTTCGGGCAATGCCCTGAGCCCAATCCAGACGGGAAGGCGGCGCCCTGGAGCGAAGAATCGTTGCGAGCCGATCTGCACCACAAGACGAGCGCATGACGCAATGCGGAAAAATACTTACGAATTAACCAATGGCTCTCTTGGTTTAAGTCATGCCGCGTGGGCGATCCTGAGGACGCACATGGCCGGAAACAGTTGCGCTCAGGCGGTCACCAGACAGTCGCGCCCGGATTCCTTTGCTTTGTAGAGGGCCTTGTCGGCTTCGGCGAACAGCACAAAGGATGATTCCCCTTCGGCAAGTAACCCGCCGGACAGGCCGATCGACGCAGAAAGGTTGACGTGCGTGCCGTCCACCAGCGGGATGCTGCTCCCGCGCAGTCCGTCCAGCACCCGCCCGGCCACCTTGGCCGCTTCCCGGGTTCCCGTGTCCGGCAGGATGATGGCGAATTCCTCGCCGCCCACGCGCGCGGCAACGTCCGACGCCCGGATGGAGGAGCGCAGCACTCCGGCAGCGGTCTTCAAGGCCAGGTCGCCCACCTGATGCCCGAAGTTGTCGTTGATGGCCTTGAAGCGGTCCATGTCCAGCAGCACCAGGCTGAGCGGCTTGCCGGAACGGCGGCTGGAAGTGATGCATTCTTCCAGGCGCTGCCCGAAAAGCCGATTGTTGGCCAGGCCGGTCAATTCGTCCAGCAGGGCCAGCTTGGAGAGCCGCTCCTCTTCACGGCCCAGCAGCCAGCCGAAAGCGGCGAAGGCGGCCATGGTGCCGAGCAGCATATACGCCAAAAGTCCGGGAGATTGCCGACAAAGTGCCAGAGGAGAGGTGCCGTGGAGGGCATTGAGCGCAATCCACCCCGCAGGCGCGAACAGCGCCATGAAAACGCCCTGCAACGCCCGGACACGTCTATGCCTCCGCCTTGGAGGCCTCAAAAACGGTAAGCGGGAAAGCATCATGGCCACCGTTCAAAAAGGGATGCGGAGCTTCTAGCGATTCCCGGCGAAAAGGCAAGTCCGCCAGAGGGGATAGTCTTGTGAATAATTTAACCAGACCACGCCGGTCTGGTATTGGAAAAGGCAACGGGCCGCGTCAGATGAAACCTGCGCGGCCCGCGTTGTCGATGCGTCATGCAGAGGGCTGATCTGTTGTGCGTCAACAATTCATTTGTTCGACATGATTATGCGGTACAAGCTGTGCGGCAAACGCCTATTTGCACGTATTGCTACCCTTTGAAATAAAGTCCCTCGTTTCCTGCTTCCACCGTGACGTGCTGCCCGTCGGACACTTCGCCGCCGATGAGCTTTCTGGCCAGGGGCGTCTCGATGTGGGCCTGAATGTAGCGGCGCAACGGGCGCGCGCCGTACACCGGGTCGTAGGCCGCGTCCGCGATGAACAGCTTGGCCGCGTCCGAGAGCGTCAGCGTGATCTTGCGCTCCACCAGGCGTTCGCGAAGCCCTGTGAGCATAAGCTCGATGATGGCTCCGATCTGGCTCTTGATGAGCGGCTTGAACAGCACCACCTCGTCCACCCGGTTCAGGAACTCGGGCCGGAAGTGTCCGCGAAGCGTCTCCATCACCCGGTCCGTGGTGCCCGGCTTGAAGGCTCCGTCGTCCTGGATGCCGTCCAGCATGAACTGCGAGCCCAGGTTGGAGGTCATGATGATGATGGTGTTCTTGAAGTCCACCGTCTTGCCGTGGCTGTCGGTCAGGCGGCCGTCGTCCAGGATCTGGAGCAGCACGTTGAACACGTCGTGATGGGCCTTTTCGATCTCGTCGAAGAGCACCACGGAGTAGGGCTTGCGGCGCACCGCCTCGGTGAGCTGGCCGCCCTCGTCGTATCCCACGTAGCCCGGAGGCGCGCCGATAAGGCGCGAGACCGTATGCTTCTCCATGTATTCGCTCATGTCCAGGCGCACGATGTTCTCTTCGGTGTCGAACAGGGCCTCGGCCAGGGTCTTGCACAGCTCGGTCTTGCCCACGCCAGTGGGGCCCAGGAAGATGAACGACCCGATGGGGCGCTTGGGGTCCTTGAGCCCTGCGCGCGCCCGCAGCACGGCGTCGGCCACGGCGGTGACGGCCTCGTCCTGGCCCACCACGCGCTGGTGCAGCTCCTCGGGCAGACGCAGGAGCTTCTCGCGCTCGGTCTCCAGCAATCGGGTGACCGGGATGCCGGTCCAGCGGGCGATAACCTGGGCGATGTCGTCGGGGGCGACCTCTTCGCGTAGCAGGCGCTGCCCGCCTGAGGCCTCCTCCATGGCGGCCTCGCTCTTGGCAAGTTCGGCCTCCAACTGGGCCAGGGTGCCGTAGCGCAACTGGGCGGCCTTGTTCAGGTCGTAGTCGCGCTCGGCCTTCTCGATGTCCAGGCGGGTGCGCTCGATCTCTTCCTTGATGTGGCGAAGCCCCTCGATGGACTGCTTCTCGCGGTCCCACTGGGTCAAGAGGACGGTCTGCTCCTCCTTCAGGCCCGCAAGCTCCTCGCGAAGCCTTTCCAGGCGCTCCTTGGAGGCCTTGTCCGTCTCGCGGGTGAGCGCCGCCTGTTCGATCTCCAGCTGCATGATGCGCCGGTTGATGGTGTCCAGCTCCGAGGGCAGCGAATCGATCTCGGTGCGGATCATGGCCGCTGCCTCGTCGATAAGGTCGATGGCCTTGTCGGGCAGCTGGCGGTCCGGCAGGTAGCGCTGGGAGAGCACGGCGGCCTCCACCAGGGAGGCGTCCGCGATGCGCACGCCGTGGTGCACCTCGAAGCGTTCGCGCAGGCCGCGCAGGATGGACACGGTGTCCTCCAGCGTGGGCTCGTCCACCAGTACGGGCTGGAAGCGGCGCTCCAGGGCGGGGTCCTTCTCGATGTACTTGCGGTACTCGTCGATGGTGGTCGCGCCGATGCAGTGCAACTCGCCGCGCGCCAGCATGGGTTTGAGCAGGTTGCCCGCGTCCATGGCGCCTTCGGCCTTGCCCGCGCCCACGATGGTGTGCAACTCGTCGATGAACAGGATGATGCGGCCCTCGCTGGACTGCACCTCCTTGAGCACCGCCTTGAGGCGTTCCTCGAACTCGCCCCGGTACTTGGCACCTGCGATCAGCGCGCCCATGTCCAGGGCGAACAGGGTCTTTTCCTTCAATCCCTCGGGCACGTCCTTGTTGACGATGCGCTGGGCCAGGCCTTCAACGATGGCCGTCTTGCCCACGCCAGCCTCGCCGATGAGCACCGGGTTGTTCTTGGTGCGCCGCGACAGGATGCGCACGCAGCGGCGGATCTCCTCGTCGCGTCCGATCACCGGGTCCAGCTTGCCTTTCTGGGCCTCTTCCACCAGGTCGCGACCGTACTTCTTGAGGGCCTCGTAGGTCTCCTCCGGGTTGGCGGAGGTGACGCGCTGGGAGCCGCGCACATCGGTGAGCACTGCGAGAATTTTCTCGCGGGTCAGCCCGAATTGCTTGTTCACCTTGCCCAGGGCCGAGGAGGGCGGCTCGTCGGCCAGGGTCAGGAACAGGTGCTCCACGGAGACGTATTCGTCCTTCATGGATTTGGCCAGATCGCTGGCCGCCACCAGCACTTCGTTCACCCTGGGGGTGACGGACACCTGTCCCGGCTGCACGCCGGGGCCGGAGACCTTGGGCAGCCTGCCCAGTTCGTCGTCCAGGGCGCGCTGGTAGGCGCGCACGTCGTAGCCCGCGCGCTCCAGAAGGCGCGGCACCAGACCCTGCTCCTGCTGCACCAGGGCAAGCATGAGGTGTCCGGCGTCTATCTGCTGATGCCCCAGGCGCACGGCCACGGCCTGGGCCTGTCCGATGGCTTCCTGGGATTTCTGCGTGAACTTGTTGAGGTCCATATGTTCGGTTCTCCTTGAGGAGTGATTTGTACAAAGACAATCAGACGAGGCGTTCCAGCTCGCGCACGCGCTTTTCCAGAAACTCCACCCGCTCCACGAGGTCCACGATGATGGACGCTCCCACCGCCGAAATGTCCAGGTCGTGGCAGAGGCGCGACAGCTTCTTGACCCGGTACACGTCGCGGTGCCTGAACAGGTATTCGCTGCCGTGGGTCATTTGCGGCGAAAGCCAGCCGAGTTCGATAAGTTCCCCCACGAAAGAGGGGTGCAGTCCGGTCAGTTCCATGAACTGGGTCCAGGCGATCAGCTGGGACTTCACGGGAAGTTCCGAACTGGTGATGACGGATATCTCAACCATGCGGCCTCCGAATGCTCGTGCGGCGTTACGGAATGTGATCCTGTACTGCTTTTCGACCTCTTGCCATCAGCTCAATCAGCGCGCGTGCAGACCACGTTTCCTAGTGATGCGCGCGCGGGTCGAAGGTGGAGTTCTTGGCCAGCTTCTCCCACTGGGCGCGCTCCTTGTCGGTGATCTCCCTGGGTACCTGGATCATGACGCGCACCAGCTGGTCGCCGCGTCCGGCCTTGCCGTTCAGGCCCTTGCCCCGAATGCGCAGCTTGCGCCCGGAGCCGATCCCTGCCGGTATGGTCAGGTCGATCTCGCCGTCCAGGGTCGGCACGCGCAGCGTCGCGCCGAGCACCGCCTCCCAGGGGGCCACCGGCAGGTCCACCACCACGTTCACGTCTTCGAGCTTGAAGCGCGAGTGCGGGCGGATCATCACCTTGAGGTACAGATCCCCGGCGGGGCCGCCGCCGGACCCTGGATAACCCTGGCCCGCCAGACGGATCTTCGCGCCGTCGCGCACGCCTGCCGGGATGTTCACCGAAAGCGTCTTGGGCTTCAGGTAGGGGTGACCCTCGGGGCTGACCGCCTCTTCCTGCAGCGTGACGGACTTGGAGCCGCCCTGGTAGGCCTCCTCCAGGGTGAGCTCCAGGGAGGCTTCCACGTCCTGGCCGCGCTGCGGGCGGCGCTGGTAGCCGCCTCCGCCAAAGCTCTGACCCCCGAAACCGCCGAAGCCCTGTCCGCCGAATCCGCCCATGCCGCCGGACGCGCCGAAGATGGTCTGGAAGAAGTCCGAGAAGTCCGCTCCACCGCCGCCGAAGTTGCGGAAGTTCTCGCGTCCCGGAGGCGGCTGGAAATTCTGCCCGTGCTGCCAGTTGGGACCCAGCGTGTCGTACATTTTGCGCTTTTCCGGATCGCGCAGCACTTCGTAGGCTTCGTTGATATCCTTGAACTTGCCCTCGGCGGTGCAGTCGCCGGGGTTCAGGTCCGGGTGGCAGGTGCGGGCCAGCTTCTTGAAAGCCTTGGATATTTCGTCCTGCGAGGCGGAACGGGAGACCCCCAGGAGTTTGTAGTAATCTTTGTATTCCACGTGGTTATCCTTTGGCAGGGAGCGTTCATGCCGTGGCAAGTTTACATAATAAGGAGCGAGCCGTTTCCGTCAAGTCCCTGAAACAAAAAGACACGGCGAATTTCACCTCCAGGCTATACACGAGTCGAGGGGGGGAATCCAGAGCGGGATGGCGCGTTGCAATCCGGGCCGAGGCAGGCTAGCACCGGGGCATGACCAAGACCAAGGACGCGTTCAACAATCCGTTCGACCAGCTCAAGGGCTTGAAGCTCAAGAAGAAAGAGAAGGCCAAGCCCGTCGCCCCTCCCAAGCCCGCCGCGCCAAAGGACGCACCGGTGGCGCTGCCCGACGAGGAGGACCTCTTCAGGATGGCCATGTCCGGCGTGGACCGCATGGGCAAGACCCAGGCCGGACGGCAGATCGCCGACGTGGCCAAGCCCGCGCCGCCGGTGGCCAAGGTGGACCCCGACGAGCAGGCCCGGTCCATGCTGCGCGACCTGGTGTCGGGCAAGGTGGAGTTCGAGCTGGAATTCACGGACGAGTTCGTCCAGGGATTCGTCATAGGCATCGACCAGAAGGTCTTCCGCCAGCTGAAAGCCGGGCAACTGAGCCCCGAGGGCCATCTGGACCTGCACGGCCTGAACGCGGACCAGGCCTACGAGTCGCTGTTGCTCTTCATGCGCGACGCCTACTACCAGGGCAAGCGCTGCATCCTTTTGATACCGGGGCGCGGCATCAATTCGCCCGGAGGCATGCCGGTGCTCAAGCAGGAGCTCAAATCCTGGCTGACGCGCGACCCGCTCAAACGCGTTGTGCTGGGATTCTCCACTGCCCAGCCCAGGCACGGCGGGGCCGGGGCCATCTACGTGCTGCTTCGCCAGCGCAAAAAGACCGAAGGCAAGATCAAGTGGGAGAATTTGTGGGGGGATGATTAGCGTAGGCTTTGATTCGCCCTCCTCCTTGCCATGTTGCATCCTGCGAGTTATTACTGTTGTGACAACAGACAGGAGGATGCATGCACGCCCTCAAAGTCCGCAAGGTCGGCAATTCGCTTGGTCTGGTTCTTCCCAAGGAAGCGGTTTCCAGGCTCCATGTTAAGGAAGGGGACGTGGTCTATTTGACCGACGCCCAGGACGGCGGCTTCAGGCTCACACCGTTGAATGAGCGATTCGCCGAGCAGATGGCCGTGGCTGAGGACATCATGCGCGAGGATCGCGACGTGCTGCGCGAATTGGCCAAACGATGACCTGGAAATGGCTGGAGACGCAAACGGTCCTGGCCATACACGACTATCAGATCGCCGAGCATGGCGGAGCGCGCGGTGTGCGCGACATGGGCCTCCTTGAGAGCGCCATGGGCAGGCCCATGCAACTGGCGGTCTACCTTGAGCACGACGTCTTCGACCTGGCGGCAGCCTACGCCTGGGGAATCGCCCGCAATCATCCTTTTCTGGACGGGAACAAACGCACGGCCTACGTGTCCTGCCTGTCGTTCCTCCGCCTGCACGGGATTACGGTGATGGCGGACGGCATGGAAAGAGTCTTTCTGTTCGAGCGGCTGGGGAAGGGCGACATCACGCAGGAACACCTTGCAACGTGGCTGCGTTCCCGCTCGTCCCATAAATAGAAAGACCGCGCCTCGCAGCGCGGTCTTCATCAAAACCCGTTTTCGCGTCCCGCTCAGCCCGTCTTTCAGGCCGCCGCCTCCCGCCTTTCTATCCCTTCCGGCCCCAGGGCCAGATCCACCTGCTTCACCTTGGCCAGGGACCGCTTCAGGATGTCGCGGTATTCCTTCATGTCGGTTGGTCCGAACTTGGCCTTCAGGTTCACCATGGCCGCCATATCCATGACTTCGTTGTACAGGTAGGGCAGGTACAGCGGGTCCTGCTTGAGGAAGTGCAGCACGTTGTTCAGGAGTTGCCTGATTTCCCCCTGGTGCTTGCCGGGCTTCTTCAGGAGCTTCTCGAAGCGCTTGGTGGCGTTTCTCAGCGACGTGTTCCAGGTGGCGTGCCGGGGCTGATAGACCGGGCGCACCCTCTGCCGGTTGGCGCGGCGGAGCGCATCCAGGAAGCGGTCGCGCGCGCCGGGCTGCGAGGCCAAAAGCCCTCGCTGATGGCATTCCTCCACCTCCACCACGCGGCTGCCTTCGATCTCCACGCCGCCGCCGTAGATGTTGTAGACCGGAACCTGGGCCTTGCGCAGGTCTTTTTCCAGGTCGCGCTTGGCCGAGAGGTAGCCCACGTTGGAGTAGATGGTCTTGCCCCACAGGTTGGTCATCTGCACGTCGCGGTCGGGGTCGAAGCTCTGCACATGCTGGTGCGCGTGGTGGCCCGGAGCGTGGGTGCGATCGGCAGGCCAGGAGAAATCCTGCCCGGCCAGCAGTATGCGGCTGACTCCCGCCCAGGACAGGAAGCGCGCCAGGGTGACGCCCACGTTGCCGCCCGCGTCCAGCACCAGTTCGTGTTCCTGGAACACGTAGGTGCCCACGCCGCCCATGGTCCACAGGGGGATCTTGGGTCCGGGATAGCGGCGTACGACCTCGGGGTCGAGCTTGGTGGAATAGATGAGCGGAAGATTTTCCAGCCAGGACATGTCCTGGATGTTGTCGTAGAGGCGCATCATGTTGGCGCGGAAATCGATGGCCAGGCAGAAGTCGGGCTTGAGGCCCACGCGCTCGAGCGCAGGCAGGGTCTGGAGCGCCGAAGCGTAGAGGGCGTGTCCGGGCCGCTCGGCCAACAGGGGGCCGATGTCCGCCAGGGAGGGGCCCGCGCCCAGGATCACCGCCGTGACGCCCTGGGCCATGCCCTTCATGGGCAGGAGACTGCCGTGGTTCATGGCGTCGGCGTAGTTCCTGAGCTCGTTTCCGACCATGACCTCCTGCTTCAGGCGAAGCGTTGCCAGCTCCACGGCGAAGTTTTCCAGCTTACCACGGGTGAGGTGGCTGAGCTGGGCGTACTCCGGTCCGATCTGCTGCGAGGCCAGGTCGTTTCTCAGATGGATGTTGCCGTACACCAGGTTGAGGTCCAGACGCTGGACGGCCGCTTCCACCTGGTCGTGGTCCGGGACGATGAACCGGAGCTTGCCCGCCTCGATGAAGGGGCGGTAGTCGGTCTGGCCCAGGCAGGCCAGGAGCATGTCCGGGCGCGGCTCGATCACCAGCACCTTGTGGGTGTTGGGAGTGCCGGTCAGCACGTGGTTCAGCCCATACCCCAGGTTCACGCCCACGATGACCGTGGCGTCGCGCTCCGGCTGCTTCAGGGAGCGCCACTCATCGTAGAGCACCGGCAGGGGCGGGCACTTCTCGAACACGCCGCCGCCGTCGTCCATGCGCCAGTCCAAAAGGCCCATGTGGTTGACGAAAACCCGGGAGAGCGCGCCCTCGATATCCTTGGCCGCGTGAGCCAGCCAGGTGGCCACCGGCTCCTTGCGGGCTGCCAGGGACTCCAGGTTGGCGGTGAGGTATTGGTGCAGGTTGATCATGGCGCATGGCTAGCAAATATCCTGCCAGGGGTTTCTGTGGGAGCTGGTGCCTGGAAGTTGCCGAAAATACAAGAACAAATCACGCGCGATCTGCTTTGTTCCCCGAGAGGCCCGGTGGGGGCGACAACAATACGGCGCGTACCGGCCCGGATTCAGGGCCTGCGTCAAAGTGGTGGCGACCGACTCAAAAAAGGGCGGCCGGGCCTCCACGGCACGGCCGCCCTCGTCGGACTGTTCCATTCGACTCGGCAATGTCATTTCATAATGCAGGAATCAGGGATGTTTCGGCTGCGTTCCGGACCTGTCCGGCAGCCCTTGCGGCAAGACTTAATGCGCCAGTCGTTCGATGGCCGATTCGATCTGGCGTCCCAGCGGGGTCTGAAGGCTCAGCTGACGCTCCACGGCGGTGATGCCCTTGACCACGGTGGAGTGGCGGCGGTTGAAGCGGTCGCCGATGTCGTGCAGCGAAAGCTCGGTGTGCTGGCGGGCCAGGAAAAAGGCCGTGTTGCGGGCGATGACGTACTGGCGCTTGCGGCTCTTGGAGGTCAGGTGCTCGGCCTTGATGTCGTAGACCGAGCAGACGTAGTCCACGATCTGGTCCAGGCCCAGGGAAGGCTGCTCCAGGTCGTAGTTCTGGAGGACGTCCCAGGCCATTTCCATGGAGATGGCCTGTCCCAGGATGCGGGCCTTGAGGGCCAGGTTCTGCAGGCAGGATTCCAACTGGCGGATGTCGGTCCTGATGCGGTCGGCCAGAAGGCCAGCCACGTTTCCGGGCAGCAGCACCTGATGGCTGCGAGCCTTGCTCTCCAGGATGTTGAGGCGGGTCTTCAGGTCGGGGTGCTCGATGGTTGCCATGAATCCGGCGCACAGCCTGGAGGCCAGCTGGTTGTCCAGGCCGGTGAGTTCCTTGGGCAGGAAGGAGCTGGTGAACACCACGCGGCAGCCTCTGGACTGGAGCGCGGAGAGGGTGTTCAGCAGTTCGTCCTGGAGCTTCAGCTTGCCCTGGAAGAAGTGGATATCCTCAAGGATGAGCACATCCACGTTTTCGCGGAACTGGGCCTTGAAGCGCTCCATTTCGCGGGTCTTGATGGAGAGGATGAGGCGCGACGAAAACTCTTCGGCCGTCAGGTACGCCACCTTGGGAGTCCTGGAGTCCGACTCGGACAGGAAGTGGTTGCCCACGGCCTGGCTCAGGTGGGTCTTGCCCAGGCCCGGCCCGGCGCTGATGAACAATTGTCCGGCGGGCAGGGTTTCGCGACACAGTCCCAGGGACGCCTCGTAGGCCAGGGCGTTGGAGGGGCCGACCACGAACTGATCGAAGGAAAAGCGGAACGGAGCCGGGACGGCCTTGTCAGGGGTCTTGCGGCGTCTGGACTTCTGCGGGGCGCAGAGCACGCCAGCCGGGGCGGACTGGCCGGGAAGGGCGATGCGCGGAGTGTTCGCCGGAGTGCCGGCCATTACGGTCAAATTGGGGCTTTGTCCCATGACTTGCGCGGCCGCTTCGAGCACGGGGCCTGCGAGCCTGTCGCGCACCCAGGCGGCAACGAACTCGTTGGGCGCGTGGAGGGTGAGGCCGCCATCGTGGACCGTGGCAGTCAGAGGTTTGATCCAGACTTGATACAGACCGGGATTCAGGCTGCGCTCGAGAATTTGTTGGATTTGGTTCCAGGTCGTGTTCGTCATGTTTGGTGTGATGCGCCGCAGTGATTTTTTTCTCAACCCGGCTGATTGGCGGGAGCCGAACAGACTCAGGCAGTGATTTTCCCAAACGTAAGTTCTTGGTATCGTGGGAGAGATGCGAAAACGACGGGGGCGTGTCAGCGAAGGCCTGGAGGCCGGGAAGCGGCATGCGCTCAGGGATTTCACCGGAACAGGCTAGATGTCATAAACAGGTTATTGGAAAGTTATCCACAGGGTATTTTCAGGCATTCCTCAGATTGCTCAAGATTTATTTCTTTTTCTTTTGATTTTGTCAGGTTTTGCTAGCAATTTTTCTCTACTTTTAGGGTTGACAAGGGAATGGTGCTTTCCGCCTCAGATGCCCGGCGTGGCAGTAAGTTTTGTAAGTGCTCTCAAATAAAAAACAATATTTTGGCGAGTGAAACTGGTGCTTGAAATCATGATTGTCACGTATCAAGGGGCTTATTTTGAAAAATCCCTGTTACGCTTGAATACGGGCGTTTTTCGAGACAAAAATGGCCAACACCTCATCCTGCCTGGACATAGTGCACCCCCGGCCTGAATCCCCGCCTCTCCAGGAAATCAGCCACCTGTTCGGCTGCCCCCGGTGTGGACACATACGAAACCACGAACACTTCTTTCGGAGATGAAACATCCTTGTGATGTATGACGGGACGCCCATGAATGACGTTGCCGATCTTGCGCGGATCGATGTCCAGATAGGCACTGATGCATACGCCGTGGCGGCACAATGCTTCGGCGCGGCGACGGGTGACGCGCCCGGCGCCCACCACCGTGACATGGGGATGATGCGGATTGGTGCGCGCCAGCCAACCGGCCAGATAGCCCGCCTTGATTTCGTGAAATGCGTCTTGCGAGTAACGGGGATCAGTGCGCGAGAGCCTGCCGGGCGGATCGCTCCAGGTGAGAAGGGCCTGCGGCACGCGACCGAGCCTCGCCCCGGCCTGGAGCCAGCGCAGCCAGAGTTCGTAGTCCTCGGGAAAGGAGCCGTGCCGGTAGCCCCCGAAGCGCGCGAAGGAACTGGCCCGGAACATGACCGACGGGTGCGCCAGGGGAGCATCGCGGAAGACTCCCAGAGCCATGTCCTCGTGGGTGCTCAGGCCGTTCAGCCAGTCCACGTGGCGGGCGTAGCCCGCGCAGGCGTCCCGGTCGCCGCCGAAGTGCACGGCGCAGCCTACCACATCGGTTTCCGGGTGGGCGTCCAGGTGGCGTGCCTGAGTCAGGAGGCGGTCGGGAAGGCAGGTGTCGTCGGCGTCCATGCGTGCCAGGTAGCGCCCGCGCGCCCGCGAGGCGGCCAGATTCAGGGCATGGGCGATGCCCACCCTGCCGGGCTCCAGCAGAACGATCCGGCTGTCGCGGTCGGCATGTTCCCGCAGCAGCGCCAGGGTGCGGCCACCGTCGTCGGAGCCGTCGTCCACGGCCAGGATTTCATGATCCGCGAGGGTCTGGGCGCGCAGGCTGCCGAGTGCATGGGAGAGGTGGTCCGCGGCGTTGCGTACCGGCAGCAGAACGGAAACGACCGGGTGCGGCATGAGCCGGGCTCCTGGGGAATGCGAGTGCGCCGCGGCGATCCGGGATGGTTGTCCGTCTGTTCCGCCAGCGGAATCGGACGGCAGGAAAACCCGATTATCCGATGCCGTCAAGGCGAAACCGAAACCGGCCGCCCCGAGAGGGACGGCCGGTCGTCGTGATGTTACAGCACGGCAGCCTTGATGGCCTCGATGCCCAGGCGCTCGGCGAAGCGGGCGCACCGTTCCTTCTTCTTGGCGTTGTCCCGGTAGAACTCCAGAAGCTTTTTGACCAGGGCGACCACCTGGTCCTTGTCCAGGTCCTCGGCCACCACGTCCGCCACCCGGGGCTTGCCGCCGGGATGACCGCCGAAGGACACGGTGAAGCCGCTCTTCTTGCCGATGACTCCCACGTCGCGCACCAGGGAGCTTGCGCAGCAGAAGGGGCAGCCCGACACGCCCATCTTCACTTTTGCGGGGAGCTCCATGCCCACGTACAGCTTTTCAAGTTCCAGGCCCAGGCCAAGCGAATCCTGCACTCCGAACTTGCACACGCTGGTGCCGGGGCAGGCCTGGACGAAGTGCACGCACAGTTCGATGGCCTGGCCCACCAGTGTGCCCAGATCCTTCCAGATGTCCTCCACCTGTTCGGCCTTCATGCCCACCAGGGCGATGCGCTGGCCGGAGGTGATCTTGACGATGGGGATGGAATATTTCTTCACCACGGCGTTCAGGGCATCCAGAACCTCGGGGGTGATGAGTCCGACGGGGGTGCGGGGGACGATGGCCCAGGTCTGGCCGTCGCGTTGAAGTATGGCGCCGCGGGGCGCTTCGGAAATTGACATGTTTCTCTCCTGGATTGTCAGATTGATTCCGAATAAGGTGCAGCTTCTAGCTGCACGGGGGGCGGATGGCAAGCCTCCCGAGCGGAATTTCTGTGACAAAATTGCGCGAAATTGTAAAACCTTCGCCTTGCGGTTCTATTTGTATTTGTAGTAAACCCCTGTGAAAGCGGTATTTCGGGAGAATCTATGTCGATCAAGTCGAGTGTATCAATACTCCTGGGCATAGCTGCGGCGCTGGCGATTGCCGCTGCCGCAATGTCCTTTGGTTCCGGCGGTGCTCCTGTCTGGTTGCTCGTAAGTCTTGCCGTTGTAGTGCTTGCCGCGTTGTCGGTTTTCGCATTTATGGTATCTGCTCCCTTGTCCCGGCTTCTGGAAATGGCCAAAGCGGCTGAAGGCGGAAAACTATCGACCAATGCTCCGCTCGCCGGAGGAGCTGAATTTGCACAACTTTCCAAGGCCTTGTGTGAACTTTCCGAATGCCTTGCTGCGGCCCGGGAACTCGCGGCCGAAAAAGATGCGGCGCTGATCCAGGCCCAGAGGAGTTGCGACGACTCCATCCTCCAGGCCCAGGACGCCTCGCGCCTGGCCGAAGAGTCCCGCGCGGAGAACCTGCTTTCCGCGTCCACAAAGCTCGAGACAGTGGTGGAACGCATCATGAACTCCGCCGGGGCGCTGTCCAACCGGATGGAGCGCATCTCCGAGGGGGCCGACCTTCAGAAGCAGCGCATGATCGAAACGGCCACGGCCATGGAAGAAATGAACATGGCCATCGGGGACATCTCGCGCAGTTCCTCGGACGCCTCGGTAAGCGTCGAGCATTCCAAGGAGCAGGCCGGTTCCAGCGCGCGCATAGCCAAGGACGCCATCGCCTCCATAGCCAAGGTGAACGAGGCCACGACCGTGCTCAAGCAGAACATGGGCAGCCTGGGAGCCCAGGCCAAGAGCATCGACCAGATCATCAATGTGATCAACGACATCGCGGACCAGACCAACCTCCTGGCTCTGAACGCGGCCATCGAAGCGGCCCGCGCGGGCGAGGCCGGGCGCGGCTTCGCCGTGGTGGCCGACGAGGTGCGCAAGCTCGCCGAGAAGACCATGCACGCCACCAAGGAGGTGGGCGACTCCATTATGGCCATCCAGAACGCCATCCATCAGAACGTGGAGCAGATGGAGATGGCGGTCACGCGCGCGGACGAAGCATCGTCCATGGCCCGCAAGTCCGGCGAATCCGCCGAGCTGATCCTGCGCCACGCCGAGGACAACACCTCCAAAATCTTGTCCATCGCCACCGCTTCGGAGGAACAGTCCGCCAGTTCCTCCCACATCACCAAGGCCATCGACGAGGTGGAGCAGGTCGCCACGGAGATCGCGGACGGCATCCATGAATCCGCCCACTCCGTGCTGGAACTCTCGGAACTGTCCCACGAACTCTCGGTGCTCATCGCGGACCTGAAAAGCGGCATGCAGGCAAACGTGCTCATGCCCTGGAACAGCGAGCTGGCCACCGGCGTCAAGATCATCGACGAGCAGCACCGCAAGCTGGTGGACATGGTCAACCAGCTCTACGGGGCCATGAAGAGCGGAGAGGGCCGTGGCGTGATGGAGAAGATCCTGGACGGACTGGCCGAATACACCGTGTACCACTTCGGCACCGAGGAAAAATTCTTCGACCAGTTCAAATACTCCGAAACCGTCCAGCACAAGCGTCTGCACGAGGACCTCAAGAGCCAGGTGGTGGCGGTCATCGGCAAGTTCAAGGTCGGACAGGCCGACGTGTCCATGGACCTCATGAACTTCCTCAAGGACTGGCTGGCGAACCACATCATCAAGACCGACAAACGCTACGTGAAGACCTTCCTGGACAACGGCCTGGATCGCTCCGCCGGCATCGGCGGTCTGAAATCCCTGGGGCGCTAGCCTCTTTCGTCGTCTCTCCTGTAATAGGCCGGAAGCGCTGCTCCAGCGTTCCCGGCCTTTGTCTTTGGCGAGGGATGCTTCCGGGCTTCCTGCAAGATATCTGAAAGGTTGCGGGGCGATATGCGAAGCCCACTGAGGGTCCAGGGGGATCATCTCCCTGGTGGGAGAGTGCAGAGAGGGCGGAGCCCTCTTTTGCCAGCCGGAGGCCTCATCCGGCCTCTCTCTTCTCTTATTTCTTCTTCAAATACGGCCACATCTCCGACAGCAGCATGCCCGAGAGCATAAGCGTGCAGCCCAGCATGCCGCGCGGGGTCAGCACCTCGCCGATGAGCACCCAGCCCGCCAGGGCCGCAAAGACCGACTCCATGCTGAGGATGATGGCTGCGTGGGAAGGCGGCGCGTCGCGCTGGGCGACCAGCTGCAGGGTGTAGGCCACGCCCACGGAGAGAAGCCCGCCGTAGAGGATGGGCGCGGCGGCGTCCATCAATCCGGAAAGCGCGAAGGATTCGCCGTTGAACCAGGCGATGGCAAGGCTGGCCACGGAGCAGAAGGCGTACTGCCCCACGGCCAGATGGATGGGATTCATGCGCGGGGCGAACCATGCGGCCACCAGCACGTGCCCGGCCCAGAAGAACGCGCCCACCAGCTCGAACAGGTCGCCGCGATTGATGCTGAAATCGTCGGTGATGCTCAGAAGATACATGCCAACGACCGCGATGGCGGCCCCGATCCAGGTCCCGAGCGGTGTGCGGCTGCCGAGAAACGCGCCGAAGATGGGCACGAAAATCACGTACAGGCAGGTGATGAACCCGGCTTTTCCGGCGGTGGTGTCCTGCAGGCCGATCTGTTGCAGGCTGGCCCCGAAGGTAAGGGCCAGCCCGGCGCACAGGCAGCCGAGCCAGGCCGGGGCGTGCATGCCCGGGGCGGCGCGCATAGCGTTTTTCGACCGCATGGCCAGCGGCAGCAGGGCGGCCGCGCCCAGGGCGAAGCGGACGCCATTGAAGAGAAAGGGTCCCACGTGCTCCATGCCCACGCGCTGGGCCACGAAGGCGAGGCCCCAGATGGTGGCCGTGACCATGAGCAGAAGGTCGGCCCTGAGAGTCCTGGACATAATCATCTCCCCTGAGGGCCGTTGCAGCCGACAGTATCGCGCGAATTTGGCGGCAAACCGCAGATGCTTCGGCTGCCTGGCCCATCCGACTCGGCGAACCTGGCAATAGACCCGATACGAGGCAAAGATCAAGGAAGAATGAATTGGCATTCCATAGGGTTGCACATGTTTTTGTGACGTGGGGCGATTCGAGTCCGCCGGACGGACCGCACGTAAGTCCAGAGAAGGATGTTCAGGCTGGCGCGGACCGGGCTTGCCAAAATCGGCCGGAGGGCAGCGCTGTGCCGTCCAGGACCGGCAGGGCATGGCGCAAGCCCGAACGAAATCGGCCGAAGGGCAGCGCTGTGGTCGTGTTCGTCTGGCCTCAGGGCAGGCCCGGAATGGCGAAGCAGGCCGGGGGCTATCAGGTCTTGCGGGTGATCAGCCGACCGGTGTCGGAATCGACGCAGGGGGTGACGTTCACTTCCTTGGGCACCAGATCCGGACCGATATCCTGCGTCTTGGCCACCAGGGCGACATACTCGCGGAACGCCTGGGCCGCGATGGACTTGTCGAAACGGCTGAGATCGGCGGCCATCCGCCACAGCTCCAGTTGACCGGGAACAAGCTTGATGGACATGGGGTACTCCTTGACGCGGCATTTTTAGCAACGCGAGTGGGCGTTGTCCATGCCGGCAGGGAGTCCTTCAATACTTCAGTCGGGCTGGGGAGGTTGGGAATCCAGTTCGGCCAGCATCTGGGCGGCCTCGGTGAAATCGGGCCTGATGGCCAGGGCCTGGCGCAGGTGTTCGGAGGCCTTGTCCTTCCTGGCGGCGTGGACGTAGGCTTTGGCGATGTTGTAGTGAAGGTTCTCGTCGGACGGCGTGAGCGAGAGAGCGCGGGTGTAGGCGTGCAGCGCCCCGGACAGGTCGCCGGAGCGGCGAAGCCGCACGCCCAGGGTGTTGTAGGGGTTCACGGCTTCCGGGTCGTGCCCGAGAATTTCCACGTAGAGTTCCTTGAGTTCCTGAAGCTTGTCCTGCATGGCCAGGATGTCGGCGGCCTTCTTCAGGTTCTCCATGTGCCGCTCCATGTCTCCCAGGCCCTTGTAGGCGTGGGCCAGGCCCCGGTAGGCCTCGGCGAAGAGGGTGTTCATGGCCAGGGACTTGTTGAAGCACTGGATGGCTTGGCCGAACTCCTGTTTTCGCAGGTGCTCCAGCCCTTTGTTGAACCAGGCCAGGGCGTCGTTTTCCTGGGAAACGGCAATGTTCAATTCCTGGACTGCCTCGCCGTGATGCCCGGTCCAGGCCAGCTGCATGCCCTTTTCCAGGCGTTCCTGGCTCGCCTCGTCGGGCCTGCTGCTCTCCCAGGCGGCCCTGATGTGCTTGGCGAAGGTGTCCTGGAGATAGGGCCTGAGCACGTAACCGCCGCATCCGGCGGAGATGGCGGTCAGTACGTGCTCGCGGCGGCCGTTGGCGGAGACCATGACCACGGCCTTGCCGGAGAGTTCCTGGTCGCGCTTGATGGTGCGCAGGCATTGGGCGCCGCTTGCGTCGCCGGTCTTGTCGCCCACCAGGACCAGCTGGATGGAGGCCTCCGGGAGAAACGGCCGGGCCTCGCCAAGATCACTGAATTGTTGTATGTTGGTGAACCCGAGCCGGGAGAGGGTCTGGCGGTCCTTGTTCATCTGGACGGTGTCCGAGTTGATCAGGGCGACGCCTATTCTGGCAGGTTCGTAGCGCATTCTGGAAAAATAGCACTGGCCTGGGCAGGTGGCAAGGCACGCGGCCGAAAGGGATACGTGCATTGCGGAGACGAAAGCGAGTGTTTGACGAGCAGCGTGTCGGCTTTGTGATGCAATCGCGGCTTGTTTCCCGATATCCGTCAATCGGTGCGGATCGGAAAACGGTCGAGCGGCGGATATGGCCCGGCAGAAGCCGGAACATGCCGGAGGGGGCAGCGTGACCAGTCAGACAGCGAAGAAACTTGGGGCCGTGGCCCTGGCGGCAGCGGTGATCGGGCTGTTCTTCTGGCTGGACGGCCCGAAGTACCTGGACCTGCAAACGCTCAAAAGCTCCCGCGACGGGCTGCAGGCGCTCTACGAGCAGAAGCCCGTGCTCATGCTGGGCGGGTTCTTTCTTCTTTACGTGGCGGCGTCGGCCCTGAGCCTGCCGGGCGCGGCGGTGCTCACCCTGGCGGGCAGCGCGGTCTTCGGGTTCTGGGCGGGGCTGCTGGTGGTGTCGTTCGCGTCCAGCCTGGGGGCCACCCTGGCCTGCGCCCTGTCGCGCTACGTGCTGCGGGACATGGTGCGCCAGCGTTTCACCATCGCCATCGCCAAAATGGATACCGGCGTGGCCCATGAGGGGGCCTGGTATCTGTTTTCGTTGCGCCTCGTGCCGGTGATCCCCTTCTTCCTGATCAACGTGGCCATGGGGCTGACGGCCATGCCGTTGCGCACCTTCTACTGGGTGTCGCAGCTTGGCATGCTGCCGGGCACGGCGGTGTACGTGAACGCGGGCACGGAACTTGGCCGCATCGAGAGCCTGCGGGACATCCTGTCGCCCGGCCTGCTGCTGGCCCTCGTGCTGCTGGCCGTGTTTCCCGTGGCGGCAAAGTGGGCAATCAAGCGGTTTCGGCGCTGATCGGGCCGCTTCCTGACAATCGGGCATACGGTTCGGGATTCAAATCCAAGGGACCCCTTCCACCACTCTGTGGCTGCACGCATGCGTGTACCCGGAAAACGCGGTACAGTTCATAAGCCTGACCCAAGAGAACCATGACCTTCAGTTTTGAAAACCATATTCATGGTTTTCAAAACTTCGGCGCTAAGCCTGCCCGGCGTTGGCGGAGAGGCGGCGCTGCATCTCGGCGATGGTGCGGTCCAGGATTTCGCGCAGGCGCAGCGCATTGGCCGGGGTGAGCACGATGCGGTTGGCGATCTTCACCTGGTTGGCCACGGAGCGGTTCACGTTGCCGAACTCCAGGATCACGTCGTCGGGGCCGGCGTACACGGTGAAGAAGTCGCGGTAGACGTACTCCAGGTCGGCGGGAATCTGCATCTGGACCTGCTGGTTCTGGTCGTGCTGGGACATGGTGAACTCCTTGGCGATATGAAGAATTATTTCGCACGGATTGAGTCAAAAGAGAAGCCCCGCCAGCGTTATGCGTGCTGGCGGGGCGTATTTGCGTTCGGGGGATCCGGACGAAATCAGGGCAGGGTCAGGCGCGCGGCGGCCTGGGCCAGGGCGTAGAGCGGGGCCGGGTACAGCCCGCCGATGAGCAGCGACACCGCCAGCCCGCCTCCCAGCAGCGCACGGGCCGGGGTCAGGGTGGCGGCCGCCAGCAGGCCGACTGACTGTGCCTGAGCCTGCGTGCCTTGCTCTGCGGGTTCCACCGTGTAGGCATGGCGCACCATGTTCAGATAGTAGAAGATGGCGATGGCCGTGTTGATCACCGCCACGATCACCAGCCAGTCGTGCCCCTTGCCCCACAGCGAGCCAAGCAGGAAGAACTTCCCGGCGAATCCGGCCGTGGGCGGCAGCCCCACCAGGGAGAACGCCGCCACCAGAAGCACGAAGGCCATGCCGGGCGAGCGCTTGTACAGGCCGTTCAGGCTTTCAAGCGTCGGGTTCACGTCCCCCTGGCCCAGGCGGCAGACCACGAAGAAGGCCGCAAGGTTCATGAGCAGGTAGCAGATGCCGTAGAAGGCCGCCGAGGCAAGGCCCTCCGGCCCGGCAGCCACCAGCCCCATCACCGCGAAACCGGCGTGCGACACGCTGGAAAAGCCCAGCAGGCGCTTAAGATCCTTCTGGGCCAGGGCCGAGAGGTTGCCCGCCGTCATGGACAAGGCCGCCAGCACGGCCAGGACCGTCCCGGTCTGGGCGTTCATGCCGATCTCGCCCACAAGCCGCACCAACACGGCCAGCGCGCCGAGCTTTGGCAGGGTGGAGACGAAGGCCGCCGTCTCGTTGCCCACGCCCTGGTACACGTCCGGGCACCAGAAGTGGAACGGGAACAGGGCCAGCTTGAACAGGAACCCGCACAGGTAGAGCGACATCCCCAGAATGGCCAACGGGGCCTCGGTCATGTTCCACGGCTTCGCGGCCAGTGCGGACAGGTAGGTGGTGTGCTGCGAGGCCATGACGAGCGACAGCCCGTACAGCGACAGCGCCGTGACCATGGCCCCGTACAGGATGTACTTCACTGCGGCCTCGGCAGCCGGGCGGCTCTCCGCGCGCAGCGGCGCCACGGCGTAGAGGCTGAGCGATGCCAGTTCCAGGGCAAGGTACATGGTGGTCAGCTCCGCGGCCGAGGCCATGAGCATGAGGCCAAGCGAGGATATCGCCAGCAGCATGAAGTAGTCCGGGCGTTTTTCGTCGCCAACGCCAGCCGGGCGCGGCCCGATGGCCGTGACCACCGCGAAGCCGAAGGCCACGGCCAGCTTGAAGAACTGCGAAAGCGCGTCCAGTTGATAGCAGCCGCTGAAGGCCGTGCCCTGCGCGCCGAGGCTCGCCGCAGCCAGCAGGGCCACACCGCTTGCGAGCCAGACGGTCAGGCCGCTCAGGCGCTTGAAGCAGTCGTAGCCCAGGGTCTCCAGGAAGAAGACCACCACCAGGGCGGCCATGCCGATTTCAGGAGCGAGCAGGCAGGCGTTCATCTGGCGGCCTCCGCGAGGATGGGTGCTGTTGGCGCGATGACTGGCGCTATGGTCACGACCTTGACCGCGCCCCGGTTCATGTTGGCCAGGAGTCTGGTCAATGACGGCTCGATGGTGCGAAGCGCCAAGCCCGGCGCAAATCCCAGGTACAGCACCAGCACGGCCATGGGGATGAGCGCCGCCCACTCGCGCCGGTTCAGGTCCGCCCAGCCCTTGGCCGTGGCGGGAGAACCCCAGGCCATGCTGCGCGTGGCTCGAAGCATGTAGGCCGCAGCCAGCATGGCTCCGGGAATGGACAGGAACGCGGCCCACAGGTTGGTGGAGAAGGCTCCGGTGAGCACCAGGAGTTCTCCCACGAAGCTGTTGGTGCCGGGAAAAGCCAGTGACGACAGCGCGAACAGCCCCCACATGCCCATGAAGGCGGGCAGGTACTTGCCCATGCCCAGGTGGTCGGCCATCTCGCGGCTGTGGCTGCGCTCGTAGGCCGCGCCCAGCATCATGAATAGCGCGCCGGTGGTGATGCCGTGGTTGAGCATCTGAAACAGCGCCCCGGAGAGCCCCTGGATGTTGAACATGAAGATGCCAAGCGTCACGAAGCCCATGTGTCCCACGGACGAATAGGCCACCATGCGCTTCAGGTCCGTCTGGCCCAGGGCGGTAAGCCCTCCGTACAGGATGGAGGCCACGGACAAGGCGATCATGAGCGGCGCGAAGAACACGCTGGCCTCAGGCGTCAGCCCCAGGCAGAAGCGCATGAAGCCGTAGGTCCCCATCTTGAGGAGCACCGCCGCCAGGATGACGCTGCCCGCGCTCGGGGCCTGCACGTGGGCCGCCGGGAGCCAGGTGTGGAACGGGAACATGGGCACCTTGATGGCGAACGCCAGGGCCATGGCCAGAAACGTCCAGCGCTGAAAGGCCACGGGGAAGTCCTTGCCCAAAAGTTCCGGGATGGCGAAGCTGCCGCCCACGGCCTTGAAGGCGATGATGGCCACAAGGAGGAGCGTGCTGCCCGCCAGGGTGTACAGGAAGAATTTCAGAGAGGCGTAGCGGCGCTCCGGCCCGCCCCACACGGCGATCAAAAGGAACATGGGGACCAGCATGGCCTCCCAGAACACGTAGAACAGCACCAGATCGAGCGCGGAAAAAACGCCCACGCAGGCCGCCGTCATCACCAGCAGGCAGATGTGGAACTCCTTCACGCGGCTCTTGATGTAGGTCCAGGAGCACAGCACGCACAGCGGCAACAGCAGCACCGAGAGCATCACCATGAACAGGCTCAGGCCATCAAGGCCCAGGTAATAGCTCATGCCCCACTGGGGCACCCAGGCGCGCATCTCCACGAACTGGAAGCCGGGCAGGGCGGGGTCGAAATTGTAGAGCGGGATGCTCAGGAGAAGCTCCAGCACGCCCGCGGCCAAGGTGAGGCCCCTGACGGCGGACTCGCGCCGAAGGAGGAGGACGGCCAAGGCCGCCGCCAGGGGCAGGACCATGAGGCAGGTCAATATGGGAAATCCGCTGTGGCCGGTCATGCATTCTCCTCGCTACGAAAACCAGATGATGGCGAAAACCGCCACGGCGATCACCGCCGATGCCGTCAGGTAGTGCTGCAGGCGTCCGGTCTGGGCCGAGGCCGCAAGGCTCCCCAGGCGGGCCGTGGTGTAGGCCGTACCGTCCACCACGGTGTCGATGCCCTTTCGGTCGAACACCGCCGCCGAGCGGGCCTGGAAGCTCAGGCCGTTCAGTCCGACGGTCCGATAGACCTCGCTCCAGATGGCGTCGATCCAGGCCAGCGGCGTGGAGACCAACTGGTAGAAGGCCCGGCCCACCAGCCGGTAGACGCCGTCGAAGTCGTGCAGGCGGCCCGGCTCGGGCGCCAGCAGCGGCTTTGCCATCAGGTAGGCCAGCGCGGCGAACCCGGCCAGCAGCAGGGCCTGGAGCACGCTCCAGGAGGAATACGGGGTGAAGGCCACGGGATACGGCAGGATGGCGTACAGCGCCTGCGGGGCCGCGCCCACGGCCAGGCACAGACCGGCCCCGGCAGCCATGGCCAGTTTGGCCGTTCCGGAGATGGGGGCCAACTCGCTCTCGCTCCTGCGCTCGCCGAAAAAGAGCAGGTACGGCAGGCGCACGCCCACGCCCAGGATGGCCGCCAGCGCGCCTACTTCCAGGGCCAGGCCCAGGATCGCGCTGTACTCGCCGGAGGCGGCGATGGTCATGGATTTGGTGGTGAAGCCCGAGAACAGCGGCAGGCCGGAGGTGCTGGCAGCCGCCGCCAGATAGCACGCGGCCACCAGGGGCATGCGCGCCCCCAGGCCGCCCAGCTTGTCCAGGCGGCTGGTTCCCGTTGCCGTGAGCACCGCCCCGGCCGTCATGAACATGAGGCCCTTGTAGACCACGTGGGCGAAGGCGTGGGCGCATGCGCCATTGATTGCCAGCTCCGTGCCCACGCCGATGCCCGCCACCATGAAGCCCACCTGGGCGATGGTCTGGTAGGCCAGGGCGCGGCGCGCGTCGTTCTCCACCAGGGCGTAGACGCCCGCGTACAGGGTCATGACCGCGCCGAACGCAGTCAGGACCTCGAGTCCGGCGAAGCCCCGGGCCATCACGTACACCGCCGTCTTGGTGGTGAAGGCGCACAGGTACACCGCGCCCATGGCCGATGCCTCGGGGTAGGCGTCGGAGAGCCAGGCGTGCAGCGGCACCACGGCGGCGTTCACCGCGAAGCCGCCCAGGATCAGCCAGTCGTAGTACTGGAGCGCGGCCACATCCAGGTGCTCGAAGGCGAAGCTGCCCGTGGCCTTGGCCCGAAGGATCAGGCCGAACAGCAGGAGCACGCCGCCGAAGATGTGGAACAGGAAGTAGCGGTAGCCCGCGCCAAGGGCCGCGTCGGTTCTCCGCAGCCAGATGAGCAGCGTGGAACCCAGCGTGGTCAGTTCCCAGAAGATGAACAGGGTCAGGTAGTCGCCCGCGAACAGGCACCCGAAGGCTCCGCCCACGTGCAGGGCTGCGGCGGCGGGCTCGCCGGGCGTCTTGGAGTCCATGGAATAGACCGCCGCCAGCAGGGACTGGATGGCGAACACCCACACGAACACCAGGCACAGCTTGTCCACCCGCCCGAGCGTCAGCGTCATGCCCAGCCAGTGGATCTGGGTCAGCAGCAGCGGGCCGTCCAGCACCGCGATGCTGAGCGTTGCCGCCGCCGTGATCGCAAGCACCGGCGGGATGAGCGTCAGCGTGCGCCACACTGCGAAGCGTCCCAGGAAGGGCAGGGCCGCCGCCAGCAGGATGAAGGCCCAGGCCGGGTTCACGAAGGCCACGGACTCAGCTGTCATGTCCGTCCTCCTTCTGGCGAAGCGCCGGGGCCAGGAGCTTGCCGGCGAAAGCGGCCAGGGCGAGGCCGACGCCGAGGCCGAAGGCGGCCCAGAAGCCGGGCAGGGCCTCCACGCCGAAGTGCGGGTGCGCCGGGCGGATGAAGATGTTCGTCACGAGGAGGCCGGCCAGCAGAGCCAGGAGGACGCGTGCGGAGGGTGATTTCAGCATGATTCGCGCTCGTGGGAGCCAGAAGTGAAGATGCCAGCGCAATATGGAAGGCACGCGGCATATGGAACTCGGAGGCGAGGAGAGAAGATGCCTCCGGCGGCCAGGGGGAGAAGCCTCCCCCTGGACCCGGCATGAGCTTCGCGGGTTTCGAGCGTTCGCATATCAGTAGCCTCCGAAGGTCTGCACGAAGCGCAGGAAGGTTTCCGGGAACAGGCCCAGGTAGATCGATATGAGCGCCGTCACGGATAAGGGCACCACCATGGTCAGGGGGGCCTCGCCGCCGTGGTGCTCCGCGCCCGCCGGAGCCGCCTTGAAGAAGGCCCGGTAGATGATGGGCGTGAAGTAGGCCGCGTTCAGCACGGTGGATGCGCCGAGAGCGATCAGGATGATCATCTTGTCGGCCTGGAGCGCCCCTCCGGCCAGCATCCATTTGCTGGCGAACCCACAGGAGGGCGGCACGCCGATCATGGACAGGCTGGCCAGGGCGAATGCCGCGAAGGTGAAGGGCATCTTGCGCCCGAGCCCGTCCATGAGGCTGATCTTCTTCACGTGCGCGGCCACGTAGATGGCTCCGGCGGCGAAGAACAGCGTGATTTTGGAGAAAGCGTGGTGCGCGATGTGCGTGAGCCCGCCGGACACCGCCATGGGAGTCAGGAGCGCCACGCCCAGGATGATGTAGGACAGCTGGCTTACCGTGGAGTAGGCCAGCCGCGCCTTGAGATCGTCTTTCGTCAGCGCGATCACCGAAGCGGCCACGATGGTGAAGGCCGCCAGATAGGCCGTGATCATCCCAAGGCCAAGTTTGTCCAATAAGTCCACGCCGAAGCCGGAGAGCATGACTCGGCTCAAGGAAAACACGCCCGCCTTGACCACCGCCACCGCGTGCAGCAGTGCCGAGACCGGCGTCGGAGCCACCATGGCGCCGGGCAGCCAGTTGTGCAGGGGCATGATGGCCGCCTTGGCCAGACCGAACAGGAACAGGAAGTAGGTCACGGACACCAGCGTCGGGTTGGCGTCGGGCGGGAAGATGCCGCGCGACACGTCCGACAGGTTGAAATCGAGCGTCCCGGCCAGCACGTAGGTGAGCACCATGGCGGGCAGCAGAAAGAGCTTGGAGGAGCCCATCAGGTACACCATGTACTTGCGCGCGCCAGAGAAGCCCTCTTCGTCCTGGTGGTGGGCCACCAGCGGGTAGGTGAAGATGGTGATCAGCTCGTAGAACAGGTACAGCGTGAACACGTTGCCCGAGAAGGCCACGCCCACGGCCCCGAAGATGGCCACGGCGAAGCAGAAGTAGTAGCGGGTCTGGGCGTGCTCGTTCAGGGTGCGCATGTAGCCGATGTTGTAGCTGGTGGCGAACATCCACAGGAAGCAGGCCACCAGGGCGAACACCAGGGACAGGCCGTCCGCGCAGAAAGTGACCGTGACGCCCGGCAGCAGCGTGAACATGGTCCACATCCAGACCTTGCCCGCCAGCACCGCCGGGGCCAGCCAGCACACGCAGGCGAAGGCCAGAAGGCCCGCCAGCAGGCTCACGCCCTCGCGCCGGTTGGGGCGCTCGCCGAACCGCCAGATGGCCAGCGGCGCGAGCATGGTGATGGCCAAAGGCAGAAGCAGCCTCGGGCTTTCGATGAATTCGGCCATTGGCTACCCCTTGAGTTCCGATGGTGTGGCGCTGGAGGCGCTGCCGAAGCGCTTGCGCACCACGTACACGATGGCCAGCACCAGCGTGGATTCCGCCGCCGCCAGACCCATGATGAAAAGCGCAGTGGCCTGCGACATCTCGCCCGGCATGGGCGTGAGCTGCCCCGCGGCCACCACGGCCAGCCCCGCGCCGTTCAGCATCAATTCCACGCTTATGAGCATGCCCACCAGGCTTGCGCGCGAGAAGAGCCCGAAGAGTCCCACAGCCAGGAGGCCCAGAGCCACCAGCTGATACAGAGCCAGCGCGTTCATGCCCGCCTCCTTTTCGTCACCTGCGTGCTCACCGCCCCTTCCTCCTTTGGAAGGCCAGGAGCACCGCTCCGGCCATGGCCGCGAAAAGAACCACCGAGATGGCCTCGAAACCGAGCACGTAGGTGCCCAGGAACACCTCGCCAAGCTTCGCCGGGGAAATCTCCACGGCCTCGCGCGTAAGCGTAGGGCCGTGCTTCAGGCAGGCTGCCGCCAGGAGGCCCGCGATGCCGAGGCCGGCTGCTGCGCTTCGCCAGAGCCGCTTGCGGTCTTTCGGGCCTTCTTCCTCGGTTTCGGACTGCGCCCGCGTGAGCATCACCGCGAAGAAGATGAGCACCACCACCGCGCCCACGTAGATGAGGATCTGCATGAGCGCCACGAAGGGGGCTGCGATCAGCACGTAGAGCGCGGCCACGCCCATGAGCGAGATGGTCAGCCCAAGAAGGGCGCGCACCAGGCTCTTGGCCGTGACGGCCCACACGGCCCCGCCCAGGGTGATGAGCGCATAGAGTGCGAAGGAGACCTGAACCACGAACTCACGCATGGGGTGTGCCTCTCTTTTCGGCCTGGCGGCGAAGCCGGGCCATGAGGTCGATCTCGAAGTTTTCCCGCTCTGTGCCCGCCAGATAGACGTTCCTGGAGAAACGCAGGGCGCCGGACGGGCAGTTCTGGGCGCACAGGCCGCACAGGCTGCACGTATGGTAGGTGAGAAAGTGCCCCAGCAGTTTTCTGGCCGTAGGGGTCTGGCTGGGTGGAGCCACCCGGAAGCGCGGGGTGGGCATGAGCATCTCCGTGCCCACCTGGGAAGGGTAGCAGATGCCCGAATCGGCGGGCGGGTCTTCCGCCTCCACCCGCAGGCAGTTGGACGGGCACAACTCGGCGCACAGGCCGCAGCCCACGCAACGCGACACCGTGGGGTCCTCGTCCGATGGCACCAGTTCGACATGCCCCCTGAACGTGGCCAGCGTGTCGACCTCCTGGCGCGGATAGTGAACCGTCACCTGGGGTTTCAGGAAGTTGGTCCCGGTGATCCGAAGCCCCGTGACCATGCTCCCCAAGCCTCTCAATGCCTCGGCAATCTTCTCAAAATAACCCATCGCCTACCCCCTGGCCCCAATATCTGAAGCCATTCGTGCCCCCCCATAAGGGATTCCAAAGGGCGCAGCCCTTTGGCCGCCGGAGGCTTTCTTCGCGCAGTATTTTCCCATCACGCACCCCCGAACAGCTTGGTCAGAAAAGCCGTGAGCACCAGGTTCCCCAGCGCCAGCGGCATGAGCCAGCGCCAGTTCAGGTTCAGGAGCTGGTCGAAGCGCACGCGCGGGTAGGTCCAGCGCATGAAGATGATGAGCGTCACCAGGGCGTACATCTTGGCCAGAAACCACCACGGCCCCGGCATGAACGGTCCCTGCGCGCCGCCCAGGAACAGCACGGTGGCCACGCAGCTGACCACCAGCATGTTGGCGTACTCGGCCAGGAAGATGATGCCGTTTCCCATGCCGGAGTATTCGGTGTGAACGCCCGCGGTCAGTTCGGACTCGGCCTCGGGCAGGTCGAAGGGGGCGCGGTTGGTCTCGGCCACGGCGCACACGAAGTAGATGAAGAAGGCCAGGGGCTGAACGGCCACGTTCCACTGCCAGGGCCAGCCGCCCTGGCTGGCGGCCAGCACGCGAAGGTCCAGGCTCCCGGTCATGAGGGCGATGGCCAACACGGCCAGGAGCAGCGGAATCTCGTAGGCCACGGCCTGGGCCACGGCGCGAGAAGCGCCCAGGAGCGACCACTTGTTGTTGGAGGCCCAGCCCGCCAGACACAGCGCCAGCACGTTGAACCCCGCGAAGGAGAGGATCAGCACCAGCCCCAGATTGGTGTCCAACCCCCAGAGGTTCTCGCCGAAGGGCATGGCGATGAACATGAGCGGCACGGGCATGAAGGCCATGAGCGGCGCGGCCCAGAAGAGCAGGGCGTCCGCGCCGGACGGCGTGGCCAGCTGCTTGCCCACCAGCTTTCCGGCGTCGGCCAGGGCCTGATAGAGGCCGTGCGGACCCACCTCGAACGGGCCGGGTCGGCGCTGCACGTGTCCGGCCACCTTGCGTTCCACATAGAGGAGCATCATGCCGTTGGCGGCGATGAAGCCCATGAGCGCCACCAGGGCCACCGCGAGGCGGATGAGCTCGCCGGGGATGAAGTCGGTCATCGGTCTATCTCCGGGATAACCAGATCGAGGCTGCCGAGGATTGCCACCGCGTCCGAGAGCAGCGTGCCCTTGGCCAGCTCAGGGAACAGGCTCAGGTTGGAGAAACTGGGGGAGCGCAGCTTCACCCGGTAGGGGATCTCGCTGCCGTCGCTGGCCAGATACAGGCCGATCTTGCCCCTGGCCCCTTCCACGGCGAAGTAGCTTTCGCCCGCCGGGGGCTTCCACTTGCCGCGCGGTGCGTCGGGGTTCATGAAGTCGCCCTCGGGCAGGCCGTCCAGGGCCTGGCGCACGATGGCCAGAGAGGACTCGATCTCGTCCATGCGCACCATGTAACGGGCCATGGAGTCGCCTTGCGGGTAGACGGGGACGGCGAAGTCGAAGCGGTCGTACACGCCGTAGGGTTCGGCGCGGCGCACGTCGTAGGCTATCCCGGAGCCGCGCAGCACCGGGCCGGTGGCCCCGTAGCGACGGGCCATCATCTCGTCGATCACGCCCACGTCTTCCAGGCGTCCGCGCAGGATGACGTTGCCGGTCACCAGCTCACGATACATTTTGAGGCGCTCGGGCATGATGTCCAGAAGCTCGCGGGTGCGCCTGACGAAGTTGGGGGTGATGTCCGCCGTGACGCCTCCGAAGCGGAAGGAACAGTAGGTCAGGCGCGAGCCGGTGATTTCCTGGAGGATGTCCATGATCATCTCGCGGTCCTGGAAGGCGTACATGATGGGCGTGACCGCCCCCAGGTCCAGGAGATAGGCCCCCCACCACAGCAGGTGGGAGTTTATCCGGTTCAACTCCGTGGCGATCACCCGGATGTACTGGGCGCGCTCGGGCACCTCGATCTCGGCCAGACGCTCGACGGCACCTGCCCAGACCCAGTTCCAGGCCAGGGCGTGCAGGTAGTCCACGCGGCCCATGTTGGGGAAGAACTGGGCGTAGGCGCGGTTCTGGGCCATGGCCTCGTGCATGCGGTGGATGTAGCCCAGCACCGGTTCGGAGCGCAGGATGTACTCGCCGTCCATCTCCAGCAGCACGCGCAGCACGCCGTGGGTGGAGGGGTGCTGCGGCCCCATGTTCACGATGAGCGAGTCTTCCCTGGCGTCCAGGGCGAAGGTCTGGGCGTAGAAGTCGCCGTCCAGCCCCTGGCAGGGGTCGGCCCCGATGATCTGGTTGAAAGCGCCGCTCATGATTCGTCCTCCTGGCCGCTCTCGCCGCCGCATGCGGCCATGAGCTCCTCGGTCAGGGCGTGGCCCTTGGCGGAACCCTGCCACTGCGCGTGCGGCCAGATCACGTTGCGCGACAGGCGCGAAACCGGAGCTTTCAAAAGCGGCGGCGGGTCAAGCACTTCGGCCAGCAGGAGCGGCGTGGTGTTGGACGCGCCGGTGAAGACCACGCCGAAGAAGTCGCGGGTCTCGCGCTCGTGCCAGGCAGCGCCTGGGTAGATGCCCTCGATGGTGGGGCAGGACGGGTTGTCGTGGGGCAGGAGAAGGCGCAGAACGATGCGGCCGGGCCGGGTCCAGTGGGCGAAATGGTACAGGAGCGCCAGCCCCTCGGCCAGATCCAGCCCGCAGATGTCCTCCAGGAACCAGTCCTGGCACAACAGGCGTTCGGCGGCGGGGCGCAGGTCATCGGGAGTGATGAGCAGAGCCGCTTCCCGCCCGGTCTCTCCGGGGGGCAGGGCCAGGCTCAGCCGCGAGGTGAGTTCAGGCATGTCAGTCTTCCTCCACCAGGGCCGGGGTGGGCCAGAAGCGGCGTCCGGTGATCTTCTGCTGCAAGCGGAAGATGCCCTCCATCAGGGCCTCGGGGCGGGGAGGGCAGCCGGGCACGTAGATGTCCACGGGCACCAGATTGTCCACGCCCTCCACCAGGGCGTACTGCCCCGGATATTTGAAGGGACCGCCGGACACGGCGCAGTTGCCCATGGCCAGAACGTACTTGGGGGCTGGCATCTGCTCGTAGAGGGTCACCAGGGCCGTGGCCATCTTGCGGGTGACGGTCCCGGCCACGATCATCAGGTCGCTCTGGCGCGGCGAGGGACGGAATACCTCGGCCCCGAAGCGCGAGAGGTCGAAGCGGGGCATGGTCACGGCCATCATCTCGATGGCGCAGCAGGCCAGACCGAAGGTCATGGGCCACAGCGACATGGACCGGCAGAGGTCGAAGACCTGCGCGGGGAGCGCGAAATCGAGCCTCGGGGGCAGGACCTCGTCCGCGCGCGGGACTATTGGATGCGCCTGGGCCATGTGAACACCCCTTTTCTCTGGAAATAGACCATGGCCATGGCCAGCACGGCCACGAACAGCGCCACGGCGATGAACGGCCCCCACCCCTGGCTGTGCGGATATTGCGCGGCCACGGGGAAGAGATAGAGCACGTCGACGTCGAAGGAGAGGAAGATCAGCGCGTAGAGGGAATAGTTGATGCCAAAGCGCGTCCAGGCCTGCCCGCGCGGGATCATGCCGCATTCGTACGGAGCGGAGAACGCGCCGCCGCGCGTGCGGGGTGCCAGGAGGTACGATGCCGCCAGCGGGCCTGCCGCGAAGGCGATCCCGGCGGCCAAGCACGCAAAGACCGCCACGTTCAGCCATGTGAAAACCATTGCTCCCCTGCCTGTTGTCGTTGGGCCACGGACTTCGGACTCTTGTTGGGGTTTATGCTGAATTGGGGAATAATAGTCAAGAAAAACAAGGTTATGTGCTGTTTTTCCCAATCTGGATTCTTTTTGGTATGATTTTCAGTCTGCAATGGACGTGTTCGTAATAGACGCAATGCATTATTTTTCGATGATTGATCGAGTGTTTCGATGTGTCGGTTCAGGACGGATAACCCCATCCATTGTTAGACAGAGGCATGGTTGGTCTGGAGAAAGGCATGGGCTATGTCGTCCTGCAGGGGGATCATTCACGGCGCCTTCCGTCCGGAGGCACAGGCAGCGAATTTCCCCGGCTCCGACGTTAAGGGTGGACACGGGGATGCAGGGTGCTTATCGAAGGCACGTCGGACGCGGGAGTGGAATGCCTCCGCGTTTGTTTCAGAAGGAGGGCGTGATCCCATTCGTCAAACCGGGCCGAGAAACCCGAGTCATGGATCAGGCCTTTGCCGCGATTGTGACGCTCGGGCTGGTCACGTGTGGTGAGGTGGACATGCCGGCGGTTCTTGTGTAGGCTTTACCCATCCCATCCAATTCAGGTAGTTTCAAAGCCTGGCTTGCCAGGCAGTTAGATCACTTCAATGCGATTGCCACATACTTATATGGACATAGTATTAAAGAGACAGATTGAAATTCTCAGGTCTGCGCATCCGGACTGGCACGAAGACCGGTTGATGCGTGTGGCCAGGATATGGGCCCGGCGTGCGCGCCGGATTTGCTGGGACACCCTCATCGGCGAGCAGCCGGATGCAGAAGGAGCACAGCGGCGCGGAGGATACTGCGGCGGCTGACGACCGCTTTTCCCGCTTTGTCCGCTGCCTTGAAAGCACGGTGCTTCACCCGCGTCCGCCGCATGGCTCGCCGCCGCGCGAATGACGCGCAGGAGCCGATCAGCCGCCCGCACGGGCGGCTTTTTTGCAGGCATTGCGCCAGCGCGGCGAGGCAACGCACGTTTCCCCGGCTGCCTGAATTCAATTGACGCGCGCCTGGATACCGTCCATACATTTGGCGATGAGTTTGACGGACGGCATTGCGTCATGACGCATGCCCCGTTCTGCTTCCTCGGAATTGTTCCTGTTCACTGGCCGATGCCGGGCCTTGCGGGCGTGGGCCTTGCGCGCGGACGTATTCCCGATGTGCGGCCCGATGCGACCGGCCTTCAGCGTTGCAACCCATTTCGCGGGAGACAGTCATGGCGGACGCATCGGATTCTCCCTTTGGCCAAGGAACCGGCCTGCCTCTCGGCGTGCTGGTCGTCGAGAACGATGAAGCGGACTTCCGGCTGGCCGAACGGACGTTGCGGGAGCGATGGGGCGCGGCGCGTTGCCTGCGTGTCGACCGGCGCGAAGCGTTGGCCCAGGCCCTGAAGACGGGCGCATGGGACGTGGTGCTGCTCGGTTCCGCCGCCCCCGGGCTGGAATTCCGGGAATGCATGGATATTCTGCGTTCGAGCGACCCCGGCCTGCCGGTGATACTGGCAACCGGACCCATCGGCGAAGAACGCACGGTGGAGCTTCTGAAGCTGGGCGTCTGGGACCTGGTCTTGAAGGACCGGCTGTACCGTCTGCCCTCCGCCGTGGAACGCGGCCTGCGGGAAGCCGCGGAGCGCCGCGCCCTCGGGAAGGCGCAGGCCGACGCCCTTGACCACCAGGAAAAACTTCGCGCCATCGCGGACTTTACGTACGACTGGGAGTACTGGCGCGCCGTGGACGGCAGCATCGCCTGGATGTCGCCGTCCTGCGAGAGGATAACCGGGCGCAGCCCCGGGGAGTTCATCGCGGACGTGAGCCTGCTCAAAAGCATCATCCACCCGGACGATGCGTCCCTCTACAGCGGGCATGCCCACGCCGCCTCGGCTGATCCGCACCGCACCTACGACATCGATTTCCGGATCATCCATGCCTCGGGCCGGACAGTATGGATCAACCATCGCTGTTCCGACGTGTTCAACCAGAACGGAGCCTTCGTGGGGCGGCGCACCAGCAACCGCGACATAACGGACCGCAAGCTGGCGGAAGACGAACTGGTCCGGCAGACCACCCTGCTCTCCACCATCATAAACGCCATCCCGGACATGGTATTCATCAAGGATCCGCAGGGCGTCTACCTGGAGTGCAATCAGGCGGTCCGCGACGTTGTCGGAAAACCCCGCGAGGAGATCGTCGGCCGCACCGATTACGACCTCTTCCAGCGCGATCTGGCGGATTTCTTCCGCGAGCAGGACCGGACCATGCTCGAGACCGGCAAACCGCGCCAGAACGACGAGTGGATCACCTATCCCGACGGAGGGCGCGCCCTGCTGGAGACCATCAAGGTGCCGCTGTTCGATCCGGCGGGCAAGCCCGTCGGCCTGCTCGGGGTAAGCCGGGACATCACGGCCAGGAAACAGGCCGAGGAGGCCCTCAAGCAGAACGAGGAAGCCCTGCGGGCCATCCTGCTGGGGATCAAGGCCGGGATCATCGTCTCCGACCCGTCCACCATGTCCATCCTTGACATAAACTCCGTGGCGGAAGAGATTCTGGGCATGTCCAGGGAAGAAGCCATAGGCACGCCGTGCAGCCGGATCCGCTGGCAGGGGGAAGCCCCGTCCGATTCCTTCGAATCCTGCGACTTCACCCCGGGCGGTTCCAACAGCACCGAAGTCAGGCTCACCCGCCCCGATGGCAGGATCGTTCCCGTGACCAGGACCGTGGTGTCGGCCAGGAGCGGCGGCAAGCAGCTCTCCTACGAGATCATCTTCGACCTGACCCAGCGCAAGACCCTGGAAAGGCAGCTGGCCATCGCCCAGCGCCTGGAATCCATCGGCGCGCTGGCCTCGGGCATCGCCCACGAGATCAACACGCCCATCCAGTACATCGGGGACAACCTGGCTTTCCTGTCGGACGCCTTCGCGAGCCTGGAGGCCGCGCTGCGCCAATGCGCCGGGCCGCAGGACACGTCTTCCAGGGACAAACGCGCCCAGGAACTCGAATTCCTGCTGCGTGAGGCTCCCGAGGCGCTCTCCCAGTCGAGGGACGGTGTGGCCCGCGTCACCACCATCGTGCAGGCCATGAAGCGCTTCGCCCACCCGGGCAGTGAGGAGAAAACGCCCCTGGACGTGAACAAGGCCATCGAGAACACCGTGGAGGTGGCCCGCAACGAGTGGAAGTACCACGCCGACGTGCTGCTCCAACTGGACCCGGGCCTGGAATTCTTCCACTGCTTCGCGGGCGACTTCAACCAGGTCATGCTGAACCTGCTCGTAAACGCCGCCCACGCCGTGAACGACAAGTACAAGGACCGATCCGGCAAGGGCTCCATACGCATCAGCACGGAAATGAAGGACCACACCCTGCTGGTGTCCGTGGCCGACGACGGGTGCGGCATCCCCCCGGAAAACCTCACCCGCATCTACGACCCGTTCTTCACCACCAAGGAGGTGGGAAAAGGTTCGGGACAGGGCTTGGCGATCGTCCACGACATCGTCGTGAACAAACACGGCGGTTCCATCGACGTGGAATCCGATCCCGGGACCGGCACCGTGTTCACGCTGCGTTTCCCTCTCGCCGTCGGCGCGAAGGCCACGAAATGAAACCATCCCTGGTATTCGTGGACGACGAGCCCAACGCGCTGAACGGGCTCAAGCGCATGCTCCATTCCATGCACGACGAGTGGGACATGACCTTCTGTCTGACCGCCCGCCAGGCCCTGAAGGCCATGGATGAAAAGCACCGGGACATCCTGGTGACGGACCTGCTGATGCCCGAAATGGATGGGGTCCAGCTGCTCGAACTGGTTCATGCCCGGCATCCCGGCGTCATCAGGATCGTGCTCTCGGGGCATTCGGACAAGAAGCTCGGGCTCAAGGCCGCGCGCTTCGCCCATCAGTTCCTGCCCAAGCCGTACCAGGCCGAGGAACTGAAAAGGGTGATCCTGCGCATTCTGTCCTTGCGGGAGGTGCTCATAAATCCCGACGCCCAGACCATCGTGGCCAGGATGGACACGCTGCCCACCCTGCCCAGAGTACATCAGGAGATCATGCGCGAGCTCCAGAAACCCGAACCCTCCATCAACCTCGTGTCGGAGCTCATCACCCAGGACATGGGCCTGTCGGCCAGCATCATGAAGATGGTGAATTCGGCCTTTTTCGGGCTCAAAACCAAGGTCTCCAGCCTGCACCACGCCATCAACCTGCTGGGGCTGGACATCATATCGGCCCTGGCGCTCAGCGCGCACATGTTTTCCAGCTTCGACCCGTCGAAAATCCCCGGTTTCGACCTGGACAAGCTCTGGGGCCACAGCCTGTCCACGGGCCTGCTCGCCAAGGCGGTGGGCCGGGCCGAGGGACTGAGCACGCAGGAGCAGGACGATCTCTACATCGCCGGAATATTGCACGACGTCGGCAAACTGGCCATGCTGCACCATGGCCAGGCCTTTTACGCGGAGGTGGTCGCGCGCTGCCGCGAGGAGAACTCCTCCATCTGGCACATGGAGCGCAGGATCCTGAAATCGAGCCATGCCGAGCTCGGGGCGTTCATGCTCAGCCTGTGGGGACTGGACGAGAAGATCGTGCTCGGCGTGTTCCAGCATCATGAGCCCTGCCGGTCCGGCGGGGACTGTTCGTTGATCCCGGCCGCTTTGCACGCCGCAAACAGTTTCGAACATGAACTCAACGTGATACATCCTGGCTACAGCGTCCACCCCCTGGACGAGGAGGGGCTTGGCCGCCTGGGGTTGGCCGATCGCATTCCCGCCTGGCGCGACGCCTGCGAGAAGGCCTTGAAGGAGGTTCGTGAACATGGGGTCGAAGATACTCATCGTTGACGATGAGCAGCACATCCTCGACAGCCTGCGAAGGGGGCTGGCGAGGCGCTACGACATCGTCACCGCGGTGGGCGCGGAGGAGGGGCTCAAGGCCCTGGCCGCCCAGGGCCCTTTCGCGGTGGTCATTTCGGACTTGGCCATGCCGGGCATGGACGGGGTGAAATTCCTCCGCAAAGTCCGGGACATGAGCCCCAGCACCGTGCGCATGATGCTCACCGGGCACGGCGACTTCGAGGCGGCCATCGCGGCGGTCAACGAGGGAAACATCTTCCGCTTCATGACCAAGCCCTGTCCGGTCGAGTTCCTCATCCAGGCCATCGACGCGGGGCTGGACCAGTACCGCCTGGTCATGGCCGAAAAGGAACTGCTGCGGGGCACGCTGCGCGGCAGCATCAAGGTGCTCGTGGACATCCTCAACCTGGTCAGTCCCGAGGCCTTCAGCCGGGGCGAGCGCGTCAAGCGGCTCATCATGGCCGTGGCCAAAAGGCTGGGCCTGGTCAATCCCCTGAAGTTCGAGCTGGCGGGCATGCTCTCCCAGATCGGCATGGTGGCCGTCCCCCAGGAGATCGTCTTCAAGCGGTTCAGGGGCATCCAGCTCAGCGCGGAGGAGGCCCAGATCTACCGCATGCACGCCACCGTGGCCACGACCCTGCTTTCCCAGATACCCCGGATGAACGAGGTCGCGGAAATCATCGGCAACCAGCTGGACTGCTTCATCCATCTGGACAAAGCGAAACTGCCCGAAGGGGCGGTCCTGCTGAATTTGTGCCTGGAGTTTGACGACCTCGACCAACTCGGCGTGGACAAGGAGGTCGCCATCCAGACCATGCGGGACAGATGGGTCGCCGACTACCCCGAGCTGTTCAAGGGATTCGAGGAGACGGTCTTCAGCGACGACGGTTTCGTGCCCAGGTTCGTTCCGTTCAAGGAGCTTCGCTCGGGCATGATCCTGCGACAGGACATCTTCGACGGCAACGACCTGCTGATCATGGCCAAGGGGCAGGAAATCACGGAAATCGCCCTGCTCAGGATTTCCAAGATGCGCGAGAGCTTCAAGCTCCCGGGCAAACTGCACGTGCTGGTTCCGCTGCAGCCGGATTGAACGGTGGGGCGCAAGCATTGCATGGGGACGGACACGCGGCATGAACGAAGTGCGTCAAATCACATCCGGGCAGGAGGAATCATGAGGCAGAGCATCCTTTCCGTCTCCCAGGCCAAGGCAAAAATCGAAGAAGGGCGCAAGCTTTTGCTGGCGGGAGATGAAGACGTGCTGCGCAAGCTGCCGAAGGGTAACTGGATCGGGGGGACCATCCCCTATTTCATAATTCCCGGCCAGGGCGGCGTGGCGTCCCGCGCCAGCATTTACGCCACCGACGTAAGCGATGTGGTCGAGGCCATGGAAATCGTCCGTTACGACCACAACAGCCTGTCCAGGGTCTTCTCCGACGGCGCGGCCCACGGGTTCAGCTTCATGGTGATTCCCGCCCACAGCATCGCGCACCTGGCGTTCGCCCTGAACGCCCCCGGTTACAAGGATTTCGGGGCGCGCCCCCTGGTGGGCTGGATATCCGGTGTACACCTGGAGGATCTGGGAGAGATCACCCCCAAGGTCTTCAACGGCGTGACCGGGGCGATCCTGAGCGAGGGGGCGCTCGTGCTCCACGCCGACCTGATCCCGGGGAAGGTGGCCCGGATGGGCATCGTCAACCTCTTCGAGCAGGGCGACGGAGACGAACTCATGTTTCCGGTGGACGGGTTTTCCGCCAGGGATGTGCTGGTCAACGGGGAAAAGGACAATTTCGCGGCCTACATCCGCAGGAACGGGCTGGACACCAAGCTCCCGCTGGTGGCCGACTACAACGGGGTGATGGCCAACACCAGCTTCCAGAACGTCGATGATATTACCGAGGAAGTGACGTTCTACGCTCCGGTCTTCAAGGGCGTGGTCTACAAGCACGCCACTCCGGTAGAGGACTACGAAACGGCCTTCAAGGCGCATCTGGACACGAAGAACAAGATCGACGGAAATGGCTTGCTGTTTTCGTGCAACTGCATTCTCAACTATATCTATTCCGGCCTGGAGGGCAAAAGCACCGATCCCTTCACCGGCCCCGTGACCTTCGGGGAGATAGCGTCCCAGCTCCTCAATCAGACCCTGGTCTTCCTGGAAATTTGCGACGCGCAGTGTTGATGCGCCGGTTTCCCCGGCTCGGGCGGGGATCGGGTTTCCGCGCCCTTTGAAGTCCGGGTGCCCCGACCCGCGCCAACAGATGCCGGACATTTGGAAGTTGCTTCCAAATGCCCGGCATTCTTGGCGGAGGGGCAGGTGTGGGTCAGCTGTCCAGCTGCTGGATGCCCTCGAGAATCCATTGGGGATCGGGAGCTGACTCATCCCTGCGGATGTGCCAGACTTCGCGCACCTGCGTGGACCGGGAATTGGTCTGGTCTTCACGCAGCAGCGCGTCGTACAGAACGGAGATCACGGTCTGCGTTCCCTGCGTGCCAGCCTCGATCACCCGGGCTTCGACCATGAGGATGCCGGTTTTCCCGGGAGTTGGGTCCTGGGCGGCCTGCCGGGAAATCTCGGCAAACACCTCGGGGCTGGTGAAGCCCTGGATGTCGCCCAGGTCGCGGCGGTCCCAGGATGCCTGGAGCCTTGTGTAGAGGGCCTTGGCGCCGGAAAGGAATTCCGCCTCGTCAATACCGGCGGGCATGACGGGCGGCGCGATATCCGCCAAACCGCCCAGTCCGCCAGGAGTCGAGCGCACGGCGGCCCAGCCGCCGTCGCTCCCTTCGGGGGCGTAATTCCCGGCCGGGGAGGAGGCGTAGGCAAGCCTGTCGCCACCCAGGGGCGCGGCCTGCTCCCTGTGGGCCGCCTGACCCGCATGGGCCGTCCGGCGCGAGCGGATGAATCTGATGAGCATGAACCCGGCCACGCCAAGCAGGAGGATCTCCAGAATCCCGAAGCCTCCGCCCATTCCTCCGAACAGGAGCGAGCCGAGCATGCCGCCTATGAGCAGGCCGCCGAGCATGCCGCCGATCCCGCCGAACCTGGACATGAAGCCGCCGGGAGCCGCACCCGGCTGCTGGTTCGGCGTGGCCTGGCGCTCCGTGGTCATGTTCTTGCCCGGAGGCGTCGGCTTGTCGTAGCTTTTGGAGTAGGAATCCTTGCTGCCGAATGAGCTGCCCCCGCCCATCCGCTTGGCCTCGGCCGGATCGATGGACATGAGCAGCACGGCGAGCGCGATGAGTGGCGCTGAGAGCCAGCGCAGCACGTTCGCGGGGGAGGGGCCGCCGTCAAGCGCGAGGGCGGCGGCGCGCGGGGCGGCAGCGGACGTCGCGGGAAGAGTGGAAAAATACGGACTGTGTCGCATGGAACCTCCGGGTTGCCAGGTTGGGCTGGAGGTCCCGTAAAAAGAAAACGAGACTTCCAGCATGATTTCTCATGCTGAAGGTCTCGCTCATCGATTGGGATCGACGGCAAGGCCAAGCGCCGGTAGCGACGCCAGTACTGTTGACCTTGCCCGAAAGAGCTACTCCCCTTCAGTGGTCCGAAACAAATACGCACCTTCCGGTGGATGTCAAGAAAACCATGCGGCGGGGCGTCCCGGCGGCCGGACCGGTCCGGAAACTCTCAAAACCTTCTCGCCGCGGTCGCGCGAAACAGTCGGGGCAGTCCGGCCTGACCTGCGAAATGCCGGAACCTCCCGGCGGCATGGCGCGTATCCGGCGAAGCGTCCGCTCCGGTTGCCACCCGGCCAGAGCCCACGAACACCGCCTGGAATGCACGCGCGTGCAACCAGGCAACTTGGTCATACCGATATCAGCATGTCGCCTTGAGATTCGGCCAGGACCTGCTTGGTCACGCTTCCCAGCAGCAACTCATTCAGCCTGCTCTCACCGTGCTTGCCCATCACGATAAGATCGCAATCCATTTTCTGTTCCATCTCGATTATGCGCAGGGTCGGTTCTCCATGCAGCACGAAGCGGTGGGTGATCTGGGAGGAGAGCCCGGCTTCCTCGCACAGGGCGTCGAGTTTCTTGATCGCTTCCTGCCTCGCGACCATCTGATACAGGTCGAGGGAATCTTCCTGCATGCTGCTGCTGGCATAGCGCAGTTGCCTTTTGAAGGGGACGTCGTAGGCGTGTACCAGCACGAGCTCGGCCTGTGGTGCGACGCTTCGGGCATGGCGGATCGCCCGCATCGAGGAAGGCGAGAAATCCACAGGCACCAGAATTTTCCTGTAGGATTCGTGGGGAGGCAGCTTGACTACCAGCACGGGCCTCGTGGTCAGGCTCAGCAACCGCAGGGCAGTGGTACCAAGGAAAAGGCGCCGGACGATGCTTTCCCCCTTGGCGCCGCAGACCAGCAGGTCGACCCCCAGTTCATCTGACGACCTGGACAGCTCGTCCAGCAGGGTGCCGGCAGCCACGTGAATTCCGGCCTCCACGCCGAAACGTCGGCGGAGGGAGCCTGCCAGGTCGTGAAGGCTTTGCCGTGCGACATCGAGCACCTGGCGCTCCAATTCGCCGGAGGTGGCGCCCAGGAACTGCCGCAGCCGCTCCAGAGGCTGAAGGTTGGCCACATGGATAAGGTCGAGCGGTGCGCTCGTGTCCTTGCTCACTTGGGCTGCGCGCTCCGCAGCGTGGCGGGCCGGTGCGGACAGATCCGTTGCGGCCAGGATGCGATTCAATTGGCTCATGGTTGATACTCCTTGATCTGCAAAACCCTCGTCAAAGCATGCAAGGCTCCAGGCAAAGCCGGATGACGATCCCTTTGCCTCAACGCAGAAACGGCGCGTTCATACGCCGCCTGGCCGATCTCCCTATTTGGGCGCAAAACGGTTCAGGACGTGGGTGATCATGCCTTTAGCAAGTTCCTCCTCACCGAAAAAGACCGTGCCAAGATCCTCCTTGCGCAAAAGGGCCGAATCTTCCTCGCTGTGCGTGCGCAGGACGATCTCGATGCCAGGATTGAGCAGGCGCGCCGATTCGACTGTCCGGCGGACCGTGAGCGCATCCGGCGTTGCCACAACGAGCATGGCCGCATGGGCGATGCGGGTCTCCGCCAGCACCTGCGGATCGGACGCGTCGCCCGATACTGCCGCCACGCCCCTTTTGCGCAGGTCCTCGACCTGCTCCCGGTTTTGTTCCGCCACCACGAAGGGGATGCCGCGCGCTTCCAGTCCGCTGGCGATGCGTTTGCCCACCCGGCCGTACCCCACGAGCACCACTTGCCCGTCGAGGTATTTCGGCTCGGTGTCCCCGGGCAGTTCTGCGTAGGGGTCGTCACGTTCCTCCAGGCTCCGGGCCAGTGTCGAGCGCTGGACCACCCAGCGTCGCAACGGTTCGTTGAGCGTAAACAGCACCGGGTTCAGGGCGATGGAGAAGAGCGCGCCAGCCAGCACCAGGCTCATGCCTTCGGGGGGCAGAAGGCCGAGGGAAAGCCCGAGCCCGGCCAGGATGAATGAAAACTCGCCGATCTGGGCAAGGCTGGCCGAAACAGTGATCGCCGTGTTCAGGGGGTAGCGGAAAGCCAGCACCAGGACGAACGCCCCGATGGATTTGCCGAAGACGATGACGGTCAGCACGCCCAAAACGTGCAGCGGCTTTTCGAGCAGGATGGACGGATCGAACAGCATGCCCACAGAAACGAAAAAGAGCACGGAAAATGCGTCGCGCAACGGCAGGGATTCCACCGCCGCACGATGGCTGAATTCCGATTCGCGCATGACCATTCCCGCGAAGAATGCGCCAAGTGCGAACGACACGCTGAACAGTTTGGCCGCCCCGTAGGCGATTCCGATGGCCGTGGCGATCACCGCGAGCGTGAACAACTCCCGCGAGCCGGTGCGGGCCACCCGCCACAAGAGCCAGGGAAGAAAGCGGCGGCCGGCCACGAGCATCAGCGCGATGAAGGCCACGACCTGCAAGAGCGTCAATCCGATGGCCATTCCCAGGGAGGAAACACCGGCTGTCTGGGCCGCCGTCGTTCCCCCGAGCACCCCCGCCAGGGGAGGCAGAAGGACCAGGACGAGCACGGTGGCCAGATCCTCGACAACAAGCCAGCCAACCGCGATGCGGCCATTCATGCTGTCCAGAAGTCCTCGGGCTTCAAGGGCCTTGAGCAGCACCACAGTGCTGGCGCACGATAAGGACAGACCCAGGAGCAGCCCGCTGCCCCAGGTCCAGCCCCACCACCACGCCACCAGCATGCCCAGCCCCGTGGCCAATCCCATCTGCACCACCGCCCCAGGCACGGCGATGCGCTTCACAGCCAGCAGGTCGTCCAGGGACAGGTGCAGCCCGACTCCGAACATAAGCAGCATGACCCCTATTTCGGAGAGCTGGGAGGCCAGATGCACATCGGCCACGAACCCCGGCGTGGCCGGGCCGATGAGGATTCCCGTCATCAGGTATCCGACCAGCGCGGGCACCCTGATCCACTCGGCGAGAAAGCCGAGAATCAAGGCGATTCCGAATCCGGCTGCCAGCGTGGTTATCAGGGGGATGTTGTGGTCCATGGTCGTTTGTACACAGGAAATGATCGCGACATCAACCAAACGGCGGCCAAAGGATCGGCAACAGCCAGACTGCCACGGCGAAACTGATGGCCGTCAGGGGCACGCCGACCTTCACATAGTCGATAAAGCGGTAGCCGCCCGGTCCCATGATCAGCAGATGGACCGGATGCGAGAGGGGACTCGCGAAGCTGGCGGAGGCGGACGTGGCCACGGTCATGAGCAGCAGATGCGGCGACATGCCGAGCGACGCCGCCACCCCGAGGGCTATCGGGGCCATCAGCACTACCAGCGCGGCCGTGGGGATGATCTGCGTGGCGAGCACCGTCACCGCTAACAGCGCGGCCACCACCCACCTGGGGCCATGTGCCCCGACCGCGTCCACTAGGGCTGTCGCGCCCAATTGAGCCGCGCCGCTGTTCTCTATGGCCGCCTCCAGAGGCAGCATGCCCGCGATGAGGAAAACCACCCGCCACTCGATGGAGCGGTAGGCCTCTTCGATGGTCAGGCATCTGGCGAGCACCATCAATGTCGCCCCGGCGACGGCGGCAATGGCGATGGGCGCCAGGCCGAGGATTGCGGTGCCGATAACAGCCAGCATGATGAACACCGCCGCAGGAGCTTGTTCCAGGCGCGGCACGCGCGCCGCCGCCTCGTCCAGGACGAGGAAGTCCGGGTCGCGGGTAAGGCTTTCGAGGCTGCGGCGCGAGCCGTAGACAAGCAGTGCGTCTCCGAACCGCAAGGGGATGTCCCTGAGCCCCACCCGCAGGGCGCGCCCCATGCGCAGGATGGCCAGCACGCTCACGCCGTAACGCTCGCGGAAATACAGTTGGCCCAGGGTGCGTCCGGCAAGGTTGGTTCTTGGCGAGAGCATCACCTCCGTGGCGCAGATTTTTTGGGATTCCAGGACGGTGGCATCGTCGATTTTCGGTTTCTCTATCGTGAGGTTCTGGAGGGCCTGGAGGATTTCGAAGTCGCGCGGGGCTCCCTGCACGACCAGCAGATCGCCCTCGCGCAGTATTTCGTCTGGCGAGGGCATGACGATCCGCTCCTCATCCCGCACGATTCCAAGCACAATGAGTCCGAACGCGTTGCCGAGCCTGGCCTCCACCAGGTCATGCCCGGCCAGGGCCGATCCGGGCGGGATGCGCACCCCCAGCAACCCCTTCCCGGCGCTTTGCCCGTTGCCTCCGCCATCCTCCGGGGTCAGGTCACCCACCAGGCGCTGGCGGACCAGGGCTTCGAGCGCCCCGCGTTCCCCTTGCAGCAACAACGAATCACCAGGCTTGAGCGGGCGCGTGGCTGTTTCCCGGATTTCCCCCCTTCCGGGCCGACGGACCGACAGCACGTTGACGTGGTGCTCCTTGCGCAGGCCGCTGGCTGCCAGCGTGGAACCCGCGAGAGGGGATCCCGCAGGGATGGCGGCCCATGCGGTCTCGAATACCTCGGGGAACAATTCAGGATCAGGGCCGGGCGATTCCACCAGGATATGCCGGTCGGCGTGGTGGCGTTTCAGGTAGTCCGGGCTGCCGTGGGCGATGATGGTGTCCCCGGCGTGCAGCACGGTATCGGGGTGCGGCGCCAGCAGCAGGTCCCCGTCGCGCTTGATGGCCAGGACAGTCAGGTACAGGGCCGAGCCGAGCCTGCTCTCGGCGATGGTCCTTCCCACCAGGGGAGATCCGGCCGGAATGCCGGTGGTCAGAATGTTGGATTCGAACTGGTAGGAGTCGCGGAACCAGGGACGATCGTCGGCGTCCGAGTCCGATTGGCGGTCGGGGAGCAAGCGTCGGCCTGCCAGTACCATGAACGCGATACCCGCAGCGACAATGGCGGCGGTGATCGGAGTGAAGTCGAATATGTCGAAGGGGCGAAGCCCTGCGTGGCGCAGTGCGTCGGTCACCAGAATGGTGGCCGTGGTCGAGATGCCGGTGAACGGCCCCCCCAGGAGGCAGCCCAGCGCCAGGGGCATGAGCAGCCGCGAGGGAGAACGTCCGCTGCGGCGCGCCAGTTCCATGGTCGAAGGCAGCAGGATGGCCGCCACCGTGACTGTGTTGATGAGAGCGGCCAGCAGGCTTGCCGAGACCATCAGGACGACCACGAGCATCGCCTCGCCGCCGTCGGCGAAACGCCGCAACGGTTTCCCCAGTTGATGGGCGATGCCCGTGCGCGTCAGCCCGGCGGAGAGGATGTACAAGGCCCACACTGTGACCACGGCAGGGCTGCTGAAGCCCGACAAGGCCTCCTGGGGGGTGACAAGGCCGGTCAGGGCCAGGGCCGACAGCACCATGAGGCCCACCACGTCCATGCCGGGCCAGCCCCCCACGAACAGAACCAGCGCGGCTGCCACGATGCAAAGCAGCATGATGATCTCGAATGACAATGCTCAGCCTCCAGAATGGCGCCCCCGCGCACAAAGGACGGCTGGCGCTGCGTTGCCGTGACGGCCCGTCAGATGCGCGAAGCGGTCACGTGCCCTCTTGCATCCGGAAGATTCCGACCAGGGACATGCCCAGGACTTTCAACTCATGCAGATACAGCTTGAACTTGCTTGAGAAACCCGCGAGCGTTTCTCCTTCCTTCAGCCGTTCGCCGGTTGCCCAGACGTTGTACATCTGGAGCCTGCCTTTCGAGATATAAAAGACAGTTCCCCGTTCCACGTGCCGGGAGAAGCGTTTGTCGATGCAGACCGACACCTCGCCTTGTCGCTTTTCGTCCAAGTCTGATCTGACGACCTCGCCCACGAGGTTCGTGTCCAGGTACACGCCTGTCGGGACGTCCTTCACGCTTGGATCAAAAGAAATGGTGTATTCGGCGCATTGCCTGACGGTCGATGCGCGGCTGCCTTCCTGAAAGAATAAACCATCGAGAATAAGGAGAAAAAACATACAGAATACGGAAACGAGCATCGTTTCACTCCATTCCTAAACGTGTTCAGCCCGCAGATGGCGTGGTCTTGGACGCAATGCCTGGAGCCAGGCCGCGCGCGAGTCGTCCGTGCCGGAATCTTCAAGCGGTATGGATAATTATGCCAACTGTCAGCGGAGCTCATAATGAAATAATGTTCAGGATCGACTCCAGTTTCGATGATTCACCCGGGGAGCTCCTCTGAGGCCACGGCGGCAACAAGCCAAAATGGGCGAGTGAAGGAGAGAACGGGAGAATCTTCAAAGACCGCCGAATATGAACGCAAGGAGCGGCGCTTGAGGACGTGCACTCGCCTGTCTCGGCCAGAGCGATAATCTCCAGAAAGCCTGCAAGTCCGGCATGCTCGGCCTGAAATCGAAATGGACGGCCAGCTCGCCTCTCAAACCCGGCCAAATC
>JBKICU010000032.1:90812-171675 GCA_046566965.1 Acidobacteriota bacterium
TCTGGAGCACAGCTTGCGTTTTGCGGCAGGATGCGCAGCATTCCCAACATCCTGTTATAGTTGTGAATATTTCTCTTTATTAAAGAGAAACGGGCACTTAGAATTTATTCTAAGTGCCCGAGATACTTGGTGGAGGCGATGAGGATCGAACTCACGACCTCAGCGTTGCGAACGCTGCGCTCTCCCAGCTGAGCTACGCCCCCTTGGGAAGCGTGGACTTTAGGGATTCTTGAACTCGGGGTCAAGCCTTAATGCGCGCAAGGATGGTGCTAATTCGACGAGAGTAGGTGTGTTCGGTGCGGATACGTTCGCGCCAGGCCAGGGCCAGGCCTGGCCCGGCCTCCTCCAGGGAGGCCACGGCGCCGGCGATGTGCGCGGGCGTTTTGTAGATGATGGGGGCCGTCAGCTCGCGCGGGAAGAGTTCAAGGCCGGGGGTGGCGTCGCTCAGGAGCCGCCCGCCCGCAGCCCACACGTCGAAATGGCGTTGGGTCAGGCCGCGCGGCAGGAGCGGGCTGGTGGCGCCCACCACGCAGCGCGCCGAGGCGTACATTCCCGCCAGGGGGCCGTAGTAGTCCACAGGGGGCATCAACGAAAAATCCGTCCTCACCAGGTTCCGCCAGGCGTCGTCCCCGCACACGACCAAATCCCCGGCTGAGGCCGCCGCCTCGATGACCGCCGTGCGCCACATGCGGCCCGTTTCTTCGGCTCCAAGCGCGGCCAGCCGGGCCTGTTTCCCCGGCCAGAAACGTTCGATGCCCGTGCGTTTGGCCCACCATGCGAAGTCCGGCCTCTGGCCGCGCGCGAACAGGCTGGCGGTCTCGGCCAGGGTGGACTCGGGGAGATTGAGCCCCGCGAAAAAATCGTCGCGGCCCGGAAAGGCGCTGCGCCCCACGAACAGGAGCTTGCCGGCCAGTTCCGGCGCGTCCGGTTCGGCCCGGAAGAACGCCGGGCTGGCGGCCAGGGGCAGATGGTGCACGTGGCGCGCGCCGTGGCTCTTGAGCGGTCCGATGAACCAGTCGTCGGTGACGAAGAGGCTCACGTCCTTCCAGAACTGGCTTTTCAGTCCGCTCAGGGCGTTGAAGGGGTTGTCCACGCACCAGACCGCCACGGGCACGCCGGCCCGCTCCAGCAGGGAGAAGGCCTGGCCGTAGGCGTCCAGCCCGGAAAAGTTGACGGACAGGTACAGGTCGGGGCGGCCTTCCTTAAGAAGAGAAGGGAGATGCTCCCAGGGCACGTTCTGCACCTGGTAGCCGAGTTCGCCAAAGGCCTCGGTCACTTCGCGCACGATGAGCCTGTCCTGGGAGGCGGGCATGAACACGGTCCTGTCCGGGAAGCGGTCGGTCAGTTCGGGCTGGGGCAGGGTCAGGGCGGCCAGCACCGGCCCCCAGAACCCCGGGAACAGGCGCAGGGCGCTTTGGGACACGGCCACGTTGGAATCGTCGTGTGGATCGAAGCAGGTCACACGCCGCCAGTGCGGCGGGATGGCGGCGCGCCACTCCTCCCCGGCCTGCTCGGCGAAAGCGGGGCACTCGAGCCAGCGCACCGAGGCGTCCGCCGGGAGCGACGCGGCCAGGGCCGCGGGTTCCGGCCCCAGCCCCAGGATCAGCCAGTCGTTGCCGCGCGAGGTCCTGACGATGTCGTGGCCGGGGCCGGGGGTCTTGGGGACGCCGAGCTCGTCGGTCAGGCGCAGCCGCCGGAGAGGGCTTTGCATTGGGTGTGCCCTTTGCTACAGTTCCGGGTTGGGGGGGCCATGAAAAAAAGACATGACCATTATTTCAACCGCGCCCGGCAGGAAAACTACCCGGCCCGCTCGGTCTACAAGCTCCAGGAGATGGACTCCGAGTTCCGGCTGCTCCGCCCCGGCATCAAGGTGCTGGACCTGGGGGCCACGCCCGGCTCCTGGACGCTGTTCGCGGCCAAGAAGGTAGGGCCCACGGGGAGGGTGCTCGGCGTGGATATAAATCCTACGGAGACCGTCTTTCCGGAAAACGTCACCTTCATGGTGGCCGACGCGCTGAACCCCGGACCGGAGTTCACGGCCGTGCTTCAGGAATGGAAACCCTTCCATCTTGTGGTGAGCGACATGGCTCCCAAAACCACGGGCCAGCGGGTCACGGATCAGGCCCGCTCCCTGGAGCTGGTGGAGCAGGCGCTTGCACTGGCCGGGACTTGCCTGATACACGGCGGCCACTTCGTCGCCAAGATCTTCATGGGTCCCGACGTGAAACCCTTTACGGACTCAATGCGCGGGGCCTTTGAAAAGGTCAAGACCGCCAAACCCAAAAGCTCCCGTTCGGAGAGCTTCGAACAGTTCATCGTTGGGCTCGGATTCAAGGGCCTTCAGAAATATCCGGAGGAGTAGATGGCTGGACATTCGAAATGGAAAAACATCCAGGTGCGCAAGGGCGCCCAGGACGCCAAGAAGGGCAAGGTTTTCACCAAGGTCACCAAGGAGCTGATGCTGGCGGCCAAGGCCGGCGGCGGCGACCCTGGCATCAACGCCCGCCTGCGCTCGGCCATCGCGGCCGCCAAGGCCGTGAACCTGCCCAAGGACAAGATAGAGACCGCGGTCAAGAAAGGCACGGGCGAACTGGGCGGCGGCAACATCGACGAGATCACCTATGAGGGCTACGGCCCCGGCGGCGTGGCCATCCTAGTGGAGGCCGCCACGGACAACCGCAACCGCACCGTGGCCGAAATCCGCCACATCCTGGGCAAGGGCGGCGGCTCCCTGGGCGAGTCCGGCTGCGTGGCCTGGATGTTCGAGAAGAAGGGCATCATCACCCTGGACAAGGCCAAGTACGCCGAGGACCAGTTGATGGAAGCCGCCCTCGAGGCCGGAGCCGAGGACGTGGTGGATCAGGACGACGCCTGGGAGGTCAGCACCTCTCCCGAAGCCTTCGAGACCGTGCGCCAGGCCCTGGAAGACGCGGGCATGGAGCTCCTCTCCGCCGAGGTCACCATGTCCCCCAAGAACACCGTGGACGTGGACGTGGAGACCGGGCGCAGGCTCCTGAAGCTCATGGACAACCTGGACGACAACGACGACGTGCAGCAGACCCACGCCAACTTCGAGTTGCCCGAGGAATTGCTGGCGGAACTGGGCTAGGCCCGAAAATATGGCCGCCGTCACCGTCCTCGGGCTGGACCCCGGTTCGCGCAACACCGGCTGGGGCATCGTGCGCGAGGAGTCCGGCGTGGCCACCCTGGTGGACGCCGGGGTCATCCGCGTGGAGAGCCTCGGCGGCATGGATCTTCGTCTGGGAGCCATCTACGAGGCTCTGGCCGGGCTCCTGGCCCGGCATCAGCCTGTCGAGGCGGCCATGGAGGACGTGTTCGTGTCCAAGAATCCGTCCTCGGCGCTGAAACTCGGGCAGGCGCGCGGCGCGGCCATGGCCGCCTGCGCCGTGGCCGGAATCCGCGTGCACGCCTACGAGCCGACCGTGGTGAAAAAGAGTCTGGTGGGCGTTGGGCGGGCCGAAAAAACGCAGGTGGCCTTCATGGTCGCGCAGGTGCTTGGATGCCGAAAACCCCTGGCCGCCGACGCTTCGGACGCGCTGGCCGTGGCCGTGTGTCATCTGAATCAGCGGCGCGTGAAGCGCCTCTTGGGGGAGCCGTGATCGCCTATCTGCGCGGAGAACTGCTGGAGAAGTCCGACAAGGGCTGCCTGGTGCTCACCGCCTCCGGCGTGGGCTACGAACTTGCCGTGTCCACGCCCACCGCGGCGAACCTGCCCGCGCGTGGCGAGGAGGCCTCCTTTTTCGTGCACGCCCAGACCGGCGAGGACGGCACGCGTCTGTTCGGCTTCCAGACCGGGGACGAGCGCCGTGCCTTCCGCGCGCTTATCGCCGTGCCCAAGCTCGGCCCCAAGACCGCGCTGTCCATGCTGTCCTGCTATTCGGTGAACGACCTGTCCCAGATCGCGGCCCGCGAGGACGTCGCGGCACTGTCCCAGGTGCCGGGCATCGGCAAGAAGAGCGCCCAGCGCATGATTCTTGAGATCAAGTACGCCCTGGCCGACATTTGCGAGACCAGTTCGTTCACGCCTTCCATGGGTGGAATGGCCGCCGGGTCGGTGATGCGCGACGCCCTGGCCGCGCTCACCAATCTGGGCTACGCCGAGTCCGAGGCCGCGCCGCTACTGCGCGACGTCCTGGACGCCGAGCCAGACCTTGACGTGGCCCAGGCCATCCGCGTGTGCCTGAAGAAGATCGCGGCGGCCAAGGCATGACGACACCCGCCCCCCTCCCGGACGACACCATCCGTCCCAAGCGACTGGCCGACTTCATCGGCCAGCAGGACCTGCGCGCCAACCTCCAGGTGTATCTGTCCAGCGCCACCGAGCGCGGCAAGGCCCTGGACCACACGCTCTTTTACGGGCCGCCGGGCCTGGGCAAGACCACCCTGGCCCAGATCATGTCCTCGGAACTCGGGGTGAACCTCATCACCACCTCCGGGCCGGTGCTGGAGCGCGGCGGCGACCTGGCCGCGATCCTCACCAACCTCGGCCGCCACGACATCCTGTTCATTGACGAGATCCACCGCATGCCCCCGGCCGTGGAGGAGATCCTCTATCCGGCCATGGAGGACTTCAAGCTGGACCTCATCATCGGCCAGGGACCGGGCGCGCGCACCGTGAAGATCGACCTGGAGCCGTTCACCCTGGTGGGGGCCACCACCCGCATCGGGCTTCTGACCTCGCCGCTGCGCGACCGCTTCGGGGTGATCTTCCGCCTGGATTTCTACTCCCCCCAGGAACTCTCGGCCATCGTCACCCGCGCCGCGAAGATCCTCGGGGTATCGCTCACGCCGGAGGCGGCGCTGGAGATCGGCAAGCGCTCGCGCGGCACGCCGCGCATCTCCGGGCGGCTCCTTAGGCGCGTGCGCGACTTCGCCGTGGTGCAGGGCAGCCCCGTCATCGACCAGGAGCTGGCCCGCGCGGCCCTTGGCCGCATGGACGTGGACCCGCACGGCCTGGACCAGATGGACCGCAAGATTCTCTCCTGCCTGGTGGAGCAGTTCGGGGGCGGGCCGGTGGGGGTGAAGACCCTGGCCGTGGCCTGCTCCGAAGAGGTGCGCACCCTGGAGGACATCTACGAGCCCTACCTCATCCAGTGCGGCCTGATCCAGCGCACCCCGCGCGGACGCGTGGCCACGGCCAAGGCCTACCAGCATCTGAAAATTCATCCGTTAGGTTAGAATATGCCCGCCAAAAGACTCGACGTATCCCTGCTGGCCTTCACCCCGGAGCCGCTCTCGGTTATCTACGCGGCCTTCCGCCAGTGCTACCACGCCGGTTTCGTGGCCGACATGTGGCCGCGCCTGCTGGCTGGGGAAATCCCCCGCGAGAAGCAGGCCGAGTTCGTGGCCAAGGTGCTGGAATCCGGCCACGTGAGCCCCATCGAGCACGTGAGCTTCACCTTCGCCATCGAGGGCGTGTCGCGGGCGCTCACGCACCAGCTGGTGCGCCACCGCATCGCCAGCTACTCCCAGCAGTCCCAGCGCTACGTGGACGCCTCTTCCTTCGACTACATCATGCCCCCGGCCATTAAAAATATCCCCGAGGCCAGAGCCCGCTTCGAGGCCTTCATGGAAGAGGTGGGCGCGGCCTACCGCGACCTGAAGACGATCCTCGAGGACAACGGCAGGAAGGACAAGGCCAAGGAGGACGCCCGGTTCGTGCTGCCCCAGGCCGCCGAGACCCGCATCGTGACCACCATGAACTGCCGCGCCCTGTTCAACTTCTTCGAGCAACGCTGCTGCACCCGCGCCCAGTGGGAAATCCGCGCCCTGGCCGACAAGATGCTCTCCCTGTGCCGCCTGACCCTGCCCGAGGTGTTCGCCGTGGCCGGGGCAAAGTGCGAACGCCTGGGCTATTGCCCCGAGGGCGAGAAATTCACCTGCGGCAGGTACCCGCTGCCCTGAGGCCGCCTTCCACCCGGAGCAGTCGTGCCTGCCTGAAGAGGCCTTCCCCGTGCAGCCTGTCCATGAACGCGCAACCCGCGTCGTGGCACAGGTACGGCCTCCGGTTATCCGACCGGGGACGATCAGCCAGCTCTCGTCTCCACCCCCCTTTACCTTTCTGTGGTGAAGCAGGTTCGCATAGCAGAGGTGGCCTGCTGCGGCCTTGCTTGCGCTTGTCGCAGGCTGAGTCGCTCTTTCCGGTGCCGCCTCGATAGCGCATGGTCTGGCTCTCCCGGCTCCCCGCGCCGTGGCGGGCGAACCGCGCCAGCCGGATACGGCCCTCCACGATTGTCGGCTTCTGTATCACATTATGCGGGCTCCGGCTCCGCAGGAAAACCCGAGCCAGCTCTGTTGTTCGTGAATTTCCGCCCAGCGCTTCCCAAAGGTCGTGTTTCTCGCTAGGAAATCCGTAAAGCAGCCCACTACGCGTCGCTGACCGGCGTCCGCACCAAGGAGACCTCCCCGATGCTCAAAGACGATTGCAGCAAGCTTCCCGGCGTCTACCAGGAATACCATGCCCGCATCGCGGCCTTCATCCCCCAGGAACGGCTGTTTTGCGGCCCGTTCACCAACCTTGCCTACGGCGACGACGCCAGCTTCTACCGGCTGGTGCCCAAGATCGTGGTCAAGGCCCGCACGCCGGACGAAGTCTCCAGAATGCTGGCCATCGCCAGCGAACTCAAGGTGCCGGTCACCTTCCGCACTGCGGGAACCAGCCTGTCCGGCCAGGCCCTCACCGATTCGGTGCTCATCTACTTGGCCGGGGCCTGGAAGGGCCTGCACATCCACGAGCACGCCTCGCACATCAGCCTGGAGCCGGGGGTCATCGGCTCGGAGGCCAACATCCAGCTTGCCCCGCATGGCATGAAGATCGGGCCGGACCCCGCGTCGATCAACGCGGCCATGATCGGCGGCATTGCGGCCAACAACGCTTCTGGCATGTGCTGCGGCACCGCCGAGAACAGCTACAAGACCGTGGAATCCATGAAGCTCATCTTCGTGGACGGCTCCACGCTGGACACCGCCGACGCGGCCTCGCGCGAGGCCTTCGTCAAAAGCCACCCCCATCTGGTGGGCGAGCTTGCCGCCATCCGCGATGAGATCGAAAACAACAAAACCCTCTCCGAGCGCATCCGCCACAAATTCAAGATCAAGAACACCACCGGGTACGGCATCAACTCCTTCGTGGATTTCACCGACCCCATCGACATCCTCCTGCACCTGATGATCGGGTCCGAGGGCACTCTGGCCTTCATCTCCGAGATCACCTACCGCACCGTGGTGGAGCATCCGCACAAGGCTTCGGCCATGATGTACTACCCGACCATCGCGGACGCCTGCAACGCCACCATCCAGCTCAAGAAGGGGCCGGTATCGGCTGTCGAGCTCATGGACCGCGCCTCGCTTCGCTCCGTGGAGGACAAGCCCGGCATGCCCGCCTTCCTGAAAGGCCTGCCGGACACCGCCGCCGCCATCCTGGTGGAGACCCGCGCCGCCGACAGCAAGACCCTGCTGCGCCAGATAGAAGACATCCAGGCCCTGGTCGCCAACATCGATCCCATCCATCCCATTGTGTTCATGGACCAGCCCGCCGACTACAACAAGCTCTGGAACATCCGCAAAGGACTGTTCCCGGCCGTCGGCGCGGTGCGCAACCCCGGCACCACCGTGGTCATCGAGGACGTGGTCTTCCCCATCGATAAGCTGGCCCACGGCACCGTGGAGCTCCAGGAGCTCATGCACAAGCACGGATTCCCCGAGGGCATCATCTTCGGCCACGCCCTGGAAGGAAACCTGCACTTCGTGTTCTGCCCGGATTTCGGTTCGCCTCAGATGATCAGGAACTACCAGCTGCTCATGGAGGAGACCGCCGAGATGGTGGTCGGCCGCTACGACGGCTCCCTCAAGGGCGAGCACGGCACCGGGCGCAACATGGCTCCCTTCGTGGAGATGGAGTGGGGGCAGCAGGCCTATGCCTACATGGTGCGCCTGAAAAACGCCTTCGACCCTGACAATCTTCTGAACCCCGGCGTCATCATCAACGACAACCCCAAGGTCTACCTGGAGAACCTGAAACCCATGCCGGCGGTGAACCAGATCATCGACCGCTGCATCGAGTGCGGTTTCTGCGAACCGGTCTGCCCGTCGCGCAACATCACCAGCACGCCGCGCCAGCGCATCGCCCTGCAACGGCACATGGCCCGGCTCAAGCGCACCCACGACGACGCCCTCATGAAGGAATTCTGGGATCACTACACCTACTTCGGCGAGCAGACCTGCGCCGCCGACGGCCTGTGCGCCACGGTGTGCCCCGTGTCCATCGATACCGGCAGCTTCACCAAACAGCTGCGCGGGCAGCGCGCAAGCCCCCGCGCCCACAAGGTGGCCCAGTGGGTGGCCGACAACTACGGCACGGTCCTGAACATCGTGCGCCAGGGTCTCAAGGTCGCGGGCGGCGTGCACAGGCTGATCGGCTCCAAGCTCATGGGGCAGCTGGCCGAATCCTTCCGCGAGCTCTCCGGAGGACGCATCCCCCTGTGGACCAAGTGGATGCCCGTGGGCATCACGCCCCCGGCCTTTACGGACACCGTGCGCGGCAAGGGGCTCAAGGTGGTCTATTTCCCCAGCTGCGTGGCCCGCTCCATGGGTCCTGCCAAGGACGACCCGGAGCAGCGCGCCCTGTACGAGGCCACGCTCTCCGTGCTGCACAAGGCCGGGTACGACGTGATCTTTCCGCACAACATGGCCGAGCTGTGCTGCGGCCTGACCTTCGAGTCCAAGGGCTTCTTCGAGCAGGCCGACCAGAAGTCCCGCGAACTGGAAGCGGAACTGCGCCGCGTGAGCGATGGCGGGGCCATCCCAATCCTCTTCGATACCAGCCCCTGCCTGTACACCATGCGCAAGAAAATCGAACCCGACCTCAGGATCTACGAGATCGTGGAGTTCATCCACGACCATCTCATGGACAAGCTGCACTTCACCAAGAGCCCCGAAGCCGCCACCATTCACGTCACGTGCAGCTCCATCAAGATGGGCCTGGCCGGCAAGTTCAAGGCCGTGGCCGATGCCTGCGCCAAGACCGTCACCGTGCCGCGAAACATCAACTGCTGCGGCTTCGCGGGCGATCGCGGCTTCAACTTCCCCGAATTGAACGAGGCCGCCCTGGACGGGCTGGTCGAGCAGCTGCCGCCCGAGACCTCTCGCGGCTACTCCAACAGTAGGACCTGCGAGATAGGGCTGTCGCGCAACGCCGACATTCCGTATCAGTCGATAGTGTATCTGGTGGATCGTTGCACTGTGGCTAAGTGAGGAAGATACATAAGAGTAAGATGCCTCCGGCGGCCAGGGGGAGAAGCCACCCCCTGGACCCGGCTTTTCGCTTCGCCTCGTGCGCGGGAGTATTGTGTGCGTGGGGTCGGTTCTGGGTGCTGGGGACTGTCCCGTTCGTGTCCTGGCGGGCGGGTTAGAACCGATGTGAAGGCGATTCGTCGCCCGCCCGCCAGAACCCGACCGTGACAGCCCCCAGCACCCAGCTCCAGTCTCTGGTCCTGGTTATGGTCATGGTCAGAAAAGGGCGATTTCAAGAATTAATAGCCCTGAAGCGCGGCTTTGCGCGCTTCAGGGCTTTTGTTTGAGCAATATTCTAAGCAGTAGCAGTATGTTACGCGAAGCAAATGCAGGGTCCAGGGGGATCATCCCCCTGGCGGGTCCGGGGCAGAGCCCTGGTGGGGTCCGGGGCGAAGCCCCGCCAGCCTATCACAATTTCAGCTTCTCCTGCCCAAGCGGAGTGGGACGCAGCGTGCCCTCGGCGTCCTCCAGGAGTCCCTCCTCAATCAGGGCGCGGGCCAGCATCCGCACCCGGTAGAGGGGGAGCCCCGTGGCTTGTACGGCGCTGTCGACGTTGCCGTGGGCGGCCAGGGCTTCCAGTCCCTGGCGTCCGAGTTCGGTGAGGGTCCCGTCGGGTTTGACGCAGGCCACGACTACAGGCTCTTCTTGCAGAAGAACCAGTCCACGCATTCGACGCCTTCGGCTTTCACGCGTTCGGCTGCGGCGTCCTGGGTGCGCGGCGGCGGCACGATAACCTTGTCGCCGGGTCGCCAGTTGGCGGGGGTGCCCACGGAGTTGGCGTCGGTGACCTGGAGCGCGTCCACGAGGCGCAGGATCTCGTCGGTGTTTCGCCCGGTGGTCAGGGGGTAGTAGATCACGGCGCGCACGATCATTTTGGGGTCGATGACGAACACGCAGCGCGAGGTTTCGGTCTTGGACTCGCCGGGCATGATCATGCCGTAGAGTTCGGCCACCTTGTGGGAGAGGTCGGCCACCAGGGGGAATTCGATCCTGGTCCCGAATTTCTCTTCGATGCTGCGTACCCAGGCGATGTGCGAGAAGATGGAGTCGATGGACAGGCCCAGGAGTTCGCAGTTTCTGGCGCGCAGTTGCTCGTGGATGGCGGCGAAGGCCAGGAATTCAGTGGTGCAGACCGGGGTGAAGTCCGCCGGGTGGGAGAAGAAGACCAGCCAGGAGCCCTTGAAGTCCTCCAGGCGCAGCACGCCGTGGGTGGATTCTGCCTCGAAGGCGGGAGCGGGTTCGCCGATGCGCGGGAGGCGGGGAGGGCAGGTGTCCTGGGGGATGCCCGAGGGTATGATCTGATCCATGTAATTCCTCCTGAAGGGCTAGGGTTGTTCCCAGATAGCCCATCAGGAGAAGAAAAGTCCACCTCAGGCCAGACCGGCCAGGAGGATGTGCGTGATTTCGTCGATGCGTTGGGGGTCTGTGACTTTGCGGCCTTTCTGGGCGCGCACGTAGAACACGTCGTAGACTTCCAGCCCGTGGGTGTCGATCTTGGCCATGTGCACGTCCAGGCCCAGGGAATCCAGGGCCACGGCGATGTCGTAGAGACGCCCCAGCCTGTCGGAGGCTTTCACCTCCAGGCGGGTGAAGTACTCCGAGGAGTCGTTGTCCACGCCGACGCTGGGCCGGATGCCCATGTCGGGCTGGCGCGGGGTCAGGGGGGAGGCGCGTTTTTCCTGGATACGGTAGTCCAGGGAGAGCTTGCCGGTGAGGGCGTAGCGCAGCGCGCGGCGCACCCTGGCCCAGAGTTCGTCCGGGAACAGATTGTCCGGCGGATTGGCGGTCTGGTAGGTGTGTATTTCGGTGGAGTCGCTCCAAAGGAAGAAGTCGGCGGAGCGGATGTTGATGCCATGCAGGGCCAGCACTCCGGCCATGGTGGCAAACAGTCCGGGCTGGTGCCGGGCCGCCAGGGTGACGCTCCAGCCGTCGCCTGCTGCAGAGGGGGTGGCTTCGATGATGGCCACGCCCAGCCCTGCCTTGCTGGCGGGCCGCATGCGCGAATCTTCTTCCAGGGCTTCGTCCAGCCGCGCCAGCAGGTGCAGGTCGCCAAGGATGTCCCCGGCTGAGCGGGAGAGCAGGTAGCGCGGGGGCATGGCGTCCAGGCAGGCTTCCAGGCGTTCGGCTGAAAAGAGGTCTTTGGCCTTGGCGTAGAGGTCGTCGCGCAGATGCAGCATGGCCTGGGCGTCGTCCGCGTCGAACAGGGAGCCGCCCTCCAGCATGGAGTACACGCGCGCGTGCAACCCGCCGATGAGGCTGGCCTTCCAGTCGTTCCAGGCAGACGGGCCGGTGGCCTGGGAATCCGCCATGGTCAGGAGCAGCAGCATGTCCAGGCGCTCAGGCGTGGAGACGCGCTGGGCCGTGGCGGCCAGCACGTCGCGGTCGGCGATGTCGCGGCGCATGGCGGTGTCGGCCAGCAGCAGGTGGCGCAGCACCAGGAAACTCACGTCGGAAAGGGCGTCTTCGTCCAGGGCGAAGCGTGACAGGGCTTCGCGGGTCAGGTCCACGCCCTTCTCGGAATGCGCTCCGCCCAGTCCCTTGCCGATGTCGTGGAAAAGCGCGCCCAGGAAGAGGCGCTCGGGGTGCGGAATCCGGGCGTAGATGTGATGCCAGGGATGCTCCGGCAGCGCAGCTTTCTTGAGTTCCAGGATGGTTTCCAGGGTATGGCGGCCAACCGGATGGATGTGGAACACGTCGTACTGCACCATGTGCTGCACCCGGCCGAACTCGGGTATCAGCGCTCCGAGCACCCCGGTCTCCAGCATGTCGGTAAGGGCCGCGTCGCCGCCTGGTTCCAGGAGCGCCTTGCGGAGCAGCGCGAAGGCCCGCTCGCCGCCCTCGGCGGTGGCAGCGAAGCTGGCGATCTCGGGGATGGCGGCCTCGATGCCTCGGCGCGCGGGCAGGGAGAGTGGCTCTCCCTGGCGCAGGGCGTGGCTGAAGATGTCCAGGACGTCCCCGGGGCTTACCCGGGTGAGACCCTGGGTGAAGTCCAGTCCGTCGCGGGTGAGAACCACGTTTGCCCCGAGCGGCTTGGCGGGCGCAGGAGCAGGGGGGACGGCGTTGCCCAGAAGCGGCCAGAGGGCGCGGTGCAGGGTACGGATTTCGGCCATGATGCGATGCAGCTCGGTCAGGAAGGCCTCGACGCCGCGGATTGCCCCGGCAGCTTCGAAACCCAGGCGGCGGGCCAGTTCGCGCTGTGCGTCCAGACTCAAGTGATCGTCCTTGCGGCTGAGCACGACATGAAGGTGGTTGCGCACCACGAGCAGAAATTCCAGATGCCCTTCGAGAACCGTAAGCCACCCGGTGGGGAGTCCGGCCCCGGTCTGGCTGGAAAGAGCGTTCAGCCAGCGGACCTGGTGCACGTCCCGAAGGCCCCCCAGAGCTTCCTTGAGGTTTGGCTCGAGCATGCCAGAGGCGTCGCCGTACCGCGAGGCGCGGCTTCTGTTCTGGCCTTCCAGCCAGGTTTTGAAATCCGCGACGCGCCCGGGAAAAAGATCCTCGTCGCGCCGTTTTACGAAATCGTCGAATATGTTCTTGCTTCCGGCCAGTAAGCGGGCGTCGATCAAGGATGCGAATACCTGCCAGTCCGTGGCGGCCAGTTCCAGGCATTCGCCGGTGGAGCGCACTCCGTGCCCCAGGTCCGCGCCGAGGTCCCACAGAGGGAAGAACACACCCTTGGCCAATTCCTTGGCTTCCTCAGGGACTGTGTTCCCGTACAGCACCAGCACGTCTATGTCTGAGCGCGGGCAGAGCTCGGAACGGCCGTAACCGCCCACAGCAACCACGGCGTAAGGAGTGGGGCAGGATGGAAGTTCCGAGAGTCGATTGCGGAAATACTCGTCGAAGGCAAATGCGTGTTTTTGACAAAAACCGACGCCGGGGGCTTCCAGGAGCTTCCGGCGTTTTCTGTCCAGGCTGCGGACTGCTTTTGAGGTGGGGCGTGCCATGAAAAAGGAGGGGCCGCGGTGCGGCCCCTCCGTACGGATCGGGTTAGATGGCGTCCTTGCCGGTTTCGCCGGTGCGGATGCGCACGACTTCTTCAACCGGGGTGATGAAGATCTTTCCGTCGCCCACTTCGCCGGTGCGGGCCGCGCCTTCGATGGCCTTGAGCACCGTGGGCACCATGGCAGCGTCGATGACCAGCTCGATCTTGATCTTGGGCACGAAGTCCACCTGGTATTCCGCGCCGCGGTAGATTTCCTTGTGTCCGCGCTGGCGGCCGAAGCCTTTGACCTCGGAGACGGTCATGCCCTTGACGCCCGCATCGGTGAGGGCCTTCTTGATGTCCTCCAGCTTGTAGGGCCGGGTAATGATTTCAATCTTGCGCATGGGTTAGACTCCTTAGTTCTGATAGCCGGTTTCGCCGTGCTGGCTGACGTCCAGGCCCTTGTTCTCGTCTTCCTCGTTGACGCGGACCTTGATGATCGCGTTGACGATGTACAGGATGACAAGCGTGCCCACGAAGCAGAACACCCAGGTGGCCACCACGGAGATGAACTGGCTCCAGAGCAGGTCGGGGTTGCCGTAGAGCAGGCCGTCGTTGCCGGCCTCGTTCACGGCCTTGGTGGCGAACAGGCCGGTGGCCAGCGCGCCCCAGGTGCCGCCGAGACCGTGGACGCCAACAACGTCCAGGGCGTCATCATACTTGAACATGTGCTTCATGTTAACCCCGAAGTAGCACACCACGCCGCCGACCAGGCCGATGACGATGGAGGCCATGGGGGTGACGAAACCGGCGGCCGGAGTGATGGCGACCAGGCCGGCGACCGCGCCGGAGGCCAGGCCCAGGGTGGTGGGCTTGCCGCGGTGCATCCACTCGGCGAAGATCCAGGACAGCGAGGCGGCCGCTGCGGCCAGGTGGGTGGTGACGAAGGCCGAGGCGGCCAGGTCGCCTGCGGACAGGGCGCTGCCTGCGTTGAAGCCGAACCAGCCGAACCACAGGATGCCGGCGCCCAGGATGGTCATGGGCAGGTTGTGCGGGATGAAGGGCTCGCGGCCGTAGTTCTTACGCTTGCCCAGGAAGAGGCAGAATGCCAGGGCGGAAGCGCCGGAGCTCATGTGGACCACCGCGCCGCCGGCGAAGTCGAGCGCGCCGAGGCCCGCCAGCCAGCCGCCGCCCCACACCCAGTGAGCCAGGGGGTTGTAGATGCACACGGCCCAGATCAGGCTGAAAAGAAGGAAGGCGCTGAAGCGGATGCGCTCCGCGAATGCGCCGGAAATAAGTGCGGGGGTGATGACCGCGAACATCATCTGGAAGGCCATGAAGGCCAGATGGGGAACGGTCTTGGCCAGGTCGTTGGGCTTATCCATTCCCGCCAGGTTGAGATAATCCAGACCGCCCACGATGCCGTTGATGTCGGATCCGAAGGCCATGGAGTAGCCGAGGATGGCCCACTCGATGGAGATCAGGCCGATGAGCACATAGCTGTGCATCAGGGTGGACAGGACGTTTTTGGAGCGGACCATGCCGCCGTAGAAAAGACCAAGCCCGGGAGTCATGAGCAATACCAGGGCAGCCGAGATGAGAATGAAAGCTGTGTCCGCCGCGTTCATCAGATAACCCTCCTGTTTTCGATGCTGGCTTCCGGCAGGACTCCCCTGCCGGAAGCCTCGTGCCTGCCTTTGTTCTAACCGGAAGTTTCCTGCCTGCTCTGTCCGGCTTGGGCGGCACGGTTAGAGAACTAACGACGTTTTTACACTTTTGCAAGTTTTTTGTGGAATCAGACAAATTACGGATTGGCGGTTCAAAAATGTCATCATGTTTCTTATTGTGTGTTAATTGCTTAAATTAATGTGCTTTTCTTGGCAAGCTGTGTCGGGTTTGGGCGCATAAAATTTTTACAAAATATGCAAATATTTTCCATTTTGACGGTTTCGCTTTGCGCGCTGGATAATCTGGTGTGGGGATGCCCACAACTTTTGTCTTTTCCCGGCTTGCCATGCCCGCTGGTTTGAGACAAAGATACGGATAAGCCTGTAAACCATTTCAGGAACTCACATGGTCGAAACGCAGCCTACCGCAAAAAGCATCCTCACCGTGGACGACGACATTTCCGTGCGGGCCACCATCGCTGCCTGGATCGAAGACTCGGGCTACATCCCCATGCAGGCCTCCAGCGGTGTGGAGGGCCTGGAAAAACTGGCGCAACACAATCCGGACCTCGTGCTTCTGGATCTGCGCATGCCGGTCATGGACGGCCTCGCTTTTCTGGAAGAAAAAAGAGCACTCGGGAACGATACGCCCGTCATCGTGGTTTCCGGCAGGGCCGACCTGCAGGACGCCATCAGGGCCTTTCGACTGGGAGCCTGGGACTATATCACCAAGCCCATCGAAAGCTTCGAACTGCTTGAGCACGCGGTCTCGGTGATCTTCGAACGCCGGGACATGGCTCTGAAGATCCGGCAGGCCGAAGCCCGCTACACCAACCTTGTGCAGAACATCCCGCTGGTGATCTTCAGCCTGGACGAGGACCTCAACCTCCAGTTCGTGAACCGGGCCAGCCAGAGCATGCTCGGTTTCACCCGCGAAGAGGCCATGGAGTCGCCCGGCTGGCTGCTGGAACGCATCCACCCCGACGACCGGGAGCGCGTCCGGCAGATGCTTCAGGGCAGCCTTGCGGACTGCTCCATCACCTTTTCCAAGACCTGCCGCCTGCTCCACAGAACCGGGCGCGTTGTCCACGGCATCCTGAAGTCCGTGCCGTTGGCCAGTTGCGACACGGGGCATAGCCGCCCGGTGGTGGAGGGGATCATCCTGGACATAACCGACCGTCTGATGCTGGAGAAGTATCTGGTTCAGAAAGAGAAGGTGAAGACCTTGGGGGCGATCTCCGCGGAAGTTGCGCATGAGATACGCAATCCGCTCATGTCCATCGGCGGGTTTGCGCGCCGGCTCCTGAAAAAATCGCCCGGACTGGCCGAGGCCGAAATAATTCTCGGAGAGGCGCAGCGCCTGGAGCGCATCCTGGATCGCATCCGGGACTACCTGAGCCCCGTGCGTCTGCACCGGACCGCTATCCTGCTTTCAGACGTGGTTCGCGACTGTCTGGAACTTCTCTCGCCGGAACTGAACGCCAACGGAGTGGTTCCCTCCGTGGACGTGGACCCGGACATCACCGCCGTGGAGGAGGACCCCGACCTGCTGACCCAGGTGGTGATAAACCTCATCCGCTCCACCCTGACCACCCTGCCGTCGCAGGGCAGCATGTGGATACGCGCGTTCGTGAGCGAGCAGTTCCTGCATCTGGAGATAGGCGGCGACCAGACTGCGCCGGTGGAAGACGTGGAAAAGGTCTTCCTGCCATTCGACGAGGGAGGCGACACCATCGGACTGCCGTTCTGCTACAGGCTTTTGCGCACCATGGGCGGTGCGCTGGCCTTCGAACAGCGTGACGGAAAAGGACTCTACACCATGAGCGTCCCGCGCGGGGAGCACGGACCCACCGGCTTCAGAAGCCAGCGCTGAGGGTCCATCCGGAAATTCACAATGGCCGTTTCGGTGAAACCAGCCAGTTGTACAATAACGTGTATCGTCCGCCTCAGGTTCAGAGAGAGCATGCCCGGCTGAGGTTGCCCTCGATGCGCCGGTACAAGGTGTTTTCTTTTCCGAGTTTGTCTTCCACAAGAGCCAGGGCCTGACCGAATTCCTGTGCGGCCGCATCCGGCTTGGACGCCAGCAGGTGCACCAGCCCCAGATTGTTGCGCAGTTTCGCTTCATACATGGAAACCCCGGCGCTGCTGGCAAGCCCGATTCCCTCCGAGAGCAGGCGGTGCGCGCCGTCGAAGTCGCCATGCTGGCAGGCGGCCATTCCCTGGCGGTTCAGGCGCGTCAAGGCCTTGGCCCGGCACCCGCACGAACTGGAGCCGCACCCCGGGCCGCCGTTGGAACTGCAGTTGCTCCCGGAACCGCATCCGCAGCCATCCGCCTTGGACTTGGCAGAAACTGTGTGCGATCGTTTCAGGGTCGAAAACATCTCACTCGGGCGGGTCTTGGAACCGATGCTGGATTTTGTGGTCATGTGCGCCTCCGCGGTTTTTCCTTGCGGACAGTCGGGGCCGGACACCACCCATGGACTCCGGCCCCGACTGGTTCCACATGGCGTGATAATCTTCTATTGAAAACGATTCTCAATGTCAATCCGCTGTTTCACACTTTTCCGATTCATGCCATAGAAACTCCATGATCAAAGCGCACTGGCCCATCCATTCGCGCCTGGACCCTTTTTCCAGGCTGCTGCACATCGTGCCCGGCGCACGCTCGATTATCGACGGCGGAGCAAACAAGGGGCGCACCGTGGAGCGTTTCCTGGACCTGTTTCCCAAGGCGCACGTGGCCGCCTACGAGCCCATGCCGCGCCTGGCCCGCAAGCTCCACAAGCGTTTTGCCGAGAATCGTCGGGTGAGCGTCCGCGCTGTGGCACTGGGCAGCTGTCAGGATCGGCTCTGCCTGAACGTGCTGGAGAGCGCCACCTGTTCGTCGTTCCTTGCGCCCACCGGCATTCGAGACAAGCACGCGGGCAAGCCCATGGACGTGACTCAGACCGTTCTTGTGGACGTGGTCTGTCTGGACTGCGAACTGGCCGCGTCGCCCGACATCATCAAACTTGATCTGCAAGGCTATGAGCTTGAAGCACTGCGCGGAGCCGAGGCCGTACTGCGCGGGGTTGCCGCCGTTCTCTGCGAGGTGTCCTTCGCGGATCTCTACGAGGGGCAGCCCTCCGGTGGCGAGGTGGTCGCCTGGATGGAAGAGCGGGGGTTCAGGCTGGACGGACTGTACGGGCCCTGGTTCGATCAGGGCGGGGCCGTCATCGCCGCGGATGCGCTGTTTGTGACGGAAAGAGAAGAGTAAGAAAAGATGCCTCCGGCGGCCCAGAGGAGAACTTTTTGAAAAAAGTTCTCCTCCGGGACCTCCTCTCAAACACTTTTAAGGAGCTTCGCGACGTGCGCGGACTTCTTGGGAGAAACCGGATGAACCACGCGCAGCCTGTTTCAGGGACGCAGATGTCTTTCTGGACTCTCCTTCAACACTCTTGAGCAGCCTTGCGACATGCGCGGCCAACTTGGGGGAACCGGATGAACGGCGCGAAGCTGATTGCAGGGTCCAGGGGGATCATCCCCCTGGCGGGTCCAGGGCGGAGCCCTGGTGGGGTCTGGGGCGAAGCCCCAGTATGTGCGTGTTCCGGACGGAGCCCGATATCGTTCGTAGTTCTGGCGCTGTGCCTGTTGCTGTCGGCCTGCGGCCAGTCCGGCGTGGAGCTGGTCCAGAGCGGCACGGTGCCCATGAACCCCACGGCCCCGGTGGGGCTGGCCATCAAGAGTTATCCGGGCTTCAAGGAAGTCACCTGGGAGCAGTACGTGGACGCCCAAGGCGTGACCCGCGTGCTGGCCACCGGCGAATACCGCATGGACCTGCCGGAGATCGAATCCTGCCCCAAACGCGGGGAGAACGGAGAAGTGAAGGCGGCGCGGATGTTCCTGCGCATGATCTTCACGGTGGATCTGACGAACAAAAGCTTTGCCTTCAGCGACGCGCAGTTCCTGGTCTATTCGCGCCAGGGATGGTCGTCGTCCTATCCGGCGGGACTCACGGTGTTTGAGGCCATCCTGGCGGGGACCTCCGGCATCACCTGCGGCGTGGCCTACGTGGACGTGCGCTAGCACCGCGTTGCGAGAAACATGGAAATGTTACCCGAAACGAAGAATGCTGGTTATTTTGCATTTGCGTGAGGGGGGGCAAACAGGAGAGACTGTTCTTGAGGCCGCAAGCCTTAGCGCGACGAAACAAAAAAAGCGCGCCGCCGGTTCCCCGGCGGCGCGCTTTACATTCAAGATGAAGCGCTAGGCCACGTCCCACACGGCTCCGGCCGGGGTGTCCTTCACGTCCACGCCCATGGCGGCCAGTTCATCCCGGATACGGTCGGAGGCGGCGAAATCCTTGTTGGCGCGGGCTTCTTTGCGCGCGGCCAGCAGCGCTTCCACGGCTGCGGCCTCGATGCCCTTGCGCTTGGCCTTGCTGTCGCGAAGCTCTGCCAGGAAGGCGGCCGGGTTGGAATCCAGCACGCCGAGAATCTGGGCATAGCCCGCGATGTCCGCCTTGATGCGTTCCAGGATGGCCTTGCCGCCCTGGCTCTTGCGAAGGGTCTTGTCTTCCATCACGCGCCCGGCCAGGCGCACCATGCCGAACAGGTGTCCCAGCGCGGCGGCGGTGTTCAGGTCGTCCTCCATGGCCTGGACGAACCCGGCCTCCAGAAGCGACAGCTCGTCTTCCAGTTCCTTGGGTGCGGGCGTTGCCGACCACTTGGTTCCGGCCAGCACTTCCTCCATCTGGGCCAGCGCGGAGTAGATGCGCTTGATGCCCTTCTCGGCCTCGTCCAGGGCCTCGGTGGAGTAGTCCAGGGGCGAGCGGTAGTGGGCGGTCACCAGGAAGAAGCGCAGCACCTCGGGCAGGCAGTAGCCGAAGATGTCGCGGATGGTCACGAAGTTGCCGAGCGACTTGGACATCTTCTCGGAGTCGATCTGCACGAAGCCGTTGTGCACCCAGAAGTTGGAGAACTCCTTGCCCGCGGCGGCCTCGGTCTGAGCGATCTCGTTCTCGTGGTGGGGGAAGATGAGGTCCTGGCCGCCGCCGTGGATGTCCAGGGGCAGGCCCAGCAGGTCCTCGCTCATGGCCGAGCATTCCAGGTGCCAGCCGGGGCGGCCCGGTCCCCAGGGGCTGTCCCAGGTGGGTTCGCCGGGCTTGGCCGACTTCCACAGGGCGAAGTCCAGCGGGTCTTCCTTCTCTTCGCCGGGGGCCACGCGCGCCCCGGCTTGGAGCTCCTCCAGGTTGCGCCCGGAGAGCTTGCCGTAGGGCTTGAAGGCGCGCACGCGGAAGTACACGTCGCCCGACGGGGTGGCGTAGGCGTAGCCGGTGTCGATCAGGTGCTTGGCCAGCCGGACCATCTCGCCGATGTACTCGGTGGCCTTGGGTTCCAGGTCGGCGCGCAGGATCTTCAGGCGGTCCATGTCCTCGTAGAAGGCGTTTATGTACTTCTCGGACACGGCCTCGGAGGTGGACTGTTCCTCCTGGGCGCGCTTGATGATTTTGTCGTCCACGTCGGTGAAGTTGCGGGCGAAGCGGACTTCCAGCCCCTGGGAGCGCAGATAGCGGACCATCACGTCGAACACCACGGCGGAGCGGGCGTGCCCGATGTGGCAGTAGTCGTAGGCGGTGATGCCGCAGACGTACATGTTCACCCGTCCGGCGGTGACGGGGACGAAGAGTTCCTTGGAGCGCGTGATGGTATTGTAGAGCTGCATGCTTGGTCCTTGAAGTCGGCTTGAGGAAGTCGTTTCGGGGCAAAATCCGTTGCAGAGCGCGGCCTAAAAGTCAAGGCGGCCCTGACCCTGGTGAGCCTGGGCTCACTCCCTGGCGTCAGGAGCAGGGGCGCAGGGCGTCCGCGTCCATGAGCGATATGGCCGTGGCCGTGGCGTAGGCCTTGATCCCCAGTTTCTCGCCGGTGAAGCCGAGCTTCTCCTCGGTGGTGGCCTTCACGTTCACGCGGTCCAGGGGCAGGCCCAGAAGACCGGCCACGTTGCGCCGGATGTGGTCGCGGTGCGGGCCGATGCGCGGCACCTGGGCCACGATGGTCAGGTCCACGTGCGTGAGCGTGAGCCCCGCCGGGCCGAATTTCGCCAGCACCTCGCTCACCAGGATGGAACTGGCCACGCCCGCATAGGCCGGGTCGGTGTCGGGGAAGTGCTGGCCGATGTCGCCCTGGCACAGGCACCCGAGCAGCGCGTCGGCCAGGGCGTGCAGGAGCACGTCGCCGTCGGAATGGGCGATGACCTCGGGCGCGCCGGGAATGGGCGTGCAGCCAAGGACCATGGGACGACCGGGGGAAGATTCCGGGGTCTTCGCGGTGACGTAGCGGTGCACATCGTAGCCGAAGCCCACGCGGGGTACGGCGATCCGGGGGGAGGTGCGGCCCAGCAGGCGCAGGTCTTCGGGCGTGGTCAGCTTCACGTTGTCCTCCGAGCCTTCCACCACATGCACGGGCAGGCCCAGCGCCTCCGCCAGCCCCGCATCGTCGGTGACGGTGAGATTGTCGCGGCGCGCCGCCTCGAAGCCCTGGCGCAGCGTCTGGAGCTCCACCCCTTGCGGGGTCTGCACGGCCATGAGGCGCGAGCGGTCCGGGGTGGAGGATACCACGCCGTTTGAGACTTCCTTGATGGTGTCCTTGACGGCCACCGCCGGGATGACGGCCTTGGCCCCGTCTCGCAGGGCGTCGATCACCCGGACGATGACCGCCGGGGTGACGAAGCAGCGCGCGGCGTCGTGCACCAGCACGTGGGTGCAGAGGGCGGGCAGGGCGGCCAAGCCGTTTTCAAGCGAATCCTGGCGGCGTTCTCCGCCGATGGCGGTGGTCCACTCGAGGCCAAGGGGCGCTTCTCGGTCAAGCCGGGCGATAGTCTCGGCCATGGCGTCGTGCTCGCCCGGCGGCAGCACGAAGACCATGCCGGACACGCCCGCCGTGCGCGCGAAGGCGCGGGCCGATTTCCAGAAGACCGGCTCGCCGCCCGCGTCCAGGAACTGCTTGCGGGTGGAGAGCCCTGCGGCGGCCATGCGCGAACCGCTTCCGGCTGCCAGGAGTATGGTCCAGACGTTCATTTGTGTCCGATCGTTTGAGGTGCTTGTTTCGGAAGCGGGAAGATGCCCCAATCCGGGCCGGTTGTCACCTGCACTGACCACACCTCGGCGCAAAGAAAAAGCTCCCCGGAGCGTGCGCGCCGGGGAGCGATATATCGAGAGGGGAGCCGGCCATAAGCCGGATTCTGTAACCCGGGCCTTGCGGCCCTGGCGCTGTCATTCCTCTAGGGCGGCGGTTACCCGCCGCCTCAAGCAACCTACCCGGAAGCTTCGGCCGGGCCAGCCTCGAGCGCTTCTCTATTTGGTCTTGCTCCGAACGGGGTATGCCTAGCTTGCCGTGTCGCCACGGCAACTGGTGGGCTCTTACTCCACCGTTTCACCCTTACCTGCCGGCTGAAACCGGCGGGCGGTCTGCTTTCTGTGGCGCTGCTCCGGGGATCGCTCCCCCTGGGGGTTACCCAGCGTCCTGCCCTGCGGAGTCCGGACTTTCCTCCCCGGGTTTCCCCGCGGCGACAGCCTGTCCGACTCCCCTCGATGAAGCTATGGCCCGAAGGCCCCGGCGTCCAGAGCTGCGTGCTCAAGATACGCCGGTGTGATTCATAGCCGAGGCGTTAGGCCTTGGCCTCGGCGGTCTCTTCCGTCTGCGCGGGCGCGATGTGCTGCTGCCAGTAGATCAGGCGCTGGCAGTTGGGGCAGGAGAGGATCTGCTGGCCCTTCTGCAGCTCGATGTAGGCCTGCGGCGGAATGGAGATGTTGCAGCCGGAGCACACCCCCAGGTCCACGGACACGATGACCGGGTTGGCCAGGCGCGAGCGGATGAACTCGTAGCGCGACAGGATGGGCGGGGGCAGCACCTTGCAGGCCTCGCGGCGCTGTCCGTTCAGCACTTCCAGGCGCTTTTCGGCGGCGGCCATGCGCTCGGCCAGTCCGGCGCGGGCGGCGTCGAGCTCCACGCGCACGGCGTCTGCCTGGGCGGTCACTTCCTGGTCGGCTGCGGCCTGGCGCTCCAGCTCTTCGGCAAAAGCGGCCTTTTCCTCGTCGCGCGACCTGTTGAGCTTCTCCAGGGAGTCCATCTCGCGCACCATGGCGTGATATTCCTTGGAGTTGCCCACCATCATCATCTTGCTCTTGGACTTCTTCAGGCGGACGCTGTCGTCGGCCAGGTCGGTCTCAAGACGTTTCAGCTGGTCGGTCAGGTAGTTGAGCTTTTCCCTGACCTGCTCCTTGGCGGCCTCGGTATCCTGGAATTTCTTTTCCAGGCCCTGGATTTCCTTGGGGGCGTTTGCAAGCTCCGACTTGAGGGCGATCATTTCGCCGTCGATAAGCTGGAGCATCACCAATTGTTCGATCTGCTTCTGGTACATTGCCGTCTCCGGGTGTGTTCGTCGGCGCCCTCATGGCTTTGTCCCGCTGCCGGCGGGAGTCCGCCGTGAAGGGAACCGACCTTGACCGTCAATCGTCTTTCGAAACTGTCGATATTCCAACGGAAAGCGCGCCTGCGCCCTCCGGTACGAATCACATCAGGGCGCTAGGGCCTGATCACCGCCCGCATGGGGTCGGCGCTGGCGAAGAAGCGCACCTCCAGGCCCTGGGCGCTGGTCTGTCCGGCCAGGGTGAGTGCGAACCTGCGCATCATCTCTTCTTCAAGAACCCGGTGTCCCACGTCGATGGTCAGTCCCAGGGGGGCCATATCCAGGGCCGCGTGGTGGGTCACGTCGCCGGTGAGGAACACGTCGGCTCCCTTGGCGAAGGCCAGGGGGGCGCAGGACCAACCGGACCCCGTGCAATAGGCCACGGTGCGCACGGTCTCGGGCTGCTGGCCGATCATGGTGAAGAACGAGCGCGGCACGGCCTTCCACAAGGCCTTCAGGAAATCATCCCAGCCCAGGGGCTGCGCGAGCCTGCCGATCAGGCCGTAGCCGTAGGGTTCGCTGGGTTCCTTCAGGCGGATGGCTCCGGCCATGGAGGACACGTCGGGGCAGTCGGCCAGGATCTTGCGCATGGCGGGCCACTGGGGTTCCGGACAGGAGAAGGCCTGGGGAGCGTGGCGCAGGGCGTCGCGGTCGAAATGCATGCGGTCCACGTCGAGCTCGTCGGGAAAGACCAGGCCGTTGAAGCCGTCCGTGGCCACTTCCTTGTAGATGCTCATGATGCGCGGCGTGTCGCCCTGCGGGTCGACGATGGCGCGCTCGGTCAGGCCCAGCTCGTCGGCCAGCCATGCTGCCGGTCCGCCGGGGGCGCAGTCCAGGGAGGTGTGGGCCGCGAACAGCCAGGCGTCATGCGACAAGAGCAGCTTGAGGGCCGCGTGGTGTGCGTCGATGCGGTCCGGCAGGCGAGGGGTCTTGCCCAGCGGATGATGGGTGAGCACCACCTGAGCGCCCCATTGGAGCGCCTCGGCCAGGATGTTGGAGGTTGGGTCCAGGGCCACGGCCAGCTTGGTGGCGGTCGTGGTGACGGAAGCCACCTGCACGCCGCAACGGTCCCAGGAGGCGGCCATGTGCGGCGGTGCGGCCTGTTCGATGAGGCCAAAGAGTTCGCGTATGTTCATTTGTCAAAAAAGAAGGCGCTTTCCGGGTGGACCCCTAGGAAAGCGCCTTCCGGCAAGCGTTGTGTGCGGTGTCCGCCAGAGTGGTGTGTCGCACGTCGTTCGTCAACGAAGCATCCTTGCAACGGAGTGGTGGGCCCACCAGGATTCGAACCTGGGACCACCCGGTTATGAGCCGGAAGCTCTGCCAACTGAGCTATAGGCCCCCCAACTCAAGTCTGAAACAGGACTCATAGTTCCTGGTTGTATGTCCTGTCAAGATGCAGCCCGCGAAATATTATCCCTTCGGGCATTTTTCCTTGAGCCAGCTGATGGCCGATTTGGCGGCCAGCGCGCCTTCGCCCACGGCCACGGCGATCTGGAGGAAGCCGCCGGTGCAGTCTCCTGCCGCGAAAACGCCCTCGATGTTGGTTTTCATTTCGCTGTCCGCAGAAAGGAACTGGCCGTTGCGGGCCACGCCCAGGGTGTAGGCAAAGTCGGTGGAGGAGGCCTCGCCCATGGCGATGAACAGCCCGTCCACGGCGCGGGTTTCGTTGCTGCCGAAAGTCACGGCGCTCAAGGCGGGCTGGCCCGAGAGCCCGATGATGGTGTCGGTGGTGATGGAAATGCCCGCCGCGTCCAGGCGCGCCAGAAACTCGGCGGGGATGGCCGGAGCCTTGCCCTGGGTGCAGATGCCCACGTGCGGGGTGTAGTTCAGGAGCTCCAGGGCCTGGTTTGCGGCAAAAACGCCCTCGCCCAGCACCAGCACCGGTTTTCCCTTGAAGAAATAGCCATCGCAGGACACGCAGTAGGATACGCCTTTGCCTTCGTAATCCGCGATGCCGGGAATCTTGGGCTTGGTGCGGCTGACGCCGGTTGCCAGGATGACCGCGCAGGCCTGGTACTCGCTCTTGTCTGTTTTGATCTTGAAGCCTCCCAGGTCGCCGTGGTGGATGCTGAGCACTTTTTCGCAGCGGATCACGGCTCCGAAGCGCGCGGCCTGGCGGCGGCCGCGTTCGATCAGGTCACGGCCGGAGATGGTGGACTCGAAGCCGAAGTAGTTGTCGATGTCGTAATCGCCCTCGATCTTGGGGGCGCATCCCAGGACCAGGGTGGAAAGTCCCGCCCTGGCCGTGTAAATGGCGGCGGAAAGCCCCGCAGGGCCCCCGCCCACTATCAGGCACTTGGTCTTTTCCATGAAGGCCTCCGGAAAACGGTGAAAAGCGTTCATTCACTATACACACGCACTGAAAAATGGGAAGCCTCCCGCCCGCGGCGCACGAAAAGGGGCTGCGGGCATGCCCCGCCGGTTGCCAGTGGGTGCTAATCCACGTAAAGAATAAGCCGGATTTGGAATCGTAATGCAAAGGATATCGTGCTTTCCATGAAACACTCTCCCTTCGTTACCGGCGATGGCCAGCTGGTCGAGGCCAGCGTCATCCATTTCAACCAGGAACTCGCCGCGCCGCAGCTTTTCGGAGTCATGCGCTTCACGCACGTGTCCGACGCACTGCGCGGCCTGGTGCGCGACATCGCCGGGCGGGCCAGGGACGAATCCCGGCCTCTGGAAAACTACCTGGACATAAGCGGGCGCAGCGGCCATTCGCGCATCGGCATCGACATCCATCTGGGCGAGGGCGAGCCCATTGTCTCTGACGCCCAGAAGTACATCGAGTTGCCCGTGGTGGTCACGGCGCTGAACAAACATCTGGCCGAATCCCTGTCCGACCTGCAACTCCTCACCCAGCGCTCTCCCGTGGACATCGGCAGGCTGTTCGTGCCCATGGGGCAGCCGCTCTCGCGAGACGAAGTGGTCTCGGCGCTTGAGCGCGAGGAACTCCTGCTGCCCGAGTCCCATACCATCAGCCCCGAGGGCGTGGTGGAGATTCCCCTGGAAAACGTGCGCTACATCCTGTCTCAGCGCCTCATCTCCATCCCCAACAACTTCGCCGAGATGATCGTGCGCGGCAAGCACGGCCTGTCCACCTTCCAGCAGCCGGCCCCCTCGGGCCTGCCCAGGGAACTCGCGCCCAAGGAGTTCATGGTCAGCGCGGTGCGCATTTCCATCGGACCCTACACGGCCTTCATCTCGCGCCAATTGAACCACCCCGGCGTGTTCCACCTGGCTTCACGGCTGCTGGACGGCGTGCGCACAACCGGCATAGCGACCCTGCGGCAGGCCGAAATCTACAATCAGGGCGAGGACCCCGCCATTTGCCGCGACCTGCGTGTGCGCATCCGGCTCTATCCGGCGGATGAGCGCGTGGCGGCCATTTCCGAGCGCGTGCTCAAACCCGGCATGGCCACCACCATCCTGGCCCGCGGCGTGGATTTCGCCGAAATCACCGACATCTTCAATCCGCCCGCCTGCAACGCCCTGTTCGACGAGATATCCCAGGCCCCTGGACGCGGCGGACTGTACGGGCGCATCATGATGCCCGGACGCATCGTGAACATCCCCTGGGAGCAGGAGGACGGGCGCTGGATACCGGAATTTCAGTGGGGGCTTCTCTACGAGTGCGCCAGGGGCAATGTGGACGAGGCCATCCTGGCCGACGAGGAAATCCCCAAGCGCTTCCGAACCTTCCTGCACGATCTCAAGTATGTGGGCGGCGACCAGAGCCTCTCCAAGGTGTTCGTGTCCGACGCGTTGCCGCCGGTTGACGCGCTGCGGGTGCTCAAGCGCAGCGGGGTGGGCGTGGTGGTGATCCGCAGCATCAACATGCGCGGAGCGGGCAACGGAGACAAGCCCGAATACTACCTGGACCAGTCCTCCTATGAGGAACTGGCCCGCCTGTGGCGCGAGGGCATGCGCTTTTACATGATCTTCGGCCCGGAGGACAACTGCCACATCCGCGAGTTCTTCAGCGGCTTCTGGGTGACCGCCGAAGGCAAGGAGCGAATCACCCGCCTGCACACCACGGTGGCCTTCTTCGGGTCCGCCGTGGACGAGACCAAGGCCATCCTGCTGGCCCAGCTGGAGGACTTCTTCGCGGCCCTGGCGGCGGACGAGCGCCTGGGCAAGGGACTGGCCGTGGCCCACGGCAGCGGGCCGGGCGTGATGAAGGCCGTGGACGACGCTGCGGCCCGCCACGGCATCTACCGCATAGGCGTGGGCATCGACGGCGAGCGCATCGGCCAGGAGACCAACTTCTCTCCGGAGGCCGTGGTGCAGTTCGTGAATATAGCCCTGAACACCCGCCAGGACATCCTGGACCGCAGGTCGCTGTTCAAGGTGTTCAACCTGGGCGGCTACGGCACCTGCTACGAAATCAACATGGCGCTCACCTTCATGAAGATCGGCCACTGCCTTCCCGCTCCCTACGTGTTCGTGGACCCGGTGGGCATGGGCGGAGACGGCGGGCACCTGTGGCGCAAGGCCATCGAGCAGTTCCAGGAGATATCCGTGTCGCATGAGGTGAACGGCGCGCACATCCCGCCGCTTGGCCCCATGTGGGTGGTCAACTGCTGCCATCTGGTGCGTTCCTATCCGGAGGCGCTGGAGGTGCTGAAGGCCTTCCTGGACGATCCGGCCGCCTACTGGCGAAAGGCAGGCGTCGAGCTGTCGCGCGTCATCGCTGCGCGCGACAACCTGGCCAGGGCCGGGGTGTACAGCCCGCCCTACATCGAGCGCGCCTTGCAGAGGGCCATGGCCCAGGAACTCGAAGAGGATCTGCATAAACAGGACGCCGGTCCGACGGCATAGGCCACCGGGGGCCACGGAGGGACTTGATCCTGTTCGTCATTAAAGGGCGTTCGCGCGATGCGAACGCCCTTTTTCATCAGGAGAGCCCCAGTTCAGCCAGTTTCAGGCGGGTTGAATTGAGGTCCGTATGCAGGATGCCTGTTATCTGGAGCGAACGCGCCACCTCCACGAACATGGCCCTGTCGTCGATGTAGGCCACCTCCTGCGGGCGGGCCTGGGATACGTCCAGGGCCAGGGTATAGATGTCCGTGTCCGGCTTTCTGATATGCACGAAGCAGGAAGCCACGAAGCTGTCCACGAAGGCGTTCAGGCCAAAGGTGCGGATGCGGTGCTCGGTCAGTTCCCGCCCCTCGTTGCTCACCACGGTGATGCGCAGGTTATGGCGCTTCTTGAGTTGCGTCACCAGTTCGATCATCCCCGGAAGAGGCTGGGAGCGCGCGAACATGAACCTGCGGAAATCATCGCGGCTGAAGGGGCGCGGCGTGTGGAACACCACCCGCTCCAGGTAGCTGTCCAGGCTCAGCTTGCCTTCCTCGTAGGTGTCGAAGGTCAGGTGGTGGCGCTCGTCCAGTTCGGTCAGGTCGAGCCCGAAGGTTTGGGCGGCCGCATGACGACCCGTGCGGTCCCAGCCGTTGGTGAGCAGCACGCCGCCCACATCCAGAAACAGGGTGGTGATCTCAGGAGCCATGTCATCTCCCTCCCGGATTCTCCGTGCGCCCGGCTTCCATGGCGGTGACCTTGCCGAGTCTGCGCTCGTGCCGCTGAGCCCCGCTGAAGCGGGCGGACAGGAATATCCTGCACAGCTCCAGGGCCTGGGCGGAGCCGGTCACCCAACTGCCCAGGCACAGGATGTTCATGGCGTCGTCCTCCACGCCCTGGTGCGCGCTGTAGCTGTCGCCTATCAGGCAGGCCCGCGCGCCGGGAATCTTGTTGGCGGCGATGCAGATGCCCACGCCGCTGCCGCACAGGGCGATTCCCCGTTCCACTGTACCGGAGGCCACCGCGCGGGCCAGGACCGCCCCGTAGTCCGGGTAGTCGTCGTCTTTGTCCAGAGCGTGCGCCCCGAAGTCCTCCACCTGGTGTCCGTCAGCGCGCAAAGCCTCTGCCAGGATGCGCTTCAATTCGAATCCGCCGTGGTCGGCGGCGATGCCAATACGCATGGGATTCTCCTTTGGGGTTGAAACCGCACCCTTGCGCCATCCGCCTCCGAGAGTGATTGTTCCCGTCTATCAGCTTGACGGGGATGCGTCCTCAAAATTCGCCTTCTCCGCTGCGGGGGGCGGGATCGCAACGGCGGCGCACCCTTGATCGGTCAGGCAGGCCGGGGATTGTCAGATCCTCGCGGATTTCCGTTTTATTCTTGCTGTTGGCGCACCACGTGTAATAGTATGCCCTATAGTGCCTGTTCGGGGATGCGGCTGTCCGTGCAGCATGAATACTACTTTCGTAAGTATGCCGGATCGTCCGCTTCTTTCTTCGACGTGAGCCTGGCACATGCGTGCTCATCCGGGCCGCGACGCGCCTGTCTGGCCGCTTCCGCCAGCCCGGCATGAGTTTACCTGGCGCGGCGTCCTCACAATACGTTCGATCGTAGCCGTTAGCCAAGGAATCCTTTGACGTTGTTGAAAGCATGTTCATGTCTTTCGACGACGCACACGAGTCCATGTAGCCAGTTCAAGGACGGTACGGCCTGGTGGAATCAGGAGTGCACAAAATCCTGCGCGGTTCGGTCCAGAAGAAGATCCTTCTGCTGGTCTTTGTTTCCGTGCTGCCGTCCCTGGCGGTGATCGTGAACAGCGGGCTTGGCCGTCTCGAACTTTCCCGAACCAGGGCGGATGCGGATGCCCTTGCCCTGGCCGACAAGGCCGCCGAGATTCAGAGAGGCGCGACCGAAGCGGTGCACATCCTGCTCTCCACGCTGGCGAGCCTGCCCGACCGGGTCAGGAACGATCCGACCCTGCTCGAACCGGTTCTTTCCAATGCTCTCGACCGGAATCCCGGCCTGTGCACCATCGCCATGACCGGCGAACAGGGCCGCATCACGGTAGCGGGTGAATCCATGCCTTCGCCTGAGTCGCAGATTGCGAGGTTCGCGCAGGGGCTGGCCGGGCCGGGAGGCTTGAGAGTCGGCGATTACACGGTGTGCGGGAATACCTTCCAGCCCGCGCTGGTTTTTGCGTATCCCCCGGCAGCAAGCGCGGACGCTTCAGGCATGGTAGTGGCCCTGGCCCGGTTCGACCGCTTTCGAGACTATTCCAAGGCGCTCGCGCTGCCGGAAGGGTCCACCCTGACCATCGCCGACCGGCATGGGAGGGTGCTGTACTCGTCCGCCCATCCCGGCAGCCTGGCAGTGGGCTCGAAGTTGGACCAGGCCTCGCTGGAGCTCTTGTCCGGGGAGGACGACCAGGGGGTGGAAAGGGTGCAGGCTGGCGTCGGAACCGGGACCATTCGGGCCTTCACGCGGCTTCGCATCGACGGGGACGGTACGCCTTATGCGCTCATTCTGGCGTCCATCCCGGCGGACAAGGCCATGCAGGCCGCCAGGGAAATGCTCTGGCGGGACGTCCTTCTGGTGCTCGGGGCCGCAGTTCTGGCCCTGACAACCGCCCTCGTGGCCGGAAAGATCATCATCGTCGGCAACGTCAAAAGGCTCATCGGCGCTGCCGGGCAGATGGAGGCCGGCAGGCTGGACGCGCGCAGCGGCCTGGACTACCGCGACGGGGAACTGGGCCGCCTGGCCCAGTCCTTTGATTCCATGGCCGAGGCGCTTGCCAACGACATTTCCCGGCGGGTGCACGCGGAAAAGGAGTTCAAGGGGTCACGGGACTTCCTGGACAAGATCATCAATTCCATTGCCGACCCCATCTTCGTGAAAGACCGCGAGCACAGGCTCATCCTGGTCAACGACGCATACTGCGCCCTCATAGGCAAGCCCCGTGACCAGGTGACGGGCAGAACCGACAACGACTTCTTCACCAGATCCCAGGTGGATTTTTTCCGGCAGCGCGACGATCTGGTGCTGGAAACCGGACGGGAGGACGAATCCGAGGAAGTCATCACGGACGCCCTGAGGCAGCTCCGCATCATCGTGACCAAGAGGACCCGGTACGCCGACGACAGCGGCAACACGTATGTGGTGGGCGTGCTTCGAGACGTCACCGAGGCGAAGCGCTCGGGCATGGAGCTCGTCAACCGCACCACCCAGCTCGACGCGAGGGTCAAGATGCTGAATTGCCTCTACGGCATCTCGCACCTGGCCCAGAAGCGCGGCGTCACCCTGGACCGGCTCCTGGCGGAGGCCGTCGCGCTCCTGCCTCCCATGCTCACGTATGCGCAATCCGCCGTTGCGCGCATAGTCTTCGAAGGCGCGCAGTATCCCTCCAACGGCTTCACCAACCCGGCGACCTCCATGGCGGCGGATATCATGATGCGCGGCAGGAGCATGGGCTTCGTGGAAACGGGGTACCTGGTTCCCATGCCCATCCAGGGGGAGGGGCCTTTCACCCATGAGGAACGCAAGATCCTCCATGTGGTGGCGGAACACCTGAGCCAGATAGCCGAGCGGTCTCTGGCCGAGGAGGAACTGCGGCACAGCGAGGAACGCTTCCGGCGCATCGTGGAGACCGCCAACGAAGGCATCGCCGTACTCGACCCGGCCCAACGCGTCACCTACGTGAATACGGTCATGGCCGAAATGCTCGGCTACGAGCAGGGCGAGATAGTTGGCCAGCACATCGAAAACTTCCTGTACGAGCCGGCCCGTCCGGAGCAGGGCGATTGCTCCAGGCGCCGTCAGTCCCTGGGCGCGAAACGCGAGCGCCTGTTCCTGCGAAAGGACGGCACGCTCCTGTGCACCATCGCGTCCGTGACACCGGTCACGGACCGGGAAGGGCATTTCGCCGGTTCCTTCGGCATGTATGCAGACATTACAGACCGAAAAATGGCCGAGGAGAAGCTTCAAGAACTGAACGAGAGCCTCGAACAGCTGGTGCGCGACCGGACCGAGGACCTCCTGCGGAAAACTGCCGACCTGGAAACCAAGGCCGGAGAACTCCAGGACGCCAACCTGGAGCTGACCCAGACTGCGGAAAAGCTGGAAAAGGCGCGCAGGCTGGCCGAGGAGGCGACCAAGGCCAAGTCCATCTTCCTGGCCAATATGAGCCATGAGGTCCGTACCCCCATCAACGCCATCCTGGGCCTGTCCGACCTGGCCCTGCGCCGGGGCGCGGCAGGCGAGGTCCGGCGCTTTCTGGACATGATCCTCAAAAGCAGCCGGGACCTCCTGGCCCTGGTCAACGACATCCTGGACTTTTCCAAGCTGGAGGCGGGAAGGACCGAGGTCGAGGCCATAGGCTTCGACCTGCCCAGGCTGGTGCGCGAGGCGCTGGTCACTTTCGCCCACCAGGCCGAGGCCAAAGGCCTCAGGTTCGACGTGGTCATCGACGACGACGTGCCCCGCTTCGTTTTGTCGGATCCGATCAAGATCCGGGCCATCCTGTCCAACCTGTGCTCCAACGCGGTGAAGTTCACCTCCGCCGGATGGATACGGGTCATGGTGGTCTTCGAGCACAGGCAGACGCGCTTTCTGGTGGAGGACACGGGCATCGGCATCCCGGAGGACAAACGTTCGTTCATATTCAAGAGCTTCCGCCAGGTGGACGAGACAGTCGGCCGAAAATACGGAGGCACCGGGCTTGGCCTCTCCATCAGCAGGCGGCTGGCCATACTGCTCGGCGGGACGCTTGCGTATTCCGCTCGCGAGGGGGGCGGTTCGCGCTTCGCCCTGGAGTTGCCGCTGCAACCGAGTATCGAACAGGAAGAGAGCCACGAAAGGCGCGACAGCGAATTGCGCCTGGCCGAAAAGCTGGCTCCCATGCGTATCCTGCTGGCGGAAGACCATGAAATGGGCCGCGAGCTGCTCGGTTCGTTTCTCACCGGACTCGGGCATGAGGTCGTCTGCGCCGAGGATGGAGCCCAGGCCCTGGAGAAGCTCCGGGAGTCCTCTTTCGATCTGGTGCTCATGGACGGGCGCATGCCTGTGATGGACGGTCTGGAAGCGACCCGTGCCATCCGCTCCGGTGCGTGCGGACGCCCCAACTCGAGCGTCCCCGTGGTGGCCATCACCGCCCAGGCCTTGGCGGGCGACCGTGAGGCCTTTCTGGAAGCTGGAATGGACGATTACGTAACCAAGCCCGTGGACCTGGATGAAATATTGCTTGTCCTGGCGCGGCACGCCCCGCTGCACAAGCGCCCCGAGCTCTCAGGCACGGCCTGGGATGTCGGGACGGCAGGGGCAGGCGCATCAGCGGTCGAATCAGGGCCGGGAAACGCCTCCACGCCGAGCCAGCCCGGCGAAATCGGGCAGGACGCTCGGGAAGCGCCGCAAGCGTCTGGTGAAACCCAGGCGGATCCTGCGGCAGTGGCTCCCCTGCTGGACAGGGAGGGCGCGCTCGCCAGACTCAAGGGCATGGCAGTGCTGCTGGAAGCCATGGAGGCGACCTTCCTCAAGGCCACGCCCGGCGACATGTCCGAGCTAGAAAGCGCCCGGAAAAACGGAGACGCAGCGGGAGTCAGGCTCTATTCCCACAGAATAAAAGGAAATTCAGCTGGTGTCGGCGCTCTGCGGCTGAGCGAGGCGGCCGGAGCCATGGAATTGAACGCCTCGAAGGGCGTCCTGCCCGGCACGGATGAAGTGAGGCGCCTGGAAGAACTCCTGGCTCTCACTTCGGCGGAATTGGTCCTTGCGGGGAACACCGGCGGGACAAGGCGGCAAGAACAGGTTCAGGCACGGGCGCCGGCAACGCGGCATCCACAAGGAGATACCCGATGAGGCGGCTTTCGGAAGCATCGATAGGCATCAAGGTGACTCTGCTTTTCGTCGTTATTCTCATCATTGGCGGCACTGCGTCCCTGGTCTACATGATCGCGCAGCTGGACGACTACGCCAGGCGCAGCGAGCGCGAGCTTTCCGGGCAGATGTACGCGGCGGCCAGGAACGAGCGCAGGAACTACGTCAAGCTGGCTTATGAGGTCATCAACTCCTACTACCTGCAGTCCCAGGACAAGGAGGCCCTCAAGCGCCGCAAGCGCGACGAGCTCAAGCTTGCGGTGGATGGACTCTACAACCAGGCCAGGGAATTCCTGGCGGCCAACAAGGGCACGCTGAGCCAGGACGAGATCAAGGCCTACATCCGCCAGATGGCCCGCAACGCCAGCTTCGACGAGGGCAACTACATCTGGATCAACGATGTGGAGCACCGCATGGTCATGCACCCAGTCAAGCCGGAGCTGGACGGTCAGGACCTCAAGGACTTCAAGGACCCAAATGGCGTGGCCATTTTCCAGGACATCGTGAAGACGGCGAAGGAGCACGGGGAGGGCATGGTCAGCTACATGTGGGACAAGCCCGGCCAGAAGGGCAGCCCCAAGGAAAAGATCTCCTACGTCCACCTGCTGCCCGAGCTGGGCTGGATATTCGGCGCCGGGGCCTGGGTGGAGGACATCACCGCGCGCATGCAGGAGGACGCCAAGGCCGCCGTGGCCCAGATGCGCCTGGACGACGGCAACTATTTCTGGATCCACAACACCGAACTGCCCACGCCGAGGATAATCATGCATCCCACCTCGGCTGCGCTGGTTGGCAAGATCGCGGATGACGAGGTGTTCCGGAAGGCCACCCACAAGCAGGCCGGGAATTCGGGCAGGATGGTCGAGATTCCCGGCAGCCCGGTCAACCTGTTCGCGGCCATGCAGGAAGTGATCACCGAGGCGGGCGAAGGCTACGTGGTCTACCAGTGGACCAAGCCCACCAATGATGGCGGCGCAACCAGGGAAACCTACCCCAAGCTCTCCTACGTGAAGCTGTTCAAACCCTGGGGCTGGGTGGTGGGCATGGGCGAATACACCGACGACATCGACAGGGCGGTGGCTGCCCAGAGCGCGGCCCTGCACGACGAGATCAGGGGAATCATCCTGCGGTTGACCATCTTCGGCGGATTCTTCCTGATTGCCGCGGCGGCGGCCTTCATCTGGCTCACCCGCCGGACCCTGAACCGTCCTCTGGCCGCCGTGCTCAGTTACGCCGAAAAGGTGGCCGGAGGCGATCTGGACGCCAGCCTCCAGGGCGTGTTCACCGCCGAGATGGGCCACCTGAAGGACGCCATCGAGAAGATGGTGTCGGAGCTCAAGGAGCGCCTGGCTTTCGCCCGAGGCATCCTGAACGCCGTGACCCTTCCCTGCATCGTCACCGACATGAACGGCAAGGCGCACCTGGTGAACCAGTGGCTCGCGCACTTCCTGCACGAGAAGCGCATGCCCGACGACTATGTAGGCAGGGACCTCTCCGAGGTGTTCAAGACCCACGGCAAGCTGGAACATATCATCCGCCTGGTCATCGCCAAACGCGAGATCATGACCAACATGGAGTACGAGGGCCTGCACCCTGGCGGCGAAAAGTTCTTCGTCAAGATTGACACCGCCCCCATCCAGGACGGGGCCGGAAACATGGTCGGCGTCATGGCCATGCTGACGGCGCTCACGGACATCAAACGCAATCTGGAACTGCTCCAGGAACAGAACGAGACCATCGCCCGCATCGCCAGCGAGGCAGACCTGCTGGCAGCGGAGGTCAATGCGGACAGCGACCGTCTGGAACACCACGTCAGCGAATCGAGCCACGGCGCGCAGACCCAGCAGCAGCGTGTGGGCGAGGCGCTGGACGCCTCCGAGAAGCTCAACCGCATGGTGTTCGAAGTGAGCCGCAGCGCCTCCCAGGTGGCCGGAAACGCCGAAACCGCCCGGCAGAAGGCTCAGGTCGGCTCCCAGGTGGTGGCCAGGGTGACGGATTCCATCGGGCGCATCCGCGACCTCACCGACGCCCAGAGCCGCAACATGGCCGCCCTGGGTGAACAGGCCCAGGGCATCAACCAGGTGATGACCGTCATCAACGACATAGCGGACCAGACCAACCTTCTGGCCCTGAACGCGGCCATCGAGGCGGCCCGTGCGGGCGAGGCCGGGCGCGGCTTCGCCGTGGTGGCCGACGAGGTGCGAAAGCTGGCCGAAAAAACCATGGAAGCCACCAAGGATGTGGCCAAGGTGGTCACCGCCATCCAGGAGGGCACCAGGACCAACATCGTGGAGAGCGACAAGGCGGCCCGGGCCGCAGCGGAATGCACGGAGTTGGCGGCCAGCGCGGGCGAGGCCCTGCGGGAGATCGTAGGCATGTCCGAGGCCACGGCGTCCCAGGTTTCCGCCATCGCGGGAGCGGCGGAAGAGCAGTCCGGTGCTGTGGAGGACATCACGCGCTCAACCGGGGAGGTCAACCGCCTGGCCGCCGAGATCGTGGACGGAATGAACCTGTCGGTGGAGGCGGTGCGCGGGCTTGGCGAAAAGTTCGCAAGCCTGAACATGCTCATCCAGAGCATGTGCGCAGGACGGGAAACGGACAAGGCCAAGCCAAAGCAGCTGACGGGCAAATAGAAGCGGTCGCCGTCGCGGCCAACGGGAAGCAACCATCGAGGAGCGATTCATGGCTCGAATACTGGTAGTGGACGATTCCGAGATGATACGGGTTTTCTTCACGACCCTGCTCGGCGAGCAGGGGCATGAGGTGGAGACTGCTGGCGATGGGGTGGAGGCACTGGAAAAGTACCGCGCCAGAGCGGCCGATCTGGTGTTCATGGACATATTCATGCCCCGCCAGGAGGGACTGGCCACCATCACCGAGCTTCTGAAGATCCGTCCGGGGCTGCCCATCGTGGCCATGAGCGCCGGCAGCTCCTTCACGGACCTGGAGACCCTGTCCTGGGCCAAAGACTTCGGGGCCAGGAAGATCATCGCAAAGCCCCTGGACGTGGACGAGGTGCTGGGCTTGGTCAGGGAGTTGCTGGGAGCGGGGCGGTAGCCGTTGTCCTCGGATTGATGCTTTTTACGTTGGGCACAACCGCTCAGGCTGTGTGCCCTGAACAGCTTGCGGGGCATGGCTGGAGAGTGTTTTCCATGTCTGCGTGCACGTTTGCGGGCTCGAGGTCCGGGCGGGGGGCCTTTTTCTGCAAAGCGGCAATTCGGCATGCGTCCGCTGTTGTTTTCGGTTCGATAGGGAGCGTCACCAGCACGCGCGTACCTTCCAAATCGGAGGTGTGGAAGGTGATGCTTCCGCCGTGAGCCTGGGCGATCAGCCGGGCGCTGTAGGTGCCGAGTCCCGTGCCGTTCCGCTTGCCGCTGGTGGCGTATTTCTGGAAAAAACAGTGGCGTATGTCTTCGGGTACAGCGCCCTGGTTGTGAATCCCCACCGTGATGGCCGGACCGCCCCGCTCTATGTTGACGGCTATCTTCCCGTGTTGCGGCGAGGCCTCAAGGGCGTTCTGGAGCAGGTTCGAGAGCATGTTTTCCACCAGCGGGGCGTTGCAGTACACGGGAAGCACCACTTCCGGACCGAGCGGCGAGTTGTCCATCAGGATGCGCATGTCCACTTCACTGTTGGCCAGGGCCGTGCTCATGCCCAGGCGGAGCCGTTGGAGCATCCGCGCCAGGTCGGTCCGTGTTGGCTCCAACCTGAAAAGGCCCTGTTCCATCTTGAAGATGTCCAGGTTCAGTTCCACGAGCTGGAGCATGCCCTGGCTGCATTCGTGAATTGCTGCCGCCCACTCCCTGACCTTTTCCTCTTTTGCCTTGCACTCCACCAGTCGGCTCAGCCCCAGTATCCCGGAGAGCGGCGATTTGAGGTCGTGCCGGAGCATGGCCTCGACCCGCTGGCGCATCTCTTCCGCCTGGACCCGGCAGGTGACGTCGTGGACGATGGAAAACAGCAACGGTCGGCCCTGGCGCTGAACCGGGCCGCTGTAGACTTCCACGTCCCTGAGTTCTCCGCAGGCGAGGCGGTGCTTGAACAGGAAATGCCTGCATTGGCCCGTCCAGGCCCGCTGAAGGATCTGGAGCACCTGTTCGGAGGGCATGGTGTCGATGTCCTGGATGCGCAGCCTCTTCATTTCCTTGTAGGTGTATCCGTAGAATTCGCAGGCAGCCGCGTTGGCGTCGATGATGGCTCCCGTTTCGGGATCGATTATCAGCTTGACGGCGACGTTGACGCAGAAAAGCGCCCTATACAGTTCCTCGCTTTCTTTCTGCGCTTTTTCGGCTTGCAGGCGCGACAAGCCCAGGGCGATGTTGTCCGCGAGCTTTTCCAGGAAGGAGATGAGCCCCGGGCTGAAGCGTCCGGGGCGCGTGTCGTTGAACAGAAGGATGCCGAAGGCCTCGCCCCGATAGCGTAGCGGCACCAGGGCCATGGACTGGTACGGGGACCTGCATCCGGCGACCGGAGTGTCCACCATCGCCGCATGCTCGTCCCGCAGGCCTGAGACGCCGTTGTTCCAGAAAGTGCCGTGGGCCGTGAAAACGGGCGACGCCATGGCGAAGCCGCCGTCATCGCATAACGGGAGCACGGGAGAGACATCCGGCCTTATGTCGAGACCCTGCACCACCGCCTCGATCTCGTCGGAGGGACAGAGCCTGTTTTCCAGGAGGACGAAGTCTTCCGAGAATCCTTGCGTCTCTACGTATGGGTGTTCGTGGTTGGTGCGCAGGCGGATGCCCACCGCCTCGCAGCCCGACCAGTGCTGGAGCAGGGGGAGCAGTGCGGTGAGCATCTCTTCAGGACTCGCGTTGGAGCTCAGCAACCCGATGAGCTCCATGAACATCTCACGCTCGTCCACGCCCTGTCCGGCGGGACATGTGCAATCCATTCGCCCTCTCCTTCGGATCGTTGGCGGGTGCTTGCGGGACAACGACTATCCGAGCACAACTTTATCGACTTGGATGGGCCTCTATTAGTAAAGCTTTGTTTTTATCGCAATGGGGCATTTTCTGGAAATCGCGGTTGATGGTTTCAAGATGATCTCATTTTACAACTCTGGGAAATCGTTATCGAGCATCGTAAATGCCAGAGTTTATGATGCCATATGCTGGAAATGACCGAAATGTTTCCTTTCATTACGGTCGGATTCGATCGACCGCCGGATTGATTGAGCCAGATAGTCCTGCCTGGCTTGGCCTGGGAGCTCCCCTTCGGCGACCGTCGTGGATCCCGTTTGTACCTGGACCTGTCCGGTCCTTCATGGACGCCCGTGCGCCAGGGAGGGCTTCCGGGTCGCCTCATGAGAGAATCAGGCAAGAATTGGGCAGGATCGTGTCTACTGCCCTGACCTGGGTTGCGCTAAATGACCACCATCGAAAAGTCGAAATCGGGAGACTCGGAGAGCGTTCCGGCGGCTGGCCGCCGTGTTGTCTCTGCTGGCAGGCTATTCATCGCAACCAAAGACCATGGAGCGTCCCATGAGCAGGAACAGAAAAGGCAGTGCCCCCGTTGATCTTCCCGCCGAAACCTCCTGAAGCTCTCTGTCGCGGGCTTGCTGTCCGGGGTGGCGGCTTCGATGCTCTCTGCCCGACCTCGGCCCTGGCGGCCCAGGCCGGCACGGGGAAATAGGTGCTCGTCGTGCACTCCCCGCGCTCCGGGCAACACACGCCAGATCGCCAATCAGATTCATCAGGAAATGCGAGTGACGGAGGGAAGTATCCGATGAATGAACAAACGCAGCCGGCCCACGAAGACGTCATCGCGGTTGAATCAGGTATGCCCGGAGGGTCGGACAGGCCCGGCGACCAAAACCCGGATTGTCCCGGCTCGTTTGCACGGGTTGCCGCCCTCATCATGAGCCGGGCGGATGACGTGGATTTGTGTGAGATGCTGCTGCGGCTCAGGCGGTGGGAACTGTAGCCCGCCCCGAGGCGCCATTCCGGAATTCCACTATATCGGCAACGACAAAGGAGACTCACCATGCTTTACAGAAAAATGCCCAAAACCGGAGACGAGCTCTCCATCCTCGGCTTCGGTTGCATGCGCTTCCCCATGGCGGACGGACAGATCGACGAGGCGCGGGCCATCGCCCAGATCAGGAGCGCCATCGACAGCGGGGTCAACTACGTGGACACCGCCTGGCCCTACCACGGCGGAGAAAGCGAGCCGCTGCTCGGCAGGGCGCTCAAGGACGGCTACCGGGAGCGGGTCAAGATCGCCACCAAGCTGCCCACATGGCTGATCAACACCCGCGAGGACATGGACCGTTACCTGAACGCCCAGTTGGAACGGCTGCAAACCGACCACATCGACTATTATCTGGTCCACGCCCTGGACGGTTCATCCTGGGACGCCATCAAGGCGCTGGGAGTCTGCGAGTTCCTGGACCAGGCCAAAAAGGACGGGCGCATCGTCAACGCCGGGTTTTCCTTCCACGGGCTGCCCGAGGACTTCAGCCGCATCGTGGACGGATATCCCTGGATATTCTGCCAGATCCAGTACAACTACCTGGACCAGCAGTACCAGGCCGGGACCGACGGCCTGAAATACGCCGCGTCCAAGGGCCTGGGCGTGGTCATCATGGAGCCCCTGCGCGGAGGCAACCTGGGCCTGCCCACAGCGCCCCCGGCCGTGGCCGCCATCTGGGACGAGGCCAAGACCAGGCGCACCCCCGTGGAGTGGGCGCTTCGCTGGGTGTGGAACCATCCGGAAGTCACGGTGGTCCTGTCGGGCATGAACGTTGAAGAGCACATCGCAGAGAACCTGGCCATTGCGAACGAAGCCCACGCCAACTCCCTGACCCCGGAAGAGCTGGAACTCGTGGACCGCGCAGGGAAGAAATACCAGGAACTGATGCAGGTGGGCTGCACGGGCTGCGCGTACTGCATGCCCTGCCCCGCAGGAGTCAAGATACCCATCTGCTTCGACTTCTTCAACAAGATGCACATGTTCGGGAATGTCGAAGAGGCGAAGTTCATGTATATCGCATTCGTGTGCGGCGTCACTGGCTCGGGCGAACCCGGATTCGCCTCCCAGTGCGTGGCCTGCGGCGAGTGCCTGGACAAGTGCCCGCAGCACATCGCCATCCCGGAGATGATGGAGCGGGTCGCCGCCGAGATGGAAGGCCCGGATTTCCATGAGCAGGTGGCCGGGATCAAGGAACACTTCAAGACCGGACTCAAGTAGTTGTCGGCATCGCGGTATTGAAAGAGAAGAACATGAGGCTCCTGCACAATTCGTGACAGGGGCACGCCTGCGCAGGCCTCAAGGCTGCGTCCCCGGGAATCCGCGAGCACGTGCCGTTGCCTGCAAGCACGCCTGCTCGGGGGCCGCTGGCGATGCAAGGCGCATGAGCCTCATGTTTTCATCACGGCACTGCGATGGTACGTCTTGACCCGCGGGACGGCGCGTTGCGCGTCGTCCCGTGAACGAAAACGGCAGTTTGTCTGCCGCGCTCGGGCGCGAACCGGAAACAGGCGCTTAAGGCGCATCGAGACATGAAAATACTCTACTACGACTGCTTCGCCGGAATAAGCGGCGACATGAACCTGGCCGCCATGATCGATCTCGGGGTCGAGCCAGAGCATCTGCGGGACGAACTCTCCAGGCTGGGTCTGGATCATGAGTTCGAGCTGCGCGTCAGCCAGGGTTCCCGAAGCGGCATCCACGGCACGCAGGTGAACGTGGTGCTGAAGGGCATGGCGCATCACCACGAGCACGCCCTGGTCGACACTGGGGGGGGCCACGTCCATCATCATGGTCACGCCAGGGACCGAGAGTGGTGTTCGCACGGCCACGACCATGGCCACGACCATGGCCATGCCCACCATGAAACCGATCAGGGCCAGCATCACCAGCATCAGCACGCGCACGAAGCCGCCCCGCATGCCCCTCACGGCCACGCCGCGCACCGCAACCTCGCGGACATCGAGGCCATCATCATGGACAGCACCCTGCCGGACGCGGTCAAGCAGACCAGCCTGGCCATCTTCCTGAAAGTGGCCCGGGCCGAGGCCAAGGTCCACGGGAAGGCGCTCCATGAAGTCCACTTCCACGAAGTGGGCGCAACAGACTCCATCGTGGACATCGTGGGCGCGGCCATCTGTTTCCACCGCCTGGGCGTGGACGCGGTGTGGGCCTCCCCGGTGGAGTTGGGCGGGGGCTTCGTGCGCTGCGCCCACGGCCTCATCCCGGTTCCGGCTCCGGCCACGGTGGAGATCCTCCAGGGCGTGCCCACCACGCGTGGCGCAGTGAACCACGAAGCCACCACCCCCACGGGCGCGGCCATCCTGGCGGCCTTGGCGGACCAGTTCACCGCCACCCCGGCGTTCATTTCGGAAAAGACCGCCTACGGCATCGGCCACCGGGAAGTGGCCATCCCCAACGTGCTGCGGGTCCAACTGGCGCGCCCGGCGCAGTCCGGATGCGGCGCATCGGTGCAGGCGGCCCGCCTGCTGCAATGCAACATCGACGACATGACCGGCGAGATGCTGGGCGTGGCCATGGACGTGCTGATGGAAAACGGGGCCATGGACGTGCACTTCACGCCCATCGTCATGAAGAAGAACCGTCCAGCCACCTGCGTGTCGCTCCTGTGCTCCGCCGCTGACGAGGAGCGTTTCAAGGACCTGCTGTTCAGGCACACCACTACGCTCGGGGTAAAGAGCATCCCCATCGACAAGACCGTGCTGGAGATTTCCTTCGAGCGCCTGGATACGCCTCTTGGGCCGGTGACCATGAAGAACGCCATCCGGGACGGCAAGGTGATCCGCTCCAAGCCGGAGCTGGAAGACTGCCGGGAGCTCGCCCGCAAACACGGCCTGCCCCTGGGCGACGTCTACACCCTCATCGGCAGGCACAGGAAATAGCGGACCCCATGAAGACATCAGACAGAACCAGGGCCGACAAGTACCGGACCCTGCTGGGCGGACTGCGCACCCTGGGGAAAGCCGTGATTGCCTTTTCCGGCGGTCTGGACAGCACCTTCCTGCTGCATGCCGCCCGCCAGGCCCTGGGCGACGGCGTTCTGGCAGTGACCATTTCCACGTCCTACATGGCGGAGGCGGAGGTCGAAGAAGCGGAGCGCGCGGCCCGGGCCATGCAGGCGGCCCATCGGATCGTCGAGGTTCCTTTTCCCGAGGTCCTGCGCGACAATCCGCCGGAGCGCTGCTATATATGCAAGAAGGCCCTCTTCTCCCTGCTCGCGCAGGTGGCCGCCGCCGAGGAGATCGGCCATGTGCTGGACGGGACCAACCTGGACGACCTGGACGACTACCGCCCCGGCCTGCGGGCGCTGGGGGAACTTGGCGTCAAAAGCCCTTTGCTCACGGCTGGCCTGACCAAGCAGGAAATCCGGGACCTGTCCAGAGAGCACGGCCTGCCCTCCTGGGACAAACCGGCGGCGGCGTGCCTGCTCTCGCGCATTCCCCACGGCACGCGCATCGAGGAAGCCGAACTCCGGCGCATCGACCAGGCCGAACAATTCCTGAAAGAGCTGGGATTCACGGCGGTGCGGTTGCGCAGCCACGGAGAACTGGCTCGCATCGAAGTGCCGCGAGGGCAGGTGGCCGATATTGTCGAAGCGGACAGACGCCACGGCATTGACGCCCGGCTTAAAAGCCTGGGCTACCGCCACGTCGCCGTGGACCTGGCAGGCTACCGGATGGGCAGCCTGAACGTAAAAACCTCGTAAAACGAGACACGATAGAGATCATGGACACGCAAGAGACTCTGAAACAACTGCTGACCGGCATCAGGAACGGCAGCCTGGACGTGGAACAAGGGATGCAACAGTTACGAGACTTCCCTTTCATGGACATGGGCCACACCAAGATCGACCTGCATCGCTGCCTGCGCAACGGCTTCCCCGAAGTGATCTACGGCGAGGGCAAGACCCCGGAGCAGGTGGGGGAGATCTTCGCACGCATGCGCGAGCACGCCAACGTCCTGGCCACGCGGGTTTCGCCCGAAATGGCCAGGCACGTGCAGACCGTCTGCCCGGAGGCGCAGTACAACGCCCTGGGCCGCACCCTGACCCTCACCCGATGCGAGATCGCCTGGCGGGAGGGTGAGATCGCCATCGTCACCGCCGGGACTTCGGATCTGCCGGTTGCGGAAGAGGCGCGCGTGACCTGCGAGATGCTGGGGAGCCGGGCCTCGGTCATCTCCGACGTCGGCGTGGCGGGCATTCACCGGCTGCTGGACCGGCTGTCGGTCATCCGCAAGGCACGGGTGATCATCGTGGTGGCGGGCATGGAAGGGGCGCTGGCCAGCGTCATCGGAGGGCTGGTGTCCCAGCCTATCGTCGGCGTGCCTACCTCGGTGGGGTACGGCGCGTCGCTGTCCGGGCTTTCGGCGCTGCTGGGCATGCTCACCTCCTGCGCCAGCGGAGTGACCGTGGTGAACATCGACAACGGCTTCGGCGCGGCCTGTGCGGCCTGCAAGATCAACAACCTCTTTCCTGCCTGAGCGCGCCCGGACGAGCTTCAACAGGCCTGCGCCGCCTGTACGTCGCGGGCGTTTCAGTTCCGCTGCATCTCAGGGAGCTTGCGGGGGCTCGCGCCGAAGTAGCGCTTGAACTCGCGGTTGAACTGGGGGACGCTCTCGTAACCGACCATGCGGGCGGCTTCGCTTGCCCGCAGGCCCTCGCCCACCAGCAGGCTCTTCGCCTTGTTGAGCCTCACTTTCTTGAGGTACTGGATGGGGGAGAGCGAGGTCACTTCCTTGAAAGCCCGGTGGAAGGCCGAGGTGCTCATATTCACGAATCCGGCCAGTTGGTCCACATTGAAGGGCTGGTCGAAGTTGTTGTGGATCTGCTTCAGGGCCTTGTCGATGCGCGATATGCCGGTGTTCTTCACGGCCAGGGCGTGCAGCGACGCGGCGTTCTCCCCGCACATGATCCTGAAGAGCAGCTCCCGGACCAGCCCCTGCCCCAAAACCCTGCTCTCCAGGGGGGAGGCCAGGGCGTGCAGGAGTCTGTGCACGCTTTCCCTGAACCCATCGTCCACTTTCGCCAGGGAAAGGCCCAGGTTCCTGCATCCGGGGCGCGGGCACTCATAGCCCTGCTGCTCCTCCAATTGGGAGATGATGCTGCCGAGCATCGCCATGTCGATGTCCACGGCCACCGACAACAGCGGTTCGTCCGCCGAGACCGTGGCCTCGCATTCCGCCGGGAGGGGTACGGAGAGCACCAGGTAATGGTCGGGATCGTAGATGTACACCTCGTCCCCCAGATAGATCCTCTTGGCGCCCTGGCCCACGATGATCACTCCCTGCCGATATAGAAGCGGAGCGCGGGGGATGTCGCGCGAGGTCTTGTAGAGCCTGACGCCCGGGACCTCGGTCTGGGTCATTCCTTCCTGCGTGGCCAGTGTTGCCATCATTTCGGCGATACTGCGCATGTATCCTCCCTGCTGGTTCCGACTTCACGCCGGGCGTTGGCAATGAAGGGTCTCTCTTCGCAATTTCGGCAGAAACAGGCAAGTAATTGGTTAGAAACGCTTTGTTTTCTGGGAAACGAAGCAGTTTCAGTCGGATTGGCCGTTGTGAGCGTGAAAATGAAGAGGATACCCTGTTGGCGGGGCACTCTTGTGACGTTTCCGCCGGGAATGGGGGCGCTTTGTTTCCAGCTTCGCCCGCGGGGTGAGCGGCGTGCCGAATCGCGCGCAAATCAGTGCCAAATGGCGCGCCGCCTTACAGGGTGAAAGACGAGGCAGGGTAGCCATAGGGTAGCCAGCAATAACGAAGGGGTTGCGACTTTTGGTCGCAACCCCTTGAATTCCTTGTGGTGGGCAGTACAGGATTCGAACCTGTGGCCTTTGGCTCCGGAGGCCAACGCTCTATCCATCTGAGCTAACTGCCCTTGAAGCAGTCATCAGTATGCCGGAAGAAGCGTTCTGTCAAGCCGGACGGGCCATGGCCATGGCCTTCTTTTTCCGATTGGGTTGGGACACGCAGACCATGTTCCGTCCGCTGGATTTGGCCAGGTACAGGGCCTGGTCTGCTTTACGGATCAGATCCTCGCGCTTGTCCAGCGAACCGGGGGTCAGCGTGGCCACACCAATGGAAGCCGTCACCTGGAAAGATCTGCCCGCGTACTGGAACAGCTTCTGTTCAATCTTGCGGCGCAGGCGTTCGGCCAGGACCCAGGCTTGGTCCTCGTTGGTCTGGGGCAGGATGACCACGAACTCCTCGCCGCCGTAGCGGGCCGCAAAGTCCGTGTCTCGGCAGGATTCGTCCAGGATGTTGCCCACGTCCTTCAGTACCATGTCGCCTGCCTGATGCCCGTAGGTGTCGTTCACGGCCTTGAAGTGGTCCAGGTCGAACAGCAGGAGAGTCAGGTTGTGGCCGTAGCGCTGGTGGCGCTTGAGTTCGTCCGCAAGGCGCTCGTCAAAGGATTGGCGGTTGTGGATGCGCGTCAGACCGTCATGGTCGGCCTTGGTCTTCACCTCGCGAAACAGCATGGCATTCCTGAGAGCCAGTGCCAGGTGGTTGCCCGCCGCGTTCAGCGATACCAGTTGGTCCTTTCCCAGGCGGATTTCCTTGGACTTGGCGATGGCCAAGCACCCGAAGGAGCTGCCTGCCACCTTGAGCGGCAGGAGCATGGCCGTCTGGCTGCCGGGTTCAGGCAGGACCGTGTCCGGCGAAATCTGGAAAAGGTTCTCCACAGTGAAGGCGTCCACCGGGCCGCCCGCAAGCTTGGCCGCACTGGCCAGCAGAAATTCCACCCAGAGCTGCCTGCCGTGCTGGTCCAGGCCCGGAGCCAGGAACAGCTCCGCCTCCAGCCTGCCGTCCTCGGCGGGTTGCCAGAACGCGCCCTGAAGCCCCTGCACGGGGAACAGGAGGCTCAGGTCCTCGCGGGCATTGGACAGGATCATGCCCGGTTCCAGCGACTGGGAGGCACGGGTGAGCAGCGTGTTCAGGAAGATGATCTGGTCGGTCTTGCGTGCCAGGAGTTCGCGTTCCAGCATGATTTCGCGTGTCATGCTGAAGATGTCGTCATAGAGGCCGCGCACTTCCTTGGCCCGGAACACGGCGTCGCGGATCTTGTTGGCGGTGATGGGCGGCGTGAGGGCCGTAAGGAAGCCCAACTCCAGGATTTCCTCGACGTCCGGTCCATCGTGCGGACCGTCCAGCAGCAGGACCCGCTGGGTCAGCTCCCAATCGCGCAGGTGCTTGCGCGCCGAAGGCGGCAGTGCATTCCACACCGACAACGGCACCCACACCGTGAGCGGGCTGGCTTTGTCCATGTCACGCTTGGAGGGCAATCCGTCGATAGGCCAGTTGCGCAGATGGTAACCCGAGCCCAGCGCGTCTTCAATGGCCGTGCACAGTGAGTCTTCGAGCCCAAGGCCCCAGATGAGATCAGATCTGTTTGCGCGTCGCATGGCGTTCCTCCAAGTTTTGGGCGTGCCGTGCCCGATCGCCATATGCAAATCGCGAGCCATGTGTATGAATACCTTGCCTTGCCGGTCCGTTTGACTTCCGGCTCACCCCATGGTTTCTGATTCCATGTTCACGACGCGAATCTGGGCCAGTCTGGACCCGTTCCTGGAATCAGGTCCTGTTCTTGGCCGCACCCAGGCCAATGCGGCCTTTCTGAAGGGACTCCTGCGCCTCGACCCCTACGACGCGTACCGCTTTTATCCCGCGTCCGAGGCGGCATGCCGCGAACTGTCCGGCAAGCTTCAGGAAGCCTGGCCCCGCCTGTGGGACAGCGCGCGGCTCCAGGTCGTGCACCGGCGCGAACTGCCCAGGCAGCTGGCCGCCCAGGAACACCACGTGTTTCATCTCTCCGATTGTATCCTCCACCCGGGACACCTGGCGGCGCTTCGAAATGCCTGTTCCCGGAAAATCTTTCCCATCACTTCCGTCACGCATTCGCTGAGTTACGCCCGTTACGGTCAGGATTTCCTGCGGCACTTAAGCCCTTGCACCACTGCGCGCGACGCCGTGGTGGCCACCTCGCGCGCGGCCGTGGATGTGGTGAACGCCTACTATCGCATCCTGCGCCAGGGCTACGGCCTGGACCCTGTGGAGTTCGCGCAGCCTCAGGTGCGACACATTCCGCTGGGCGTGGATCTGGAGGCCTATTCGCCTCCGGACCGGCAGCGCCGCGAGCACCTGCGCCAGGATCTGGGCTTCGGCGAGGAGGTGGTCTTTCTGGTGCTTGCGCGGCTGTGCCACAGCTCCAAGATGGATTTCCTGCCCATCCTGCGCGCCTTCCATCGTCTGATTCTTGGCGACCGGCACGCGTCTTCGGTAAGGCTGGTTCTGGCCGGATGGACCGACGAGGAGGACTGGGGCGGGCGCATTCTGACCGACCTGGCCCGCAATATCGGTCTGCCCCTGACCGTGGTGGAGAGGCCCTCCGACCAGCGCAAATGGGAGCTCTACGCCGCATCGGACGTGTTCCTCTCGCCGTCGGACAATCTTCAGGAAACCTTCGGCCTGACCCTGCTGGAGGCGCAGGCCATGGGCCTGCCGGTCATCGCTTCGGATTTCGACGGGTACCGCGACCTTGTGGAGCACGGCCACACCGGGGAACATGTCCCCACGCTCGGCCCTTCCGTCAGCGACACGGTGGACCTGATGGCTCCCATGGGCTTCGACAACCACACCCAGTTGATTCTGGCCCAGCGCCTGGCCGTGGACGTCGCCGCCATGGCCTCCTCCCTGGAGCGGCTGGCCGGGGACGCCGCGCTCCGCCGACGCATGGGACAGGCCGCGCGCCAACTGGCCTCCAACTATTCCTGGGAGTCCGTGGCCGCCCGGCATGTGGAGCTCTGGGAGTCCCTCTGGCGGGAGGACGTCCCGGTCCAGCCAGCAGGAAAGCATCCCGGAAACGTGGCCTACGCTGACGTGTTCGGAGGATACCCGACCTCCCGGCTTGGTACCGGGATGCGCATCGTGCTCAGCCGACTGGGCAATGCCGTGTACCGGGGCCAGGACTATCCCATCGTCTACGAGGGCCTGTCCGGCATGATCGACCCGGAAATCCTGCCAGCTCTTTTGGTCCTGGCCCGAAAGCCCGTCGACGCCCAGGCGCTGTGCGGGCGGCTCTGCTCCGCAGTGGCCGGACTCGGCCAGGAGGACGCCCAGGCGCACGTGCTGTGGTGCCTCAAACACGACCTGCTGGAGCGCGCGGATGCCTGAGGTCAGGGATGTGCACCATCACGTGCTGCTGCGCATGCGCGGCGGAGCGGTCAGGGTGGCCCGCATGCTGATGACCCATCACGGCGGCGGCTGGGAGAGCGGCTTGAGCTTCGAGATCGACGATTGCGGCAGCGCCTGCGACGCGGACCCGCAGTATCATTCCGACAGCATGTGCGCGGCGGGTGGCGTGGGAGGGCACGAACCCGGCGCGTCCCTGGTCCATGTGCACGGCACCCAGGATTGGCCGGGGCTGCTGGCGGGATTTGGCGCGCCTTCACGCCCCTTTCTCATCACCGTGCACGACTGTTCTCTGATTACCGGAGGATGCGTCTATCCCGTGTTCTGCTCGCATCATGCGCGGGCCTGCGAGGACCCTTGCCCCAGGGAGTATCCGAAGTCGGAGATGAACCGAGCCCTGAAGCGTCGCGCGGTTATTGCGTCGCGTCCCGTGCTGGTGTCGCCGTCGTCCTGGCTGGCCGGGATGCTGCGCCAGGAGTGGCCGGGTGCGACAGTGCGGGTGATCCCCAACGGCGTGGACCTGCCCCGGCGCAATATGAGCAAGGTCGAAGCCAGGTCCCGCTTCGGGATCACACCGGAGGCCAGGGTGGTCCTGTTCCTGGCTCATGGCGGCGCGCACGCCGCCTACAAGGGCGGCGACCTGGTCGAGAGCCTGCTTGCGCGTATCGCCGGGATGGTTCCGGGGACGCTTGGCATCGTGGCCGGAGGAGCGGGGGGCGAACGCCGCGAGGGGCTGTTGACGCTGCCTTACGTAGGGGGCGAGCAATTGGAGGCGCTGTTGTTCGCTGCGGACGTGCTGGTGTACCCCAGCCTGTCGGACAACCATCCCCTGGTGGTGCTGGAGGCCATGGCCCACGGCCTCCCGGTGGCGGCCTACGCCGTGGGGGGGATACCCGAGCAGATCGAGCATGGGAAACAGGGCATGCTGGTTCCCGTGCTGGCGGAAGACAAGCTGGCCAAGGCGGTTGCGGCCATCCTGAACGACTCGTCGTTGGCCCGGGCCATGAGCGACAGCAGCCGGGACAGGGCAGCACGGCATTTCACGTCCGCCCGGATGGCCAGGGATTACGAAAAGCTCTACGAGCGCATGATGCAGCCCAAGGATTGACTTCCCGCCTGCCCGATCACGCCTGATCCGCCCATCCCGGAACCCCTTCAGCCCCGAGCTCTGCGAGCAGTGCCGATGGGCGTACACCTGCCAAGCGTGAACAGTCCGTCTCCCCTCGGAGCCCAGGGTTGGACAGGCCTTGCGATCAACCCTGCCTGCCAGGCATCTGGGCGAGGATTCCGGCCATTTGGGAACGAAACAGGTTGCTGCCACCCATGGCCGGGTGGCGCACGGTGTGGAATTCCAGCGCGGGAAACAGTTTCCCCAGGGACTCCTGCGCCTTGCGGCCGACCGCCACGATGACCTTGGGGCGGAAGATGTCCAGGACCTGCCTGAGCAGCGGTTCGCCAAGTTCCAGTTCGGTCTTCGTGGGGGTGCGGTTGCTGCGGGGCTTGCCAGGCAAGTGAGGATGCAGGGGAAGCGCGTTCCACACCAGGGGCATGATGCCGTGGGCGTCGGCCACGCCCCAGACGAAACGTCCGCTCTGCTCGTGGATGTCCCCCTGGCGGAAGAGCTTGTCCCGGTGGGTGGCGAAGAAGTCGTTCCGGGAGTCGCGCAGGGTCTCGGGGCTGGTGAAGGGCATCCCGGTCAGGGCGCATCCCCTGTGTCCGGCGGCCTCGCCGATCATGGCCAGAGGAGTGGGGCGGCTTGCCAGATAGTTCAGGTACAGCTTGAGGTTTCCTGCGAGTCTTTCGTCCCGGAAGGGATTGAACAGGGTCTTGCCGGAGGGCGTCGCGGCCAGGGCCGCCAGGAGCGAATCGATGGGTGTGCTCATAAAGAAAAAATGCCCCGGGGCCGCAAAGCTCCGGGGCAGGAATGGCAATGTTCGGGACTAGGCCAGCTGCGAGAGCAGGGTGTCCTTGATGGAGCTGATGGAGCCTTCGCCGTTGAGCACGATGTACTTGCTCTCGCCCTTTTCGGCCAGGTCCTTGAAGAAGTACGCGGCGGCCAGGGTGCCGGTCTTGGTGTCGTAGTAGATGTCGTGGCGCTTGCCGATGGCGCCTTCGTCCTGGTCGTCGGCGCGGGCGGAGAGTTCGCCGCCGCAGACGCGGCACTTGTCGCCGTTGGGCTTGATGGCGTCGATGAAGATGTTGTTGGGGTGGTTGTTGTCGTTCTTGCAAAGGCGGCGGCCCATGATGCGGTTCTTGGCCACTTCGCGGGGCAGCAGGATCTCGATGACGTAATCGAGCTTCACGTTCGCGGCCTGCAGGGCCTCCCAAAGCTTCTGGGCCTGCACGATGCTGCGGGGGAAGCCGTCCAGCAGCCAGCCGCCGGCGCCGCGGGTCTTCAGGGTCTCAAGGACCATGGGGATGGTGATGTCGTCGGGAACCAGATCGCCGCGGTCGATGTAGGCCTTGGCCTTCATGCCGAGCTCGGTGCCGCCGCCGATGTGTTCGCGGAAGATGCCGCCGGACTCGATGTGGGCCAAGTTGTACTTGTCCTTCACCAAGGAACCCTGGGTTCCCTTGCCGCTGCCGTTAGGCCCGAAGATCAGGATATTCACGCGCCGCCTCCTTGTTTAAAAAGTCACAATCGGTGGTTTCTATCGTCTGGGCAAGCCGGTGTCAACGCTGTTGGGAGGGTTGGACGACCCGAGCGAACAGAAGGAGATTCCACCCCGCTTGAGCCGCGCCTCCTTGCCGCCGGGAAACTGAATGGTCTTTCCAATCAGACGGTTGCGCCAGGCCTCGTCCAGTGCGTGGAGCTGCCCGGCCAGAGCCTGACCAGGGCCGACCTCCTCCACGGCGCGCTTATAGAGCCGAAGGCGCAGCGCCTGGGAACACGTGTTCAAGGTGGCATCCGGAAGGAAAGCCGAACAGCCTGTGTCCTGCACAGCGTTCGTTGCAGCCAGGATGGCGTCATTCCAGTGGATTTCATCGGTGCGTGCCTGTCGCCACAGCTCGGCCGCAGCACCGAGATAGTCAGAATTTTCACGAGTCAGCAGGGGCAGTATGTCGTTGCGCACCCTGTTGCGCGCAAAAGCCGGGTCCCGATTGCTCGGGTCCTCGCGCCAAGCAAGGCCCAATGCCTCGAGCAGCCGCCGCAGTTCCGCCTTGCGGGTCATGAGCAGCGGGCGCAGGATCCGCCGCGAGCCGTCCCAGGCGCGCATGCCGCCAAGCGCCGGCCAGCCCGCGCCGCGAATCAGGCGCAGGAGCTGGTCCTCGGCCAGGTCGTCAAGGTGGTGGGCTGTGACGATGCACGCGGCGTCCCGCTGCTGGCGCACCTCTTCAAGCCATTCGTATCGGGCACGGCGGCCGGCGTCTTCGATGCCCGTTTTCCATGTCCGTGCCATCGCTGCCACATCCCGGGCGACGTTCAGGCACGGCAGGCCAACTTCGCCGCAAAAATCCGCCACGAAGGCCGCGTCCCGGCCTGAATCCGGGCGCAGGCCGTGGTCCATGTGGGCGACTGCGACAATACAGCCCAGGCGCTTGGACAACGCCTGGAAGATGACGGTGAGGGCCATGGAGTCCAGGCCTCCGGACACGGCCAGCACCACCGGGCGACCGTCAAGCGTATCGGGGAGGGCGCCTGTCAGGAACGATTCGACCCTCAGGCACAGGTGAGCCGCCCAGGGCGGGAGATCCTGGAGTCCCGGCAGAGGGGACATGGGATCAGATGTACCCTTTTTCCTGGAAGTAGCGGGCGTAGTGCTGGTCGAAGCCCAGGATGTGCTCCTTTAACCAGTTCATGAGGAAGGCCAGCAGTTCCGAGGACAGTTCCTTGCGATCGGCCAGGTAGTCCAGTTCGAAGTGCAGAAGCGTTTCCACGAACTGCTCGTGCTGGGCGGCGTGCGCCTTGAGGCCGGGGAACTCGTAGCGGGCCATCCACCGCTCTTCCGTTGAGAAGTGTTCGCGCACGTAGGTGTTGAGTTCGCGGATGACGCGGCCCATGATTTCCTTGTCGACGCCGTCTGCCAGTGCTTTTTCCAGTTCTGCCACCAGTTCAATCAGTTGACGATGTTGGAGGTCGATCTCCTGAATGTTGACCGAAAGGGTGTCGGACCATTGAACCGATGCCATGTGGAACTCCTAGACGGCGATGTCCAACTCGCGAATGAGGCTGTCGAGCATGTCGATCATATGTTCGCGCAACGCCGGATTGGCGTAGGCGATGCATGAGCAGCGCAGTATCTGGCGCGCGCGCACCAGAAGTTCCAGGCGAACCCAGCCGTCACCGGTCTCCAACGGCAGGAAGAAGGGGCCGCAGGACTCCATATGCTCGCGCTGATCCGGGGCCAGCAGGTCATCCGGGATGGGAACGTAATACATGCCCTTGATGGAACCCGTCCAGCCCTTTTGGGCGAGGCGTTCCTCGATCCTTTCCACGGCCTCTTCGCTCAATTCGTCGATGGAGTAGGAGCGCATCTAGTCCTCCAGAGTGTTCTTGCGATCCAGGTGAGCCTCGGGAGGCACGGGGTCCTCGTCGAGGTTGAACATGCGGCGCGCCAGGTCCAGGAACCGTTCGCCGCCTTCCTCCTGGGAGCGCCGCTTCAGGAAGATGAGGGGGTCATGGTAGAGCTTGCGCGAAAGCGACAAGGCCAGGGTTTCCACCGCGGCCTTGACCGCGTCGTCGCAGTCCGGCCCCAGGCGCTTGAGCGTCCTTTTCAGTTCCTTGCGGGCCAGTTCCTCGCCATGCGTCAGCAGGTCCACGATGGTAGGCTGCAGGTCCAGGGAATCCAGCCACTGGCCGAACTTGGCGGTCTCGCTTTTTATGATCGCGCGGGCCTTTTCGGCTTCGTTTTGACGCTGGGCCTTGTTTTCCTCCACCACTTCCTTGAGGTCGTCGATGTCGTAGAGGTAGATGTTGTCCAGGCTGTTGATGTCCGGGTCGATGTCTCGCGGTACCGCAATGTCGATGAAGAACATGGGGCGGTACTTGCGCTTTTTCAGGACATCCTTGATGTCGCGCGCCCGGATGATGGGTTCGGCTGAACCGGTGGAGCTAATGACGATGTCCACTTCCGGGAGGCGTTCGATGAGCTCCGGAAAGGAGTAGGCCTTGCCCTTGAAGCGGGAGGCCAGCTCCTCGGCCCGGGAAAGAGTGCGGTTGACCACGTACAGGGAATTGACGCCGGCCCCCACCAGGTGGGTGGCGGCGAGTTCCGCCATTTCGCCGGCGCCTATCAGCATGGCCTTCTTGTCGCCCATCTCGCCGAAGATCCGCTTGGCCAGCTCCACGGCGGCGTAGCTGATGGACACGGCGCTGGTGCCGATGCCGGTCTCGGTGCGCACTCGCTTGGCCGTGGAGAAGGCCTTGTGCAGCATGCGGTTGACCACCACGCGGGCCTGGGCCTTGTCCACGGCGGACTTGTAGGCCTGCTTCAGCTGCCCGAGGATCTGCGGCTCGCCAAGCACCATGGAGTCGAGCCCGGAGGCCACCAGGAAGAGGTGCTCCACGGCGTCCAGGTCGCGGTGCTCGTAGACGTGGGGGGCCAGTTCGCGGCCTTCCTTGCCGCTGGCCCGGGCCCAGCACTCCAGGACTTTTTCGGAAACTCCGGAGCCGCGCGGGGCCACCACCAGGATTTCCACTCGGTTGCAGGTGGAGAGCACCAGCACCTCGTCCACGGCGCGCCCCAGGGAGCGCACGCACTCCTCGAAGCGTTCCTGGTCCTTGAGGGCGAAGCACTCCCGCACGCCCACGTCGGCAGTGCGGTGGTTCAGGCCGAAAAGATGAATGTCGTGCTGCATCAGGTGAAACTGTGGTGCGTCTTGACCAGAAAGTTGATTCCAAACATCGAGGCAAGGGTCAGCCCGAAAACCCAGATGGCCAGCCAGGCGGTCTTTCTGCCGCGCCAGCCGAGGGCCACGCGCTGGTGGAACAGATAGGCGAACAGCAGCCAGATGAACACTGCCGCCACTTCCTTGGGGTCCCAGGAGAAGAAGCGCGGCCATGTGAGTCCGGCCCAGAGAAAGCCCGAGACCAGGCCCACGGTGTACAGCGGGAACCCCACGGTGACCGCCAGGCGGTTGGCTGCGTCCAGCTTGTCGAGCGATGGCAGTGCAGCCCAGACTCCCAGCAGCTTCTCCTTGGATTTGATGCGCTTTTCGAGCTTCAGGTAGACGGCTCCGGCAGCGGCGGCCATGGCCATGAGTCCCATGGAGATGAACAGCGTGCCGATGTGCAGCCCGAAGAACAGGCCCGCCAACGAGGACGGAAGAGGGACGCGCGCCGAGGTGACTGCCTGGGAGCCGAGCAGCACCACCATGGCCAGGGGCGTGGCTATGAGCCCGAGAAAGGACATCTTGAGGCGAATCCACAGGATGAACAGGATGAGCAGAAGGCTCCAGGAAAAAAGGCTCAGGTAGAATTCGCCGCTGGTCAGGGCCAGGGAGGGATTATCCGCCAGCTGAAGCCCCAGGGTCAGGGCGTGCAGGGCGAAACCCGCGCCAGAGATGGCCCCGCCGAGCTTCTTCGGTCGCTCGTTGTGGGTGAGGATGCCGCAGATGTGGCCGCCGCTGCCTATGAGGTACAGGGCCAGAATCGCGTACGGGAGCGTTTCAGCAAAGGCCATCCAGAATCTCCGGGATGCGCGCATGCAGTTCGTCGGGAATGTGCCCGGCCAGAAGGTCCGAGGCCATGGCCTGGTCCTTTCGTTCCAGTGCTTCCAGGAGCCCCGAGTCCACCAGGCCCCTGAAGATGGCGGCGTTTCTGGGCGAGCCCAGGCCAAGCTCCAGGACCATGGGCCGAAGCCTGCTCATGAGCACAAGCACCGCGCCGTATTCGGAGCCCAGGAACTCGCCGAGCTCTTTTCGAATCTTGCGGGCCAAGGCCGGGGAGCCGCCCCCGGTGGAGATGGCCACGGTCAGGTCGCCCTGGGTGAACAGCGCGGGCACGATGAAGCTGCACTTCTCGGGCTGGTCCACGATGTTGCACAGGATGCCGCGCTCCTCGCAGGCGCGGCTGATGCGCCAGTTGAGCTCCTCGTTGGAGGTGGAGGCGATGACCAGGAAGCGCCCGTCCAGGTCCGAGTCCTGGAAGGAGCGCTGCTCGAAGATCACGGAGGGCAGGGCCAGGGTGTCCAGCAGGTCCGCGTCCGGGGCGCGGGTCTCCAGGACCAGGACTTCGCTGGCGCCGCAGGCGGCCAGCGTTCCGATTTTGCGGCGGCCGACTTCTCCTGCGCCCACCACGAGGCAGCGCTTGCGGGAAAGGTCCGCGTACAGGGGGTAGTATCGCATGGGCAAGCACCATAACAAATCCGGCCCTGTACGCAAAGCCACTTTCTTTCCCCCCGGCCTTGGGATAACCCAGATTCCCATGAAACCCGTGCTGGTTGTGCAGCTTGCCCGTTTCGGGGACCTCGTGCAGACCAAGCGGCTGGTGCTGGGGTTGACCCGCGCCGGACGCGATGTGCACCTGCTGGTGGACGCCTCGCTCAAGAGCCTGGCCGGGCTCCTGTACCCGGACGCCGTGGTGCACGCGGTGAACGCGCACAGTGCGCCGGACCCCTCGCGGCTGCTTGATTCTCTGGCCGAACTGGCCGGGGCGGGATTCGGACGGGTGTTTAATCTCAATTTCGCGGGCCTGAGCATGGCCGTCAGCAGCCTGTTCGACCCGGACACCGTGCGCGGCTACCGGCTGGAGTCCGGGCAGCCCACGCGTGATCCCTGGGCGGCCATGGCCATGCGCTGGACCAAGAACCGACGGCTCGGGGCCGTCAATCTGGCGGATTTCTGGGCCGGGTTCAGCCTGCCCATGGCGGACGCGCCCAGGGTGAACCCGGATGCCGCGCCGAGAGGCGGGGGCCTGGGCGTGGCCATGGCCGGACGCCACGCCAGGCGCTCCCTGCCGCCCGAAGTGCTGGCCCCGGTGGTGCAGGCCATGCTGCCCCTGGCCACAGACGCCAGGATCACCCTTTTCGGCACCGCGTCCGAGCGCCCGGCGGCCAGGGAACTGATGTCGCGTTTGCCCGCGCGCCTGCTGGACCGCGTGACGGACCTGACCGGGCGCACCGGCTGGCGGGAGCTGGCCGACAGGGTGGCCGGGCTGGACCGGCTGCTCACGCCGGACACGGGCATCATGCATCTGGCCGCGCATTTCGGCGTGCCGGTGTCCGCGGTTTTTTTGTCCTCGGCCTGGTGCCACGAGACCGGTCCCTACGGTCGGGGTCACACCGTGTGGCAGGCCGTGCAGGAGTGCTCGCCGTGCCTGGAATCCGCTCCGTGTCCCTGCGGGACCGCCTGCCTGGACGTATTCCGCCAGCGCGAATTCCTGCGCCTCGCCGCAGGCAAGGGACAGGGAGAGCCGCCTGCCGGACTGGTGGGCTATCGAACCGATTTCGACGCGCTTGGCGTGGTGTGCGAGCCCTTCGCCGGGGCGGTTCCCCGCGAACTGGCCGAACAGGCCGAGCGTCGCCGGGTGCGGGCCTTCGTGGCGCGGCATCTGGGTATAAAGGCCGGCAGCGATTCGCCGCCCGCGCCGGATCTGGCCGAGCGCCTGGTGGAGGAGCCTGATTTCATGCTGGAAAAACATCAAGCAATACTTGAGGTTTTATGAGCCGCCCCCTGCGCATACTCGTGGTTCTTCCCCTCTACGGCGGCTCCCTGCCGGTGGGGCGGTCCTGCCAGCGGGCCCTGGCCTCGCTGGGGCACGTGGTGGAGACCTTCGAGGCACCCGAGTTCCATGGGGCGTTTTCGGCCCTGAAGGGGCTTCGCGTCACCACGGAGCGCCTGGACTACCTGGAGCACGCCTTTTTGCAGGTGGTGGCCCAGGCCATACTCTCCAAGGCCGAGACCTTCCAGCCCGACCTGGTGCTGGCCATGGCCCAGGCTCCCCTGACCAAGCAGGTACTCAAGCGCCTGCGTCAGGCAGGCATCCCCTCGGTGATGTGGTTCGTGGAGGACTTCCGGCTGTTCACCTACTGGGAGGCCTACGCCGCCCACTACGACGCCTTCGCGGTGATCCAGAAGGAGCCGCTGCTCTCCAGGCTGGCCGAGGCCGGCCAGCCCAACGGGCTGTATCTGCCGCTGGCCGCCGACCCGGAATTCCATAAGCCGCTGGAACTCTCACCCGTGGAGAAGCGCCAGTTCGGCGCGGACCTGGCCTTCCTGGGCGCGGGCTATCCCAACCGGCGCGCGGCCTTCAAGGAGCTTATGCGTTTCGGCCTGAAGATCTGGGGCTCGGACTGGGAGGGCGACGAGATTCTGGCTCCGCTGGTGCAGCGCGGGGGCGAGCGCATTTCCTCCGAGGACTCGGTGAAGATCTTCAACGCCACGGCAGTGAACCTGAATTTGCACTCCAGCGTGTCGCCCAAAGAGCTGGTCTCGGGCGGGGATTTCGTCAATCCGCGCACCTTCGAACTGGCCATGTGCGGCGCGTTCCAGTTGGTGGACCGCCGTCAGCTGCTTCCCGAGATGTTCGGCCCGGACGAGCTTGCCACGTTCGGTAGCATGGACGAGCTGACCGAAAAGATTCAGCACTTTCTGGCTGCCCCTGACGAGCGCGCGGAGTACGCCCGGAAGGCGCGGTCGCGCGCGCTTGCGGATCACACCTACCAGGCCCGCATGCGGACCCTGATCGCATTTCTTGAAGAACGCCTGGAGGGGTGGCCCAAGCCGCGTCAGGACGAGGACGCCATGTCCGTGCTGCCCGAAGAGTACCGCCAGGAGGCGGCAACGCTTCTGACCGGGCTGGGGCTGACGCCCGACGCCGCGTTCTCCGATCTGGTCTGGGCGCTTCGGGCCAGGGCCGGGAAGCTCACCCCCGTGGAGACGGCGATTTTGTTCCTGGACGAGTGGCGCAAGCAGTACGGGGTCAAACAGGAGTAGGCGGCAGCAAAGCGGAGCGCCATGTTCATCCTCGACCACAACGCCCCCGAGCCGTTGTACGTGCAGCTTTCCAGGCAGATCAGGGAGCGCGTGCTCTCCGGGAAGATGCCCGCTGACAGCAAGCTCCCTTCGGTCAGGGATCTGGCCGGGGAGCTTTCGGTCAGCCGCAACACGGTGGAGAGCACCTATCTGGAGCTGCACGCCGAGGGGTTCATCTACGCCAGACCGCGAAGCGGCTACTTCGTGTCCGCCCAGGACCGCGAGCACGCGCCCCCGGTTTCGGGGCCGAGGCCGCGCGCGTCAGGCTCGCCAAACTTGGCAGACGCGCTGCCCCGTACCCAGCCTGTCTTCCGGTACGATTTTCATCCCGCCAAGCTCGACCATGAGAGCTTCCCCGCGCCCTTGTGGCGCAAGTACTACCTGGAGAGCCTGCGGGAGCATTCCCCCGATCTCGCCGAGTACGGCGAGATGCAGGGGCATCCGGGGCTTCGCCGGTGCATTCAGGAATATCTGGAGCGCTCGCGCGGTGTTGTCTGTTCTCCTGAACAGGTCGTGGTCTGCGCCGGGTTGCAGCACGCCCTGGGCATCGTGGCGAGCCTGTACAGGCAGTCCCGCCCCAGGGTCGCTGTCGAGAATCCCGGGTATTTCCTCCCCCGGTCGGTGCTTCGCAACCATGGCCTGGAGGTGGTTCCCATTCCCGTGCACTCCGGCGGCATGGACCTGGACGCCTTGGGGCAAAGCGGATGCTCCGTGGCCTATGTCACGCCCTCGCACCAGTTCCCTCTGGGGCACGTCATGCCCGTGGAGAAACGCCTGAAGCTCATCCAGTGGGCCTCGGCGAAGGGGCACGGCGTCATCGAGGACGATTACGACAGCGAACTGCGGTACCAGGGGGAGCCGATACCCTCCTTGCAGGGGCTCTCTCCGAGCGGCAACATCTTCTATCTGGGGACGTTCTCCAAGATCCTCTCGCCTGCGCTGCGCCTGAGCTACATGGTGCTCCCGCAGGCCACGCTGCCTGAGTACCGCCGGCTTTTCTGCGATTATCAATCCTCGTCCTCGCTGCTGGAGCAGAGCACGCTGGCCAAGTTCATGGAGCACGGCCACTGGGAGCGGCACATCCGGCGCGTGCGCACTGGCTGCAAGAAACGGCACGACGCCTTGCTGCGCGCCATAGAGCGTCATTTCGGAGACAGTGCCGACATCCTCGGGCAGGGGGCTGGCCTGCATGTGGTGCTGCGGCTGTCCGGCTTTGACCTCGGGGAAAAGGGACTGGTGGACCGGGCTGGGGAAGCGGGAATCAGGCTGTACCCTTTCTCCGAGACTCTGGACGGGGGAGGCGGGGACTCAGGCATGCTGCTCCTGGGCTTCGGTGCCATGCCGCCCGAGGAGATAGACCGGGGAGTGGAGCTTCTCTTCAAGGTCTGCTCGGGCCGCCCCGAGAAGCCTGTTGCTGCTGGGAGCTGACCCTGCCGAGTCTGCTGGAACGGCTCGTCCGGTCGTCACCCGCTGACTCTCCCCTCCGGTCCTGGATGTCCTGCATGAATAGTGCTGTCCCGTCGAGTCTCTTTGGGACGTGCCTGATCGGGTTTCGCTGAACCTGGCCCGGCCGGAATGCCCTGCACGGGAGTTCCTCCCGGTGTCTCCCACGCATTGCATGCCCGATCGAGTGTTAATCTGCCCCCGTGTTTTTTTTCGCATCTGCACCTGTTTTTCCCCGACGATTGCGCTACATCCACGATGACGCGCGGGTGCCCAGGCCTGCCGGTCCGCCAATCGGGTGTATCCCCCGGTCCGAGGCTTAACTTGCGCGGCGAAACACGTCTGCATGGAGAGTTTGAAATGATTCCTGAAAAAATGCTCGAAGTCATAAAGAACGAAGGCGTGGCGGCCATCGCCAGCCAGGGGGCGGACGGCCCCCACCTGGTCAATACCTGGAACAGCTACCTGAAGATCGCCGACGGCAAGCGCATCATCATCCCGGTCGGGGGAATGCAGAAGACCGAGCGGAACGTTGCTGGAAACAACAACGTGCTGATGACCGTGGGAAGCCGCAAGGTGGCCGGAAGAAACGGCCCGGGCACGGGATTTCTGATCCGGGGCGTGGCCGCCTTCGAGACCTCCGGGCCGGATTTCGAAGCCGTCGCCAAGTTCAAATGGGCGCGCGCCGCGCTGGTGGTCACGATCACGTCCGTGGAGCAGACGCTGTAGCATCCCTGACGCGATGCTGGCGCCCGATTACCCGATCGAGTGGCAGGACCAGGATCGAAACATAGACCGGGAGCGGCGGGGTGGACCGATGTGCTGTCCCGCCGTCCCCGGCTTCTAACCGGAGGGTCTGAGCCGCGCTAATCGCTTCTGCTGGGACGGGCATGCTGACCACAGTGCGTTCGGAACGAGCTGTACCGGTAGGACGCGGGGGGTGCTCACTACATTTTGTCTCGAGCCGCAGAAATGGCCCCGGCCATGAAAAAGGGGGCCGAAGCCCCCTGCATTCCAGAAATAATTGCCCGCGTCCCGCTACAATCCCAGCGACGCCAGCAGATCGTCCACGGACGCCTGGCTGGAGTCCGTCTGCGGTCCCTTCAGGTCGGACACCTTCTTGTCCGCTTCCGCCTCGATCTGGTCCAGGTCCATATCCGGGGCCTCCTCGTGGGCTTTCACCTTGAGGCCGGTGGACAGGTACAGGTCCAGCACGATGGCTTCCACGTTCTTGATGGCTCCGATGATGCGCTTGATGCGCTGTCCGGTGAGGTCCTGGAAGGACAGGGTGGTCATGATGCGCATGAGGTCGGCGTTGAGCGCGTCGCTCATGTCGCGCAGTTCCTGGAGCTGCTCCTTGGTGACGCCGCCGGACTTCAGGCTGTGCAGGATGGTGTTGGACTTTGCCTGCATCTCCAGGTGCTTCTCCACGATGTCCATGATATCGCCGGTGGCCTGTTCGGTGGTGGAGAGGATGGTGTCCAGCTGGTCGGCGGCTTCGCTGAAGAGCTGGTCGGCGCGCTTCTTCTCCTTGACGATGCCCGCCCCAGTCTCGTCCTGGCGGGCGGCGGAGAGCTCCTTGTAGATGGATTGCAGGCCGCCGCGCATGTCGTCGCTCAGGCGCTTGTAGAACTCGCTCTGGAGGAGCGAGCGCGTCAGCGACTTGGAAAGCTCCTTCTCCACTGCCTGGGTGATGGCCCCTTTCAGGTTCTCCACCATCTCGTCCATGTAGCGGTCCATCAGGCTGTCGATCATGGCGTCTTTGTCGACCATCACGAGTTCTGCTCCCACTTCTTGACGCGCAACTCGTCGCGCTGGGTTTGGAAAACGAACTGAACGATTGTTTCCAGGTCGCGGTCGCGGATGCGCGTGAAGTCGAGCGCCCAGATCTGCCTGCCGTCCAGCATTTCCTCGCGGACCACGCGGGCCAGGGCTCCGGCAAGGCGCACCGGAAGCTGCGTCATGGTGATCACCAGCTCCACGTGCTGATCGACGGCGAGAGGGTAGGAGCAGGCGAGCTTCACCCCGGCTCCGGAAATCTCCACCACTTCCAGCAGGTGCGGGAAATCTTCCTGGAGGCTGTCCTGGCTGTGGATGCCGATGAGCAGGTCCAGCTTGCGGTCCATGGCCTGCAAGGCGCTGATGAGCGCCTCGTTGACCCCCGAGGCCTTGAGGTCCATGGAGGACACCGCGGTGCTGGTGATGGGCGCCTCGCGAAAAAGCTGAAGTTCCTTCCCGGACGCGAGGATGCGCATGCGACCGTGCAGATTGGTCGGGATGCGCAGGAAGGTGCGTTGCTCCTCATCCATGGCCGACCTCCCGGAGGGGGTTACAGATAGCCGTTCTCCAACTGGGTCTCCATGGCCTTCACGGGGCAGACCTTCACGCACAGGCCGCAGGCCACGCACTTTTCGGAGTCGAAGCGCACCTTCCAGGTGGCGCGGTCGATTTCCAGGGCGCGCGGGCGGCACAGGGCGGTGCACACGCCGCAGTGCACGCAAGCGTCCTCGTCCTTGCGGACTGTCTGGGCTACGGGGGTTATGGTCAGCCCGTGCTCGCGCAGGTAGGCCAGCCCGTCGTTGACGGCGGGTTCAAGCCCGTTGATCTCCAGGACCATCTCGCCAACCTCGCGGGGGTTGATCTGGGCCTTGAGGATGTTGAAGCACAGGTCGAAAAGCTTGATGATGTTGCAGACCACCGGCTTGCCCGAGGAATCGGGCGGGAAGCTCAGGTGGACGATTTTGCGGACTTCGTTCATAGGATCAGACCTTTAGAGGAGAGTCTTGGCCCGGCGCGCCTCGGCTGAATCCGGGAATTTCTTGATGAGGTCGGAGAACATGAGGCGCGCGGCCTCTTTCTTGTTCAGCTTCTGGAAGGCCATTCCCATCTTGAGCATGGCCGAGGGAGCCTTGTTGCTCTTGGGGAACTTCTCCACCACTTCGTTGTAGTTCAGCACGGCCTGGCCCATGTCGCCCTTCTGGAAGTAGGCCTCGCCCATCCAGAAGTAGGCGTTGGGGGCGAGGGTGTGCTTGGGGTAGGTCTTTGCCACGTCGCGCCAGATGTTTGCGGCCTTGTCGTAGTCCTTGGCCTGGAAAGCCTGCATGCCCTTGGAGTAGATGGCCTCGGCCGGGTCCGTGCCGGCGGCAGCGGGCACGTCGGTGGTGCGGGCCTGGGCCTGGGGCTGTGCGGAAGTCTGGGGGGTCTGGGCGGCCGGGGCGTTCACCTGGGGTTGGCCCGGCGCCTGGGCACCCGGTGCGCCAGCTGCGGGGGCGCCCGGATCATTGGGCTGTCCCGAGCCGGGCTGCTGCCCGTCGACTTCGACGCCGAGCTGCGACCCCATCTGCTTCAGGTTGCCCTCGACCTTCTGGATGCGCTTGGAGAGTTCCGGCAGGGTGGTCGCGCCGCCGGAGCCGTCGCCGTCGGTCATGGTGCGGATCTGCAGGTTCAGGTCCTCCACTTCGGCGGAGAGGCGCTGCACCTGGGATTTCAGCCCGTCCACCTCGGCCAGGAGGTTGGCCTGGGCCTGGGCCTGGGGATCGATGGGTTTTCCCTTCACGGCGCTGTCGGAAGGGCCGGTTCCGGCGCAGCCGGAGAGGAGCAGGAGTGCGGCCAGGGCCGCAATGCGTGCGTTCATGATTCTTTCGTTCCTCTTTTCCTGCCTACGAACAAGTATATGAGTCCGCCGAGCACCGGCACGAACACCGACAGGCACAGCCAGACCATTTTTTCCTGGTAGGTGGGAAAGTTGCGGTAGAATGCGTGCCCGATGGCCCAGAAGTTCAGGAACACGGGCAGTGCCAGGACAAGGAAGAACCAGAGGGGGTAGCCTCCGATGGTGGTGGTGAGCGTCATAAGGATTCCTTGTTATCCCCGGCCGGAGCATTTTGCAAGGCCGGGACTGCTTGCGGGCCGTGGCTTCCGGGTAAGCCGGCCGGGCCTGCCCGCGTGCGGAGCCTGCCGGGTGGGGGGGCGGGACTTCAGTCTTTCCTGCGGATGTAAAAGGAGAAGATGAGCGCCAGGGACCCGCAGCTTATGGCGATGTCCGCCACGTTGAAGGCGGGCCAGTGGTACGAGCCGATGGCGAAGTCCAGGAAGTCGATGACCTCCCCGGTGCGCATCCGGTCGATGAGGTTGCCGACCGCCCCGCCCAGGATGAGTCCCAGGGCCACGATGAGCAGTTTGTCGCCGGGGGAGGCCTTGGAGAGCAGGTTCAGGATGATCATCACCGCCAGGGCGGTTGCTCCCATGAAGAAGTAGGTCTGCCAGGAGGTGTCCGGGTTGTTCAGGAAACCGAAGGCCGCGCCCCGGTTCAGGGTGTGGACCAGGTTGAAGAACCCGGGGATGACTTCCACGGAGGTGAAAAGGGTGAGGTGCTTCTGGATCTGGAGCTTGGTTATCTGATCCAGAACGACCACGACGGCGGCCAGGCTTGCGGCCAGGGTATACTGCGGCTTCACGGGATTTCCTCGATTTGTGTCCGGTTGATGCTCCTTTATGCAAGCTGGCGGGGAAGTCAATCACCGGAGGGGCTTCAAATATCTTGCCGGGGGGGATAAGTTGCGTAAACCCACGCCGGGGTGAAAACCCCAAATTGACATTTCACGTCACTTTGCTGGAACCCAACGCCGTACCCAACCTCAACCACAACCCCGCCAGTCATGCCCAAACGCACCGACATCAAAAAGATTCTCATCATCGGCTCCGGCCCCATCGTCATCGGTCAGGCCTGCGAGTTCGACTATTCCGGTTCCCAGGCCACGAAGGCCCTCAAAGAAGAGGGCTATGAAGTGGTGCTCGTCAACTCCAATCCGGCCACCATCATGACCGATCCGGGGCTTGCGGACCGCACCTACGTGGAGCCCATCGATCCGGACATCGTGGCCAAGATCATCGAGCGGGAGCGCCCGGACGCACTGCTGCCCACCCTGGGCGGGCAGACCGGCCTGAACACCGCCGTGGCCCTGGCCGAATCCGGGGTGCTGGAGAAGTTCGGCGTGGAGCTCATCGGCGCGGACCTTGCCGTGATCAAGAAGGCCGAGAGCCGCCAGGAGTTCCGCGAGGCCATGATCAAGATCGGCCTCAAGGTCCCGGAGTCAGGCATCTGCCGCACCATCGACGACGTGCGCGCCTGGGGACGCAAGATCCCGTTCCCCATCATCATCCGCCCGGCCTTCACCATGGGCGGCTCCGGCGGCGGCGTGGCCTACAACATGGAAGACCTGGAAGCCATCGCCTCGCGCGGCCTGGCCCTCTCCATGAAGTCTGAAGTGATGCTTGAACAATCCGTTCTGGGCTGGAAGGAGTTCGAACTGGAAGTGATGCGTGACGTGCGCGACAACTGCGTCATCATCTGCTCCATCGAGAACATCGACCCCATGGGCGTGCACACCGGCGACTCTGTCACCGTGGCGCCTGCCCAGACCCTCACGGACGACGAATACCAGCGCATGCGCGACGCCGCACTGGCCGTCATGCGAGAGATCGGCGTGGAGACCGGCGGCTCCAACGTGCAGTTCGCCATCAATCCCGAGGACGGCGAGCTGGTGGTCATCGAGATGAACCCCCGCGTTTCGCGCTCCTCGGCCCTGGCCTCCAAGGCCACGGGCTTCCCCATCGCCAAGATCGCGGCCAAGCTGGCCGTGGGCTATACGCTCGACGAGATCCCCAACGACATCACCCGCGAGACCATGGCCTCCTTCGAGCCCACCATCGACTACGTGGTGGTCAAGATCCCGCGCTTCACCTTCGAGAAGTTCCCCGGCTCGGAAGACTTCCTGACCACCGCCATGAAGAGCGTGGGCGAGGCCATGAGCATCGGGCGCACCTTCAAGGAAGCACTTCAGAAGGGCATGCGCTCGCTGGAAGTCGGCATGCCCGGGCTCTCCAAGGACTTCGACCGCTGCACCTGGGACAAGGAAGCCCTGCTGGTCTCTCTGCGCAAGCCCAACTCGCGCCGCCTGTTCGACCTGCGCTCGGCCATCCTGTGCGGCATGACCGAAGAGGAAATCTTCGAGGCCACCAAGATCGACCCCTGGTTCCTGCGCCAGATCCGCGAGATCGTGGACATGGAGGCCGAACTCCACGCCTTCGCGCTGGAGGAGTCCGTCAGCGCCTCCAACCCCAAGCTGGCCCCGGTGATGACCAAGGCCAAGCAGTACGGCTTCTCCGACCGCCAGCTGGCCACGCTCTGGAAGAAGTCGGAGCTTGACATCCGCGACATCCGAAAGAAGCTCGACGTCAAGCCCACCTACTATCTGGTGGACACCTGCGCCGCCGAGTTCGAGGCCTACACGCCGTATTTCTACTCCACCTACGAGAGCGGGGCAGAGATCGCCCCCTCCGAGAAGCGCAAGGTGGTCATCCTGGGCGGCGGACCCAACCGCATCGGCCAGGGCATCGAGTTCGACTACTGCTGCGTGCACGCCTCCTACGCGCTGCGCGAGCTGGGCATCGAGTCCATCATGGTCAACTCCAACCCGGAGACCGTGTCCACGGACTACGACACCTCCGACAAGCTGTACTTCGAGCCGCTGACCTTCGAGGACGTGCTGAACATCATCGAGCACGAGAAGCCCGAGGGCGTCATCGTGCAGTTCGGCGGCCAGACCCCGCTGAACCTGGCCGTGCCGCTCATGCGCGCGGGCGTGCCCATCCTGGGCACCTCCCCCGATTCCATCGACCGCGCCGAGGACCGCGAACGCTTCCAGGCCCTGCTGAAGAAGCTGAACCTCAAGCAGCCCCCCAACGGCACGGCCATGTCCGGGGAGCAGGCCCGCGTCATCGCCAACGACATCACCTATCCCGTGGTGGTGCGCCCCTCCTACGTGCTGGGCGGACGCGCCATGGAAGTGGTCTACGACGACGAAGGCCTGGCCGCCTACTTCAAGAAGGCCGCCGTGGTCTCGCCCGAGCATCCCATCCTGATCGACAAGTTCCTGGAGAACGCCATCGAGGTGGACGTGGACGCCGTGTGCGACGGCGAAGAGACCTACGTGGCGGGCATCATGGAGCACATCGAGGAGGCGGGCATCCATTCCGGCGACTCGGCCTGCGTGCTGCCCCCGCACACCCTCTCCGCCGAAATCATCGCCGAGATCGAGCGCCAGACCAAGGCCCTGGCCCTGGAGCTGAACGTGGTGGGCCTTATGAACATCCAGTTCGCCTTGAAGGACGGCGAGGTGTTCATCCTGGAGGTCAACCCCCGCGCCTCGCGCACCTCGCCCTTCGTGTCCAAGGCCACGGGCGTGCCCCTGGCCAAGCTGGCCACCAAGGTGATGATGGGCATGAAGCTCAAGGAGCTGGACCCCTGGGGCTCGCGCAAGGGCGGCTACGTCTCCGTGAAGGAGTCGGTGTTCCCCTTCAACCGCTTCCCCGGCGTGGACGTGCTGCTCGGACCCGAAATGCGCTCCACCGGCGAGGTCATGGGCGTGGACTCCAACTTCGGGCTGGCCTTCATGAAGAGCCAGCTGGCCGCAGGACAGCGTCTGCCGCTGGAAGGAACGGTGTTCATCTCCGTGAACGACCGCGACAAGGACGCCGTGCTGCCCGTGGCCAAGCTCTTCCAGGAGCTGGGCTTCAAGGTGATCGCCACCGGCGGCACCGCCAAGTTCCTGAACGACAACGGCGTGGCCGCCACCAAGGTGCTCAAGGTCTACGAGGGACGCCCCAACGCGGCCGACCACGTGATCAACGGCGAGATCCAGCTGATGATCAACACCGTGTCCGGCAAGAAGACGGTGCAGGATTCCTCGCAGCTGCGCCAGACCACGGTGCTCTACGGCGTGCCCTACACCACCACCGTGGCGGGCGCGCGGGCGGCCGCCCTGGCCATCCAGGAACTCAAAGGCTCCGGTCTCGGCGTCAAGAGCCTGCAGGAACATTACGCCTAGCGGCTGGATTTGGCACGGCATGACCATGTCGTGCCAAATCATAGCCGATGGTTCTCTTGTGTTGGGTTCGTACCCAGTATGAACTTGTTTCGAGAACGCCACACGAGTTGACAGCAGAGGTACGGGCCTTATCTGTCTGCCTTTACGAGAAGGCTTGAGAGCAGCGACATGAAAAAAGAGTACTGCGGATTGTTCGGCATCTACGGCCACCCCGAGGCCGCGCGCATGACCTACTTCGGCCTCTACGCTCTGCAGCATCGCGGGCAGGAGTCGGCGGGCATCGTCACCTGGGACGGCGACACCATCCGTGAACAGAAGGGCATGGGGCTGGTGGCCGACGTGTTCAGCGAACGCCACCTCAGCCGGGAGCTCAAGGGGTCCATCGCCGTGGGCCACGTCCGCTATTCCACCACCGGCGCGTCGCTTCTGCGCAACGCCCAGCCCTTCCTGGTGCGCTTCGGCGACTGGCGTCTGGCCATCGCCCACAACGGCAACCTGGTGAACACCATGGAACTGCGCGCGGAACTGGAAGCCTCAGGCTCCATCTTCCAGACCACCATGGATTCGGAGATCTTCGTCCACCTGATCGCCAAGTACCTGAACGGCGGCACCATCGAGGAGGCCGTCATCAAGGCCTGTCAGAAGGTGCGCGGCTCCTACTCGCTGCTGATCCTGGCCAACGACAAGATGATCGCCCTGCGCGACCCGCACGGCGTGCGCCCGCTGGCCCTGGGCCGCCTGGACGACCACTACGTCATCTCCTCGGAGACCTGCGCCTTCGACCTGATCGAGGCCGAGTACCTGCGCGCCGTGGAGCCCGGAGAGATGCTCGTGATCCAGGACAAGTGCATGCGCTCCTACCGCCTCTGCGAGCCTATCAAGGCCAGCCGCTGCATCTTCGAGCTGGTCTACTTCGCCCGGCCAGACTCAGTGGTCTTCGGCGAGGTGGTTTATTCCCGCCGCAAGCTCATGGGCCAGACCCTGGCTCTGGAAGCGCCGGTGGACGCGGACTACGTTATGCCCTTCCCGGACTCCGGCGTGTACGCCGCCGTGGGCTACGCCCAGCAGTCCGGCCTTCCCTTCGAGGTGGCCATGGTGCGCAACCACTACGTGGGCCGCACCTTCATCCAGCCCTCGCAGGACATGCGCGACTTCTCCGTGCGCGTGAAGCTGAACCCCGTGCGCTCTCTGATAAAGAACAAGAGCATCATCATCGTGGAAGACTCCATCGTGCGCGGCACCACCATACGCACACGCGTGAAGAAGCTGCGCGAACTCGGCGCGCGCGAGATCCACATGCGCGTCAGCTGCCCGCCCATCAAGTTTCCCTGCTTCTACGGCATCGACTTCTCCTCCAAGGGAGAGCTCATCGCCGCCAACAATTCCGTGGAAGACATCGCGCGCTACATCGGCCTGGACAGCCTGCATTATCTGTCCATTCCGGGGCTGCTCAATTCCGTGGGGGCGGACATGAACGATCCGCAGTACTGTCTGGCCTGCTTCAACGGCGAGTACGCGATCCCGCCCTGCGCCGAGGGCTCCAAGAACTGCCTCGATGAATCAAACGCCCTCACCTGGTAGGTAGCTCGATGTTCGGAGCCATCAAGGACATGGCCGTCTCTTCGGCCATTACCAACAAATTGTCGCCGTTGTTCGAGGAATACTGCCATTCCTTCAAGTTGACCGTGAATTCTTCGAACAAGGTCATGTCGGTCGAGGCGCTGCCCAAAGGCGAGAACTCCGCCATACAGGTGGAGATAGTGGGTTATAGTCTCCTGCAAGAGAACGGCAGGGCAGTGCTGGCCTTCGAGCGGCTGGAGTTCAGCCGTGAATGGCTGGGGGCGCTGGCGTCCAGCTTCCTGACGGACAACCGCATCACCCTGCCCGCAGACACGCCGTACGAGTTGCTGAAGCAGTACATTTAGGCTTGATGCTACTGCTGGGGCTGAGGGCTGTCCCGTACACGCCATGGGCGGCGGGCTCGAATCGATTTGAAGACGATTCGTCGCCCGCCGCCCATGGCGCGTCCGTTACAACCCTCAGCCCCAGCCTCACCCATCGTCGAATCTGGCGATTTCAAGAACAATTAAGCCCTGAAGCGCGGCGTTGCGCGCTTCAGGGCTTTGTGTTGGCTCAATACTGAATCGTATCGGGGCGTTACGCGAAGCCCACTGAGGGTCCAGGGGGATGATCCCCCTGGTGAGAGTGCAGAGAGGGCGGAGCCCTCTTTGCCCGCCGGAGGCATCAATCATCGGTTCTCAAAATACGTTCACACTGTTTACGAATCTAATCCGTGAGAACCATTGACTTTGTTTATGAAAAACATGTTCATGTTTTTCATGAACGCGATACTAGCCTTTCCCTTCGCGTTCCTTGAGCTTCTTCTCAAGCTCCGCAATCCGCGCCTTCATCTCTTCCAGGTCTTCGGCCTTCACCAGCCCAAGCCTCTTGAGAATCCGGTCCAGCTCTTCCTGGCCGACCTCTTTGGCCACGTCCACGCCCTGTTCCAGATTGTTGGAGAGGGCGTTCAGGGCGTGTTTGAGCTCCTCGGCGTGCGAATCGTTCACCCGCACGGGCGCGTTCAGGGCGTCCATGATTTTGTCCTTGAGCAGGAGGCCAGCGCCAAGGCCGGTGTAGAAGCCTTTTTTCAGCAGATCGCTCATGTGAATATCCTCCTGGGCAGTGCCCGGTTAGGTATCGCGAAACATCTTGAAGGTGATGTAGGTGCCGAGCATTCCGGAAAAGACGAACCCCATAAGCCCGATGACGGGCATCCCCCAGACATGCGGCCCCAGGTCCGCACTGAAGATCACTGCTGAACAGACCGCCAGGGCCGAGGTGACCAGCGCGCCGCCCAGGCGGTTGCCGATGCGCCTGAATGTGGCGGGCAGGCGGCCGAAGTCGTGCTGCTTGTGCTCCACGGTGAGCTGGCCCGCGCTGAGTTTGCGCAACACGGTGTCGATCCTGCGCGGAAAGCCGGAGATGATGCGCGCCGCTTCCTCGATTTCGGCTAGGATGGAGCGGTCCGACAGGCCAGGAATGAGCCGTCGGATGGAGTAGGCCTGCGCCAGGGAGGAGAGGCTCGATGCCGGATTCAGCGTCGGATCGAGTGATTTCAGGGCCGACTCGGTGGCCAGAAACGCCCGCGCCACCAGGATGAAGTCCGGCCTGGGGGAGAGGCCGTGTTCGCGGCAGATGGCGGTCAGGTCCAGCATGTGCCACCCCATGAAGCCGTGGCCGCAGGGCGAGTGGAATTTCTGCATGATGAACATGAGGTCCGATTCCAGGCTGTACAGGTCCAGGTCCGGCGGCACGGAGTAGGACATGTCCTCGACCACGCGGGCCAGTCTCGCCGGGTCCTTGCCGCCCAGCGCGATGAGGCAGTCCACAAGCGCGGTCCGAAGGGCCGGCGCCAGGCGGCCGCACATGCCGAAATCCAGGTAGCAGAGCCTGCTGCGGCCCACCACGCGCAGATTCCCCAGGTGCGGGTCCGCGTGGAAGAAGCCTTCCTGCATGATCTGGCGCACGGCGGATTCCAGCCCGAGAGAGACCAGCTCAGCGCGTTCCTCACTGGTTCCCAGAAATTCGTCCAGGCGTTCCCCTTCGATGAAATCCATCACCAGGACGCTCGGCCGCGCCAGATCCGCATGCACGGCGGGCGCGAACACGCGCGGGTTGTCCTCGAAGAGGGCATTGAAGGCCAGCATGTTCACGGCTTCGTTGGTGAAATCGAGCTCCCGCCGCACGACCTTGCGCAGTTCGCGCACCACTTCCACGGGCTTGAAGGCGCGCACCGACGGTGCGCGCTCCTCCAGCAGCTCGGCCAGGTACTCCATGATGTCCAGGTCGGCGGAGAGCGTGTCGGACACCTCGGGCAGTTGCACTTTGACCGCCACCAGGCTGGCGTCGTCCGCGCGGCGCGCCCGGTGCACCTGCGAGATGGAGGCCGTGGCCACGGGATGGTGCTCGAACCCGGAGAAGAGTGCTTCCAGCGGACGCCCGTAGGCCATTTCGATGGCGGAGCGGATGTCCTCGAAGGGAGCAGGGGGCAGCGCTTCCTGGAGGGTCTTCAATTCGTCGCAGAGGTCGGACGGAATGAGGTCCGGGCGCATGGAGAGGATCTGGCCGATCTTGACGGCGGTGGGGCCGAGCTCTTCGATGATGAGCTTGAGGCGCGTCCAGAGCGGGAGCACTGCCGGGGGATGCGGGCTCTTGCGCCAGAAATAGGGGAACCGGCGGCGCAGGCCCATCCGGATGAGGAGTTCCTCGAAGCCGTGCTTGGCCAGGACGGACACAATGACGCGCATGCGGTTGGCCGAAGCCAGCGGCGTGTAGCGGATGAGGTCGGATGCGTTCATGCTATCTGGCTGATAGCGTAGATTCTCAGTCGGAACAAGCGGGAGCTACTTGGCCGCGTCACGTGCGGCGATGGCAATGGCGAGATTGGCGGCTACTGTGCGGGTGGAGGGATTGTCCGGGCCGAAGGTGGCAAGCATGATGGCATGAGCGCGAGTGAAGAAATCGAATGCCTTTTCCAAGTCGCCTTTAGCCTGCCACGCCGAGCCGAGGTTGTTGAGTCTGACGGCGACGTTTTTGGACTCTTTACCGAAGGTCTTTTCATCGATTTCCAGAGATCGGGTAAAGAATTCGATTGCTTTGTTCAGGTAGTCCTTGGCTTTCCATGCCGAGCCCAGGTTGTTGAGTGTGACGGCGACGTTGGGGTGGTCTTTACCGAAGGTTTCTTCGTCGATGGTCAGGGAGCGGGTAAAGAAGTCGATGGCCTTGTCCAAGTCACCTTTGTTTCGCCATGCTTCACCAAGATTATTGAGTTTGATGGCGACGTTGGGATGCTCTTTGCCATAAACATTTTCGTCGATGGCCAGAGAGCACGTATAGAATTCGATTGCCTTGTCTAGATCCCCTTTGGCAAACCATGCCGAGCCGAGGTTGTTAAGGCTGACGGCGACGCTGGGATGCTCTTTGTCGAATATTTTTTTGTTGATGGCCAGAGAGCGGGTATAGAAGTCGATAGCCTTGTCCAGGTCGCCTTTGGTGCGCCATGCTTCACCGAGGTTATTAAGTATGTTTGCGATGTAGTGGTGCTCTTTGCCGAAGATCATCTCGTCGATGGCTCGAGCGCGGGTATAGAAACCAATGGCCTTGTCCAGGTTGCTTTTGTCTTGCCATGCCGAGCCAAGGTTGTTGAGGACAACGGCGACTTCGTGTCGGTCTTTGTCGAAGCTCTTTTCGAGGATCGCCAGTGAAGTGGTGAAAAAGTTGATGGCCTTGTCCAGGTCGCCTTTGACATGCCATGCCGAGCCGAGGTTGTTAAGGATGGCGGAAAATTCTTGTGTGTCATTCCCTGAAGCTTTTTCTGAAAGTTCCATTGCCTTGGACAGCGCCTGAATGGCTGAATCCAGATCACCATAATCCTTCAGCAAAATCCCAAGGCTGTTAAGATACTCTATGTTCTCCGGTGATATACGCACAGCTTCTTTGTAGGAAGACAAGGCGTCATGAAATTTCAACGCCGCAAACTGAGCATTGCCACGTTGGTAGGTTGCTTCAGCATACTCTAGTATCGACGGCTTAAGACGCTTCTGTTCGTTGTGGAAAAAATCTTCGGCCTCGTCCGCGCGGCCCTCGCGCAACGCTTCAAGGGCTTTGTCACGTTGGGCTTGGGAAGGGCCTTCATATTTCTCCAGTTTACCGACCAATTCCTCGATCTTCTCGTCGCGCTCCTTGAGCATCTCCTGTGCTCTGGCATCGGGGATGCCTTGCTTGGTGATGGAAATGATTAAGTCCAATTTATCATTGGTTTCCGAGTGTCTTTCCTGCTGGGCTTCCTCGTAGTTTTGCAATCCTTTATCGATGTGCTTTTTGATTTCCGGAGTTGAATCACTGAAACCGCCCAGATGCCGAACAAGTTGGCTGCAAGGCCAATAACCTGCAATATATAGTTTCCAATTCCTTGAGCAGAATTGTGTTGGAGATAATCGATGAAAAGCCAAGTGAGAAAAAGCCAAGCGGCGCAAACAACAGCGAGAATAACGAAAAGCCAGCGAAGTCGGTGGGCCAACCGTTTCAGTTTTTGCATGAGCGACATGCTAGCCAACTCATCAAGCGTGGGTCAATCCAAATCCAAGGCAAAACCCGATACGCCAAAGCGTGAGCAGGATAGCTTAAATCCATGAGTCAAACCCAGCGAAGCGTTACTGCCCCACCCCCATTACCCTCTCCGCCATTTCCAGCACCATCTTGAACGGCACGCGTTCGAACAGTCCGAACGCCTCGTGTTCCTTCAGCCGCGTGGTTGCGGGCGACGACAGCCCGCACAGGAACTTGGCCAGCCGCCTCGGCGTGGTGAGTTGCGGCAGCGCTTCCGCCATCAGGGCGTCCAGCTTTTTCAGCGAGCGCTCGCGCGGCCTTCTGGGCGCGAACGGCGGCGGCACGCAGGGTTCCTCTCCCAGGCACGGCCCGCAGTGCCCGCAGGGGCCGCTCTTCTCGTCGAAGTAGTGCAGCAGCCGCATGGTCAGGCACTCCGGCTCCCCGGCCAGCACCAGCATCTGGCGCACCCGCTCCAGCTCTCGCCCCTCACGCTCCGCGAAGCGCACTTCCAGTTCCCGCGCCAGGCCGTCCAGATGCACGGGCCGCCTCTCTACCCGGAACCTTTGGCGCGTGCCGCTGGCCTTCAGGTCGATGTCGCCCTTGCCCTCCAGGTATTCCAGCGCCGTCAGAATCCGGTCGCGCGGCTCGCCGATGGCCTGGGCCGCCTCCTCCACGTCCAGCCCGAAGGTGCCGTTGCGCTTCTTCTTGCAGCGAGACAGCACCTTCTTCAGGAACGCCCGGCGCGCCTCGTCGAAGGGGGCCAGCATCTCGGCGGACGACTTGTTGGGCGTCAGCGTGTAGCTGGTGTAGATGTGCCCCAGTGCGCGCAGGTAGCCGTCAAGCTCCAGGTAGGTGAGCAGGGTGCGCACCACCAGCTCCCGGATGTCGTGGCGATTTGCCAGAGCGGGCGGGGAAAGCAGCAGGTGGTCCTCGCCGCCGAAGAGTTCCTCCAAGAGCGAGGTGACGGACTGGATGTCCGGCGTGTCGCCCAGCACGAAGTTTTCCAGCACCAGCGTGTCTTGCAGGCAGACGAACATCTCGCAGACCGAGGGCTTGCCGTCTCGCCCGGCGCGCCCGATCTCCTGGGCGTAGCTCTCCACGCCCTTGGGCAGGTTGTAGTGGTAGATGGCCCGGATGTCGGCCTTGTCCACGCCCATGCCGAAGGCGATGGTGGCCACGATGACCATGGAGTCCGAAGCCATGAACGCCTCCTGGACTTCCGAGCGGACTTCGTTTGCCATGCCCGAGTGGTAGGCGCGCGCTTCGATGCCGTTCTCGGCCAGGTATGCGGCCACGCCCTCTGCCGTGTGCTGCAAGGTGACGTACACGATGGCCGGGCCTTTGGGGCGCGAGCGCAGCCGCTCCAGCAGCAGGGCCTTCTTGCCGCCGGGTTTGGCAGGCGACGCGTGCAGCTCCAGATTGGGGCGGTAGAAACCGGTGTGGACGATGTCCCCGGAGTCGATGTCGAAGGCCCGGGCGATGTCGGCGGCGGTCTCGCGGTCCGCCGTGGCGGTCAGGGCCAGCACGCGCGGGATGTTCAGCTCCTTGGCCGCGCGGGCGATCTTCAGGTACTCCGGGCGGAAGTTGTGGCCCCACTGGCTTATGCAGTGGGCCTCGTCCACGGCCAGCAGCGACACGTCCGCGCGACGGATGGTCTGGAGGAAGCGTTCGTTGGCCAGCCGTTCCGGCGAGATGTACAGGAGTTTCAGGTGCCCGTCCCTGAGTCTCCCCAGCACATCGCGCGACTGCTGCGCGTCCAGGCTCGAATCGTAGCGCTCGGCAGCGATGCCGCGCGCCTTCAGGAAATCGATCTGGTCCTTCATCAGGGCGATGAGCGGCGAGATGACCAGCGTCACGCCGGGCAGGGCCAGCGCGGGGAGTTGGTAGCACAGGCTCTTGCCGCCGCCCGTGGGGAAGATGGCCAGGACGCTTTTGCCGTTAAGCAGGCGGGTGATCGCCTCGGTCTGGCCGGGGCGCAGGGAATCGAATCCGAAGGTGTCGCGGAGCAGGTCGGTGACGGCAGGAGGGACAGGCATGGGGGCTCGTTTGTGATTGGTTTTGATCGGGCGCGCTGGGACTCCGTCCCAGACCCTGCCAGGGCTCTGCCCTGGACCCGCAAGGGCTCCGCCCTTGACCCGCCAGGGGGATGATCCCCCTGGACCCTCAGTGAGCTTCGCGTTGTGGGCGGGAGGCTTGTGGCGGGGCGGGGGCTGGGTGCTGTCCCGTTCGTGTCCTGGCGGGCGGGCTAGAACCGATTTGAAGACGATTCGTCGCCCACCCGCCAGAACCCGACCGTGACAGCACCCAGCTCCCGCCTGAAGATCACGTAACTTGCCTCGACAGAGTGCTCAAGGGCTCCCAGCAACGAGCCCCGCTTGAACGCCATATTGCCGTGCTGGAATGCGAAGCTCGCTAAAAGTTTTTGAAGGAGAGTCCAGAGAGGAAAACTTTTTTCCAAAAAGTTTCCTCTTTGGCCGCCGGAGGCATCTTCTCTTGCTCTTACTCTTCGCTCTTCACGTCGCTCAACGGAATCCCCAGCGCCTTCTCGATGCGCGTCCGCACGGCCTTGGCGCGGTTCTCGCCGTTGGTCAGGCTCTCCAGGCGTTCCGGGTTGTCCTTCCAGGTGTCGCGCCAGATGCCGTAACGCTCTTCGATGCTGACGCGGTTGACGCGGCGGTAGCTCTTGTCCGCCATGTAGACCACTTCGGCCTCGGAGATGGGCTCGTCGGGCGTGGGGGTGCGTCCTCCCAGGCGGGTATGCACCTCAACGATGGCGGCGACCTCGGGATAGCCCAGCGAGCGCAGGAGTTCGCCGCCTGCGCGGTCGTGGTCGGGCTGGCCCTTGCAGATGTCGTGCAGGATCGCGGCGGCCTCGATCAGCGGCAGGTTCAGGGGGACGCCCTTGGCGAGCAGCATCTGGCCAAGGGTGACTGCCAGCCCGGCGACCTTGAGCGAGTGGGCCAGCCTGGCGGGTTTGTCGCCCAGGTGCTTTTCCAGGGTGGCGATGGCTTCGGCTCTGGCGGGTGTGCTCATATACATAATAGAGTGTAGTGGCTGGAGGTTTCTTACAGAGCCGCCCCGTGGGGACGGGGCGGCGGTGATTGATCAGAGGGGGACCGGTCCGTCCGGCAAGCAGGAGTGTACTATACCAGGAGCGCCTTGGCAAAGTCTTCGCCGGAGAAGGGGCGCATGTCTTCCATCTTTTCGCCCAGGCCCACGAAGGTGATGGGGATGGCGTGTTCCAGGGCGATGCCCACCACCACGCCGCCCTTGGCCGTGCCGTCGAGCTTGGTGAGCACGATCTCGTCCACGCCCACGGCCTCGTTGAAGAGCTTGGTCTGGGAGAGGGCGTTCTGGCCGGTGGTGGCGTCCACCACCAGGATGGTGCGGTGGGGCGCTCCGGCGTGCTTCTTGCCGAGTACGCGCTCGATCTTCTTGAGCTCTTCCATCAGGTTGATCTTGGTGTGCAGACGCCCGGCGGTGTCCAGGAGCATCAGGTCGTAGCCTTCGGCCAGACAGCGCTCCATGGCCTCGAAGGCCACGGCGGCGGGGTCGGCGCCCTCGCCCTTGGAGAAGAAGCCCGCGCCCACGCGGTCGGCCCAGATCTGAAGCTGCTCGATGGCGGCGGCGCGGAAGGTGTCGCCCGCCACGATGAGCACCTTGCGGCCCTGAAGCTGGGCGCGATAGGCCAGCTTGGCGATGGAGGTGGTCTTGCCCACGCCGTTGACGCCCACCACCATGACCACCTCAGGCGGGTTGATGGCCTTGATGGTTTTGGGGGCGCGGAAAATCTGGGCCAGCTCCTCGCGCAGGATTTCCTTGAACCCGGCTGGATCGGTGACGCCAGCCTTGCGGGCGCGGTTTTTCAGCTGCGCCAGGAGCTTGCCCGCGGGCTCGAAACCCACGTCGGCCATGATCAGGATCTCTTCCAGCTCCTCCCAGAAGTCTTCGTCCATGGAGGAGTGGGAGGTGAGCAGGTTGTCGATGCGCGCGGCGATCTGCTCGCGGGTCTTGGCAAGGCCCTCGGAGAGCTTGATGAACAAGCGCGAGCGCTCGTCCTCTTCGTCCTCCAGTTCCAGGGCCAGGGCGAGGCGGTACTGAAGCTCGGAGCGGAACTCCTCGACCTCCTCGTAGCCCATGTTGCCAAGCCACTTCTGGAAGCGCGCGATGAAGTCGTCGGCTTCGGCGGCGGGGGCTTCCAGGGAGGTGAACAGGAAGCGCAGGCGCTGCCAGAGGTCCGGTCCGGCCACGGCCACGCCTTGCAGGATGATGCCCAGCCAGACGGACAGCTTGGGTTCGGCCTGGCGAAGCGACAGGGTCAGGTCCTTCTGCCAGTCCTCGGTGACCAGATTCGGAGCAGGGACGGGCGAGGGCGCATCGGCGGGCGCGACCTCGGCAGGAGGGGCCTCGGCGTCGGCCGGAGCGACTTCCGACGCAGGGGGCTCAGGTGTTTCGGGAGCTTCGACGGTTGCGGAAGCAACGGCTTCGGGGGCTGCGCCGGGTGCTTCTTCGGGCTTTTTGCCGCCCAGCCAGGACGAGAGCTTGGAAAAAAATCCCATTGGTATTCCTTGGTCTGCGTAAAGAGGGGGTGGGCGCTGGAAAACGCCCGAAATTCAGGCGTAACGCCCTTGTTGGAGTCCTTAGAGTGTATCCCACTGCCGCCGGGGTCTCTCCTATCCTACAGTCCCTCCCGAGACAAGGCTTGCCCCGTCCGGCGGGGCTGGATTATGATGTGGGGATGAAACGCACGAAAATTGCCGCTCTGCTCTCGGCCGACGGCCCCATGGAGCAGGTTATCGTCAAGGGATGGGTGCGCACGCGCCGCGACGCCAAGGATTTCTCCTTCCTGGAGATCAACGACGGCTCCTGCCTGGCCAACATCCAGGCCGTGGTCGATGCCGACGCCAAGGGCTATGAGCATATCAAGGACATGGGCACTGGCGCGTCCGTGGCCGTCACCGGCGCGCTCATCGCCTCGCCGGGCAAGGGCCAAGCCTGGGAGATCAAGGCTGCCGAAGTGGAACTGATCGGCCCCGCCGACCAGGACACCTTCCCGCTTCAGAAGAAGCGCCACTCGGACGAGTTCCTGCGCGCCATCGCGCACCTGCGTCCGCGCACCAACAAGTTTGGCGCTGCCTTCCGCATTCGGTCGGAACTGGCCCTGTCCGTGCATCGCTTCTTCCAGGATCGGGGCTTCTTCTATCTGCAGTCGCCCATCATAACCGGTTCGGACTGCGAGGGCGCGGGCGAGATGTTCCGCGTGACCACCATGCACCCAGGCCAGCCGCTTGGTCCCGAGGGAGCCAAGGCGGACTTCTTCGGGAAAGAGGCGAACCTCACGGTGTCGGGCCAGCTCTCCGCCGAGCCGTTCGCCCTGGCCCTGGGCGACGTGTACACCTTCGGGCCGACCTTCCGGGCAGAGCCCTCGGATACCGCGCGCCACGCCGCCGAGTTCTGGATGGTGGAGCCGGAGATGGCCTTCGCCGACCTGACCGACAACATGGATCTGGCCGAAGACCTGCTCAAGCACTGCATCCGGGACGTGATGGACCGCAGGGCAGGGGACCTGGAGCTGTTCGCCAAGTGGGTGGACACTTCGCTGATGGGAACTCTCGAGAAGCTGGTCGCCGACCCGTTCGAGCGCATCCCCTACGCCGAAGCCGTGGAGATCCTGCGCAAGGCACCCAAGTCGTTCGAGTACGAGGCGGCCTTCGGCAAGGACATCCAAACCGAGCACGAACGTTATCTGGCGGAAGAGCACTTCAAGAAGCCGGTCATCGTGTATGACTATCCCAAGAATATCAAAGCGTTCTACATGCGGCAGAACGATGATGGGCAGACTGTGGCGGCCATGGACGTGCTGGTGCCGCGCATCGGCGAGATCGTGGGCGGCAGCGCGCGCGAGGAGCGCCTGGACCGGCTGGAAGCGCGCATCGCCGAGATGAACCTCAATATGGAGTGCTACGACTGGTACCTGGATACCCGGCGCTTCGGCACGGCCCCGCACGCGGGCTTCGGCCTGGGCTTCGAACGGCTGGTGATGCTCGCAACCGGCGTGACCAACATCCGCGACGTGATTGCATTCCCCAGGACGTACAAGCACTTGGAGTTCTAGTTTCCGGCAGGGGAGGGGGCTTTAGAGGCCTGGTGCGGGAAGAAGTTTCGGGAAATTCGCACAAAGGTGTTGACCTTTGCCCGTCATGTCTCTAAAAGCCCCCTTCTGCCTGCGGGAACGCAGTTCCGGCGGGCGGGAACGGGAAGCTCTTTTACAACTGATCTTGGAGACGAGGCGGCACTCTGGCGGGTGCTCCGTGGG
>JBKICU010000033.1:0-19229 GCA_046566965.1 Acidobacteriota bacterium
GAGAGGATGTCCGATTCCTTCTGGGTGGCTTTTTCCAGCTTGGATTCAAGCTTGTCGAGCTTTTCCTGAAGCGAGGATTCCTTGCGGACCAGTTGCGATTCGCGTTCTTTTACTTCGCGTTCGTGTTCGAGCTTTTGTTTGTAGAGTTCGTCCTGGGTTTGCAGGATGATCTCTTTCTTATGTGCCTGGGCCTCTTTGCGGGCCTCTTCAAGTATGCGCTCGGCAAGGGATTTCGATTCAGCCAGGGACTTGGACGAGATGACCTTGTTCATCAGCCATCCGCCCGCAGCTCCAGCTGCTATCCCGCCCGCGCCAACGACAATGACGGTGAAGTCCATAACGACTCCTTTATGGTATTACGGGCACTTGCCCGATATTGTGCGCCTTGCGGACTTGACGTCCGGCGACGACTGTGGCGGCGGAAAAAGGACTGACGCGGGCAAGGCGGAAGGACGTGGGAAGGCAGGCCGATGAGGGACTTGAAACGCGGGCATGGGGAGATCCGATGCCCGTGGAATCTGGCCGAATAACCCCGGAGAGCCGTGTCGAAAACCAGTTTTGAACCTTGCTGTGCAAGGTGGGCGACGCTGCGCGACCTTCAGGCTACCCGGTTGTCGGGCTTGCGCACCAGCCGCCTCGGAGCATCACCCGGTTTTTGAGTATCGGCTCAAAAACCGATTAACGATCACGCACACCCCAGGGAACACTCTCTTGCAGGCCGGTCAGGGGAGGTCCGGCACTTTTATTTTGCTCAGTATCTTGTCGAGCTTGTCTTCCATCTCGGCAAGTCTCTGGTTGGCCATTATCAAGTCGTCCGCCAATCCCAAAGCCACAAACGTCAGTACTTTCTCCTTGCTCAGATTCTTTCCACCCGGATTGAGCAACCTGTAACGTTCCTCTACCAACGCCTTGGCATTATCTACGCGTCCCGGTTCCGCGTCGGTCTTGAAGGAAAGTTCAAGACCAAGAATGACCTTGTTGTAGCTCGGCATTGGCATTCAAATCAGATCGGCTCCTCTTGCAGTTTTTTCAGGAGCTGATCCACGCGGGACAGCACGGCATCCTTTTTCTGGCGCTCCTGTTCCAGGGCCTCTTTCATCGAGGCATTCTCCTGGTCCATCAAAGCCTTGAGGGTTTTGTTTTCCTCTTCCAGCGACTTCAGGCGGCCCACCAGTTGCGCGATGCGCTCTTCAAGAGTGTCGATGATGTCCATAAAGCGTTCCTAGCTTGTTTGACATTGTAAATCAAGCCGGGTTTTTCCGGCGGGGTTTGATCACCTGGCGTCCCCGCGCGACGGCCAGTGCGTGGTCCGGCACGTCCTCGGTGATGACCGATCCGGCCGCCACGAGAGCGCCCTTCCCCACGGTCACCGGGGCCACCAGGGCAGTATTGGAGCCGATGAAGGCCCCTGCGCCGATGGAGGTCCTGTGCTTGTGGGTCCCGTCGTAGTTGCAGGTGATGGTCCCGGCCCCCACGTTGGCTCCGGCCCCCACCTCGGCGTCGCCCAGGTAGGTCAGGTGGCTGGCTTTGGCTCCCGGCCCCAGCACGGATTTCTTCATCTCAACGAAATTTCCCACGCGCGAGCCTTCCTGCATCACGGTGCCGGGGCGCAGGCGGGCGTAGGGACCCGCATGGCAGTCCGGCCCGACGGAGGCCTTCTCCAGGTGCGAGAAGCCGTGGATCACCGCCCCGGCACCGATCTCGCTGTCCTTGATCCAGCAGTGCGGTTCCACCACGGCCCTGGGTCCGATGGAGGAAACCCCCTGGATGTCGCACGGCCCGCAGATTTCAGCGCCCGGCGCGACTGTGACGTTCGGCCCGACGCGCACGCTGCCGGGCTGGCGGACAACCACGCCGCGTTCCAGCAGGCTGTCGACAATCCGTGCCCGCAGGGATTCCTCGGCGGCGACCAGCTCGCGGGGGTTGTTGATGCCCAGCAGATTCTCGTCGCGGCCCCTGTTCACGGCAACCACCCGCCCGCCGCCCTGGCCCACCAGTTCCGCCAGATCGGTGATGTAGAACTCGCCGCTCCTGTTGGCATTGGTAAGATTGAACAGCACCGAGTCAATGGCCGATACGCGCAACAGGTATATCCCCGCGTTGATTTCCCCGCTCACGGGACCGTGGGCGGATTCGTCGTAATCCTTGGCTTCCACGATGCAGGCCAGACCCGCCGCATCGCGCACGATGCGGCCGTACGATCCGGCGTCGTCCAGCTGTATGGTCAGGAAGGCCAGATCGGCTGCGTCAGCAAGGGCCTGCTCCACGAAAATCTCGAGGTCCCTTCCGGCTGCCAGGGGTACGTCGCCGTTCACCACCAGCACATGCTCGTATCCAGCGGCCTTCACAGTTTCCCAGCAGCATTGCAGGGCATGCCCCGTGCCAAGTTGCTGCTCCTGAAGCACGAACCGCCCTTCGTACGCAGGGTAGGCCTTCCTGACGCTCTGCGCGCCAAATCCCACCACCACGTGCACCCGGTCCTCGAAGGAGCCGACCAGCCCATCCAGAACATATCCCAGCATGGGTTCGCCCAGGATCGTACGCAGCACTTTCGGCTGGTCCGAGTACATCCGCGTACCTTTTCCCGCAGCAAGAACAATGGCACCGACTGTCTTTTTCATGAGAGCACCCTTCGAGTATGTCGTGACCCGCTTTGTTTGGCACAGCCTGATGCCATATTCAACCCCGCAGGCAAAGATGTCCGTGGCATGGAGTATATTACAATCGCGGAGAGTTGGCTGACAATACCCACGACGACCATCTGTTCATGCTGCGCACGCGTGCAATTCTGTTTGGCGTGCCATCCTGCGACGCCTTTTCGGCACGAACACGAATCGTCAAGCTGACATCCGGCGTGGATTTCTTCCGTCATGAATTTTCGGATGCGATGTCATGAGAGAAACAAAGGCGGGCCGCATGCGGCCCGCCTTTGACGGAATCAGAGCGCCCGCCGACCAAGACGTGTTTGGCCGGGGACGAAAAAACGGGGGCTTTCGCCCCCGTTTCGTTAGCTCACGCTGCAGGTTCCGGCGCTTTGGGCGGCGGTGCGGCAGCTCATGCGGGCCATGGCTCGCTGGAGGGCAGCGGTCGCCCTGGCGTTGTCGATGGCCTCTTGTTGTTTCGAGACGCGTTCTCTTGCGCGCTCCTGAGCGCGACGAGCGCGTTCCACGTCGATCTCCTCGGCCCGTTCGGCCACTTCGGCCAGGACAGTCACCTTGTCGCCGCTGACCTCGGCAAACCCGCCGGAGACGAAGACGTAATAGGTCTTGCCTCCCTTGTTGTAATGCAGGTTGCCGACGCCAAGTGCGGAGAGAAAGGGAACGTGGCCGGGCAGCACGCCGAACTCGCCGAGCACGCCGGGCGCCCCGACGTATTCCACGTCGGAGGACACGACCAACCGGTCAGGCGTGACAATTTCCAGGCGAAGTTCTTTGGCCATTGGACGTTACATCTCCTTGGCTTTGGAAACGGCTTCCTCGATTCCGCCGACCATGTAGAAGGCGCCTTCGGGGAGTTCGTCGTGCAAGCCGTCAATGATCTCCTTGAAGCCCTTGATGGTGTCTTCAAGCTTCACGTAGCGGCCTTCCTTGCCGGTGAACTGGGCGGCGACGAAGAAGGGCTGCGAGAGGAAACGCTGGATCTTACGGGCGCGGGCAACCGTCAGCTTGTCCTCGTCGGAGAGTTCGTCCATGCCCAGAATGGCGATGATGTCCTGCAGGTCCTTGTACTTCTGAAGGATGGACTGCACCGCGCGGGCGACGCCGTAGTGCTCCACGCCCAGGACCAGGGGGTCCAGGATGCGGGAGGTGGAGTCGAGCGGGTCCACCGCAGGGTAGATGCCCAGTTCCGCGATCTGACGCGAGAGAACCAGCGTTCCGTCAAGGTGCGAGAACGTGGTGGCCGGCGCGGGGTCGGTCAAGTCGTCCGCAGGGACGTACACGGCCTGCACCGAGGTGATGGAACCCTTGGTGGTGGAGGTGATGCGTTCCTGGAGAGCGCCAAGGTCGGTACCCAGGGTGGGCTGGTAACCCACCGCGGAGGGCATGCGGCCAAGAAGCGCCGACACTTCGGAGTTCGCCTGGGTGAAGCGGAAGATGTTGTCGATGAAGAGCAACACGTCCTGGCCTTCGGCGTCGCGGAAGTATTCCGCAACGGTCAGCGCGGTCAGAGCGACGCGGGCACGGGCTCCCGGGGGCTCGTTCATCTGGCCGTAAACCAATGCGGCTTTGTCCAGAATGCCGGCTTCCTTGAACTCGTGATAGAGGTCGTTACCCTCACGAGTGCGCTCGCCGACGCCCGCGAACACGGAGAGGCCGCCGTGCTGCTTGGCGATGTTGTTGATCATCTCCATCAGGATAACCGTCTTGCCGACGCCGGCGCCGCCGAACAGGCCCATCTTGCCGCCCTTGGGGAAGGGGATGAGCAGGTCCACGACCTTGATGCCGGTTTCGAGCACTTCGACCTTGGTGGAGAGTTCAACGAACTCGGGGGCCGAGCGGTGAATGGGCAGGTATTCGGTCGCGCCGATATCGCCCGCTTCGTCCACGGGCTTGCCCACGACGTTGATGATGCGGCCCAGGGGGGCGCGGCCGACCGGAGCCAGAATGGGCTTGCCGGTGTCCGTGCCTTCCATGCCGCGAACCAGACCGTCAGTGGCGTCCATGGCGATGGTGCGCACGACGTTGTTGCCCAGGTGCTGCGCGACCTCGAGGACCAGGTCCTCGGCGGTCTCGTTGTTTGTGTTTTTCAGAAAAACTGCGTTCATGATGGCGGGAAGCTGGCCCTCGGGGAATTCGAGGTCCACCACCGCGCCGATGACTTGTACGATCTTGCCTTTGACACCGCTCATGATTGTTCGCCCCCTTTATCCTTTGAGCGCTTCGGTTCCGCCGACGATGTCCATCAACTCTCTGGTGATGCTCGCCTGCCTGGCCTTGTTGTATACCAGGGTGAGCGTGCCCACCATGTCGTCACAGTTCCTCGTGGCGTTGTCCATGGCCCGCATGCGTGCCGCATGTTCCGAAGCCGACGTATCGAGCATGCCGCGATAGAGCTGGACGTTGACGAACCGGGGCAGAAGCTCGGCCAGAAGGCCTTCCACCGAAGGTTCGTAGAGGTACTCCTGAGTTGGCCCAGTCGCTTCGACACCTTCGACGCTGTCGGCGACCATGGGCAGGATGGTCAACGTGGTCGACTCCTGCCTGGGGATGGAGATGAACTTGCCGAAGACCAGATTCACTTCGTCGAAGTCGCCATTGATGTAGCCGTTGATCACGTCGTTGCCCAGTTTGAGGGCCACGCTGTAATCGAAGGAGCCCATCTGGTCCGCGAAGGAGGCAACGATTTCGTAATCGCTCTTCCTGATGGCGTCCCGGCCCTTCTTGCCCATGCAGACGAACTTGACCGTCTTGCCCTGGGCGGACTTTTCCTTGGCGAGCTTCAAAGCCATGGTGACGAGGCTGCCGTTGAAGGAGCCGGCCAGGCCCCTGTCGGAGGTGACCAGGACGATGAGGCTCGTCTTGATCTCCTCACGGACTTCCAGAAGCGGATGGATCGAAGAGTCCGCTCCCGCGGCCAGGCTGCCGAGCATCTCGTAGAACTTGTCCGCGTAGGGGCGGAAACGTTCGATGCGAGACTGCGCGTTGCGCAGCTTGGCCGAAGCCACCATGTTCATGGCTTTGGTGATCTGCTTGGTCTTCTTGACCGCTGCGATCTTTAATTCAACGTCTTTCAGGGATGGCATGTATGTGCTCCCCCGCCTTAACCTTCAGCCCGGAAGCCCTTTTTGAACTCGTCAATGGCGGCGCCCAGGGTGGCGGTGAGGCTGTCGTCCAGGGCCTTCTTCTCGCGGATGTCCTTGAGGATGGAAGGCTTGGAGTTGCGCAGATAATCCAGGAACTCTTCCTCGAACTTGCGCACCGCGCTCACTTCGATGTCGTCCATGAAGCCGCGGCCGGCAGCGAAGATCACGGCAACCTGCTCTTCGACGGGCAGGGGGCGGTACTGGGGCTGCTTCAGCAGTTCAACCATGCGCATGCCGCGGTTGAGCTTCAGCTGGGTGGCCTTGTCCAGGTCCGAGCCGAACTGGGCGAAGGCCGCCAGTTCGCGGTACTGGGCCAGGTCCAGGCGCAGGGTGCCTGCGACCTGCTTCATGGCCTTGATCTGGGCCGCGCCGCCGACTCGGGAGACCGAGAGGCCGACGTTGATGGCGGGACGGATGCCTGCGTTGAACAGGTTGGGCTCCAGGTACACCTGACCGTCGGTGATCGAGATCACGTTGGTGGGGATGTACGCGGACACGTCGCCGGCCTGGGTTTCAATGATGGGCAGGGCGGTCAGCGAACCGGCTCCGCGGCTGTCGGACAGCTTGGACGCGCGCTCCAGCAGACGCGAGTGGAGATAGAACACGTCGCCGGGGAACGCTTCACGTCCCGGCGGACGGCGAAGCAGCAGGGACATCTGGCGGTAGGCCACGGCCTGCTTGGAAAGGTCGTCATAGATGATGAGGGCGTGCTTGCCGGAATCGCGGTAGTACTCCGCCATGGTGCAACCGGCGTAGGCGGCGATGAACTGCAGCGGCGCGGGCTCGGAAGCGGTGGAGGAGATGACCGTGGTGTACTCCATGGCGCCGTACTTGCGCAGGGTGTCCACCACCAGGGCCACAGTGGACTTCTTCTGGCCGATGGCCACGTAGAAGCACTGCACGTCGCCGCCCTTCTGGGCCAGGATGGCGTCCAGGCAGACGGCGGTCTTGCCGACCTGACGGTCGCCGATGATCAGCTCGCGCTGGCCGCGGCCGATGGGGGTCATGGCGTCGACGGCCTTGATGCCGGTGATCATGGGCTCGTGCACCGACTTGCGTGCGATGATGCCGGGAGCCTTGATTTCGACCGCGCGGAATTCGTTGGTGGCGATGGGTCCCAGTCCGTCGATGGGGTTGCCCAGGGGGTCGATGACTCGACCGGCCACGGCGTCGCCGACGGGCACGGAGAAGATCTTGCCGGTACGCTTGACCGGGTCGCCTTCCTTGATGTGCGTGTCTTCACCCAGGAGCGCGACACCCACGTTGTCCTCTTCCAGGTTCAGCACCAGCCCCATGATGCCGCCCGGGAACTCCAGAAGTTCCATGGACATGGCGCTCTGGCAACCGTAGACACGGGCAATGCCGTCACCCACGGAGAGCACGGTGCCGGTCTCGCTCATCTCGACGCGAGATTCATAATTCTGAATCTGCTGCTCGATGATCTTGCTGATCTCTTCGGCTTTGATCTGCATGGCCCTACTCACCCCTCTTGATTTGTTCTTTCAGCAGCTGCAACTGGGCCCGAAGGCTAGCGTCCAGGACCTTATCCCCCACCCGCAGGACAACCCCGCCCAGGATGGCGGGATCCACGCCGAAGTCGAGCACCAGCTTCTTGCCGGACTTCTTCTCCAGCTTGGCCTTGATGTCCTTCTGCCGCTTGGCCGGCATCTCCATGGCAGTGGTCAGCTTGCCGCGAACCACACCGCTGGTTTCGTCCAGAAGCTCGGCGTAGGTCTTCTGGATGTCCGGCAGACTGTCCAACCGGCCCTTGTCAGCCAGCACGGAGAGGAAGTTCACGGACAGGGGGGCCATGTTCAGCTTGGCCACCACGTCGTTCAGAACCGCCTTCTTCTCCTGTACGTTGAAACTCGGGCTCTTAAAGAGTTTCAGAAGCTCGGGGGAGGCATCGATCGCGCCAGCCAGCCCCTCGAGATCCTTGCCGAAAGTGTCGGCTGCCTTTTCCTTCACGCCCAGTGCGAACAGCGCCTTGGCGTACCTGCGTGCGACGATGTTCCCGGTCAATTGAGCACCACCTTGCCTAAAGCGTCGTCAACAAGCTTGTCCTGGACGTCGGCCGTCAACTTCTTGGCCAACATGTCCTGGGCTGCCTCGATGATCTTGTCGGCCATCTGGACGCGCAGGGCGTTCATGGCCATCTTGGCTTCCTGCTCGGCGGAAAGCAGCGCCTGAGCCTTGATGCGCTCGGCCTGCTCTTCGGCGGCCTTCACGATGGACTGCTTGAGCGCCTCGCCCTGAGCCTTGTAGTCGGCCAGGATCTGAGCCCTCTCGCTCTCGAGGTTCGCGATGGAACCCTCGACATCGGACAGGCGCTTCTGCGCCGAGACCTTGCGTTCCTCCAGGTCGGCCAGCTGGTTTTCGATGCCCAGCTTGCGTCCGCTGAAGGTGCTGGCGATCTTCTTGCCGCCAACCCACCAAACCACCCCCACCACGAGAGCGAAGTTGATGGTCCGCAGAATGAAGTTTTTCCAGTTGGGGGCGTCATGCCCGTCGGCCGAAGCCCAGGCACACGCGACAGTCAGCAGACAGACCGCAAGTGTAAAGAGAACAATCCGTGCCTTCTTCAACGCCATCCTCCTTGAAACGCTTGGGGCCGCCGCCTAGAGGGCCTTGCCCAGAACCTTCGAAACGGCCTTGTTGGCCATGACGGACACCCCAGCCAGCATGGTCTCCAGAGCGACCTTGGACTCGTTAGCCACGGTGGCGCGCGCGCCCTTCAGGGAGACGAAGGCCTCCTCGTTGGCGGCGTCAAGAATCGCCTTCTCCTGGCCGACGCCCTCAAGGCGAAGGCCGGTGCGCACGGCGCTCGCATCGCGGCGCGCATCTTCCAGGGCGGCATGGTAATTTTTGATCTTACCCTCGGCGGACGACGTGAACGCGTCGATCTCGGAGGCCTGGGCGGCGACGGTGTCGGCGCGCAGTTTGAGCATCCTGCGAACGGGAGCGATGAGCACCGCGTTCAGAACCACCAGGATGATGAGGAAGTTGGCCAGCTGTACGAAGAACCATCCGTCTAGAACAAGTATGTCCATCCACCGCCCCCCTAATTGTGAATTTTGTTTCAAGCCCGGAGGGTACGTACCTGTTTTCGCACGGAGTGTCTAGGCCCTTTTTGGGAAAGGGCGCGAAAACGCACGGTAAATGGACGATTTGCCGGAGATAGTTATGAATTTCACGAATATCGCAGGGGTCAGCCTTGCGGCTGCCCAAGACCCGATCCGCACATGCAGACCTGGCCGTCGAGCTCCGCGCCCTCCTCCACGGACAGAGCCGGGGTGCTGAGAACTCCCTTGAAGCGCGCGGTTTTGTGCAGGAGCGCCCGCTGGGAGGCGGTGGCGTCACCGTTCAGGGTCCCGCCCAACACCAGGCTGCCCACGCGCACCTGGCCTGTGATCACGGCCTCGCGTCCGACCACCAGCGTACCCTCGGATTCGATCTCGCCTTCGAACACCCCGTCGATGCGCACGGAACCGGTGAAATCCAAACGGCCGCGATACGTGGTTCCCACACCGAGAAAGGCGTTGATTTCATCCTTGGCCACGGCAATTACCTCCAGATGATGCGGTGAAGCCGGTTACGTCTTCTTGAAGACGAACCGGCGCATGGAAACGTTCAGCACTATTCCGATGAGACAGAAGTTGACGATGGTGGCGCTGCCGCCATAGCTGATGAAGGGAAGCGGAATGCCGACAACGGGCATGATGCCGAGCACCATTCCCATGTTGATGAGAATCTGCCAGAAGAAGTAGAAGAACACGCCCGCGCACAGGAACGATCCGAAGCGGTCCTTGGCGTCGCGGGCGGACCCGGCCAGCAGATACAGAAAGATGCTGAACAGCGCCACCAGAACGATGGCGCCGACGAAGCCCCACTCCTCCGCGAACACGGCTACGGCGAAGTCGGTGTGTTTTTCAGGGAGAAAGCGCAGCTGGCTCTGGGTTCCCTCCAGGAAACCCTTGCCCCACATCTGCCCCGAGCCGATGGCGATCTGCGACTGGATGATGTGGTAGCCGGACCCCAGAGGGTCACGTTCAGGATTGAACAAGGTCAGCACGCGCAGTTTCTGGTACGGCTTCAGGAAGAACCAGCCGCAGGGAATGAGCACCGGAACGACCACCAGCAGCACCTTGAACACGCGTCCCGTGAGGCCCCGGAAAAGGATCATGCCGCCGAGCAGCAGCAGGATGTTCAGGCCCGATCCCAGGTCCGGCTGCACGATGACCATGGCCGCCGGAGGCAGAGCCACCGCCAGGATGGTCATGAGCTCGATCCAGCCCAGCCGCCCGGTGTCCTTGGACAGCATGAGCGCGCCGAGCATCAGGGTGGCGAACTTGGCGAACTCGCTGGGCTGGATGCTGAACAGGCCGAAATCCAGCCAGCGCTTGGCCCCGTAGACGGTCTTGCCCATGATCGGCACCAGCGCCAGCAGGATGATGGTCACGATCATGAGCGGCCAGGCCACGTGCTTGAAGTAGCGGTAGTCGAACAGGGTCATGGTGATCATGCCCAGGAAACCGGCCAGGCCCCAGATGCACTGCTTCTGGTAGAAGGGGTTCAGCGACACGCCGTCCCCCATGCGAAAGCCGCTGGCGGAATAGAGGTTCAAGACCCCCACGCCGAATAGCATGGCGATCAAGACCAGAAGCGGCCAGTTGATGTGGGTGATGAGACGACGATCCAGGGGTGACATGGGCTAGTCGCCGATTTCCTGGGCGGGTTGAGCGCCCTGCCTGGCAGCGTTCTTGGCCGCTCCGGGGGCAGGGCCGAGGAGATAGTCGTAGACGGCCTTGACAACGGGTCCCGCGGTCTCGCCGCCATGGCCGCCGTGTTCCAGCATGCAGATGACCACGTAGCTCTTGCCGTCCTTCTGCGCCCAGGTGGCGATCCAGGCATGGTCGCGATACTTGTAGGGCATTTCGTGGGTTTTCTGGCGGATGTCGGCGTTTTGCAGCTTGACCACCTGGGCCGTCCCGGTCTTGCCGCCGATGACGGCGTCAGGGCGCTTGAGCTTCTGGGCCGTGCCCGCCTGGACCGTGTCGGCCATGGCTTTCAGGATGAATTCGCGGTCCTTGTCGGACAGGGCCAGCCTGGACTGCACGTCCACCGGATCATCCAGCACCAGGCTCGGCCGGATGACCTTGCCGCCGTTGACCAGCGCGCCCAGGAACTTGGCCAGCTGAAGCGGCGACACCTGCACGTATCCCTGGCCGATGGAGGCGTTCAGCGTCTCGCCGCGCGTCCAGTTCTCGCCGTAGCGGCGTTTCTTCCAGGCGGTGGAGGGGATCAGTCCGCTGCGCTCGTGGGGCAGGTCGATGCCGGTGGGCTGGCCGAATCCGGACTGGAGCGCATACCTGTTGATGCGGTCGATGCCCAGTTTCTCGCCCAGCTGGTAGAAATAGACGTCGCAGGAATGAACCAGGGCGGAGCGCATGTCCACGGAGCCGTGCCCGCCCTTCTTCCAGCAGTGGAAATCATGATCGCCCACGCGGTAGGAGCCGGTGCAGACCACGGTGTCCGTGGTCTTGACCAACCCCTCGGACAGGGCGCAGGCAGCCATGAGGAGCTTGAAGGTGGACCCCGGCGGATACACCGACTGCGATACCCGGTTCTGGATGGGGTGCATGGGATCGTCGCGCAGTTCCTTCCATTTCTTGGAAGGGATGCCCAGCACGAAGAGATTGTTGTCGTAGGTGGGCTGGCTCACCAGGGCCAGCACCTTGCCCGTATCCGGCTGGAGCACCACCACGGCTCCGGCCTGGCCTTCCAGCTGCTTGGCGCAGAAGGCCTGGAGATCGGCGTCCACGGAGAGCATCAGGTTGCCGCCGGTGCGCGGCTCCAGGATGACCTGCTGGTCGTGCTCGCGGCCGTAGGCGTCCACCTCGATCTGCTTGAGCCCTTTCTCGCCGCGCAGGCGCTGCTCCAGCACCAGTTCCAGGCCCTGCTTGCCCACGTGGTCCCCCAGGGCCAGGCGCGAGTCCTTCTCCAGCTCCTCTTCGTTGGCCTCGGACACGTAGCCCATGACGTGCGACAGCGGCTGCCCGTCCGGGTAGTAGCGCTTGTGCCGGATGAGGATCTCGAGGCCCGGCCAGGACACGGAATTGGCCTCGATCTTGGCCAGCAGCTCGTAGGACAGGTTGGAGATGAGCACCATGGGCTCGAACGGCTTGGAGCGTTTCTTGCCCCGGATGTAGGTGTCCAGGAGCACCTGGTAATCGAGCCCGGTCCATTCGGAGACCTTGTGCAGGGTGGCCTGGATGTCCTCGCAGTCCTCGCGGATGAGGCCCAGGGCGAAGGAGGGTTCGTTGATGGCCAGGGGCTTGCCGTTGCGGTCCAGGATCATGCCCCGGGCCGCGATGATGGAGGCCTGGCGCATCTGGTTTTCCCGGGCGAGCTCGGCGAAGTGTTCGCCTTTGTGCACCTGGAGATACCACAGGCGAACCGTGAACAGGCAGAAGAGCCCCAGGATGAGGCTCTGGAGGAGAATCAATCCGCCGCGCGGCGATTGTTGCCCGGTATCGGGCTCATACGTCTTGGCCATTGTGGGGCAGGTGGTTGTAGATGATGTACGCGAGGCCCCATTGCACGGGGAAGACCACGGCCTGGACCACGGCCTCCAGAAGCACCCGGCCCGGCGGCACCCGCCAGTCCTGAAGCTGGGTCATGACATTCATCAGGCCAAAATGCAAAACCCCCAGGCATGCGCCCAGGATGATCATGAACAGGAAGTTCTTGGCCTCGAACAGCCAGTGTCCGAAGAAGAAGAGCGCCGTAAGCACCCCGTACCACAGGACCACCGTGCCGAAGGCCAGGGAACCGGAGCCCTCCTGGAGGAGCAGCCAGACGAGTCCGAGAATGACCGTGGTGCGGGGTTTTTCTTCCTGAAGGCTCAGGATAAGCCCGGGCGCGAGGAAGTCCACCCCGGGCATGAAGCTTTGCATCCACAGCCCGGCAAGGGTGAACACCGTCCAGAAAGCCAGGCGGGAACCGGTCATTGTCCTTCGCCCCGCTTCTTCCTGGGCACGGATTCCTGGGGCCGGGCCTCGGGGGGCTCGTTGCGGCCGCGCTTCTTGACCTCGCCCTTGCGCTCCGCCGCGCCCTTGGGACGCTTGGTGGAGGTGTCGGGCAGGGCGTCGTCGCTTTCGCCCTCGTTCGGCCTGGGAGGCGGGATCTTGCGCAGCAGGGCCACCTCTTCCATGCGGTTGGGGTCGAACAGGGCCTGGGCCTGAACGTTCAAAAACAGCGAGGACCCCTCGCGCGACACGTCAGACACCTCGGCCACGGGCAAGCCCTGGGGGAAGATGCCCTCGAGCCCGGTGGTGACCAGGGTCTCGCCCTTTTCCAGCGGCGCGTTCAGGGCCACGTACTGCAGGGTCATGCCCTGGTTGGGGCCGCGCCCCACCAGGATGCCCTGGGTGCGGGTCTTCTGGGAGACCACGGGAATCTTGCTGTTGGGGTCGGTGATCATGATGACCGTGGCCGCGCTCATGGAATAGCGCAGCACGCGCCCCACCACGCCTTCGGGCGAAATCACGGGCGTGTTGATCTCCACGCCGTGGCGGCTGCCCCGGTCGATGACGAACGTCTCCAGGGCCGCGTTGGGACCGAGGCGATGTGCTATGACGCGCGCCGCCTCCCTGGACCATTCGGGCGGCGGGGTGATCATCAGGATGCCCGTGAGGCGCTTGGCCAGCGAGGCCTGTTCCCGCGCGCCCACCAGCTCCTCGTTGGCGCGCGCCAGTTCGCCGCGCAACGATTCGTTCTCCTGGCGCAGGCCCACGAAGTAGACGTAGCGCTCCCAGAACGAGGATAAACGCGTCCATACCCACCTGCCGGGGGTCAGTACCCACCGGGTGAGTTCCAGGCCCGTATGGCTGGCCAGATTGTCCACGTATCCGGTGCGGATGTTCCAGGTGAACAAGCCCAGATAGACAAAAAGGACCACCAGCAGACCCAGTGCTATGCGCTGGGGCGAGGGCTTAATCGATGGTTACCTCTTTGAGCACATCGAGATTGTCCAAGGCCTTGCCCGATCCCAGAACGACCGCCGACAACGGGTCGTCCACGATGACGATGGGAAGGCTGGTCTCCTCGCGCAGGAGCTGATCCAGGCCGCGCAGCAGCGCGCCGCCGCCCGTGAGGACGATGCCCCGGTCCACGATGTCCGCGGCCAGTTCCGGGGGGGTCTGCTCCAGGGCGATGCGCACCGCCTGGACGATGGACTCAACCTGCTCGGCGATGGCCTTCTGGACCTCGTCGGCGGTGATGGTGATGTTCTGCGGAATGCCCGTGACCAGATCGCGGCCCTTGACTTCAATCTCACCCTGGCTGGTGGAGTGGTGCGCGCTGCCGATGTTGATCTTGATCTGCTCGGCCGTGGATTCGCCGATGAGCATGTTGTACTTGCGCTTGACGAACTGCATGATGGCTTCGTCCATCTTGTCGCCGCCCACGCGCACGCTCTTGGCGTACACGATGCCCGACAGGGAGATGACCGCCACCTCGGTGGTGCCGCCGCCGATGTCCACCACCATGTTGGAGGTGGGCTCGGTGATGGGCAGGTTCGCGCCGATGGCCGCGGCCATGGGCTCCTCGATCAGGTACACCTCGCGCGCGCCCGCCGACTGGGCGGATTCCTTCACGGCGCGCTTCTCCACCTGGGTGATGCCCGTGGGCACGCAGATGATGATGCGCGGACGCACCAGACGGCGCGAGTTGTGGACCTTGGAGATGAAGTGGCGCAGCATGGCCTCGGTGACCTCGAAGTCGGCGATGACGCCGTCCTTCATGGGCCGGATGGCCACAATGTTGCCGGGGGTGCGGCCGAGCATCTTCTTGGCCTCGGCGCCCACGGCCAGCACCTTGTTGACGCCGCGCGCGTCCTTTTTGACGGCGACGACGGACGGTTCGGAGAGCACGATCCCCTTGCCCTTCACGTACACCAGGGTGTTGGCCGTCCCCAGGTCGATGGCGAGGTCGTTGGAGAAAAATCCCAATGCGGAATCCAAAAGTCTGGACATGGTCCCTTCCTTGACTCAATCATGGAGTCTGGCGTCTTGCGGAGTGGGCCTCGCGGCCCGCCTCGAAACCGGCCATGGAGGCCGATAAAAAAAGCCGGGCCGCGCGCGGCCGGCCCTCGGATCGGCAGAGCGGTGATCGCTTGGCCCCCGCCCGGTCGAGGGTTGGTGTTGTTCGATTCCCCGCCTGATGTCAACGGGATTTTGCACTTATGAACAAGGTATCATCAAACGCAATCCAGGCACAGGGATATTACCCGGTTTCCGCGCACTGGAAGGCGATATTCTCCCGGCCCGCCCGCAAGGTCCCGCTGGACGCCGGATTCTCCTGCCCCAACCGTGACGGGACCGTGTCCGCCGGAGGATGCTCCTTCTGCAACGCCAACGGGTCCGGCACGGGCCTTTCCGGCGTCATGAGCCTCACGCGGCAGTGGGACCACTGGCGGGAGCGCCGCCGCGCCGTATGGGGCGACGTGGCCCTGGTGGGATACCTCCAGGCCTTCTCCAACACCCACGGGCCGGCATCCAGACTGCGCGCCGTGCTGGAAGAGCTGGCCACGATTCCCGACCTGGACGGCCTGTGCCTGGGCACCCGGCCCGACTGCCTGGACCGGGAAAAGATCCGGCTGCTTGCGGATTTCCCCGCCCGCGAGCTCTGGCTGGAACTGGGCTTGCAGTCCTCCAACCCGGCAACCCTTGCCCGCGTGAACCGGGGGCACGGGCCTGACTGTTTTGCCCGCGCCGCCGAAATGGCAGCCGGGATGGGGGTGAAGGTGCTGGCGCACGTCATGGCCGGGCTGCCCGGCGAGACGCCCCAGGACTGGGACGAGACCGTGCGCTTCGTGAACGCGCTTCCCGTGGCGGGCATCAAGTTCCACAACCTGTTCGTGGCCGACAACACGCCCCTGGCTGATGATTATCGGGCTGGCCTTGTCCAGCCGCCAACGCTTGAGGACTACGCGGCCTGGGTGGGCCGGTCTCTGGCGGCGCTGCGCCCGGACATGGTGGTGCACCGACTGGCCGCCGACCCGGCCCAGGGCGAACTGGTCGCGCCTGCCTGGGCCGGGGACAAGCGTGCCGTGCACAACGTCATCCTGGCGGAAATCCGGCGCGGCGGGATCAGGCAGGGCATGGCCTGGAGCGGGCCGCGAACGTGACATTATTCGGGAGAACGACGCATGAAACGCACCACGACCGCATTCGCCATCCTGCTCCTTCTGGCCGGCCTGGTCCTGACCGCTCCGGCCCTGGCCCAGCAGAGCGCGTCAGCGCCGGACAGGTCCTTCTCCCTGACCATCCCCTCGGGCTGGGTGGCCATCCCCACGCTTGAGCTGTATCTTTTCGAGCACCCGGGCCGCACCACGCCGGTCACGCCCGAGGAACTGGCCGAGTTCCGCAAGACGCGCCTGGGCTTCCAGCGTCCGGCCGACGCCTGGTTCACCCTGCCCTACATGATCGTGCGCCTGGAGACCGGCAGGAAGCGCGGCCCCCAGGATCTGTTCATGGACCATGTGCTGGCCGAGAAGGACAGCGAGGCGGGCGCGAACGGCTCCGGCGGCGAGGGCTACCGCTTCCGGGAAAAGGACCACTTGCCCACCAAGCGCCTGCACTACTATAAGGACGTCAGCTACAGCGCCGCCCAGGGCCGCAAGGTGGCCATGGGCGTGTACACCTACCTGACCAGCCGGGGTTTCCTGCGCGTGGCCTGGTTCGTGGGCGAGAACGAGCTGCGGGCCTACGAGCCCACGCTGCACCAGTCGGCCATGAGCGTCAGGCTGTCGCCGGAGCTGGAATACGTGCCGGAGGGCAAGAAATGAGCGCCACCGAGATCATCGTCGCCAGACCGCTGGCCCTGCACCTGACCTGGGACGGGGACACCCTGGACTCCATCAGTCTGAGATGGGCCGGAGACGCGGACGTTTCCGCCCCCAGGACCGACCTTGGGCGCGAACTGGCCGACAAGCTTGCCCGCTACGTGGCCGGGGAGCGCGTGGAGTGGCCGGTGCTGCCCGTTGACTTGAGCAGGCTCGCGCCGTTCCACCGCATGGTGCTGAAGGAGCTGTACCGGATTCCCGCGGGCCAGAGCCTGAGCTACGGCCAGCTGGCCGAGCGCTGCGGCAGCCCCAAGGCCGCCCGCGCCGTGGGGCAGGTGATGGCCAAAAACCCCTGGCCGCTGGTGTTTCCCTGCCACCGGGTGCTGGCCTCGGGCGGCGGGATTGGCGGGTTCGGACCTGGCGTCGAGATGAAGAAGTGGCTGCTGGACCTTGAGCGCAAGTCCTGCGCGAAGTGATCCGTCCGGCTTCCCGATAATCCTTGCGGCGCGCCAAACCCTCCCAACCCCTGTTGACAACCCCCGCGCCGCGCGTGTAACGTCGCCCACATGACCTCGGTCTCCGCCTCCCTCGCTCTGGCTCTCCTGCTACTGCCCCACGCGGGCAAATAATACTCTTTTCTCTTTTTGCATTCGCAATCCGTGTCCACCCGCTTAAGGCGGGGGTTTCCTCACGCATTCTCGCAGCAGGAGTGTTCATAGCATGCAGCCCAGCACCCCGGACAAGTACCGTCCCTTTCCTCCCGTGCCCCTTACTGGCCGCACCTGGCCGGACAAGACCATCACCGCCGCACCCGTCTGGCTCTCCACGGACCTTCGCGACGGCAACCAGGCCCTGTTCGAGCCCTTGGACCCGGCCAACAAGCTGCGCCTGTTCGAACTCCTGACCCGCGTGGGCTTCAAGGAAATCGAAGTGGCCTTCCCGGCGGCCTCCCAGACCGATTTCGACTTCGTGCGCTCCCTCATCGAGGAGAGCCACATCCCAAATGACGTGACCATCTCCGTGCTCAGCCAGTGCCGCGAGCACTTGATCCGCCGCACCATGGAATCGCTCCAGGGCGCGCGCCGGGCCATCGTGCACATCTACGCCTCCACGGCTCCGGTGTTCATGAAGACCGTGTTCCGCAAGACTCCCGAAGAGGTCATCGAGATGGCCGTGTCCTCGGTGAAGCTCATCCGCGAGCTGGCCGCCGCCCAGCCCGCCACCGAGTGGGCGCTGGAGTTCAGCCCCGAAAACTTCTCCGGCTCCGACCTGACCTTCGCCCGCGACATCTCCGACGCCGTGGCCGAGGCCTGGGGCGCAACGCCCGACGACAAGCTCATCGTGAACCTCCCGGCCACCGTGGAGCTGGCCACCCCCAACGTCTACGCCGACCAGATCGAGTGGATGTGCCGCAACCTGAAGCACCGCCAGAGCATGATCATCAGCGTGCACACCCACAACGACCGGGGAGCCGCCGTAGCCGCCGCCGAGCTGGCCATGCTGGCCGGGGCCGAGCGCGTGGAGGGCTGCCTGTTCGGCAACGGCGAACGCACCGGCAACGCCGATCTGGTGACCATGGCCCTGAACCTCTACACCCAGGGCATCGACCCCGGCCTGGACTTCACCGAGCTCGACAAGCTGGCCCGCACCGCCGAGGAACTGACCGGCCTGCCCGTGCATCCGCGTCATCCCTACGCGGGCGACCTGGTGTTCACGGCCTTCTCCGGCTCCCACCAGGACGCCATCAAGAAAGGCATGGCCGCGCGCCAGCCCGGCGACGTCTGGGACGTGCCCTACCTGCCCGTAGACCCTGAAGACCTGGGACGCGGCTACGACTCCATCGTGCGCGTCAACAGCCAGTCCGGAAAGGGCGGCGTGGCCTACCTCATGGAGACGGCCCACGGCATGGTCATGCCCCGCAGGCTTCAGGTGGAATTCTCCGGTGCGGTGCAGCGCCGCGCCGACTCCAAGGGCGGCGAAATCTCCGCCACCGAGCTGTGGGACCTCTTCGCCACGGAATACCTGAAGCTGAAAAAGCCCCTGCTCTACGCCGGGCATCACCTCATCGAGCGCGACAAGGGTCAGGGCGTGAGCCTCACCATCGGCCTGGACAAGAAGACCCTGGGGCTCTCCGGAACCGGCAACGGCCCCATCGACGCCACGGTCCACGCCCTGGGGCTGCCCATCACCCTGCACTCCTACGAGGAACGGGCCATCAGCCAGGGTGCGGACGCCAAGGCCGCCGCCTTCGTGGAGGTGTCCATGGAGGGCGTGAAGGGCATGACCTTCGGCGTTGGCGTGCACGAGAACATCGTCACCGCCTCGATCCTGGCGGTGGTGAGCGCCGTGAACCGCCTGCTGGCCATGGCCACGCGGGAAGTGCGCGCCGAGATGCTTGAGAAGCTGAAGGAAGAGTAGTGGTGCGTTTTTGAAAACATGAACATGTTTTCAGAAACAAAACATATGGTTCTCTTAGCCTGGCGAAGGGTATCGAGAGCATGACGGACAAACCGCTGCCGGAGAATTTCGGCAATGAAGGGCGAAGCTGAAGAAAGAGTGCCCGGCGGCCCAAGGGCTCCG
>JBKICU010000034.1:0-17150 GCA_046566965.1 Acidobacteriota bacterium
TGTGGCGGTCGAAATCCCAGTCTTCGGGGCCGGTGAGGCTCTCGTCGAAGCCGCCGGTGGCGGCGAAGGCCTCGCGGGTGAAGATGCGCACGCAGTCGATGACCGTGCCGTCGTAGAAGCTGCGCTCGAAGCGGCGCACCGAGGGGAAGAAGCCCTTGCCCAGCACGATTTCCGGGATGTACAGCGCGCAGAGCCGTTCGCGGCGCATCGTGGCGACGCAACTGCCGACCACGCTGGAGGAGAGGATCATGTCCGCGTCCAGGAACATGAACAGGTCGCCTGTCGCCTGGGCGAAGCCGAAGTTGCGCTGGGCGCTGCGCTCGGGACCCTTGTCGAAGACCTTGTCGGTATAGCGCGAGGCGATGGCCACGGTGTCGTCCGTAGACTTGTTGTCCACGACGATGATCTCGATCAACTCCGGCGGGTAGCCCTGGGCCTTGATGGAGTCCAGGCAGTTGCCGATGTTGCGGGATTCGTTGCGGGTGGTGACGACGACCGAGACGCGTTCAGAATTCATAATTAGTCTGCTTCTCCGATAAAACCACGAAACCCCCACTGAGGGGGTCTGGGGGGAATCATGGACTCGGGCCGTCCTGGCCCTCGCCCTTCGGGCGCTGCTGCGCAGCGTCCAATTGCGCTATCCTGCGCAATTGTCCCCCCAGTGATGGGTCCGGGGCAGAGCCCCGGCGGGGTGCGGGGCGGAGCCCCGCCTTACTTCTTACACTCCGCGCAGCCCTTCCTGGTGTTCAACAGGTGGCCGATAAGCTTCCCGCCCGCGCGATAGAAGAAGGCGATATCGTCCCAGCTCCTGATGGAGAGAATCTTGCGCAGCAGGAATGCCGGGGTCAGGGCGGCCTTATACAGTTCGTTCTTGAATTGCAACACGTCTTCGTTGGATATGGGCGATTTCCACACGCTTTGGCGCATGTCGTAGTCTTCCCAGTTCTCCGTGGTCAGCCAGCCCTCTTTCTTGGCCTCGGCGAACAGCGGCGTGCCGGGGTAGGGCACCACGATGGTGGCCTGGAGCGTGTCCAGATAGCCCTGGGTGAACATGCGCTTGGCGAACTCGATGGTTGCGCGGGCGTCGGCCATGGTCTCCCAGGGGTAGCCCACCATGGTAGTGATGTGCGGGGCCAGTCCGGCCTTCTTGCACATGCGAAGCGTCTCCTCGATCTGGGCAACCTTGATGCCCTTGACCAGACGGTCCAGGGTGGACTGCACCACGGACTCAAGGCCGATGAGGATGAAGCGGAAGTTGGCGGCCTTCAGGAGATTCCACTGTTCCTGCGACAATGCGCCAACGCGCATGTTGCAGCCCATGACCACCTTCTTGTGCAGGCCGCGCCGGATCATGCCGTTGCAGAAGTCTTCGAGCCACTTGCCCTTGGGGAAGCAGCCGGAGTCGTCGAAGATCTCCTTGACGCCCATGGCCACGAGCTTCTCGATCTCGTCCAGGTGGCGCTCCACGGACACGGTGCGGTAGTTGCGGCCCGGATACAGGGTGGTCCAGGAGCAGAAGGTGCACTTGCCCCACCAGCAGTCGCGCCCGGCGTAGACGTAGGTGCCGGGGGTGTATTTGAAGTTGCCGTTCTTGTAGGCGTAGAGCTCCCACTTGGTGAGCGTGCGGTCGATGTAGGGCAGCTTGTCCAGGTCGTGCTCCAGCGAGGCCGGGCCGGTATCCTTGATTTCGCCGTTCTCGCGGTACCAGATGCCGCCGGGCATCTGGGGCGACTTGCCCGAAACGAAATCGGCCAGGTCGGCCAGCATGAAGTCGAAGTCGCCGCCCGCGATGACGAAATCCACCGGGCAGTTCTCCATGGACTCGCGGGGCAGGGCGGTGACGTGGTCGCCCATGAGCACGATTTTGGAATCAGGCAGGGCGCGCTTCAACTCCTCCACGATCTTCCAATGGCGCTTGATGACCGGGGTCTTGGACTCCATGGCGATGAGCTCTGGCTTCTCGCGCAGGATGCGGGCCATCCAGTCGGCGTAGGACATCTCTTCGGCGATGCCGTCGTCCCAGAAGACCTGATGCCCGCGTTCCTGGCACAGGCTGGCCGCGTAGGAGGGCACCATGGGGTAGATGTAGGTGGGGTTGGTGAACCACTGGAACTGACGGTTCTGGGACAGAAGCGCGACGCCCTTGGACGATTCCAGGGGCGGATAGGACACGGATAGTTTCATTTATCTGCCGAGTGTGCTCTTTAAGTCGGTTGAGAACCAGCCGCGCAGGAAGCGCCAGCCGTACCAGATATGGGTCAGGACGATGTAGGGCACGGCGGCCAGGGTCACGTCCAGGGGTTCGTGGCGCAGGATGTCGAGGGCGGCCAGGAACAGGGCCGCGCAGTAGATGTAGATGCCCGCCGAGTACACGGAGCAGGGCAGGAGGAAAAAGCCCAGCACCAGAAACAGCAGCCAGAAAGTGGGCATGAAATAGGGGAGGCGGCGCGAAGTTTCGGGATAGTTGCGCGCGAAGTGGCCCCGGTGCGCGCCGTAGTTGCCGATCTGGCGCAGGTGCTTGCACAGGCCCTCGCGCCTGTGGTGCCATACCAGCATCTCCGGCAGATAGAGGATCCTGCCGCCGGTCTTGGCCACCAGGTCCATGCAGAATTTGGTGTCCTCGCCGGGCCAGTAGGCGTTGTCGAAGCCGCCCGTTTCCAGGAAGGCGTCGCGGCGCACCAGGAGGTTCACGGTGGGCCAGTCGTCCACGAAGCGGCGCGGGGGCAGCGGAAGATAACGCTGGGGGAAGCCGCCCGAGAAGCGCGACAGGAACACCGCGCCTGAAGCCCTGGCCCAGAAGGGGTCCGAGGCCGGGGTCTGGGCCGGGCCGCCCACGGCCACCACGTCCGCCTCGCGCTCGAAGGCCTGGAGCGCGTAGGTGAGCCAGTAGGGCTCGGGATAGGCGTCGTCGTCGATGAAGGCCAGGTATTTCCCCTCCGCAAACTGCGCGCCCTTGTCGCGCTTGATGGCCGGGCTCACCGCGCCCGTGGGCAGAATGCTCACCGAGGGGTGCGCGTAGACGCCCACCGGGTTCGGGATGGCCGCGTCGGGCAGCAGGATGACCTCGAAGCGGGTCTCCTTGAGCTCGAAGATGTGGCGCAGGCTTTCCTCGACCAGGAGGCCCGGTTCCTTGAAGGGGATGATGATGGAAAACAGGGGGGTGTCGGCCATGGTCTACTCCCAGCGTCCCGCGCGTTCGCGGATGATGTACAGCGGCCTTTGCACCACTTCGGTGTGGATGTGCCCGATGTAGAGCGACACCATGCCCAGTCCGCAGAGCACGATGCCGATGAGGAAGGTGTTGAACACGGTGAAGAAGGCCATGGGGGTGTAGTTGGCCCCCCAGATCAGGTTGCCGACCATCATGAAGAACAGACACAGAAGCGACACGCCGATGATGGTCAATCCAAGATAGCCCGTGAAGCGCAGCGGCAGGAGCGAAAAGGAGGTGAAGCTGTTCACGGCCAGGTTGAACAGTTTCTTGAAGGAGTAGCCCACCTGCCCGGTGTCGCGCGCCGGGGCCACGAAGGGGATGTAGGTCTTCCTGAAGCCCATCCAGTCGATGAGGCCCCGGAACATGCGGGTGCGCTCGGTGAACTTCAAAAGCGTGCGGACCACCTTCTTGTCCAGCAGCCGGAAATCCGTGCTGGATGGCGGGATGTCCAGGTCGGAGAAGCGGGTCATGACCCAGTAGAAGGCCCGGGAACCCAGCTTTTTCATGGGCGAGTAGTCGGCCACGGCCTCGCGCACGGTGGCCACCATCTCGTAGCCCTCCTCCCACTTGGCGGTAAGCGTGGGGATGAGCTCCGGCGGGTGCTGGAGGTCCGCGTCGATGCAGATGACCGCGTCCACGTCCGGGCAGAGCTCCACGCCCGCGGTCAGGGCCATCTCCTTGCCGAAGTTGCGCGAGAGCATGAGGCCCTTGACCCGCTCGTCGCGCGCGGCGATTTCCTGGATTTTTTCCCAGGAATTGTCGGGGCTTCCATCGTCCACCATGATGATCTGCCAGTCGTAGGGCAGCGACTCCAGGACATCCCTGAGGCGAGCGTGAAGGGCGTCGAGTCCCTGGGCTTCGTTGAAGACGGGGACGACGACGGCCAGGGATTTGGACGAGGAGGAGGAAGATTCGGGCATGTAAGAATAATATCGAGAGGAAACTTTTTGGAACAAGTTTGACGCGGGCCGTCCTGGCCCGCGCCCTTTCGGGCGCTGCAAGCAGCGTCCAACTTTTCTTCCTGAAAAGCTGTCCTCTCGAGCTCTCCTTCAAAAACTTTTAGCGGGCTTCGCGTCCAGCATGACCGTGTTTATCGCTTTTTTGTGAGATTCAATCATACAAAAAGCGCAAGCCGTTCCTGCTCCCGCCGGCCCAAATTTCTTCAACGAACCCGGCGGACGGGTCGCGCGCCAGACGCCGGGCGTCGGCTCAACCGGACAGGAACCGGTTCGTGTAGTGTTAAATCATACAACTTTGGTCTCCGGCGCGATTTGCTTCCCGCCGCCCCGCAAGGCTTGCGGGCTGGTCCGGCTGGGGTGGCGGCCACATGCCGGGTCCAGGTGGCGGGGGCGGGAGCGTGCAGAGAGGGCGGAGCCCTCTCTGCACGCCGGAGGCATCTCTATTTTCTTTTCAGGAACCAGTCAAAGTATTCGATGGTCTTCTTCAGGCCGTCGGCCAGCTTGACCGTGGGCTCCCAGCCCAGGGCGCTTTTGGCCAGGGTGATGTCCGGCTTGCGCTGCCTGGGATCGTCCGAGGGCAGGGGGCGGTATTCGATCTTGGACTTGGAGCCGGTGTACTCGATCACCAGCTTGGCCAGTTCCAGGATGGTGAACTCGCCGGGGTTGCCCAGGTTCACCGGTCCGGTGAACTCGTCGGGGGTCTTCATGGAGCGCACGAAGCCGTCGATCAGGTCGTCCACGTAGCAGAAGGAGCGGGTCTGCTGGCCTTCGCCGTACACGGTGAGGGACTCGCCCTGCAGGGCCTGCACGATGAAGTTGGACACCACGCGGCCGTCGTTGGGGTGCATGCGCGGCCCGTAGGTATTGAAGATGCGCACGACCTTGATCTTCAGGTTGTGCTGGCGGCGGTAGTCGAAAAAGAGCGTTTCGGCGCAGCGCTTGCCCTCGTCGTAGCAGGAGCGGAAGCCGATGGGGTTGACGTTGCCCCAGTAGGATTCCGGCTGCGGATGCACGGAGGGGTCGCCGTAGACCTCGGAGGTGGAGGCCTGCATGATCTTGGCGCGCACGCGCTTGGCAAGGCCCAGCATGTTGATGGCGCCGTGCACGCTGGTCTTGGTGGTCTGCACCGGGTCGAACTGGTAGTGAATGGGCGAGGCAGGGCAGGCCAGGTTATAAATCTCGTCCACCTCGATGTAGAGGGGGAAGGTGACGTCGTGGCGCATGAGTTCGAAGCTGGGGTTGTCCAGCAGGTGCTGGATGTTCAGCTTCGAGCCGGTGAAGTAGTTGTCCAGGCACACCACTTCGCAGCCTTCGGACAGCAGGCGCTCGCAGAGGTGGGAACCGAGGAAGCCCGCGCCGCCGGTGACGAGCACACGTTTATTCAAGTGCATGACGGATGATCCTTTCTGGGTGATATGAAACGGTCCTTGCCCGACGCCTGTAATCTCCTTTGAGGTGAATGTAAATCAGCTTGGGCGCGTCACCGGAGGACGTGCCCGCAGTCCCGGGGCCGGAAACCAGCCGCGTCGACGGAACACGGCCGACGTCCGGAAATCGTGTCGATGCCCATGGCCGTTCATCATGGGGGAGTTTCCCTCCGGGGAAAATAGGCGATACCCTACCATGTTTCGCCTTGTCGACTTTTTCGGGTCCTGTCTGGCGGAAGTGTTGTATCCAGCTGAACATGCACAGGATGTGTCAGCATGTCGGAGTGCGCCATGGCGCATCCGGCATGCTCGCAGGCTTGACCTGTTTTTCCGGATAATACATACGGTCGGCTATCGTCAGGGTCCGGATAGCGGAACCACTCAGGAGCTGTGCTATGAGCATCAAGCTGAAGATGTTGATCATTTCTGCGGCTGGGCCGTTTGTCCTGGCGGCGATCATGTATGCTTTGTCCGTGAAGAGCATCGCGTCCTCCGAGGAGGAGGCCATTCTTGAGCAGGCGCATGCCATCGTGGCCATGGCCGAAGCGGCGAGGGCCGAAATGGCCAAGAAACTGAAACTCGACGTGATCCGGCCCCTCGATCAGGTCCCCGTGGCCAACCTCGTGGAGGCGGTCCCGGTCATAACCGCCATCAACATGGCCAAAACGAACGCGACCAAGCTGGGCTACCAGTTCAGGGTCCCCAAATTCCAGCCGCGAAACCCCGTGAACGAACCCACCGAGCCCGAAGCGAAGGCCCTCCAGGAAATGGAGAGACGCAACGTCGATGAACTCGTCGTCCACGAGCCCCGCCAGATACGCTACTTCAAGGCCATTCGCCTGACAGAGGAGTGCCTGTTCTGCCACGGAGACCCCAAGGGGGCGAAAGACCCGACAGGGGGCGTCAAGGAAGGCTGGAGGACGGGCGAGATGCATGGCGCGTTCGAGATCATCTCCTCCCTGGACAAGGCCGTGGCCAAGACCAACAGCGCGGCGGCCACAGCGGGACTGGTCACTCTGGGCGTGCTGGCGGCGATCGTGATCGCAACCTGGGCCATCATGCGCGGCAGCCTGGTCAATCCGCTCACCCGGTTGCAGCAATTCGCCCACACCGTGTCGCAGGGCGAGCTGGAGAGCAGGCCCGTGGGGTCTTTCCGGGCCGAGCTCCTGGCGTTGGAGCGTTCCATCTCCCTCATGGTGGAGAGCCTGAAGGAGAAGATCGGCCTGTCCGAGCGCAAGACCCGACAGGCCGAGGAGGCAGAAAACCAAGCCCTGCTCTCGGCCAGGGAGGCGGAAGAGGCCAGGGACGCGGCGGTCAGGGCCAAGGCGGAGGGCATGTCCGAGGCCGCCTCGAGGCTTGAAGGAGTGGTGATGGTGGTGAGCACCGCTTCGCACCAGATATCGGAGCAGGTCCAGGAGTCGAGCTCCGGGGCGGAGCGGCAGGCCCAGCGGGTGGCAGGCGCGGCCACGGCCATGGAGCAGATGAACGTGTCCGTTCTGGAGGTGGCCAGGAACGCCTCTCTGGCCTCCGAAAGCGCCCAGCAGGCCGGATTGGACGCGCAGAAGGGCCATGAGGAAGTACAGAAACTGGTCCGGGGCATCGGACTGGTCGAAGAGAAGGCGGTGGAACTCAAAGAGGACATGATCGCCCTGGGCAGGCAGGCCGAGGACATCGGCAAGATCATGAACACCATCAACGACATCGCCGACCAGACCAACCTGCTGGCTCTGAACGCTGCCATCGAGGCGGCCAGGGCGGGTGAAGCCGGACGGGGATTCGCCGTGGTGGCCGACGAGGTGCGCAAACTGGCCGAAAAGACCATGGGAGCCGTGACGGAGGTGGGCGACGCCATCAAAACCATCCAGACCGGAACCCGGCGCAACATGGACAACGTTGACCACGCGGCAAACGCGGTCAGCAACGTCACCAGCCTGGCCAGGCACTCGGGCGAGGCCATCGAGAAGATTGCCTCCCACGTGGAAAGCGTGGCCTCTCAGGTTGCGGTGATCGCGAGCGCAGCGGAACAGCAGTCCGCCGTTTCCGAGGAGATCAACCAGTCCATCGAATCGATCAGCGTCATTTCCTCGTCCACCGCATCCTCCATGACGGAGGCGGCGGCCGCGGTTGCCGATCTGGCCAGGCAGACCCGGGACCTCAATGCACTGATCGACGACCTGCGCCGGGAGGGCGCAGGCGGGACGGCGGCGGCATTGCCCGAAGGCGGCCCCCGCCGACTCGGCTGACGGGGCCAGGAACAGACCCTTGATTCGTTGTTTCGCCCCTGGAGACGCGAGGTCTTCAGGGGCGCGCAGCCGCGCCGGTCCGGACTGCGGCTGGCCTCCGGCCAGGACGTCACCTGCGTTGATCTTCCCCTGGCGCGCTGAGCGCCCGGAACCCCTCGTACATTCCCGGCAATCCGGACAACAGGCCGTATAGGCCAAGCACCGCGAGCCCCCCGGACAAGCCTGCTCCGTACGGCGCGGCAGGATGTGCATGCGCCGCCTCCCATATTTCCCATGCGCCTCCACAGAGCATGAGCGCCCCGGCAGCAGCCTGCACGCCGGAATTTTTCACTGCGCGGTCCAGCCAGAAGGGCAGGGCCAGGGCCTTTGGAAGCACGGCGCCTTCGCGATCGACGCGTTTGGCGCCCTTGTACAGGGCCAGCAGGGCGTTCAGGGCAGGAACCAGGCCGAAGGCCACCGCTCCTGCGGCGCTGCCCACTGCGGGCGCGACGCGTCCGGCCAGGGCGATGTCCACCAGGTCCGCCGCGCCCGCGCCCATGAGGATGACGCCCATGGTCAGGTCTGCGGCGTGAGAGTGGGCCATCCGGTCCAGGAGGCCAAGGGCCGGGCGCAGGGTGACGCCCTGGAGGGCCTTGTCCGCGATTTCCAGGCCCAGGAACATGCCTGGCAGAGACCGCAGGACGAGCGCCGCACCCAGGGTTGCGGCGGCATGGGGCATCATGGAGCCGGTGTTGGGCATGCGCACGAGGATGACGTCGCGAATCTCCAGAATGCCCGACGCCAGCAACACCAGCCCCACTGCCAGTTCGGCGTACGGCGAGTCGAGTATGCTGCGCAGTGTGTTCATGGCTGTACCTTGGCGAAAGCAGTGTTCATGTCCGGCGTTGGCAGGCGCGAATGCGCGAGCACCCTTCTGCACCGGGACGCCGGGTTGCGCAAGTTTTCGGACATGCACCAGGGCCCGGTCCGCGGGAGGTTGGTCCAATATTTCACATGCGCCTCTTGCGCGCAGGTAATGGGTGGGATATGAAATACACATGGCCCGAAGTCTGTTTGTCTGTACGGAGCATGCCATGCATTTCCCCTGGCCAGCAGCGGCCGCCGGCCGTTCGCGTGTGGCGGCAGCATTGGCTGTTATGTTGCTGTCGGTTCTGGGTTGCGGCGTTCTTCCGGCATTGGCCGAGAGATTGAAGTTCGGCGGCACCGGTTCCGGCACCGTCCTTATGAAGAGGCTCGCCGACGAATACTGCTCGACGCATCCCGGCGAACACGTGGAGGTCGTCCCCTATTCACTGGGAAGCGGAGGCGGGGTGCGTGCCCTGAGTGCGGGCAAGATCGACCTGGCGATCCTCGGTCGCTCCCTGAAGGACGATGAACGGCTGGACGGCTTCCGGGCGGTCGCCTGGGCGCGCACGCCGCTGGTGCTGGCCACGTCCGGCGGGGAAGTGGCGGACGGCCTGAACGTGCCCCTGCTCGTGGACATCCTCCTGGGTCGTCGAACGACCTGGGATGATGGATCGAGAATACGCCTTGTCATGCGCATCGCCCAGGAGACCGACACCCTGATCCTGGCTAATCTATCCCCTGACTTGAAAAGGGCCCTGGACGCCTATCTTTCAAGCCCCGGAGCGGTCGTGGCGGACACGGACGTGGACGCCCTGGATCTGCTGGCCCGAACGCCCGGGTCGCTCGGCACAACGACCCTGGGACTTATCTCGCTCCGGAAGAGCACTGTGGTGGCCTTGCCGTTCGCCGACGCGGAGCCAAGCCTTCGGGCCTTGGAGGAAGGCAGGTATACGCTGGCCAAGGAACTTCATCTGGTTTACCCGGAGAATCCCTCGCCGCAACTCAGCCGATTCATCGAATGGCTCTTTTCAGCCTCCGTAGCAGAGCGCCTGCGGGAACTCGCACATCAGCCGCTCTTCCCATGACTTTCAACGCCCAGATCACCTATGCCGGGTTGCCCCGCCTCATCGCGTCGTTCGTGTTCGTGTTCATGGCCATGGCCCCTCCCCTGGCGGTCTGGTACCTCGAAAGCCAGCGCAGCGCCCAGTCACTGGAAACCGAAGCGCGGGTAATGGCCGTGATCGTATCGCGGGTCATCGCACGCAACCCGGAATACTGGAACCTCACTCCGGAGCGGATGTCCTTCGTCATCCGCGACGTCATGCCGCAGGGGCGCCGACTGCTCATCACGGACAAGGCGCACGGCACCGTACTGGCCCTCGGGGTGGAGCCGCAGGCCCCCGCCATAAGCAGCTCGCAGCGGCTGTTCGACCGGGACGAGGCCGTGGGCACGCTCACCCTGCACGGAACTTTGCGCGAAGTGATGGTGGATGCCGCCATGACCGCGATAGTGTCCCTGGCGGTCTCGTTCTGCATAACCATCCTCCTGTGGCGCAGGGTGCTGCTGGTCATACGCGAGGCCGCGCTTTCCGTGCAGGAGAGCCGCGAACGCTTCCAACGCCTGACGGAGCTCTCCAACGACGGCTACTGGACCATGGACGAGCAGCTTCGCTTCACGGCCCTGTCCGGCGGCATGGAGAGAATCGGGCTCGGGATGGATGCGGCGGGCGGCAGGCGGCTGTCCGACATTCCCTTTTCGGGAAAGCCGGAATCGCTGACGCGAATTTCCGAAGCGGTTTCCGCCCGCACCGTGTTCCTTCACGAACCGTTGTGTCTGGATATTGCCGGCCAGAAGCACTGGATCCTGCTGAGCGGAGAGCCGCTGTTCGACCACACCGGCGCGTATCTGGGCTATCATGGCACGGCCACGGACGTATCCGAGCGCATCCGAATGCAGGACGCCCTGGTGCAGTCGGAAAAACTGGCCAGCGTGGGCCAGTTGGCGGCGGGCATGGCCCACGAGATCAACAACCCTCTGGGAGGCATCCTGCAGAGCGTCCAGGTGATTCAGCGCAGGCTGGACCCGCAGCGCCAGCCCAACCGGGACGCAGCCCTGGAGACCGGGTGCGACCTCAGCTCGGTTCGGGAGTATCTCACGCAGCGCCGCATTCTGGAAATGCTCGACAACATCGACAGCTCCGGCAGGAAGGCCGCCCAGATCGTAGCCAATCTGTTGGAATTCAGCCGCAAAAGTTCCGAGCATAGAAGGCGCGAAGACCTGCTCAGGATCATGGACGATGCGGTGGACGCCTGCGGAGCGTGGTGTCGCCAGAACGGCGGGGACATGCAGCGGGACGTGGAGATCGTAAAGGACTATCGGGGCGAGGCGCTTGTGGTGCTCGGCTCCAAGCTGGAATTGGAGCAGGTGCTGGTGAGCATCATGAAGAACGCCGTTCAGGCGATGCGCGGGAAAACCTACGCGCAAGGACGGCCCCGGCTCACCCTGAGGGCCTTCAAGCGCGACGGCAGCGCCTTCCTGGAGATAGAGGACAATGGACCGGGAATGGACATGGCGGTGCGCAAACACGTGTTCGACCCGTTCTTCACCACCAAAAGGCCTGGCGAGGGCACGGGCCTGGGGCTGTCCGTGGCGTACTACATCATCACCAACCACGAGGGCGGCATGGCCGTGGAGTCCACGCCCGGGGTGGGCACCACGTTCACCGTTCGCATTCCGCTCAGCCAGCAGTAGCGGGGCGATCTGTCGAGAAAAAAGCAAACGCCGGTCCAGGCTGGCGAAGCGCCCCAGCCTGAACCGGCGTCGTTGTTTCCTTGCGGCGTCGCCGCGTCGGCGAACTACACCCAGAACAATCCGCTCCATTCCCCTTCGTCGATGCGCTCCGGCTCCGGCATGCCGAGCGTCGTGTAGGCTAGCGCCACGGCCGGGGCCTGGGTGGTCAGAATGCCGGAAAGGATCAGCGCCCCGCCGGGCTTCAGGTGCCTGGACAGCGCCGGAGCCATGTCAATCAGCGGCTGGGCCAGGATGTTGGCCACAATGCAGTCGAACTTCATGTCGGGCGAAAGGCTCTCCAGCCCGCCGACGGCCAGATGCACCGGCGCGTCCGGCTGTCCGGACGGGGGCAGGCCGTTCAGCTCAAGGTTCTCGGCGGCGCAGAGCACGGCCTGGGGGTCGATGTCCAGGGCCAGTCCGGTGCAGCCGAGCTTCACCAGGCCGATGGCCAGGATGCCCGAGCCCGTGCCCAGGTCCAGGAAGCTCGCCCCCTTTTTCAGGCGTCCCGACTCCACCAGGCGCGCGACGGCGCCCAGGCACAGGGCCGTGGTGGCGTGGTGGCCGGTGCCGAAGGCCATCTTGGGCTCGATGATGATGGGCTCCAGGCCGTGGTGGTCGGCGTCGGCCAGCCAGGGCGGCACGATCTCGAAGCGCCCGCCTATGTCGATGGGGGTGAAGAATTCCTTCCAGGCGGCGGACCAGTCCTGCTGTTCCAGGGACTCCACGGCCAGGGTGGCCATGGGCCACTGGGAGGCGGCGTAGTCGCCCACGATCTGCGCCAGGGGGGACTGGGGCTCCAGGTAGAAGCGGAAGGTGACGTCGCGGGTGGCGGGGGCGGTGAGCTCCTCCCAGCCCTGGAGCGAGTTGCCGGACAGCCAGGCGGAGATGTCCTCGCCGATGGTTTCCAGTTTCTCTTCTTCGAGGGTTCCGGGGAGCGTGAGTTCGACTTTCAGAAGCTTTGACATGGTGCAGTCCTTACAAAAAGGGCCGGGCCCCATGGCCCGGCCCCGGAGTTGATGTATAGTCAGGCGTTTAGACGTTGCCTAGCACGTCGCCCAGGCCCTGGGCGAAGCGCTCCAGGTCCTTCTGTTCGATGACCAGGGGCGGCAACAGGCGCAGCACGTTGCCCTGGGTCAGGTTCAGGATGAAGCCCAGGCTGATGAGCTCCTCCCACACTTTCTGTCCGCCTCCCGGAATGTCCGGCGCAAGCTCGATGCCGATCATGAGCCCCAGGCCGCGAACCTGCGCGATTTTTCCGGGCATGGCCTGGGCCAGGTCCTCGAACAGGGCCATGGCGAAGTCGCCCATGCGCGCGGCGCGCTCGGCAAGCCGGTCGCGCTCCATGATCTCCAGGGTCTTGGCCGCGGCGGCGGCCACCACGGGTCCGCCTCCGAAGGTGGTGGCGTGGCTGCCCGGCTGGAATCCCTCGGCCACCGCCCCGGTGGCCATGATGGCCCCCATGGGCAGGCCGTTGGCCAGGGCCTTGGCCACGCTGACCACGTCGGGCGTCAATCCGTAGTGCTGGTGCGCCCACCATTTGCCGGTGCGGCACAGTCCGGTCTGGATTTCGTCCACCATGAACAGGACGCCCTGCTCGCGGCACAGGGCCTGGACGCCCTTCAGGTACTCCTCGGGGAAGGGCTTCACGCCGCCCTCGCCCTGGATGACCTCCAGGAGCACGGCAGCGGTCTTTCCGGTCATGGCGGCCTTCAGGGCTTGCAGGTCGCCCGCGGGCACGGTGACGAAGCCTTCGGGCAGGGGGTGGAAGCCTTCCTTGACCTTGTCCTGGCCGGTGGCGGTCAGGGTGGCCAGGGTGCGGCCGTGGAAGGAGCCGGTCAGGGTGACGACCTCGTGGCGGTCCTCGCCCCGGACCGCGTGCATGTAGCGCCGGGCCAGCTTGATGGCGGCCTCGTTGGCTTCCGCGCCGGAGTTGCAGAAGAAGACGCGCCCGTTCTTTCCGTCCGGCTGGGGCCAGGTGGCCAGCAGGGCTTCGGCCAGGTCCACCTGGGGCTCCTGGAAGAAGAGGTTGGACACGTGCACCATCTCGCCCGCCTGCCTGGCGATGGCGGCGGTGACCTCGGGGTGGCTGTGGCCCAGGTTGGCCACGGCGATGCCCGCCAGCAGGTCCAGGTATTCGCGGCCGTCCAGGTCGAAGAGGGCGCAGCCCGCACCGCGCTTCAGGGCCAGGGGATAGCGGCCGTAGGTATTCATGATGGACTTCATGGTCCGGTCTTTCAAGGCGTCGAATTTCTCGCTCATCTCGTCCTCGCAGTATCATTGCGCCATTGCGATGCAATGGTTCCGTTACATTCGCGAAGCTATAGGGGATTCCAAAGGGACTTGTCCCTTTGGCCGCCGGAGGCTTTCCTGGCAGAGGTCAGTCGGTCGCGGCCCGGAGCACCTGTCTCCGTCCGACCCGACTCGCTCTGCTACACTTTCCCGGTGTGGCCGAAGCCGCCGCCACCTCGGCAGGTTTCGCCCAATTCGTCCACCACATCCAACCGGGCCTGCCGGAAAGGCATGACGACGAGCTGGGCAATACGCTCTCCCCGCGCGACGGTCTTGTGAGTTTCGGAGGTGTTCAGGAGCCACACCACGATCTCTCCCCGGTAGTCCGGGTCGATGACGCCCACGCCCTGGGCCACGGTGAGTCCGTGCTTGGCCCCGAGCCCGGAGCGCGAGTACACGAACCCGGCCAGGCCCGGTTCGCAGATCTCGATGGCCAGCCCTGTGCCGAAGGCGTGGCGCGCCCCCGGAGCGATGTCCACGGAGGGCTCGTCCATGGCGGCGCGCAGGTCGATGCCTGCGGAGCCGGGTGTGGCCTGCTCCAGGGGGAACTCCTGCCAGACGGGATGGAGGTATTTCACTTTCATCCGCACCGGCGGTGAAATGGGGGCGCTTGGGGCGTAGAAGCTGGAATCGATAAAGCTCACGGCTGCTCCTTGAAGGCGAAGGCCTGATGGTCCAGTAGCGTTTTTGTCCGCAGGGCAAAAGAAAAAAAACCATGGCATCCCTGAATCGATGTGGATTCCTTGCCATTTCAGGCAGGGACTGGCATGGTGTCCACGCTGAAACTCTTTCATAAGGAACGCCCATGCAGCCCTTACGCGTCTACAGCGTCGTGCCGAAACTGCCGCCCAAGTTGAAGCCTTTGTGGGAATTGGCCTACAACTGCTGGTTCTCGTGGAACAACGAGATCACCGAACTCTTCGCCCAGGTGGATCAAAAGCTCTGGAGAGAGTGCGAAAACAACCCTGTGGCGTTTCTCAATAGGCTGCCTCAGCGCACATTGGAGAATCTGGCCGGGGATCAGTTCTTTCAGGACCGCCTGAACGAACTGCGCAGGAACCTGGACCATTACCTCTCCAAGACCGCCACCGCCATCCCCTTCCCGGAGGGGGAGAACTCGGAGCCGGTTATCGCGTACTTCAGCCTGGAGTACGGCGTGTCCAAGGCGCTGCCCATCTACTCCGGTGGCCTGGGCATCCTGGCGGGAGACCACCTGAAGTCGGCAAGCGACCTGAGCCTGCCCCTGGTGGCCATCGGCATCGCCTATCAGCAGGGCTACTTCCGCCAGTACCTGACCCCCGACGGCTGGCAGCAGGAGCGCTACCCCATCTACGACTTCGAGCAGATGCCCATGACCCCGGCCCTGGACGCCGACGGCAAGCGCATGCTGGTGTCGGTGGACCTGAAGGGCGACCACATCTACGCCCAGGTCTGGAAGGTGGCGGTGGGGCGCATCAGCCTGTTCCTGCTGGACACCAACATCGCGGAGAACCAGCCCCAGTTCAAGCAGATCACCACGCGACTCTACGGCGGCAACCTGGAGATGCGCCTGTGGCAGGAGATCCTCCTGGGCATCGGCGGCATCAAGGTGCTGGACATGCTGGGCTACAAGCCCAAGGTGATCCACATGAATGAGGGGCACTCGGCCTTCGCGGGCCTGGAGCGCATCCGCCGCTTCATGGAGGATTCCAAGCTGACCTTCGAGGCAGCCGCCGAACTGGTGGCCTCCTCGTCGATCTTCACCACGCACACTCCGGTTCCGGCGGGCAACGACCGCTTCCCGCCGGACCTCATGCAGCCCTATTTCGAGGACTACGCACGAAAGCTCGGCCTGGCCTGGAAAGTGTTCCTGGCCCTTGGCCGCGAAGACCCCAGAAACGACGCCGAACCCTTCTGCATGACCGTCCTGGCGCTTCGGCTCTCGCGCATCAACAACGGCGTGTCGCAGCTGCACGGCTACGTGTCGCGCAACATGTGGAAGCGCGTCTGGCCCCAGTACCCCGTGGAGGACGTGCCCATCGGCGCGGTCACCAACGGTGTGCACGCGCCCTCCTGGGTGGCTCCGGACATGGCCGTGCTGTTCGACCGCTATATGGGCTCCAACTGGCGCGAGGACCCGGATTGCGCCCGCGTGTTCGAGCAGACCGAGGCCATCTCCGACTCCGAACTGTGGCGCACCCATGAACGCCTGCGCGAGCGGCTGGTGGACTATGTGCGCCGCAAGCTGCACGATCAGCTTCTGGCGCGCGGGGCCAAGCGCAAGGAACTTCAGATGGCCGAGGAGGTCCTGGACCCCCAGGCCCTGACCATCGGCTTCGGCCGCCGCTTCGCCACCTACAAGCGGGCCACCCTGATCCTCTCCGACCAGGAGCGCCTGATAAAGATCCTGTCCGAGTCGCCGCGGCCGGTGCAGTTCATCTTCGCGGGCAAGGCCCACCCCCAGGACAATGAAGGCAAGAAGCTCATCCAGCAGCTGGTGCAGCTATGCGAAACCCCGGAGTGCCGCTACAGCATGGTCTTCCTGGAAGACTACGACATGGAGGTCGCCTCCTACATGTACCAGGGCTGCGACGTGTGGATGAACACCCCGCGCAGGCCGCTGGAAGCCTGCGGCACCTCGGGCATGAAGGCCATGATGAACGGCGTGCTGAACTTCTCCACGCTGGACGGCTGGTGGGCCGAGGCCTGGAAGCCCGACAACTCGCTCGGCTTCGCCATCGGCCTGGGCGAAGACTACGAGGACGCCCAGTATCAGGACTTCGTGGAATCCCAGACGCTCTACAACGTGCTGGAGAACGAGATCATCCCCACCTTCTACGACCGGGGCCACGGCAACCTGCCGCGAACCTGGATCAGGCGCATGAAGGACTCGCTGAAGACGCTCGGGCCGGTGTTCTCCTCTCATCGCATGGTGGAGGACTACGCCAAGGTGGCCTACGGCCCGGCCATCGAGAACTACAACAGGCTGGTCAAGAAGGACTTCGCCGCCGCCAAGGACCTGGCCCAGTGGCGCATGGACATGATGACCAAGTGGTCCAGCCTGAACATCCGCAACGTCAAGGCCGCGGAGCCGCAGCAGGTGTTCGTGGGCGAGCCCATCATCGTCACCGCCGAGATCAGCCTGAACGGCATCAGGCCCCAGGACGTGCGCGTGGAGGTGTACTCCGGCCCGGTGGACTTCGAAGGCAAGTTCAGCCAGCGCCTGACCACCATCATGCAGCCCGGCGGCAGCGTGGAGGACGGCTGGCAGGAGTTCCGTGGCGAGGTGATGCCCATCGAGGCCGGACGCTTCGGCTTCACGGTGCGCATCCTGCCGCACCACCCGCTGCTGCTGGATTCCCACTCGCTGGGGCTCATCAAGTGGGCGGACATGGGCTAGGG
>JBKICU010000035.1:0-104691 GCA_046566965.1 Acidobacteriota bacterium
CATAATGGCCGGGCCGGTTCATCCCCACGCACGTGGGGAACACGGTCTCCTCAGGAAGGGCCTCAAGCGCGAAAACGGTTCATCCCCACGCACGTGGGGAACACCCCGCGAGTACAACGAAGAAGACGGCCTGAACACGGTTCATCCCCACGCACGTGGGGAACACGCGGATGGCGGCGTGGACGTGTCTGATGCCGCCGGTTCATCCCCACGCACGTGGGGAACACTACGGTTTTCTCGTTCAAGTCCTTGTCAAACTCGGTTCATCCCCACGCACGTGGGGAACACCCCATGAAAAAGAAGTAGGGCCGCGCGGCCCTCGGTTCATCCCCACGCACGTGGGGAACACCTCGTACAACTGACCATGACTGAGGCCGAAGCCGGTTCATCCCCACGCACGTGGGGAACACTCTTCCAGCAACAATGCACAATTATTGCAAAAAACATCGCCTTGCAAATCTACCGAATTCCCGGCATCTAAAAGGATCAAGGTTCCTCTGGCAAGGCCTCCATGCCGTCAGGCAGAAACCACACCAGCTTCACTCCGTCCAGTTCCGAAGGCACCCGGCGGTTGACCCCCAAAGTCCGAAAGTCGAACCCGGATTCGGTGGGCGCTGTCCAGGCCATTACCGCATTCCCTTCGCCGAGCCCGGCCTCGACCTGTTCCCACAGCATCTCCCGGATCTTCACGGAGTAGTCGCCGATATACACTCCAGCGCGCACCTCCAGAAGCCATACGGCCAGCCTCCCCCGCAGCCGGGGAGGGGCGTTCTCAACCACGATGACCACCATCGCCCAGGCCCTCCTTATCCGGTATCGCAGGTCCGACCGCGTCTTCCGCCGCCTTCGGGATGGGTTTTCCTCCAGCGGCCAGCACGTCGTGGATCGCGGGGATGACGATGTCCAGGAGCCGAGTCTTCCTGAACGCATCCCGACAGCCGCGCCGGACAGCGCCTTCAATGTCCTCCGGCGGGTCGGCGGCAACCTTGAAGGCCACGGGCGCGACCGTGTCGAACTTGAAGATGTCCGCCATGTCGTACACGAAGGACAACGGCTTGCCCGTGTGCAGGAAGCCCACCGCCGGGGCGTACCCGGCAGCCAGAATCGCCGCCTCGCACAGGCCGTAGAGGCAGGACGTGGCCGCGCTCAGCGCGCGGTTGGCCACGTCGGCCCTGCCCCATTCTTTGGGGTCGTAGCGCCGACCGCGCCAGGAAACGCCGTGCCTGCTGGCCAGCAGCTCATACGTCCGCTTGACGCGCGCCCCTTCGATGCCGCGCAGCTGCTCCACGCTACGCTTGTCGGGAGGAGGCTCCCCGAAGCGCATCTCGAACATCTTGCGCACCACCTTGAGCCGCGCTTCCGGGTCTAGGGCCAGGGAGGCCTGGTACAAAAGCCTGTCCGAGCGCGCCCCGCCGGGCTGGCCGGAGGCGTACAACCGCACTCCGGCCTCGCCCACCCACACCAGCAGGGTCCCGGCCTGGGACGCCAGCACCGCAGCCGCATGGGACAGACGCGTGCCGGGTTCGAGCATCAGGCAGGCCACGCCGCCCACGGGGATGTGCTGGCGCGCGCCGCGCGCATCCACCACCACGAAGGCCCCGTCCAGCACGTCCAGCCGCCCTCTCTCGATGAACAGGATGGAAAGCCGCTCCTTGAGGGCGATGGGCGACAGCCGGGGCATCATCCCCTTTGCGGCTTGAGGAGCATCAGGCCGCACCCGAATCCCTTGGCCGGGCCGATTCCCTTGCGGAGCGCCTCTGCCAGGGCCGCCGGATCGCGCACCTCGACCACCCCGGAGATGTCCAGGGTGGCCAGCCGCACCCGGCGGCGCTCACCCCGACCATCCTTGGTGAAGTCCAGAACGCGGTAGCCGTCCGCCATGAGCGAACCCTCATCCGCCTCCAGGCCCCACTTCCCGGCCCGCGCCAGGAACCAGCCGACGCCAGCCTCCTGGGCCATGGCCGCGCCGGAGGGGCGCTTTTCAGGCGGGACCCCCTGGGCTTCCAGCTTCTTCTTGTGGTCCATCACCACATCGCGCCGCTTCTGCTTGCCGTCCACCCACTCCGTACGCACGGGATTGACGCGCACGGCGAACTCCAGGACCTGCCCGGACTTGAGCTTCGGCTCGAAGGGCTTGGTCTCCACGCTGAAGCCGTCGGCGTTCAGGGGCGGGCGCTCGGACAGACACAGGAACCAGGGCATGGAGCCTTTGTCGTCGCGGCGGTAGAGGAAGTCCCGCACGCGGTCCTGCCTGTCGCCGAACAGGGTCCACACGGCCCGGTGCAGGCCGTATTCCGAGGCGGACAGCACCCAGGGCAACGCCTTGGGCGTCATGCATATGCGCGAGAAGTACATCATGCGTCCTCCTTGCGCGCCGAGGGTGCGGCGCATTCCGATTCGATGCGGTCCCGGTAGTGCCAGCGCCCCCGGTGCAGCAGGGCGTCGCGGCGGACGACCTCATGCTCGGGGCGTGGACCGTCCGGCCCCTCCCAGAACAGGCGCGCGGTGGAGCGCCAGGGCGTGCCGAGCCTTTTGTGCACCTGCTGGTCCGGCTGGTAGGCGTCGAAGGCCTCTTTGAGACTTGTGGCTTCGATGACCTTGGGAGCCATGGGCAGGGCCAGCGGGCAGGACTTGCGTCCCAAGTACGGGGCGAACACGGGGCGCTCCAGGGCCTGGCGCAGTTCCTCCAGCGCATGCGGGGGAGGATCGTCCACGGGCCGCAGACAGGCCGTGAAGAACGCGTCCTGAAGGTAGTGGCGGGTGGACAGGATGGTCAGCGGGGATTCGCCCGGCTTGAGGCCGGATTGCAGCTCATGGCGGCGGGAGGCGAACCTCCCGCGCTTGCCGGGGCGGGTCTGGGCGGTGTGGAAGTCCAGCAGCGGAGAGCCCAGTGCGTCGCGGCGCACGGCGAACCAATAGCCAGACGCCAGGGCTGCCAGGGATTCCTCCTGGTCCCGTTCGATCCCAAGCGCCCCTGCCACCAGCCCCAGCACCGCAGACTTGCTGGGATGGTCCTGCGAATCGCGTATTTCGCCCGGACAGACGCCCCCGTAGGACTGCATGGGGCCGTACAGTTGAAACAACAGATAGGCGGGCATGGGCTAATCCTTGGTGATGAAGTCGATGATGTCCTGGAGCGACCCCTGGCCGGTCTGCGCGTTCATGGTCCTGCGGGCGTCCGCGCAGGGACCGTAGACCTTGTCCATGTTGTCGCTGGTCGTGGTCAGCGCTGTGATGGCGTCGGTCAGGATGTCGTGTCCGCCAACAGGTTTGACGAACGCGGCGGCCAGACTCCTGGGCTGCCTGGAGCCTTTCTCCGCCACGATGCAACTGGCGTAGGCCCGCGAACCGAAGCTGTTCTGTTTGCCGGTGGGGGCCACGGTGGCCATGGCCTCGGCCAGGGCGGCCAGGGCCATTTTGACCAGTGCGGCGTCGCCGTTCAGGTTCTTGTGCAGGAGATCCTTGTCGATGCAGGCGTAGAGGTAGAACACGCCCGAGCCGAACTCGGATACGCCCATGTGCCCCGCGCCCATGTCGTCGCGGTTGAGGTCGTCCACGGCGGTGAAGAAATCGTCCTCCACGATCACCCGCTGCACGGAGAAGGCATGGCCCACCTGGCAGGCGGCCTCCACGTTGAAGGCCGTCTTGTCGGCCAGCATGCGACCGAACAGGGCGATGTCCGCAGCGCTCAGGCGTGAGCGCAGCAGCGCGAGAGCGTCTCCGGAGGGGACCTTGCCGGACTTGCGCACCTCTTCCACCAGATTGGAAATCGCGCCGATCTCCTCCGGTGCGAAATGAGCCAGTTGCTTGAGCCTGAGTTCCTTGAGGCCCTTGTCTTCCTGCGGCTCCGGCTGCGTCGCGTCCGCTTCGGGTTCCGGGGCGTCGCCCTTTTCCGGCTTGCCGCCGTCGAGCTTGCCGAACACCTCCGCGATGGCCTTGGCCGCCTCGCGGGCGGTCTTTTCCTTCACCTTGTCCAGCTGTTTGGACGCCTGCCGTTCATGGATGAGGTCCTCCAGGGCATGGCCCTCGCTGAGCGCCTTGAACACGTACACGCCCATTTCCTTGGTGCGCTTGCCCAGGTTCCCGGCCAGCTTGTCCTCCCACACCGGGGAGGTGCGCCAGGCGCGCTTGAGGCTCTGGGAGGAGATGCGCAGCCGCTCCGCGCCGCCCACGGTGCAGGTCTTGGGGCGGCCCATGTCGTCGCGGTTGAGGTTGGCGGGGGGATAGGCGGTGAGCAGGTGCATCTGTATGAAAGTGGTCATGCTAGTCTCCTGAAGTTTCGTCGGAAGTGTTGCCGGAAGCGGGAATGGACGCGCCGTAGTACCGGAAGGTCCAGTCGCGGCGGGTGGTGTCGTCCCAGTGCATGGCACCGATGGCGAGACTTTTCACGTTGGCCGTTTCGCCCGCCAGGCGAATGGCCCGGATAAGCTCGGCCAGGAGCTTGTCCGGCTCCGTGGCTTCCACCCCGAACAGGCGGCGCAGGCGGGCCAGGGACATGCGGGGTTCCGATTGTCCGGTCTTGGCCTGCCCCAGAAGCGCGGCGAAGTGGTTCGCGCTGTCGTTCTGTTTCACGTGGGAGAGAGCTGCGCAGGCCAGCGCCAGCCTGCGCGCCAACGTGATGTCCGGCTCTCCGTTCCCCAGTTGCGGAGCGCCGAGTGACGCCCACAAGCGCTGGAACGCCCTGGTGACCATCGCCTCGTCCGGGGTGCGGCAGCGGCGCAGTTCGGCCTGCAAGCCCCGATCTGCGCGCGGGTCGATGAGTTCCTTGTGCCATTTCAAGAGCCGCGCCCACCCCGGCGACTTTTCGTGTCGATTGAAGAGTTCCGATTCGGCCATGGGTTCTCCTAGGTGGCCTTGCGACCGCGTTTGCCCGGTTTTCCGGCGGGAAGGGGCAGATTCAGGATGCCCGCCATCTCTTTGTCCGTGGCCGAGAGCTTGACGGCCAGCCAGACCTCCTTGCGGACCGCCTGTTCCGGGGCAGCGCGCCAATCCACCAGCGACTCGCCCGTACGCCGATAGATGGCGAGGGCGGCCTTTTTCATACGCGCGAGCCAGGCGATGCGCACGGACTGAGTACCCTGCGACTCGGCAAGAGCCCGGCGCAATCCCGCCACCGCGTCCTGGAAGGGCTGGCCCGTGTCGGACCAGAAGCGCAGGGACACGCCCTGAAACAGGCTGGCGTCGATCTTGGCGTCCACCTCGGGCGTCAGGCCGTAGCGCACCGCCTGACGCAGGGTCTTGGCCGCCGCCTCGGCAGCCTGGACCAGCCGCAGCACTTCCTTGCAGTACTGGTCGGGGTCCGCGCCCTTGGGCGGAGTCAGCACCGGCATCACGCCCTCGGCCCAGGAACGGGCTTTCATATTGTCCATGTCCGGGCCGAAGGCCCACAGCCTGAACTCGGCCTCGTTGTCCGGGTCCAACTCCTTCAGGCGGCGGTTCATGGCGTACTGGACGTTTCTGGCAGGCTCGCGCCCTCCTTTCTGCGGTTCGTTGACCACCGCGCCGCGCCACAGCTTGTAGCCCACGCCGTCCGGCGTCCCCTTCATGGATAAAAGTCCCTCTTTGACGGGCGTATAGGGCGTGAGGGGATGCCTCCACGTGCCGGAGTAGTTGTTGCCGTAGTTCTTGGCCAGGAAGCTGGGCACCTGGATGCCGGTCTCCAAGCCGCAGAGGCCGCAGGGCAGAGATTCCCCGTGCTCGAAGAGCAGGCGGATGCGCCGGGGCATGCCCCAGTAGGCGTGCAGGGGGTCCACTTCCGAGGGATGGATTTCCCGTCCCTTCTCTTCGCTGGTGCGGGTTGCCGCCAGCCAGGGATAGATCCCGAATTCTCGTGCAAAGGAACCGCCGCCGCGCCAGCCGTCCATCGTGGATTTGGGGAAGATGTTGCCCCAAACCGTTTTCCAGAGGGTTTCGCCGCGCGCGGGCAGCACCAGTGTGGTCAGCGGCCCGCCTCCGCGAAGGCCCGTGCGGTGGCCCACGCCGCCGGAAGGCGCGTTGGTCTGGAGTGTGAAGAGCGCGGCTGCGGCGCAGGAGGGACAGAGGCGATAATAGCGGCCCCGCTTGATGAACAGGTCGGCGTTGTCTTTTTCGGTCTTCCCGCCCGGCGATTCCACGAACAGCGCGGCCACGCCGGTGGGTTCGCCCGCTTCGGCGGGGGCCAGGGTCAGGTCCTGCATGAAGCGCGGGCCGTCGCCGTCCAGGAGGAAGGCGTCTGCCTCGCGTGCGAAGGCTTCGCGCAGGGCCTGGGGCTCCGGAGGGGAGTTCCAGAGGCCGCGCCAGGTTTTCTCGTCCTTGGGGGAGGATGCGGTCTGGATGAGGCCGATGAGGAACTGGACCATGCCGCCGTTCAGGTCCGCCCTGGGGAAATCCAGGGTCTCCACGGGGTCGGTTTGATGATTGTCAGTGAGCTGCCAGGGCGCGATGCGGCACGGCCCGGAGTCTCGTCGCCGGACGAAAAGCCATTTCTCCTCAAGCAGGTCGAATGCCATTGGATCTCCTTTTCGCATCGTCAATGAGTATCAGAAATGGGTGGTCGTTTGCCCAACAAATGCCACGTGTTGTCATGTAGTTCAACTGCTTATGCGGAACTATGGCATTGTATTGCGCGAGAAAATACTCGACTTCGAATACGATTGGCCGAGCAGCCCATCTGTTCATGCGAAGGCGGGCTGCTCGGAGAGGATTAGGCTATGGCGGTTCCATTGGGCACCTCTGGTAGTGAGGCTGTCCCTTGACCCGGGGGGAAGCGGGGTTTATGACAAAAACACGTGAAGTCCGCTTCGTCGGGCAAGGTCCCATTCCTGCCTCGTTAGGGATGGGTATTTTCGGGCCTTGAGGTGCGTCAACACCTCAAGGCCCTTTTCTTTGGAAAGCTAACTTTAGTCAAGAAGTTTTCTCAGCTAAGACATCCTTCACTTAATATATCCCCACATGGTTGTGGGGAACAGAGTCTTCTCTCCTAACACATCTGGTACATCCCCCTTTGGGGGAACATGAACTCGGCGGCCAATTGTCCGTCGGTGTCCACCTCGTTCAAGAACTCGACCCCGTCAAGATATCGAAACCCTGAACAACATGCAAATATGCACCCTTTTGCCGGGGACAACGGGTGCACAAACTTTCATCCCCACACACGTGGGGAACACTAATCCCTGGTGGTCGGCTCCCGTAGGGCGCGCGGTTCATCCCCACATGCGTGGGGAACACGTGCGCTCCAGCAGCTCGTCAACCGGATGGGCCGGTTCATCCCCACATGCTTGGGGAACACAGCTTCGCCTCCACCGAGGACGCGATCAAGGCCGGTTCATCCCCACATGCGTGGGGAACACTTGTCCAACATCCCAAACCTGGAGCTGACGGCCGGTTCATCCCCACATGCGTGGGGAACACTAGAAGTTGGACTTGGCCTTGGCGTGCAGGATCGGTTCATCCCCACATGCGTGGGGAACACCCCGAGGGCGACCACGCCCACCAGGTCCCCGGCGGTTCATCCCCACATGCGTGGGGAACACGCGTCAAGTTCCGGCATGCGTGCGGCCAGGGTCGGTTCATCCCCACATGCGTGGGGAACACACGTTGCCCTCGCTGGGGATGCTCCCCAGGTCCGGTTCATCCCCACATGCGTGGGGAACACCCCCGTGAGCAGCGTGGAGCCGCTGCGTGTTTCGGTTCATCCCCACATGCGTGGGGAACACGTCGCACATGGAGCAGCCGCGGGCGTATGTGACGGTTCATCCCCACATGCGTGGGGAACACACGGCCTCCAGGCACACGGCCTCGGACTGCTCCGGTTCATCCCCACATGCGTGGGGAACACGCGTAGAACTCGTGGTCCGGGGTGATGACCTTCGGTTCATCCCCACATGCGTGGGGAACACGCCAGCAGCAACTTCATCCGCCCCAGATCAGCCGGTTCATCCCCACATGCGTGGGGAACACTGATAGATGCCCAGGACAACAGAGCTTAGCTGCGGTTCATCCCCACATGCGTGGGGAACACTAGCCCAAGGTTTTGCCGGAACGACTCCATAACGGTTCATCCCCACATGCGTGGGGAACACGTCACCGCGCGGCCCCCTTACGGTGGGGAGCCCGGTTCATCCCCACATGCGTGGGGAACACTTCGACTACCTGGGCCAGCAGGCCACCACCGCCGGTTCATCCCCACATGCGTGGGGAACACGGTCCGCTGGCCGCGCCGATCCAGTCCGAGCTCGGTTCATCCCCACATGCGTGGGGAACACTGGCGGATGCTGTCTATCTCGTTGGAGTAGTCCGGTTCATCCCCACATGCGTGGGGAACACGATTTTGCGGCCATCGCGCACGATGTCGTGCCCGGTTCATCCCCACATGCGTGGGGAACACCAACCAGGGAAGCAGCTGAAGCGTTGGGGTTTCGGTTCATCCCCACATGCGTGGGGAACACCATCCATTGCGGATGGGGAACTGAGCGAGTGTCGGTTCATCCCCACATGCGTGGGGAACACGCCGCCACGAGCAGGTGATGACCGACCAGAACCGGTTCATCCCCACATGCGTGGGGAACACCGGACCTGGGGCCTGGAGGTGGCGAGGTGAGTAGGTTCATCCCCACATGCGTGGGGAACACGGCCGTGCTCCAATCCACGTGCGGGGGAATCACGGTTCATCCCCACATGCGTGGGGAACACTCTTCCAGCAACCATAAACAATCGCAGGAAAAAACCTACTCTTGAAATTCTACCGAAAATCATGAATCTAAAAAAGCTCAGCTCCCCGCACCGCTCCCCCATTCCAGACCTCGCGCCTGCGAGTACCGCACCGTCACCAGATTCCCCTTTCCGTCGCGCCCCTGGAAGCTCCACGTCTCCTGTTCCTCCGGTACGGGCCGCAACAGTACGGGCGTCACCCAGCGGCCACCGCCGGGCATGGACTCCACAGCCTCGGCCAGCGCCCTGGCTGCTCCCGGCTCGGAAGGAGCCTCTCCGCTTTGCAGCCTCGACTGTCGCACCCGCATCTCGGAGCGCCGCCAATCCATCGCAGCATCCCCGCCCTGCGCCCACGGCAGCACTCGCCCGTCAACGAAACGGCACAGGCACAGGGTCGTCGTCTTTTCGCCCAGCCGGGTGAACACCCCTTCATCATCCGTCCAGAGGCCTCCCTCCTGGCAGTATCCCTCATTGACGGAGAGCGACTTGTCCCACGCCATGGATGCTTCGGCCAGTTTGCCGCCCTCGTAGTCCAGGTCGCTCTTGGCCAGCGCCTCGGGCGCTTCGTCCGTGGCCTCCTGGCCGTAAACGTACTCCATCAGTTCGCGCCCCTCCTGGGAGAGATCGAAGCCGCCGCGGTGGAACAGACGCCGTGCCGTGAGCCAGAGGCGGCCATGTCCGGGGTAAACAAAAGCCCCGATGGGGAACATGGCCTTGTACCAGTCGGGGCGTACGGTTTCCTCGGGCGTGGGAGAGACTACGAGGAGGCGCGCGTCGCCGTAGCCCCCGGGGCGCTCCCGCCCGGAATGCCGGCAACACCGTCCGGCGCGCTGGAGAAGCGATTCCATGGGGGCGAGATCGCTGATGACCAGGTCGAAATCCACGTCCAGCGACTGCTCGGCCACCTGCGTGGCCACCACGACGTGCCCGGCGCGCTGCTCCGGCGTGGAGCGCTTCCCGAAACGCTCCAGGATGCGCTCCTCGATGGCCTGGCGGTCGCAGAGCGCGAACCGGGCATGGAACAGATCGACGCAACCGTCCGGCAACTGGGGGGAGAGCTGTCTGTGGGCCTCCACGGCGTCATCCACGCAGTTGCGCACATAGAGCACGCAGGCTCCGTCCCTGGCCGCCCGCACGGCTGCCTCCTGGGCGGCGTCCGGCGATTCCAGGCGCGAGACGCCTGTCCAGCGGGAGACGTCCGGCCTGGTTTCTATGGGAACTTCCCGCGCACCGCCGTCCGCGCTGACGGACGTGGCCAGGGGGTACTCCTGGCTGCACAGTTGCGGCGCCGGTGCGCCAGCACCGGAGGCAAAGGCGTCGGTCAACTTGCGCTTGATGCGCCCCGGCAACGTGGCCGAGAGCAGGATGGCGCTGCCGCCCAGTGCGCCCTGGAAGCGCAGCAGCGCTTCGAGGAGTTTGGTGGTGTAGGCGTCGTAGGCGTGCACCTCGTCGGCGATCAGCACGGACCGCCCAAGCCCGAGCAGCCGCAGCGCCTGATGCCGGGCGGGCATGACCGCCAGGAGCGCCTGGTCCAGGGTCCCCACCCCCACGGCGGCCAGCAGGGACTTCTTGCGGTTGTCCGCTAGCCATGCGGCGCAGAAGGCCTGGTTTTTCTGCTCCTCTTCTGTGCCCCCGCCCTGTCCTGTCTCGATGCTGACGGACTTCGTGAACGCGCTGTCCATGTCGCGGGATGCGTGGGCCAGCACCAGCGATGGCGAACCGTCCTTATCGAACAGCCGACGGTAAGCGGCGCGCATGCGCGAGTACATGGCGCTGGCCGTGGCCATGGTGGGCAGCCCCAGGTACATGCCTCGGACATGTCCTGCGTCCATGAGGCGATGGGCCAGGGCCAGGGCGGCTTCAGTCTTGCCGGAGCCGGTTACGTCTTCGAGGATGTGCAGGCTCGGTCCGTTGCCCAGTTCCTGGCTTGAAACGTGGGCCTGGAGCGGGCTGGGAGAGGCAATCTCAGGGAACAGGCCGGAAAAGCCGTTCCAGGCCGTCGGATTCGGGGCGAGCACGCCGCTTCGTTCCAATGCGCGCGCGGCGTTGGGCCTGGCGTGCCCATGATAGTAGTCCTCCAGGCTCATGACGGCTTCCACGTAGGGAAACATCGTTTCGTCGGAGCCGATCCAGTCGCTCAGCACGGCAAGCCCGGCCAAGGGCCAGGAAAGGAGCGCCAAGCGTTTTTCATCCACATCGGGCCATGGGTGCGCCTCCAGGCCGAACAACCGGTAGGCGTCCGTGATGAAATCAAGCGCGGCCTGCTGATCCAGGGGCGTGAAGTGCTCCGAGAAGACGGCCTTGGGCCTGGGGTCGGGCGGCGCGCCATGATGCCCGAACACCGAACGAGCCAGCGGCTCAAGCTCGCGCCAGTTGTTTGCGGCAAGAGTGCTGTGTTCCGGCGCATCGGAGTTCTTGAGGGCCTGCCGGAATCCTTTGTTCCAGAAGAACAATCCCAACGCGTCGTGACGGACGGAGTATGCTTGCTCACACGCTGGGCGTCCCAGCGCTTCGACGATGTCAGGCTTCAACCCCTGGAAGCTGGAAGCGAATTTCCCCAGGTCGTGCAAGCACAGGAAAAAGCCCAGCCAGGCGGGGAGCCCATCTCGGTCAAAGGCACGGTCGCCGACGCTGAACAATGCCTGCAACGAGCCGTGCTCCAGGCAGGCACTGCCTACGGCAGCCACGTCGAGACAGTGATAGGCTAGCCGGTGAAAATTCTGTTCGCTGTCCCTGCATGACTTTCCCCAATAGCTATAATGTGTTCGGGTGATCATATGTGATTCCTATCGCATTTTGTCTGGGTGGAAAAGGCCATTTCGAATCAACTGCCATGGCAGAAACAACGGCACCCAGCCAGGCAGATGAAACTCAGGTCGACAGCCCCTGGCGGCTTTGATTCTTGACTGGGACTGATTTCTCCACGGCCCACTCGGTGGCGTCCCAGGATGGGACTGGCAAAGGTGAGGGCGGGGTAAGTGGGCGGCGTCGTGAAATTGCTCAAATTTGCCCTAGGACTGCGTCTGGCATCAATGGGGTCCCTAGGGGCGTTAGAAGGAGACAGGGGTGGTCCTGGGGCAAAATGGGCGAAATGAGGGGTGGGCAAGGGCTGGGCTGTGCCGTGACTTGGTGGCTTGGCGGCTTTGAGGTGGCAGAGAGAAGGGCCTCAACGCCTACGGCGCGGACAAGCTGCACACCGAGGTCGGGCCGGTGTCGCTGGCAGAGGCGGAGCGGCTCATTGACCTGTGTCGAGCTGCACAGCCGAGCTCAAGGACTGGCTGGCGGAGGAGAAGGCCCGGATCGAACGCGAGCGGCTGGCCACACGCGGCTTCGACGGGAAGGGCAGGAAAGTCTCCTGGCCAAGGCGAAAAAGCGACGCACGCCTGGCGAGCAGGGGGCGGTCGCAGTGGGGGGCCACGCTCGCCTCCGCGAGCGCTTCGGGAAGAGGTCGCAGCTCGTTCCGGGGGAGCTCCCCTAATACGCCTAGAGAAACTTTTTTTTTATTTTTTTTTGGGGCCTTTTTTGAAAAACAGGGGGTTTAGGTACTCGTGAGGACCGTAAAACTCCGTAAACTGCGTATGACCAAAAAAGTGAAATTTTTGAGACTAGGGAAAAAGCGTAAACAGCGCAAATTGCGTAAACAGGCAAGCAAACAAGACACCTGCGTGCGCAAATTAACTGTAAAATTCCGTATTTTTCCCCGTTAGGCGATTTAGGGCCGAGGTTACGGTCTTGGCCCCAGATTACGGTCCTAGTTTACCCAGGAGGGTGCTGTGAAAGAACGGCGTGTGTATGGGCCTCCGGGCACAGGGAAAACGACATATCTCTCCCGGCAGATCGAGCGTGCAGCCGACAAGTTCGGCGGGGAGAAAGTGCTGGTGGCCAGCTGCACGAGGACGGCTGCGGTCGGGCTTGTGGGCCGTGACCTGCCAGTTCCCGAGAGGGCTGTGGGAACGCTTCACTCCCACTGCTACCACGCCCTGGGCAGGCCCAAGCTGGCCGACGCCGGGGTCAAAGAGTTCAACGAGCAATATCCGGCCTGGCGCTTCGACCCGCGAGGAGGATCTGCCGAGGCTGTGCTTGAGGCGAAAAATTGGCCGAAGCGCTTGCTGCTACTTAGGCGGGGCTGGCATAAGGCAGATTGGAGCTGTATCGTCATGCTGGTTGATTTCGATGTCAGGCGATGGGGTGTAGTTGTATAGAAAATCATAGATACGATTTTGGAGGACATCTGCCGATCTCGACGATTGTCAGTCGGTTCACGGAGTTTTTCCTGAAAAGGAATAAAATGTGTCACGTTCCCTTGCCATCTGATTTAACTTGATTATCCTTCACAAAACGTCCCGTCGCCCTGGGCGGTGGGAGCCTGCGAGTGGACTTCCCTCGCCAAACGGAGCCCGTGTCACGCGACTGCGCGTGAAAGCCCTGCATGATCCCGTTCCCAGGACGGCCGTGCAGAACCAGGTCACAGTCTGGCCCGTTTGAGCGCTTGAATCACCAGCTCCAGATAATCAGCAAGCTCAGCTGATTGTCTGGATTTTTCTTTTCAGTCAATTCGCGGCTTGCTCCTGTCAGGAGTTTGCATGCCTCGTCATCTCGATTCGTCCCCTCCCCATCTTGTTTGTCCAGAAGACTTTTCTCTCGACTGGGCCAATCTGCTCCCACCCCCGATGGGCATCTTTTGGCGGCATCGCTGGAAGGAGTACACTGATCGTTATGGTCTGCCATTCACGCGCGGGTACATGCAGAACCTAGACAGTAGAGGCGAAGGGCCTTCCTACGTGGTCCAGTTTGGCCGGGTTGCCTACACCCGGGAGGCCCTGGTGAATTGGCTCAACAGCCACCAAGGCTCATCCACGAAGAAGAGACACGCACTAAAGAAGCGCACACGAGACTGCGGCTCATGTGCTGTGCCGCCGGAAACGGCTGCCGCAAGATGGTGAGAATTGTGAGAAACAAGGATTTCGGCTGAATGAGTTCTCTGATGTGGTTCCCGACTCAGACAGCCTCGAAATCGGCAGGCGCGGACTTAGAAGAGTCGGCGGGCTGCCTAGTCTTCCTATCTTAGGAACTGTTCGGAATAGCAAACTTGCCGGCGCATGCATTGAAAACGGTATCGCTACCGGGAGTGACTGGCCGTGTAGGTTGCGCTTGGCAAAATCATTCATCGTAGAAAGCCAAACTCGTGGTGAGGGCAAGCCCTGGAGGTGGGACGAGTTTCCCTCCTGCGCAAAAATGGAGAGCACCGGGCAAAGTACCCTGATCATGTCGCAACACTTTATCCGAGCCTGGTTGCCTACTTCCCAATCTGCGCGGACACGCCAAAGTCGATCACCTTCAGCCTGTGCTCGGGCGTTTCCCGCCGCCCCTTCTCGTCCAGTTCCCGCAGCGTCAGATACGCCGCCACATCCGCAGGGTTGGTCAGACCGGCGTTCCTGATCTTACCGTGAGTGGCTGCCGCGCCGCTCGATACCGAGTCGGCCAGCGCCCGGCACTTGGCCTCCACCTGCTGCACCGCCGGGAGGTCCATCTGCTTCGCGGCAGGAGACCAGAGCACGGTGATGTCGCGCAGCGAATGCTCCTCCAGCCCCTTGGCCGTCCTGGAGACCGTGCGTGCGGTCGCGCCCCACAGGCTCAGCTGGCGGGGGCCGCCGGACTTCCCGCGCGCGCCCTTGGGAGGCTTGGCGTCTTTTTGTTCGAAGCATCGCAGCATGGAGAACCCCCGGTTTGAAGCGGACTTCCAGACGTGAGATTTATTTACCCGGAGGAGGCGAAGAAGGGCAAGCCGCGAAAAAAAGCGGGACAGGAGCGGGACAAAATCTGAAGGCCACGAAAAAGGGGTTACGACTTTTGGCCGTAACCCCTTGATCTAGCGTGGTCGGGATGAGAGGAGTTGAACCTCCGACCCCCTGAACCCCATTCAGGTGCGCTACCAGGCTGCGCTACATCCCGACGCTGAAGGAGTGTTCCTCTACTCCCGGGGCGGGGGTGTGTCAATGCGCAATTTCATCCCGGGTGCAAATTTCTTGAAAAACTTTACTTGCGCCAGACCCACGGAGTACGTTGAATGCCTGCGAAGGGTATTGCCGCCAGGGGGCGGGGGCCTGCAACGTCGGGCTTCAATTCCAATTCGCCCGGCATGGCGGCGATGACCCCGGAAGGACTATGACCAACCACCCTGACGACGCCCCCATACTGGTCACCGGAGCCACCGGCTACGTGGGCGGGCGGCTGGCCCCGCTGCTCCTGGAGCGGGGATACCGCATCCGCGCCGTGGCCCGCTCCCTGGACAAGCTCTCCTGCCGCCCCTGGGCCTCGGACCCGCGCTGCGAACTGGCCCGCGCCGACGTCCTGGATCTGGACAGCCTGCGCTCCGCCCTGGCCGGATGCCGCGTCGCCTACTACCTGGTGCACTCCATGGGGTCTGCGGGCAGGAAGTTCGCCCAGGCCGATCAGGAGTCCGCGCGCCTCTTCGCCCGGGCCTGCGCCGAAACGGGCGTTTCGCGCATCATCTACCTGGGCGGCCTGGGGGACGAGCGCGCCGACCTGTCGCACCACCTGCGCTCGCGCCTGGAGACCGGCAAGATCCTGGCCGCAGGCCCGGTTCCGGTCACTTTTCTGCGCGCCGCCGCCATCCTGGGAGCAGGCAGCGCCTCCTACGAGATCCTGCGCTCCCTGGTGGAGCACCTGCCGGTGATGATCACCCCGCGCTGGGTGCGCACCCGCTGCCAGCCCATCTCCATCCGCAACGTCCTGGACTACCTCTCGGGTTGCCTGGAGCATCCCGAGACCGCAGGCCAGACCTACGACATCGGCGGGCCGGACATCCTGGACTACGAGGAGCTGTTCCGCATCTACGCCGAGGTGGCCGGGCTCCCAAGGCGTCTCATCATCCCGGTTCCCTTCCTGAGCCCCACGCTGTCCAAATACTGGCTGCGCCTTATCACCCCGGTGCCGCCGCAGGTCTTCTCGCCCCTGGTGGAGGGGCTGCGAAACGAGGTGGTCTGTTCCGACAACCGCATCCGCGAGGTGATCCCCGTCCCCCTGCAGAGCGTGCGCGAGACCTTCCAGGCCGCGCGGCGCGAACTCAAGGACCGGCTGGTCCCCACCTGCTGGGCCGACGCCGGGCAGGTGCGCGCCCCGGAATGGCTGGTCTGCGGCGACGTGCCCTACGCGGGCGGCAGGGTCTACGAGATTGGCTACAGGGCGGTGCTCTCGGCCCCGCCGGAACAGGTCTGGACCGCCGTGGAATCCATCGGGGGCGAGCGCGGCTGGTATTTCGCGGATATCCTGTGGAAGTTGCGCGGCCTGCTGGACCGCATCATGGGCGGCGTGGGACTCGGGCCGGGCCGGAGAAACCCCCAGTGCCTGCTGGTGGGCGACAGCCTGGACTGCTGGCGCGTGCACGCCTCGCAGCCGCCCAGGAGGCTGGTGCTGCTGGCTGCCATGAAGTCGCCGGGAGAGGCCGCGCTGGAACTCACACTTTCGCCTGCCGCAGGCGGGGGAACGGAGTTCGCTCTCCTGGCCCGATTCCAGCCGCGGGGTCTGGCCGGACTTGTCTACTGGTACGGCCTGTTCCTGCCGCATCTGGTGTTGTTCCGGGGTCTGATCCGGGGCCTGGCCCGTGAGGCGGGGGCCGAGGTGCTCTCGCAGCCGCAGCGCTACACGCCGGTGGTGCCCGGAGCGTGCCGCCTGCCGGAGTCTCATTGATTACGTTTGCGTAACACGGCTGGCGCTGTGCTTGATTTTTGCCCCCCTCCCGAGTAGCCCTGCCTGGACTCGACTAGGGGGGGCCGATGCGCGGCTTTGTTTCGTCCATGCCTGCCCGCAGAGGGGTAGCCTTCGCCGACGGCCTGGTGCTGCTGGGCCTCTTCGTGCTGGTGTACGCCGGAATCCGCCTGGCGGGCCAGTCTCCGCAGGTGGTGGACGGGCCGTCCATCTCCACGGACCCCTCCGAGCTGCCCTGGTACGCGCTGCTCTCGGTGGGCCGCATGTTCGCGGCCTACGTCCTGTCCCTGATATTCACCTTCACCTACGGAACAATGGCCGCTTCCAGCCTGCGGGCCAGGCCGGTGCTCCTGCCCGTCCTGGACATCCTCCAGAGCGTGCCCCTGCTCTCGTTCCTGCCCGTGGTGATCTTAAGCCTCACGGCCATCATGCCCGCGCAACTGGCGGTGGAGCTCTCGGCCATCGTGCTCATCTTCACCAGCCAGGCCTGGAACATGACCTATTGCTGGTATCAGGCCCTGACCACCATCCCCGGCGAGATCACCGAGGCGGCGCGCATCTTCCGCATGAACCCCTGGCTGCGGTTCCGGGTGGTGCAACTGCCCTTCGCGGCCATCAGCCTGTTGTGGAACTCCATGATGAGCTGGGCCGGGGGCTGGTTCTTCCTGATGGCCTCGGAAATGTTCACCGTGGGGCAGAAGGATTTCCGACTGCCCGGCCTGGGGGCCTTCCTGCAGGAGGCCTCGGCCAAGGGCGACATGGAGGCCATAGCCTGGGGCGTGGGAACCCTGGTGGCTGTCATCGTCATTCTGGACATCTTCGTGTGGCGGCCGCTCATGGCCTGGTCGGAGCGCTTCAAGCTGGAGATGCTCGAATCCGAGCATCCGCCGACCTCCTGGGTGCTGGAGTCGGCCCGGTCCTCGCGGCTCATCGGCTGGTTCGCCGACGTGGTGGTGGACGGCCTGCTGGAGCGCATGGACTCCCTCATGTCCCGCCTGCTCCCGGAGGGAGGCTTGCGGGTGCGCGCCGGGCGCGTCTCCTGGCTGCTTTGGGTTCCGCTGGGCGCGCTCGGGCTCGTGTGCGCCTACGGGGCGTTCAAGGCCTCGCTGCTCCTGGTGCAGGTGCCGGGGCACCAGTGGTACGAGATCATCGTGGGCCTGCTGGCCACGCTGTTGCGGGTCTGGACCTCCCTGGCGCTGGCCCTGGCCGTCACCCTGCCGCTGGGCCTCTCCATCGGCCTGAACCCGCGCGTGGCCCGGGTGGGCCTGCCTCTGGTGCAGGTGATGGCCTCCATTCCGTCCACGGCGCTCTTTCCGGTGGTGCTGATGGCGCTCATGCAGCTTCCGGGCGGGCTGGCCGTGGCCTCGGTGTTCCTGATGTTCATGGGCTCGGTGTGGTACATGCTCTTCAACGTGATGGCCGGGGCCTCGGCCATTCCCCGCGAGCTCATCAGCATGAGCGACACCGTGGGCATCCGGGGGGTCGAGCGCCTGAAGACCCTGTACCTGCCCGCCCTGTTCCCGTTTCTGGTCACCGGCGGCATCAACGCCACGGGCGGAGCCTGGAACGCCTCCATCGTGGCCGAATACGCCCTGGTGGGCGGGGGCCACGTGGCCACCACGGGCCTGGGCGCGGTGATCGCGCAGGCCACCGCCGCCGGCGACTATCCGCTGCTTCTGGCCTCCACCCTGGTCATGGTGCTCACCGTGGTGGGCTTCAACCGCTTTTTCTGGCGCAGGCTCTACAATCTGGCCGCCGAACGCTACGTCATGGAGTGAGCCATGCACATCCGCACCGAACTCGAGCGCCTGGTGGGCGTAAGCCAGGTCTACGGAACAGGCTCCCGCCAGTTCCACGCCGTGAAGGACATCAACATGTCCTTCCTGGAGGGCGAGATCGTCTCCCTGCTCGGCCCCTCCGGCTGCGGCAAATCCACGCTGCTGCGAATCATCACCGGCCTTCAGAAGCCCACGGCCGGGCAGGTGGTCTACCGCGACGCCCCCCTGGCCGGGGTCAACCCCCGCGCGGCCATCATCTTCCAGACCTTCGCGCTGTTTCCCTGGCTCACCGTGCAGGAGAACGTGGAGGTGGCCCTCAAGGCGCGCGGCGTCTCCCCCAAGCTGCGCGTGCCCCGCGCCCTGGACATGCTGCACCGCGTGGGCCTGGACGGCTTCGAGACCGCCTACCCTCGCGAGCTTTCGGCGGGCATGCGCCAGAAGGTGGGCTTTGCGCGCGCCCTGTCCATCGAGCCGGAAATCCTCTGCCTGGACGAGCCCTTCTCCTCGCTGGACCCCCTGTCCGCCGAATCGCTTCGCAGCGAGCTTCTCGAGCTGTGGACCACCGGGGCCATCCCCACCAAGTGTCTGGTCATGGTCTCCCACAATATCGAGGAGGCCGCCCTGATAAGCGACCGCATCGTGCTCATGGACAAGGAGCCGGGCCGCATCGTGGCCGAGCTGGTTGTGGACATGCCGCACCCGCGCGACCGCAAATCCAAGCAGTTCCTGGAGATAGTGGACCGGGTGTTCGCCATCCTGGCCGGGCAGACCCTGCCCGAGGCCGACGAGCACGGCTCCGCTCCGGGCGCACCCGGCAAGACCCGCGCGCTGCCCCACATCGAACTCGGCGACCTGTTCGGCCTGGTGGAGCACATCGACTCCATCCCCGGCAACACCGCCGACATCTACCGCATGGCCGACGAGTTCCAGATGGAGGTGGACGAGGTGCTCCCCCTGGTGGAGGCCGCCGAACTCCTGGGACTGGCCGTGGTCAGCAAGGGCGACATCTCGCTGACCACCCTGGGCGAGACCTTCGCGGAAGCCTCCATCGGCGCGCGCAAGGAGATCTTCGCCAGCCGCATCCGCAGGCTACCCTTCTTCCAGTGGCTCTTGACGCTTCTGCGCAAGTCCGACCGGCACCAGCTGAAGTGGGACGTGGTGCAGATGGCCCTGGAACTGGAATTCCCGCCCCACGAGGCCGAAAAGCAGCTGGAGACCGCCGTCACCTGGGGGCGCTACGCCACTGTGCTGGCCTACGAGGACGACACCGGCGTCATGAGCCTGGAGCCGGAACCGGCGGGCGGGCGCGCGGCGTAGGCCGTGCGCGCAGGCCCGGACCGCAGGGGTGCGCGGGGGTGCGCGGGCGGACGTGTTGGCGCTGGGAGTGCCGGGGACTGTTGGAGATTGTTGGAGAAAGTTGAAGGGCGAGGCGGCGCGGCGTGAAGACAGCCTCCGGCGGCCAAAGGGCTTCGCCCTTGTGGAATCCCCTATGGGGCTGAGATGTTTTGTCAGTCACGACGGGTCCTGCCGATGGCCGTGGCTTGAGCCGTCAAGCCTTTCCGGGCGGCCCTGGCCCGCGTTGTGCACAACGATCAGCCCGCATTGCCACCCCGGCAGAATCGGCCTATCTAAACGGGCAATGCGTCCCAGTGAGGCCTGTCATGAAATACGTCCAGCGCGTTTTCTTCGTAGCCGCGATGGTATCCCTGAGCCTTGTCATGTCGCTGGCCCTGTCCGGCACGGCGTTGGCCGCCCAGAAGGGCGCCCCCAAGGCCGCGCAGACTCCTGACCAGAACGCCCAGAGCCTCCAGGACTTCTTCAAGGGAGAGACCGCCCCCTCGCCCAGGTCCCTGGATTTCGTGGTGGACGGCGGGTACGCCGACATCCAGACCGAGGCTCCCGAATCCTCGGGCCGCTATTTCCTGGCCGCCCAGAACATCGCCGCCGTGGCCCAGGACATCTACAGGCTGGACCTGACCTTCAAGAAGAAACTCCAGCGCGACGTGATCGACCTGCTTCCGGAATACTTCTTCACCCAGCAGCGCAGCTACTACTTCTGGTACAACGGCGGCAACCGCATCGTCTTCAAGCTGGGGAATGCCCGCAAGGAATTCAAGATACAGAAGAAGGAACTCACCGAAATAAAAGTGAAGTCCCTGGAGACCTATTCCATCGACAAGACCAAGCTCATGATGGACCTGGCCTGGATCGACGGCGGAACCAAGGTGTTTCTGCAGATCAAGTTCCAGTAGAAAGCCCCCGGTTGTCCTGACCCTGTCAGGGGTCACGCGGTCCGACCGGGCGTAGCGGTCTCGGGCAAGATCGGGTTGTCGTCCGCAAGGCGGCAGTCCCGGATTTCGTTCAGGGCCTGCGAGGATCGTCATGCTGAAGATCAAACGAGTCTACGACGCGCCCGCGCCGGACGACGGCAGGCGCTACCTCATCGACCGGCTCTGGCCCAGGGGCCTCACCAAGGCGGAGCTCAGCCTGGATGGCTGGCTCAAGGACCTGTCCCCCAGCACGGAGCTTCGCCAGTGGTTCGGGCACGAGCCCGCCAAATGGGACGAGTTCAAGCGCCGCTACGCCCAAGAACTCGAGTCGCGACAGGTGGGTGGGCTGCTTGAGAGGCTTCGTGACGAGGCCGCCTCGGAAACCGTGACGCTCCTTTTCGCCGCGAAAGACCAGGAACACAACCACGCGCTGGTGCTGCGGGATTTCATAAAAGGCGCGTGAGAGGATCGTCTTCCGGCTAAAAGCGGGGGAACACGTCAGAACGTGCAGAACACGCCATAACTATTGGGGATTCCAAAGGGACTTGTCCCTTTGGCCGCCGGAGGCTCTCCTGCGCCTCGATTACGCTCGCGCACCCCGATCCGCCCCCCCTTCTACAGTTCTACACCAACTCCGACAGCAATTTCCGGCGATCCCCTGAAATCCAAGAACTTCCCGGACTCCCCGAGCCCCAACTCCGAACGACTTTCCGGCCTGGAAGCCTCAGGATTTCCCAGGAAATCTCCCCCAACGAAAAAGGGGAGCCCGCGCCCCCCTTTGCATGGTCCTGTCCGAATCCGGGCTATTTATACGCCGCGCCGTGCGCCGCCGACTTCACGCTTTTCGCGTAGCGCCGCAGCAGCCCGGAGGGCATGGGCTTCTCCACGGGCTTGAACGCGGCCTTGCGCCTGGCCATCTCGTCTTCGCTGATCATCAGGTCCATGCGGCGCGCCGGGATGTCGATCTCGATGATGTCGCCGTCCTGCACCAGTCCGATGGGTCCGCCCTCGGCCGCCTCGGGCGAGACGTGGCCGATGGCGGGTCCGCGCGTGCCGCCGGAGAAGCGCCCGTCGGTGATGAGCGCCACGTCCGAGCCCAGGCCCATGCCCATGATGGCGGCGGTGGGCGAGAGCATCTCGCGCATGCCGGGGCCGCCCTGGGGGCCTTCGTAGCGTATGATGAGCGCCTGTCCCTTGGTGATCTCCCCGCCCAGGATGGCCGCGTAGGCCTCCTCCTCGGAGTTGAAGCAGCGGGCCGTGAGGCTGCGCTTCATCATCTCCGGGGCTACGGCGGACTGCTTGACCACCGCGCCGTCCGGGGCCAGGGAGCCGCGCAGCACGGCGATGCCGCCCTGCTGGGAGTAGGGCTCGGCGTCGCGGATGACGTCGGCGTCGCGGATCTGCGGGTTCAGCTCCGCCAGGTTCTCGGCCACGGTCCTGCCGGTGACGGTGAGCGCTGAAGTGTCGATGAGGCCGCGCTTGGCCAGGGCGTTCATCACGGCGGGGATGCCGCCCGCGCGGTGCAGGTCCTCGATGTGGTGATGCCCGGCCGGGGAGAGCTTGCACAGGTTGGGGGTTTTGGCGCTCACGGCGTCGAAGATGTCCAGGGTCAGGTCCAGGCCTGCTTCCGCGAAGATGGCGGGCAGGTGCAGCACGGTGTTGGTGGAGCACCCCAGCGCCATGTCCATGGTCACGGCGTTGGCCACGGAGGCCTTGGTGACGATGTCGCGGGGCTTGATGTCCTTTTTCAGGAGATCCATCACCAGGGCGCCTGCGCGTTTGGCCAGGCGGATGCGGTCGGCGGTGACGGCGGGGATGGTTCCGTTGCCGGGCAGGGCCAGGCCGATGGATTCCGAGAGGCAGTTCATGGAGTTGGCCGTGAACATGCCCGAGCAGGAGCCGCAGCCGGGGCAGGCCTTGCACTCCAGGTCGGCCAGCTGGGCCTCGTCCATCTCGCCGCGCTTCACGCGTCCCACGGCCTCGAACACGTTGATGAGGTCCACGGGTCCGCCCGCCGAGGTCCCGGCCAGCATGGGGCCGCCGGAGACCAGCACCGCCGGAATGTTCAGGCGCAGCATGGCCATGAGCATGGCGGGCACGGTCTTGTCGCAGTTGGGGATGAGCACCAGGGCGTCGAAGGGGTGCGCCGTGGCCATGATCTCGATGGAGTCGGCGATGATTTCGCGGCTGGGCAGGGAGAAGCGCATGCCCGCGTGGTTCATGGCCAGGCCGTCGCATACGCCGATCACCGGGAACTCCATGGGGGTTCCCCCGGCGGCGCGCACGCCCGCCTTGGCCGCGGCGGCGATGGTGTCCAGGTGGATGTGGCCGGGCACCACCTCGTTGGCGGAGTTGACGATGCCTATGAGGGGGCGCTCCATCTCTTCGCGGGTCATGCCCAGGGCGTGGAGAAGGGAACGATGGGGAGCTTTTTCGATCCCGCCGGTCATGAGTTTGCTGCGCATGGTGGCTCCTTGGAAGCGATGCTTGGGTGGGATGGAGGTGGATAGCCGCTCCGGGCTCTGATGTCATCCCGGAAAACGCCATGACAGTTTCCCCGGGGCGTGGTATGATTGTCACTCCCAGGCGCTCATGCGCTGGCGGTCGGTGGGGATTGCGACTTGTGATTTCCCCTGAAAAGTGAAAGAGGACGAAATCATACCTGAATATGGATTAAACCGGGCGGAATTTCGGTTTGTCCAACGGCGCGGGGCTTGGAGACGTATGGGAACGAAGTTTGGTTCTGGCGGCGAGCGCATCGTGGACGGCGGAGCACGATCAGCGGCGGTTCAAGGAGAGTCCCTGGCCGCCTCGGCAACTGGTCCAGCTGGCCACATATGTTTCTCAGGCAAGGGGGATCACTGCGACGAACTGGCGCAATCCCGGGACAAGTACCGGCTGCTCTACGAGTTCGCGCCGTTGGGCTATCTGACCTTGAGCCGGGAGGGCCATATCCTGGAGGCCAACCTGGCCGGCGCCAGGCTCCTGGGCATGGAGCGCGACGCGCTTGTGAACAAATCACTGCTGGCCTGGGTGGCCCCCGAGAGCCGGGGAGCCTTCATGCGCCACCGCGCGGCGGTATTCAGCGAGGCCCGGCCCCAGACCTGCGAGCTGACGCTTCTTGACCAACGCGGGGGACATCTGTTCGTGTCCATGCATTCCCAGGTGATGCACGCGGATTCCCAGGGCGAGATGTTTCTTTCAGCCATGACGGACATCACCGAAACCCGCCGCCTGGAGGACGAACTGCGCTTCGCCAAGGAGACCGCCGATCGCGCCAGCCTGACCAAGAGCGAATTCCTGGCCAACATGAGCCATGAAATCCGCACTCCCATGAACGCCATCATCGGCATGACCAAACTGCTCATGGAAGGCCCCATGCCACCCGAGCAGCGTGACCTGCTGGCGGATGTGGAGAGCGCGGGCGGAGCGCTCCTGGCCATCATAAACGACATCCTCGATTTTTCGAAGATCGAGTCGGGCAAGATCGACATCAGGCTTGAGGCCTTCGACCTGTGGGTCGTGCTGAACTCCACGGTGCGCACACTGTCGTCCTCGGCGCAGCGCAAAGGCCTGGACCTGCGCCTGGACATAGCCCCGGGAACCCCCCGCACCGTGCGCACCGATCCGGACAGGCTGCGCCAGATCCTCATGAACCTGATGGGCAACGCCGTGAAATTCACTCCGGCCGGACAGGTGACCGTTGCGGTCTGGGCCAGCCCCGACCAGTTGCACGGCGAGGACGGCTCGTCCTTCACCACCGTGAACTTCTCAGTGTCGGACACCGGCATCGGAATCCCCGAATCCAAACTCGACGTGATCTTCGACACCTTCACCCAGGCCGATCTGACCACCACCAAGTCCTACGGCGGAACCGGGCTGGGCCTGGCCATCAGCAAGCGCCTCGTGGACCTGCTGGGCGGCTCGATCCGCGTGACCAGCGTGGTGGGCCAGGGCTCGACGTTCTCCTTCTCCGTGCCAGTGGAGATCGTCCCTGAGCGCGCGAAGGAGCAACCGGCCCAGCGGCGGCCCAGCTCCGGCGCCGGCTGCCAGGCCAATCGCATCCTGCTGGCGGAAGACAACGAGCTCAACCGCCGCTTTGCGGTCAAGTTCCTGCGCATGCGCGGCTACGAGGTCACGGCGGTGTGCAACGGCAGGGAAGCCCTGGAGGCTCTGGCCGCAGGCTGTTTCGACCTGGTGCTCATGGACATCTCCATGCCGGAAATGGACGGCCTGGAAGCCACCCTGGCCGTGCGCAACCACGACGGCACGTACTTCGATCCGGACATCCCCATCATCGCGGTGACGGCGCATGCCGTGAAAGGCGACGAGGAGCGTTTCCTGGCCACAGGGATGAATGCCTATCTCCCCAAACCGCTTGATCTGGAGCAGTTCGAGCGAGTGGTCCGGGAGATTGCGACATCCGCGTCCAATTCCCGCAGAAAATGCCCGGACGGATCCTGCGACGTCCCCGCTCCTGCCGGTGCGGAGCATTCCCCGGCTCCGTCTCCTCCGTTCGACACCGCTCTTCAGGAACAACGCTTTGCGAACATGCGGGATTTTCTGCCCGAACTGCTCGCCCTGTTCCGAAAGAACGTGGGACCGGCACTGGAAAAACTGAGCGAATCCTTGGCCGGAAACGATCTGTCCGAGGTGGCCAGGGCCGCGCATACCCTGAAAGGCATGGCCGCAGTGGTGTGCGCCACCCAGGTCCAGAATCTGTCCGGAGACATGGAAAGCGCGGCCAGGGGAGGCGACATGTGGGCCTGCCGCGCGCTTCTCGTCCAGTTGGACGATGCGGTCGGCCGCGCGCAGGCGTATCTGAACACCACCATCAAGCCCTGAACCCATGAGCGAGTACATTTCGCAAATGTCCCCGGATGCGGGCGCCAGCGTCGGCCCCTCCAGGACCCTTCTGTTCACCTTCGCCAAGGACGCCCCCTTCCCCCTGGAATCCGGCGCGTCCATCGGGCCTGTCACCCTGGCCTACGAGACCTACGGAACCCTGGCCCCGGACGGCTCCAACGCCGTGCTGGTCTGCCACGCCCTCACCGGCGACGCCCACGCCGCGGGCATGTCCTCCCACGCCGACCCCAAGCCCGGCTGGTGGGAAGTGATGATCGGTCCCGGAAAGGGCATCGACACCGACAAGCACTTCGTCATCTGCTCCAACGTGCTCGGCGGCTGCATGGGCTCCACCGGCCCGGCCTGCGCCGACCCGGCCACCGGCCAGCCCTATGGCCTGAACTTCCCCGTCATCACCATAGGCGACATGGTGCGCGCCCAGAAAGCCCTGCTGCAGCACCTGGGCGTCACGCGCCTGCTGGCGGTGATCGGCGGCTCCATGGGCGGCATGCAGGTGCTGGACTGGGCCGCGCGCTTCCCGGACATGGTGGTCTCCGCCATCGCCCTGGCCACCGCAGCCAAGCACTCAGCCCAGCACATCGCCTTCCACGAGGTGGCCCGCCAGGCCATCCTGGCCGACCCCGACTTCAACGCGGGCAGCTACTACACCGGCAAAAAGCCCGAGCACGGCCTGGCCGTGGCCCGCATGATCGGCCACATCACCTACCTCTCCGACGAGGCCATGCGCCACAAGTTCGGGCGCGGCCTGCAGGACCGCGCGGACTTCTCCTTCAGCTTCGAGGCGGACTTCCAGGTGGAATCCTACCTGCGCTACCAGGGCCGCAAGTTCGTGGAGCGCTTCGACGCCAACTCGTTCCTGTACATCACCCGCGCCGCCGACTACTTCGACCTGGCCGCCACCCACGGGGGCGGCTCCCTGGCCAAGACCTTCTCACGCGGCAAAACCCGCTTCCTGGTGGTCTCCTTCAGCTCGGACTGGCTCTACCCCACCTACCAGTCGCGCGAGCTGGTCCAGGGCCTCAAGCGCGCAGGCCGCGACGTCAGCTTCTGCGAGATAGAGGCCCAGTGGGGGCACGACGCCTTTCTGCTGGACAACCCGCGCCTGGCCGCGCTCATCTCCGGGCATCTGGACCGCACCCGGCGCGACCTGGAAAAAGGGCTCCTCTGATGCGCTACGACCTGGACCTCATCGCCTCCTGGATCACCCCCGGCTCGAGCGTTCTGGACCTTGGCTGCGGCCAGGGGGAACTGCTGGAGTTTTTGCACGAGGCCAAGCAGGTGCGCGGTTTCGGCGTGGAACAGGACGAGGCCAAGGCCGCGTCCGCCATCAGCCGGGGCGTGTCCGTGCTGCAAGGCGATTTCAGCTGCGAAGTGCGCGACTACCCCGACCAATCCTTCGATTTCGTGGTGCTCTCCCAGACGCTCCAGCAGGTCCCCGAGCCGCTGCCCGTGCTGGAAGAGATCCTTCGCGTGGGCAAAAAAGCCGTGGTCAGCTTCCCCAACTTCGCCCACTGGCGAAACCGCTGCCAGTTGTTCTTCCAGGGCCAAGCCCCCGTCACACCCGAGCTGCCCTACGACTGGCACGACACGCCCAACATCCGCGTCATCGCCTTCAAGGACTTCACCCGCTTCTGCAACCGCTACGGCATCACCATACTGGAAGCCGTGGGCGTGAAAACCGACCCGGCCTCGCGCTCAGGGCTCGTGCTGCGCTGGCTGCCCAACCTGCGGGCCACGTATGGGATATTTTTGCTGAGTAAAGAGTAGGTAGGATGAAGAGGAATATGCCTCCGGCGGCCAAAGGGCTACGCCCTCTGGACACCCTCTCCGCTTCGCGTATCGCACTGATCATCTGTTAGATATATTGCAAGAAAGCCCTGAAGCGCGCAAAGCCGCGCTTCAGGGCTTGTTTCTTTAAATCGAGGCTATCGACGATGGCAGGTGGCCGGAATGTACTGCGTCAAAGATCTTGAGCAGGATCGGATTTCCTTACGAAAGCGCAGTTACGCGGGCCGGGGATGGGGGGTGTAACGGACGCGCCATGGGTGGCGGGCGACGAATCGTCTTCAAATCGGTTCGAGCCCGCCGCCCATGGCGTGGACGGGACAGCCCTCAGCCCCGGCCCATCAGGCCTAATTGCCGAACACGACGCGAAGCGAATAGCCGGGTCTGGGGGAGGCTTCTCCCCCAGCGGGTCCAGGGCAGAGCCCTGGCGGGTTCGGGCGGAGCCCGACACTCCTACTTCATCACCTCATCGCCTCTTCCATGCGCGCCAGGGCTTCGGACTCGCTCAGTCCCCGCCCTGCGGCGATGGCGGCGAGGTTCTCCTCGGCGTCGGAGCCGCGCAGATAGCAGGCCTCCACAGGCGGGCCGTCGTAGCTGGCGGCCTGGGCGGCCCGTGCGAGCGCCTGATGCGCCGGAACTTCCAGGTCCAGAAGCGTCACGTGATCAAGGCTGGCCAAGGGCGCGAACGCGGCGGTGTTTCTGCGAAGCCCCGTGCCGAGCAGGGCCATCCTGCGGGCGGGGGCATCGGCGCGTGAGGCGCGTGCGGTTATCAGGTCGCAGGCGGCCTGCGCGGCCAGATCGCACGGCGGCGACAGGGGCGCGGGTCCGGGGGCGAAGGATTGATGATAGACGCGCGCCGTGCGCGAGTGCGTGAGCACGTGCACTTCGTCGAAGGGCTGGCTCGAGGCGGAGGAGAGGTCGAAGGCGGAGCCGGCCAGGAGCGGCAGGTGGTCGAGCCCGGCCATGGGCAGCTCCCGCGCGAGGCTCAGGCCGTGGCAGAAGGCCAGGCCCAGGCGCAGGCCGGTGAAGCTTCCGGGGCCGCTCACGCAGGCCAGGGCCGTGAGAGATGAAAGGCCCGGGCCGGAGAGCAGGCGCTCCACGGCTGGCCCCATCACCTCGTTCATGCGGCCGGAGCAGGCTTCCTGGAAGCTGTCCAGGACGACGCCGTCCCGGACCAGGAGCGCCTGAAGGGTCTCCTCGGCGGTGTTGACGATCAGGATCACTTGCCGACGCCCGTCACCAGCCGGATGATGTCGTTGGCGGTAGCCGTGAGCATGAGCGCCATGAGCAGCACGAAGCCGATCTTGGTGGTCACGGTGCGGATTTTTTCCGGCACGGGGCGGCGCAGCACTGTTTCCAGTGCGAAGAAGAGGATATGCCCGCCGTCCAGCACGGGGATGGGCAGAAGGTTCAGGATGGCCAGGTTCACGCTGATCATGGCCGTCAGCGCCGCCAGATGCGCGAGCCCCTGCTCGGACTGCTTGCCCACAAGCTCCGCGATCATGATGGGGCCGCCGATGGAGGACATGGGCACCACGCCCTGCACCAGCTTCCAGAACACCTGCCCGGTGAGGGAGGTGACCTCCCAGGTCTGCTTGAGGCCTTCAGAGACCGAGGCGACGAACCCCAGGGGGATGTTGACGGACTCCTGGGTGGAGCGGATGCCCAGGATGGGCTTCTTGATGTCCTCGCCGAAGAGGTTCTTCTGGGCGATGACGTCCGGGGTGACGGTGACGTCCAGGGTTTCGGTCCCGCGCTTGAGGGTCAGTTTGAGGGGTTCGCCTTTGCTGGCCTCCACGCGGGCCTGGAGCTCGCGGAAGTACTGCACGGACTGGCCGTCCACGGTGAGGATGGCGTCCCCGGCCTGCATCCCGGCGCGCTCGGCGGCGCTGGAGGGGTTCACCTGCCCCACGGCGGCGGGCGTCTCGAAGCGTCCGCTGGTGTAGAACATGGAGGCGTAGAGCGCCCAGGCCAGCGCCAGGTTGAACAGCGGCCCGGCGGCCACCACCAGCATGCGCTGCCAGGAGGGGCGGCGGATGAACCATGTGCTGGGGTGGAATCCGGCCACGCTTTCGTCGTCCTCGGTGTCCTGGGCCACCAGCTGCACGTAGCCGCCCAGGGGGATCATGCAGACGCGGTATTCGGTGGGCCCGGAGGTGAAGGACAGCAGTTTGGGGCCGAAGCCCAGGGAGAACACGCGCACGCCCATGCCGAAGAAACGGGCCACGAGGAAGTGCCCGAGTTCGTGGATGAAGATGAGCACGCCGATGACGACGACGAAGGAGAGGGCCTTGCCCAGAAAGTCGATCATGTGGTTCCTGTGAGGTATGTGGCCACCGTACTTCGGACGGCCAGGTCAACCTCCATTATGGTCATGAAATCGGGATCGTCCAGGGACTGCTGGCGCGCCAGCGCCCATTCCACGGCGCGCGCGATGTCTGCAAAGCCGATGCGCCCGGCCAGGAACAGCTCCACGGCCACCTCGTTGGCGGCGTTCAGGGCCACGCAATGGGCCGGGCTCGCCGCCACGGCGCGCCGCGCGAGGTCCAGGCAGGGAAAGTCGTCGGTGCGCGGCTCGCGGAAGGTCAGCGTGCCCAGGGCCGCCAGGTCCAGGGGCGCGATCTTCAGCGGCAGACGCAAGGGATAACACAAACAGTAGGCAATGGCGATGCGCATGTCCGGCTGGCCCATCTGGGCCAGCAGGGATCCGTCGCGGTAGGCGGCCAGGGAGTGCACGATGGACTGCGGGTGCACCAGCACCTTCACGCGGTCCTCGGGCAGGCCGTAGAGCCAGCAGGCCTCGATGACTTCCAGCCCCTTGTTCATGAGCGTGGCCGAGTCGATGCTTATTTTCGCGCCCATGGACCAGTTGGGATGTTTGAGGGCCTGGGCCGCGGTGGCGTTGGCCAGATCGGCGCTTGGCCAGTCGCGGAAAGGTCCGCCGGAGGCCGTGAGGATAAGATGGTCCACGTCGTCGCCGTTGTGTCCGGCCAGGGATTGAAAAAGCGCGTTGTGCTCGGAGTCCACGGGCAGCACCACGGCTCCGGACTCGCGGCAGGCCCGTCGAATCAGATGCCCGGCCAGCACCAGCGATTCCTTGTTGGCCAGGGCGATGATTTTTCCGGACTCGGCGGCGGCCAGGGTGGGGGGCAGGCCAGCCGCGCCCACGATGGCCGAGAGCACCACCTGCACTTCGGGCAGGGAGGCCAGGGTGACGTAGGCTTCCGGTCCCCAGAGGATTTCCGGGCTGTAGCCGGAGGGGAGCATGCTCTTGAGCGACGCGGCTCCGGCCTCGTCCAGCACGGCCAGATGGCGGGGGCGGTGGCGCGCGGCCTGCTCGGCCAGACGCGTGACGTTGCGCCCGCCTGCCAGGGCGATCACCTCGAACTGTCCGGGGTGGTCGTCCACCACGGCCAGGGCGGACTCGCCGATGGAGCCGGTGGCCCCCAAAACGCACAGGCGTCGGGGAAATGGAGGCAGGCCGCTGCTTCCCGGAAGGGCGGAGATGTAGTCGATCATAGGTAATGGGCCATGGTGCGCGCCAGGGCGTACACGAGAATTGCAGGGAGGAGGCCGTCGATGCGGTCCAGGATGCCGCCGTGGCCGGGCAGCAGATTGCCGGAATCCTTGATGTCGGCGGCGCGCTTCAGGGAGGACTCCATGAAGTCGCCCATCTGGGAGGCCACGGACATGCACAGCCCAAGCGCCGCGAAGGCCCACAGGGAGGCCTGACCCCAGAGCGCGCCAGCCCCCAGGCATACGGCGAGCGTGGCCGCGAGGCCGCCGAAGCTTCCGGCCCAGGTCTTCTTGGGCGATACCGACGGCCAGATCCTGGGGCCGCCGATGGCGTGGCCCGCGTAGTAGGCGCCGGTGTCGGTGGCCATGACCACGGCCATCACCAGCGCCGTTTCGCCCGGGGTGAAGCCGGTCAGGAACTGGAGGCTTCCCGGAACGTACAGGAGCGACGCGGCCACAAGCCAGCGGGGCGGGCCATCCGGATCACGGAGCGGAGCGTGGGCCAGCCGGGCGAACTCCTCCAGCCAGAACGCGGCCAGGGGTACGGCCAGGGCGGCCGCCGGGCCGAAGCGCCAGCCCAGCCAGACCATGGCCGCGCCAAGGGCCAGGGTCAGGCCGCGCAGGCACATGCCCACGCCGGGGAAGAGCCCCAGGCATTCCCAGAGCCCGGCCAGGGAGGCCGCCAGGACCACGGCGAACAGGAACCAGCCGCCCTGCCAGACGCACAGGGCCAGGAGGGGCAGGCCCACGGCTGCGGTCAACAGGCGGGAGCGGTGCGCGCTTGCCCCCATCAGGCCCCCGGCCCGTAGACTTTTTCGGGGTCGAACACCTTGGGCGAGCACTCGCGGGCCTCTCCGTCCGGGCCGAGCTCGCTGAAGAAGCAGGAGCGGTAGCCGGTGTGGCAGGCCGCGCCGCCGATCTGCTCGATCAAGACGACTATGGCGTCGCGGTCGCAGTCCAGGCGGATGGATTTCACCTTCTGGGTGTGCCCGGAGGTGCCGCCCTTGTGCCAGAGCTTTCCCCGGCTGCGGCTCCAGTAGTGCACTTCGCCGGTTTCCAGGGTCTTTTCCCAGGCCAGTTCGTTCATGTAGGCCAGCATCAGCACTTCGCCGGTGGCGGCGTCCTGGGCGATGGCCGGGATCAGGCCGCCGCCCTTTTCGAAATCAGGTTTGAACATGTGTCATCCTTGAAGCGTGGTGTGAAGAGGCCACCCTAATTGCCGCCCACGGGCAGGGTCAAGACCGGGGTGGTCTTTGGCGGGTCCGCGGACTGCAGGGCGAAGAGGTTCAGCATCAGCTGGAGGACTTCCTTGGAGCGGGTGTCCTCGCGCCGGATGGAGTACCACCAGCCGTCGTGGTTCACGGCCACGAAGGCGCCTTCCGGGCGGGTGCGCGAGGAGCGGATGTCCATGACGTCGGAGAAGTGCTCGCGCAGGTCGAAGGCGGCCTCCTTGGCCACCAGTTCCTTGGGAGCCTCGATGCCCTGCGACAGGAGGTCCATGGCCCGCAGGCAGTTGCGAAGGCCCAGGGCCAGCGTGGGCAGGCCGCCCGCGTCCTGCTGCTCCAGGGCCAGTTCGCGCTCCTTGACCGGAACGAGGCGCACCTTGGCCACCTGATGTCCCTGGTGCGTGCGCTTGGGCTTGAGGTCCTCGCCCACGAGTTCCGAGACGCGCGCGGCCTCGGCGTCGCTGGCGAAGCGCATGGTCATCACCGTGATGTTGGCCTTGTCCTTGCCGGGCGAGGCGGTCACGATGTCCAGGTTGCCCCGGTCGTCCATGTCCGCGATGATCTTGGTCAGCTCCAGGAAGCGGCGGTGGGCCTGCATGTCGAAATAGCCCACGCGCGGGTCGAACGAGTGGTCCAGGCCGCCCAGGCGGGTCACCAGCACGCGCAGCAGGTATTCGATGTCCCACCCGGACTTGTAGAGCACCACGAAGCGGTCGAAGTCCACCTCGGCCAGGAACTGCTGGGCGTAGGTCTGGCCCTGGTAGGGGGTGTAGGTCACGGTGGGGGAGTCCGAGTAGCTGGCGGAGATGCTCGGGGTGTAGTTGTAGTAGACGCTGCGCAGGAAGTCGCGCTGGTCGGGGAAGGAGCCGGTGGCGGTTCCGGTCACGTTGTAGTTGAAGCTGGAAGCGATGGAGCCCACCTGCAGAAACAGGGGCTGCTCGAAATATTTCATGCGCACCAGGTTCAGGAGCATCTCCTCGTTGGCGGAGCGCTGCACGGCCAGGTTGTAGTCCATGCGGGTGGCCGGGAGCTTGGCCGGACCAAGGGAGCAGCCGCTCAGCAGGACGGCGGCCAGGGCCGAGAACGCAATGGACGCCGTGAAAGAACGAAGCGGTCGGTGCTGCTGGCGGGTGGGCATGGATTTTCCTGAAAGCGGGATGTTCCGGGGGTCATAGCCTTGAAGTCCCCGGGGGGCAAGAACGCAGGCGCGGCGTTGCGCAAGCTGCGCAAAAAGGGCATAGGAGGAAAGTATGTGCGCCTTCATCTCCGACGCCTCCCGCATGATAGAACAGGCAGGGAGGCTCCTGCGGGACATGTCCCCGGACGATCCGGCGCGGGCGGCGTTCGGCGGGCTGGCGGAAGCCGCCAGGCATCTGCATTCCATGTTCGAGAATGCCGTGCAGGGCATGTACGAGGGCACGCTGGACGGCCGCATCGTGGCTGCCAATCCCGCGTTTGCGGCCATGTTGGGGTATGCGTCCGTGGAGGACATGCTGCCCATCGATGATTTTGCCCGGCGACACTACATGGAGCCGGAACGCCGCGCGTCCCTGGTGGCCGAGCTGCTCGAAAAAGGCTCCGTGACCAACCGCGAGGTGCACCTGAAGCGCGCCGACGGCACCCCGGTGTGGGGCCTGGCCAACATCCGGCTGTACCGCGATTCCAGCGGGCAGGAGCGCATCGACGGCGTCACCGTGGACATCACGGCGCGAAAGCTCGCGGAGCAGGCCCTGGAGTCCAGCGAAATCCGGCACCGTCGCATCCTGGAGACCGCAGGCGAGGGTTTCGTGTACATGGACAAGGACCTGGTGATCCTGGAAGTGAACGAGGCCTCCTGCCGCATGGTGGGCAGGCCGCGCGAAGAGATCCTGGGGCGCACCCCGGCGGATCTCGGCACGCCCGATTTCCGCGAATATCTGGAGCGCAACCTGGAGCGCCTGCTGTCCAGCGACTACCGCACCTTCGAGGGGACGCTGCTGCACGCGGACGGCCACGCGGTGCCGGTGCTGATCCACGGCAACACCCTGCGTTGCGAGGACGGAACCGCCGTTGGCAACGTGGCCTTCATCTCGGACATGACCGAGAGCAAGAAGGCCCTGGCCCTGGCCTCCGAAGTGCAGCGAAGCCTGATGCCCTCCGGCCCGCCGCGCGCGCCCGCCCTGGAAGTGGCCGGTTCCAGCGTTCCCAGCCAGTACGCGGGGGGCGACTATTTCGACTATCTTGAGGATGAGCTGGCCACGGCCGGATGCTTCCGGGCGGCGGTGGGCGACGTGACCGGGCACGGCCTGGAAGCGGCCCTGCTCATGACCACGGCGCGCGGCTTTCTGCGCATGCGCGCCGCCCAGCCGGGGAGCCTTCTGGACGTGGTGCGCGATCTGAACGCGCATCTTTGCCGCGACACCGGCCAGACCGGACGGTTCATGACGCTCATGCTCATGGAGATCTGCCCGGACGGGGGCCTGGGCTGGGTGCGCGCCGGACACGACCCGGCCCTGCTCTACGACCCCGAGACGGATGCATTCCGGGAACTTGGCGGACGAGGCATGGCCCTGGGAATCATCCTGGACGCGCCGTTCGAGGAGGTGCGCGCCAGGGCGCTGCGGCCGGGGCAGGTGCTGGTGATCGGCACGGACGGCATCTGGGAGGCGCGAAACGCCCTTGGCGAGATGTTCGGCAAGGCCCGCCTGAGGGAGGCCGTGCGCGCCAAGGCGTCCCGGGGGGCCGGGGCGGTGCTGGACGAGGTGTTCGCCCGGCTCCATGAGTTCGCAGGAATAAGCCTGGAGGACGACGCCACGCTGGTTGTGGTCCGGGCAACAGGCTGAGGCGGCGGGCGTCGGCCCATCGGATCGCCGGGGAACGGGGGATTTCCTTTTTGGCGGGCCTGACGTAGGAGAACCGGGCGCAAGGCCATGGACACGCGCAGTGAGCCGGGTTGGTGCGTCACACGACGTCCGCGACTTGTTCTTTTTGGAACATAGTGCCCCAGGGCCTGAAAAAATAACGGGAAAAATCCTGGCCGCGAGCTACAGATGCGTTGACGAAATCATCGCGCCTGTGCTAGGCCAGCCGCACTTGTGAAGCAATGCACGAGTACCGCGGCTGACCGGCTGCCGGCCGGAGGGATGCGGATGATCTTTAAGAACAGGAATAAAGACACCTGGGACGGCATCGAGAAGGCCGCCACCATGGGCACCAACTTCGTGGCCCATACGGTGGTGGGGTTGGGGATCGGCTACTTGTTCGACTACAAGTGGTTCCCGTCCCTGAAACCCTGGGGCCTGATCTTCTGGCTGGTCATGGGCATCGTGGCCGGATTTCGCCACATGTATCGCGACGCCATGAAGATGGAGCGGTCCCAGACTGTGGGGACCGCCGCCAGCTCCAAGGCTTCCGGGGATACTCCGGTCGCCACGGTTGGCGAAGCCGCCGCCGGGAAGGCTGTCACGGACGAAAAGGCGGCGCAATCCGGGCAGAATGCGCTGGAACGCACGCAGGGCCAGAAGCCCGGCTCGGGAGGCTCCGGCGATGCGTAACTATCTGGACCGGATGCTCCTGCGGATCGGCTTCACCCACCCCGAAGGGCGAACCCTGATGCGCGACCAGATCATCATGGCTCTGGTCACGAGCCTGGTTGCGCTGTCTCTGTCGGAGTTGGGCGAATGGGGTGTGGCCTACGCCTGCGGGGCGCTGCTCATAACGGTGAACTTCTGGTGGCTGATCCGTTTCGCCCAGGGGTTGCTGGCCAGCGCGGCCGGAGCGGTCGGCGGGACGTTCTTCAGGTTTTTCGTGCGCCTCAGTGTTACGGGCGCGGGTTTGTACGCGATGATCGTGGCGGCACAGTGGCCCGTTTGGGCGATACTGGCCGGCATGTCCACGGTAATGGTGACTATTCTGGTGTGGGGGGCCTTTCGAAGGTCCGGGGCTAACAGCGTGAAGGAGGCCTAGGAACATGGCTGGCGGGTTGGATCATCCGGTATTGTTTTTGGAGTTGGCGGCCAAAGGTGCGGGGCTTCACATCCCCAACGAAGTTCTCTTCTCCTGGCTGGCCATTGCTGTCCTCGTGACCTTGGGGCTCATTACTTCGTCCAGCCTCAAGATGGTTCCGGGCGGCCTGCAGAACTTCTTCGAGTTCGTCATAGGCGGGCTTGAGAACTTCATCGTCGAAACCATGGGCGAAGACGGACGCAAGGTCACCGCAGTCCTGGTGACCATCTTCCTGTACATCCTGACCTGCAACTTCATGGGTCTGGTGCCCGGCTTCGACTCGGCCACCAACAGCGTGAACCACAACGCCGCCATGGCGCTGTTCGTTTTCGTCTACTACAACTACTGGGGCATCAGGAACTGGGGTCCCGGCTACATCAAGCACTTCATGGGCCCCATGCCCGCCCTGGCTCCCATGATGCTCATCCTTGAGTTCATGAGCCACCTGGCCCGGCCCCTGTCGCTCACTCTGCGACTCTTCGGCAACGTGCGCGGCGAAGAGCTGGTGCTCATCCTGCTGTTCATGCTGGCCCCCATCGCGGCCACGTTCCCGATCTACTTCCTGTTCATGCTGGCCGACTTCATCCAGGCCTTCGTGTTCTTCATGCTGGCCCTGGTCTACCTGAAGGGCGCATTCGAGCACGCGCACTAGAATCGAGGGGAAATGGTCGTCTGACCAAACAACATACTATCATGAGGAGATTTTCCATGCGTAAGACTCTGATCACCGCCCTGAACACCGTGGCCATGCTCGCTATCGCTTCCCTGGCTTTCGCCGCTGACGGCTCCGGCGTCGGCGCCATGTCCGCCTGGGGCGCCGCTGTCGGCATGGGCCTGGCCGCTCTGGGCTGCGGCATCGGACAGGGCATCGGCGTCAAGGGCGCTTGCGAAGGCATGGCCCGCAACCCCGAGATCGGCGGCAAGCTGACCACCACCCTGATTCTGGGCCTGGCCTTCATCGAATCCCTGGCCATTTACGCCCTGGTCGTCTGCCTGCTGCTCATGTTCGTCAAGCCCTTCGGCGCCTAAGCATCGGTTCCTCGCGGGAGGCCCGTACGGGCCTCCCGTTTTTTCTCCACACATCACCCACATGCGAAAACCACACCCGTGAAAAGCGAGCACATCCCCCGCGCCACCATTCAAAGGCTGGCCCTGTACATCCAGGTACTGGAAACCTTCCGGCGCGAAGGTTCCGAGGTGCTCTCCTCCGAGGTGCTGGCCAAGGCCTGCAACGTGAACCCTTCTCAGATCCGCAAGGATCTGGCTTATTTTGGAGAGTTCGGCGTGCGCGGCGTGGGCTACTTCGTCCAGGACCTCATCTCATCCATCAAGCAGGCTCTGGGCGTGGACCGGGTCTGGAAGGCCGCGCTGGTCGGCGTGGGCAACCTTGGCAAGGCGCTTCTGCGCCACCAGGATTTCCAGCGCCGGGGCTTTCACATCGTGGGCGCGTTCGACTGCGACCCCTTCAAGATCGGCGAGGAGGTCTCCGGCCTGGAGGTCATCTGTTCGCGCCGCCTGAAGGAGAAGTGCGAGGAACTGGGCATCGAGATCGGCATCATCACCACCCCGCCCGAACGCGCGCAGCGCGCCGCCAACTATCTGGTGGACGCGGGCGTGCGCGGCATCATCACCTTCGCTCCCTCGCGCATAAGCGTTCCCGACACGGTATCCATCGAGTACGTGGATTTCTTCCACCACCTCTACGCCGTGGCCTTCAGCCTGACCCTGGACAGCCAGCAGGGGTAGTCCCCCGCTTTACATTGGCCTTCCCCGGCCATAAACACGGAGCATGCACGCGCTTTCCGTTCCCGGCCATCAGGACGCGGACAGCCCGCAACCCATGCGACCAGGAAGCCGGGAGCTCCCCATGCCGCGAGACATCGTCCTTTTGACCGACTTCGGTCTGGCCGACCCCTACGTGGGGCAGGTGAAAGGCGCGCTGCTGCGCCACGCGCCCCAGGCGCGGGTCCTGGACCTGTGCCACCAGGTGGAGCCTTTCAACATCCTCCAGGCGGCCTTTTTCCTGGGGGTCAGTCGCCAATGGTTCCCGGAGGGCACGGTGTTCGTGTCCGTGGTGGATCCCGGAGTCGGCGGCGACAGGCGCGTCATCCTGCTGGAGAAGCACCAGCAGTATTTCCTGGCCCCGGACAACGGCCTTCTCTCCTTCGTGATGCAGCACGGCGGGGCAAGCCGGGTGCGCGACGTCACCCCTGCCTGGCGTCGCGACGCCAGCGCCACGTTCCACGGGCGCGACGTCTTCGTGCCGCTGGCCGCCCGGCTGGCCGGGGACGCCCAGGCCTACGAACTCGGCGACGAGGTGAACCCGCACTCCCTGGCGAGGCTGCCCGGCGCGGAACCGCTGCGAAACGGCGACGTCATCGAGGCCACGGTCCTGCATGTGGACCGGTTCGGCAACTGCCTCACCAACCTGGATGTGGCCGGTTGGGGGCCGGTGCTGTTCAAATCCAAGACGCCCTCGCTCATGGTCCCGTCCGTGCAGGACCTGCACCCTGTGATCACCTACGAGAAGCTCGCTCCTGGAGAGCTGGGGATCATCAAGGGCAGCCAGGGGTATCTGGAGCTGGCCGCCAACCAGCGGTCGGCAGCGGCTCTTCTGGGCCTGTCCAGCGGTTCGAACGTGGTCATCACCTTGGAAAAGCGCGACTAGCCAGGCGTTCACCGTGCACGCTCATAATTCCAACGCAGGTTGTCCGTAGAGGCTTGAGCGCCGCAGCCTGGATTCCAAGGACGTAGCCACGCATGCATCCCAGCCGTTTCCTCTCAGCCCTGTCCTTTTTGACGCGCCTCGTGCCCCCACGCGTGGTGGACGATGCGGAATTTCCCCGAACGCTACCCTGGTTTCCGGCAACTGGTCTTGCGGTCGGGGTGGTCGCCGTGCTGCCCTCATGGCTCGGGCTGTTCTCCGGACATCCCTGGCTGCAAGGCTGGCTGATCACGGGCTTGAGCCTGTGGGTCACGAGGGGGCTGCATGCGGACGGCCTGGCCGACGTGGCCGACGCCTGGGGCAGCGCGGCCACCGGGGACAGATTCTGGGCCATCATGAAGGACAGCCGTGCCGGGCCGTTCGGGGTGCTCTGGCTGGTGATGGCCGTCCTGGGTCAGGCCCTGGCCTTCGGAGTCCTTGCCGGAAGCGGCCGGCTCCTGGCCGTGTGCTGGTGCTTCGTCATGGGGCGCGCTCTGAGCGTGACGGCCTTGGCCTTGTGCCGCTCCCGGGTCAGGCCCGGGTTGTCCTCGCTGTTTGCGCCTGGAGCCACAGCCGGGATGGCTGCGTTCGCTCTGGCGCAGGCCGTGGTTCTGGGGCTGGCGGCAGCGCCGCTTTCTTCCGTGTGCCTGGGCCTTGTGGCCACGGGTCTGGTGCTGGCTTTCCTGACCCGCCTGTCCATCCGGCAAAACGGCTTCAACGGCGATTTCATGGGAGCGGCCATCGTTCTGGGCGAACTCGCCGCAGCCCTGGCGTTGCTGGCCTGATTGCGTCTCGCCGTCCTGGTTTTCATCGGCCGGCAAACAGGGTAGGGATACGCCCACGCCATGAACACCTCCACCATGGAACTTCTCCGGGGTCTGGTCAGGCTGGCCCGGCCGCATCAATACCTCAAGAATCTCTTCGTGCTCCTGCCGCTGTTCTTCGGCTGGAAGCTCGGGGACGCGGCCTCGGTGTGGGGCTCGCTCATGGCGTTTGGCGTGTTCTGCCTGGCCGCAAGCGCCGTTTACGTGTTCAACGATCTGCGCGACGCCCCTGACGACCGCAAACACCCCACCAAGAAGAACCGCCCCATCGCTTCGGGGGCGGTCACCACGGGCCAGGCCTGGATATTCCTGGCCGTACTGGCCGGAACGGCCCTGTCCCTGACTCCGCTTGTGCCCGGCCGTGCCTTTCCGGGCATCGTGCTGGCCTACATGGGCATCAACCTGGCCTATTCGCTGGGGGTGAAGCACGCGGCCATCGTGGACCTCATGTGCATCGCCATCGGGTTCGTGCTGCGCATCTTCGCGGGCGGGGCGGCCTCCGGCATCACGCCCAGTCACTGGATCGTCATCATGACCTTTCTGCTGGCCCTGTTCCTGGGGCTGGCCAAGCGCCGCGACGACCTGCTCCTGGCCGCCTGCGGCTCGCGCACGCGCAAATGCCTGGACGGCTACTCCCTGGAGTACGTCAGCCTGTGCATGGCCGTGATGGCCGGGGTGGTGATCGTCAGCTACATCCTCTACACGCTCTCCCCGGACGTGATGGCCAAGCACGGCACCGATCAGCTCTACCTCACCTCCCTGTGGGTGGTGGCGGGCATGCTGCGCTACATGCAGATCACCTTTGTAGAGAGCCGTTCAGGGTCACCCACCCAGGTTTTGCTGCGCGATCCGTTCATCCAGGTGGTCATCGGCCTGTGGGTGGGGTCCTGCTATCTGATTCTCTACGTGTTCAAGTAGTTTCTGGCTTTTGCGGGCATCATCGGCTAACAATAGGGCCATGCCCAAGCCCATCGTACCCTATTTCGACCTGGCCGCAGCCAATAAGGCCCGTCGCGCCGAGCTTCTGGCCGCCATGTCCCGCGTGCTGGAAAGGGGGACGTTCATGGCCGAGGAAGAGGTAGGCTCTTTCGAGGAGGAGTTCGCGGCCTATCTCGGCGCGGGCAACTGCGTGGCCACGGGCAGCGGCTCGGACGGTTTCCGGCTGCTGCTGACCGCCCTGGGGCTTTCCAGGCCCGACGTGGTGCTGTGCGTGCCCAACGCCTCCAGCGTGGTGGCCGACGCCGTGCTCCAGGCAGGGCCGCGCCTGGACTTCGTGGACGTGAACCCCGCATCTGGCCTGATCGACCTGAATCGCCTGGAAGACCGAGTGCGCGACGAGTCCCGGCCACGCGCCAATGCGGTTATCGCCGTGGACCTGTTCGGCCAGTGCGTGGACGTGTCCGGGCTGGAGGCCTTGTCCGCCCGCTACGAATTCATCCTCATAGAGGACGCCCGCCAGGCCCACGGGGCGCTCGCCCCGGCGGACAAGGCCCGTTCGGAGCGCCTGGGCGGCGAAGCGCGCAAGGCCGGAGGCTTCGGCTTCCCTGCCGTGTTCAGCTTCTCGCCGGAAAAGAACCTGGGAGCGCTGGGGCAGGGCGGTGCAGTGACCACGGGCGACGCGCAGCTGGCCAAGGCCGTGCGCACGGTGCGCGCCAGGGGGCTGGGGCTTGGTTCCGCCGAAAAGGTGGAGCTGGCCGACTCCCAGATGGACTGCATCCAGGCCGCCGTGCTGCGGGTGAAGCTCAAGGGGCTGGACGCGGACAACGAGGCCCGCCGCGCCGTGGCCGCCGCCTACGACAAGGCCTTCGTGGGTACGGGCTACACCGAGCCCCTGGCCGTGCTGCCCGGAAACCTGCCCAACCGGCACATCTATCCCCTTTCCGTCCCCGACCGCGACGACATGCGCGCCTACCTGGACGAGATGGGGGTCGGCACCGGAGTGCACTACCCCGTGCCGCTGCATCTGCATCCCCGGTTTCGCCTGCTCGGTTTCGCGCGGGGGGATTTCCCCGCGGCCGAGGAATTCGCCCTGCGCACCATGTCGCTGCCCATCCGCCCGGAACTGACCCGGGATCAGGTTCAGGGCGTCATCGACGCGGTGCGGTCCTTCGGCGGGTCCATGCGCTAGCGCGGCGTTGCGCCGAGCATTCCATTCTCGATCAACCGGTCAAGCCAAAGAGAACCACTGTCGTTCACGTTGAAAAACAGCGAGAGCCTTGTGGAAGTCATCGCGGGCCGCAACTCTGACAAAAGCCCGATGCGGCAACATGTTGGGATGGGAGCGGATTCCAAAGGGCTTTAGCCCTTTGGCCGCCGGAGTCGTCCCCACAGCAGCTCCTGTCCTCGCTCGCATCACCCCGCTATGCCGTGGAAAAAGACGGTCATCCCTGCCAGAAGCGCAAGGATGACGGCCAGCCCTGCGCGCGAATAGGTCCTTCGCGCCTCGTCGTTGGCCGCGAGCCACCGCGCGGACAGCACGGTCAGCACCGGCATCACCACCCACTGCAGGGCCGAAACGCTCAGCGCGTTGCCGATCAGCATGGACACGGCTAGCCCCATGTGCTGGGTGTACGGCCCCGGAAAGAGCGTCAGCAGCATCACCGTGGGGTAGAGCCCCAAAAGCACCACCAGCACCATCTTCCAGCCCGGCGCTGCCGCCGCGCCCTGGCCCTGCATGCAGCCCGCGAACCAAGGCCCCAGGCCGCCAGGGGTCACCTTCAGGTCGAACGAGCCGATATGGGCCTGGAGCTTCTCCACCCACTGCCCGCGCACCGGCGAATCAAGCCAGGCCTGCAACGAGTTCTCGTCGTCGAAGGTGATCACCGCCACCCAGTCGCCGCCTTTTCCGCCGGGCGGCGGGTAGACGTCGGTTCCCCGATGGCCGCTGAAGGCCTCGGCAGCCCTGCCGACGCCCTCCTGCCACTTCATGAACCAATCGACGCTCTCGGCGGGAACCCGTTGCACCACGACTGCTGTTGCACGGGATACGCGCATGTCCACGGTGAGTCTCCTGGTGTTGCGTTTGCTGGATACGTTCTTTGTCCGGATAGTCGAGATATTATGGGAACCCGCAGTGGGTGGAGGCCTCCGGCGGCCAAAGGGCTGCGCCCTTTGGAAACCCCAGTTGGGCCATGCCTTTACGTGCAGGCGTCCAGTTCATGATGCGGTAACGGGAGCCTTGCCGTCCGGTCTTGGGACGGCAAGGCCCGCGTATGATTTATGCGCTATTTCGAGCCCTTCTTGTAGGCGCGTTCCCCGGCGATCCAGGTCTCGTCGATGTTGCGGTCGTCGCCGCAGGCCATGACGCCGAACAGCAGCTGCGCGGCCTGTTCCATGGTCTGCGGGCCTTCGACTCCCACGGCCAGGGACTGGTGCCACTGCATGGCCAACTGGCCCGCGTTCCAGTCCAGGGCCACGAAGTCGGCCTCCTTGCCCGGGTCGAAGTTGCCGAGCGTGTCGTCCAGGTACAGCGAATGCGCGCCGCCGAGCGTGGCCAGGTAGAAGGCCCGGTAGGGAGAGAGCTTGTTGCGCTCGGCCTCGGCCATGTCCTGCTCGCGCGGGTTCACCGAGCCGTCCAGCATGGTGTTGTTGCACATGCCCACCTTGTAGGCCTCCTCCAGCACGCGGATCAGGCTGAAGGCGTTTCCGCCGCCAACGTCGCTGCCCACGGACAGGCGCACAGGATGTTCCGGGTCCTTGGCGCGGCCCAGGCGGAACAGGCCGCTGCCCAGGAACATGTTGGAGAGCGGGCAGAAGGAGATGGCCGCGCCAGCCTTGGAAAAACGGCGCATCTCGTCGTTGGACAGCCACACCCCGTGGCCTGCGGTGAACTTCGGTCCCAGCAGGCCGTGCTTCTCGTGCACCTGGGTGTAGTCCTCGCAGTCGGGGTAATGGACCTTGGCGGTGCGGATCTCCGAGGGATTCTCTGAAATGTGGGTGTTGATCCAGCAGTCCGGGTACTCTTCCTTCAGGCGGCGGCAGGCCTGCATCAGCTCGTCCGTGCAGCCCACGGCGAAGCGCGGGGTGATGGCGTAGAGGTTGCGGCCCTTGCGGTGGTACTGCTCGATCAGCCGCTTGGACTCGCGGTAGAAGTCCTCGGGTGTGTTCAGGAAATCGGCAGGCGCGAAGCGGTCGATGCCGGTAAGCCCGGCCAGCACGCGCATGTTGCGCCGCGCGGCCTCCTCGAAGAATTCCTCGGAGGACACCGGGCTCGAGGTGGTGAAGGCCTGGCAGGTGGTGGTGCCGGCAGCCAACAGGGCGTCGAAGAACTTCCCGGCGGCCTCGCGGGCGTAGTCTCGGTCGCGGTATTTGAGCTCTTCGGGGAAGATCCAGGTCTGGAGCCAGTCCAGCAGCTGGTTGCCGTAGGCTCCCAGCACGCGCACCTGGGGGAAGTGCACGTGGCCGTCGATGAATCCGGGCAGGATGATGCGCTCCGGCAGGTGCGTTGTCTCAAGGCCGGGATGGCGCGGCGAGACATCGTCGAAGGGGCCGAAATCCGCGATGACGCCGTCCTTCACCACCAGGAGGCCGTCTCGCACGAATCGCGCGGCTTCCTGTTCCTTGCCGATATGGTTCCAGGGGTCGTCGATCAGGTCGAAAAAAGTGCCTCGGATCGCGCGGGTGCCGCCTTTCATGGTGAGTCCTCCGTGGAAATGTGCGTACGTCCTGAACTGCCTGCAAGCGTGGAGGTCCGACCGGGGTAAGACGGCGCGCTCCAGAAAATCCAGGGAATATCTGTAGCATCCTGAAGCGCATCAGCCAAGGCCGCATTGTTTCCAGGCGCGCGCGTGCAGGGTTGGGAATGCGCAAAAGGCCCCGCCCCAGGCGCGACGCCGGGACAGGGCCAAGAGAGGGGCGGCAAGGTCTTCCCCGGGGTCAGGCCCGCGCCAGGTCCAGGCGGGGCGGCTGCACCCCCTGCTCCGCGACGGGGCTGATGGCTTTCTGAGCCTGCGGCGCAGGCAGCACCACCCGGAAGACGGTGTCGTAGGCCCCGCCGCCAAGCGGCCAGGAGCGCACGCTGAGTTCTCCGCCCATGAGCCGCGTGAACCGGGCCGCCAGGGACAAGCCAAGGCCCAAGCCAGGGTCGCGTTGCCCGGACAGGTTTTGCAGGCTCCGGGCTGCCTCGGCGGAGATATCCGGCCCACGATTGACGACCTCCAACTGGTAGCCGCGCGGGTGGGGCTTGCCCTCAATGCGCACCTCGCCGCCCGGTATCGAGTACTTGATCGCGTTGCCCACCAGAGCGCCCAGCACGCAGTTGAGGAACCCCACCGGCTCCACCAGGGCCTCGCAAGGGCCTGGAGCGAAGGTCCGGGTCAGGAGCAGGTCCATCTCGCGCGCCTGAAGCTCGTGCAACGTCGCGCACTCGGCGGCCAGGGCGGCCATGTCGGCAGGGACGAGGCATATCACCCATCGGCCGTTGTCCATGTCCATCAGCCGCCTGGTGAAGTCGATCAGGCGCGACGAATTTTCCAGAGTGCGGCGCGCAGCCATGAGGCTTTCCCCGGAGCGGGGGCTGAGGCTGGAGTCGCCGTCGCGGGCGGCGGTCTCGGTGAGCGCCCTGGCGGCGTCCAGACTGCCCGCCACGTCGTGGGACAGGATGCGCAGGAGCGTCTCTTTTTCCAGCAGCAGCTCCTGCTGCCGGGCATCGTGAAGCTGCGCCCTGCGCCGCAGCCAGCCGCAGGCCATGCCCGCGAACAGGCAGACGCAATCCAGGTAGACGGCCACGGGGCTGAAGGCGATGCCCATCACCTGCTCCTTGGGGAACAACTCGGCGTTGCCGATGGAGAACGAGATGGGGGCCAGAAGGACCGTGCCCAGGAGCCAGCCCAGGGCAGGGTCGAGGATGAGCGGGTGTTTCCAGAACGGGGGCATGAGACCTCGCGCGTTTTGCTGTTTCGGAGGCCTCGCGGCCACCTGTAGGCAAGAGGGGCGCGGCAGGGGGATGGTTACAGGGGGGGGGCTGGCGCGGCGTTGATTTGTGTACGTGCTTGGCGTAGTCTTTTCGAGAAGACGATTTTCACCAAGAATCAAAGAGAGGGCCATGTGGTCAGTGGCGTAGCGAGCTGCCTCGGGACTCCCTCTCAAAAGAAGTCATCCCATTGCCTCCGTCTTGCGGGGCGGTCGCATCCATCGGAGTTGCCGCATCAGATTGTGCTGATACGGGCTTGATAAATGAGCCTTGCATCCCCGTCGCATCCGGCGAATACACCGCCAGAGCCGTCTTCGGCGCGTCGTCCGCCATGCCGTTATCCATCATGTAATCCAGGGCGATCGCTTTGAAGCCCATGAGTTCTTCTCCTTTGTTTTTGACCTATTGTACGGTCGCCCAACGGCGTCAGGGTCACTGACGCCGCTGGCGCGAGTTTGCTTGCCGGGCTATTCGCCCGCGCCCACCAGCTCCAGATACCTCAGCAGATCGCCCTCTTTGGCTCCTCCGGCCTTCACGCGCGCGACCAGGGCGCGGCGTTCCGCATCGCGCGCCGCTACGTCCGCCGCAGTCCTTCCGGTTCCCGGTGCGTGCATTCCAGCGCCGCCCTCTTGTGTGCGCTTTTCCTTGCGCCGCTTGTGGTGCGCGTGATTCTCCACCACGACCGCAGCCTCGCGCAGGTGCTCGTACAGCCATACGAATTGCCTGAAATCCCTCGCCAGGACGGGCATGACCATGTTCTTGATGACCTGGGGGAGTTTGCCGAGGTAGTGCTCCATGACGAGCATGGTGCGCTCGAAAAGCGGGTCGTTCTGTTTCAGCGCCGCAAGCGTGGCATGATAGCTTCGCCATACGCCCCCCTCCGCGCCACGAACCCCTTGACTCTGCCCCTCAATCCGGCCAACTTCCCCGGCGCATGCACACTACACAAGCACCCCGGCGGGTGATGCTCTTCTACCCGCCCGGCAGATTCTACCAGCGCGGCGAGGACCGGTCCCAGGGCAACGTGGAGAACTCCACGGCCACCACCATGCGCGCCCCCAACGACCTGGGCTACGGCGCGGCCACCCTCAAGGCCCACGGCTTCGAGGTCTTCCTGCGCGACTACCAGACCAGCCTGCGTTCGCTCGATGACCTCCTGGCCGACTTCGACCGCTTCGCCCCGGACGCCATCTTCATGTCCATCACCAACGCCACCATCTTCCGCGACCTGGAACTGGTGGCGGACCTCAAGAAGCGCCGCCCGAACCTGATGGTGATGCTCAAGGGGGCCATCTTCTTCAATCCCGAGCAGGGGTTGCTGGATCAGCTGGACCTGGCCGGCGTCGACTACCTGATCGGCCTGGAGAGCGACTTCATCGTGGGCAAGCTGGCCGCCGCGCACTTCGACGCGCCGGAAAACATCCCCTCTATACGCGGCATCCTGTACAGGCAGAATGATACCTGGCAGCGCACCTTCTTCGACTCCTGGGAGACGGACCTGGACAGCCTGCCCTTCCCGGACCGCTCGCTCATGGAGAACCACCTCTACGTGCGCCCGGACACAGGCGAACCCCAGGCCACCATCGCCACCTCGCGGGGCTGCCCCTCGCGCTGCGTCTTCTGCGTCACGCCCACCATCTCCGGCACGAAGCTTCGCCTGCGCTCGCCCGAAAACATCCTGGAAGAGATGCGCGAGTGCTACCACAAGCACGGCATCCGGGACTTCTTCTTCAAGTCCGACACCTTCACCATCGACCAGAAATGGACCCTCAGGGTCTGCCAGGCCATCCTGGACTCGGACCTTGCCGGGAAAGTCCGTTGGGTGGCCAATTCCAAGGTGAAGCCCCTGTCCCTGGAGACCCTCAAGGCCATGAAGGCGGCCGGGTGCTGGCTGGTGGCCTTCGGCTACGAGTCCGGCCATCCCGAAACCCTGGCGCGCTCCAAGAAGGGCACTACGGCGGAGGAGAACATCCAGGCCGCCAGGTGGGCCAAAGAAGCGGGGCTGCTCACCTTCGGGTTCTTCCTGATCGGCATGCCCTGGGAGGGCCGCGAGCACCTGGAAGCCACCCGCCGCCACATCTTCGAGCTGGACCCGGATTTCCTGGAACTGCACATCGCCGTGCCCTATCCCGGAACGGAACTGCACGCCGAGGCCGTCAGCTGCGGCCTGATCCAGGAATCGGTGCTGGGCAAGGACTACTTCAACGCCCCCACCGTGGGCACGACCACGCTCACCATGCCCGAAATCGAGAAGTTCCGGCGCGACGTGCTGCTCAAATTTCACCTGCGGCCACGCTACATCGGGCGAAAGCTCCTCCAGGCCGGGGCCGACCGGCGCATCCTGGCCAACTACTTTCGCTTCGGCTTTCGCCTGCTGAAAAACACCCTGTCCGGTGCGCCCAAAAACGCCCCCAAGGCCGGGCGCGTGCTGGTGCTGGGAGCCAACTCGGACATCGGGCTGGCCATCGCGCGCGAGTTCGCCGCCCGCGAAGGCTCCAACCTGATCCTGGCTTCGCGCGACACCGCGTCCCTGGAAGCCAAGGCCGCCGAGCTCCGGCGCGACTTCGGCGTGGAGGTGGACGTCGCCCGCTTCGACGCCACGGACACCGCCTCCCACGCCGCGTTCTACCAGTCCCTGCCCCACAGGCCGGACGGCGCGGTGCTGGCCTTCGGCCAGCTGGAAGCCTCCGACCCGCTGCGCCTTTTGGCCGTGAACCTCACCGGCGCTGCCTCCATCCTGGAAATCATCGCCTCGGACTTGGAAGAGCGCCGCGACGGGTTCATCATCGGCCTGTCCTCCGTGGCGGGCGAGCGCGGCCGCAAGTCCAACTACGTCTACGGCGCGGCCAAGGCCGGGCTGACGGCCTATCTCTCCGGGCTTCGCCACCGCCTGTTCGCCTCGGGCGTTACGGTGCTCACGGTCACGCCCGGATTCGTGCGCTCCAAGATGACCGCCCACCTGGACCTGCCCGCCGCGCTCACGGCCACGCCCGAGCGCGTGGCCCGCGACGTCCACGCCGCGTGGCGCTCCGGCAAGAATTCCATCTATACCTTGGCCATCTGGCGGCCCATCATGTTCATCATCCGCAACCTGCCGGAATGCCTCTTCAAACGGACCAATCTCTGATGCACATCCTCTTTCTGAATCACAACGTCGAGAACTACGGCACCTATTTCCGCTGCCATCATCTGGCCAAAGGGCTTACCCGGCGCGGCCACACGGTGACGCTCCTGTGCGCCAACCGCGAGGACACCCTGGCCACCACCAAACGCGTGGACGGCGGGCTGACCACGGTGCTTTTGCCCAAGTACAAGCTGCGCGGCTTCCACACGCTGCACACCCTGCGCATGCTCTACAACACGGCCTACGCGCTGTTCTCGCGCTACGACGTGCTGCACACCTTCGCCTTTCCGCTGCACCCCATGGCCGTGCCCACCCTGGCCGCACGCTACCTGCGCCCCGGCCTCAAGCTGGTGCTGGACCACGACGACCTCTGGAAGGGCGGGTTCGCCAACCAGCACCCCGGCCCCTACCAGCGCCTCGTCGGCTGGTTCAACGACACCATGCCCCGCATGGCCCAGCAGTGCACCGCGGCCAGCGCCATGCTCATGGACTCCTTCCGGGCCGCTGGCGTGCCGGACAGCCGCATCCACGCCATCCCCAACTGCCCTACGATGACCCGCTCGCCGCTCTCGCGCGACGAGGCCCGCGCGCACGTGGGGCTGCCGTCCGGCGTGCCGCTTGTCCTCTCCATGGGCCACACCTACACCGAGTCGCTCTTCCTGCTGCTGGACGCTTTCGAGCGCGCCCGCCTCGCCGTGCCGGACCTGAAGCTGGCCTTCCTGGGCAAGATGCACATCCCGGACGAATTCGAGCGCCGTTTGCAGCCCTATCTTGAGCGCGCAGGCGGCAGCATCCTGCGTCTTGGCGAGAAACCGCCGTCGGACGTGCCCGCCTATCTGGCCGCGTCCGACGCGCTGCTTCTGCCCATGGACGACGACCCCATCGAGAAGGCCCGCTTCCCCATCCGCTTCGGGGACTATCTGGCCTCGGGCGTGCCCATCGTGTCCAACGCCGTGGGGGAGATCGAGCGCTATCTGCGCGAGTACGACTGCGGCTACGTGGCCCCGGTGACCGACGCGGCGGCCTTCGGGGACCGCATCGTGGAGGCGTTAAGCGACGCCACGCGCCGGGAGGTCATTCAGGCTAACGCGGCGCGGCTGGTGAGGGAGGAGCTGAACTGGGACGCCGTGGCGGCGAAGCTGGAACGGATTTACGAGGCCGCGAGGAGGTAATCGGGCTCTGCCCGAACCCGGCAGGGGCGCTGCCCCTGCACCCCGGCGGGCTCCGCCCTGCACCCGCCAGGGGGGAAGCCCCCCCTGGACCCGGCTTTCCGCTTCGCGTCGTGGGCGGGAGATTGCGGCGAGCTGTGGGGTGGGTGCTATCCCGTTCGTGTCCTGGCGGACGGGACTGATGGCAGGAGGTGGGAGTTGTCCCGGGCACGCCATGGGCGGCGGGCTCGAACCGATTTGAAGACGATTCGTCGCCCGCCGCCCATGGCGCGTCCGTTGCAACTCCCACCCCCTGCCACCGTCGAAAATGGCGATATCATGATCAAAATAGCCCAGAAGCGCGGCTTTGCGCGCTTCAGGGCTTTCTTGCGAGTTCTCTGAACAGTAACGGTGCTGCCCGCGAAGCTAACTGAGGGTCCAGGGGGATCATCCCCCTGGCGGGTCCAGGGCGGAGCCCTGGTGGGGTGCAGGGGCTGCGCCCCGGCATCGCCTCTCTGGCCGCCAAAGGCAAAAGGAAAGTCCGTGAAACCCAAGCATATCATGTTGGCGCTGGTCGTCGTTGCGCTCTGGGGCTGCAACTTCGTGGTCATCCGCATCGGCCTGGACTCGTTCCCGCCGCTTCTGTTGGCCGCCTTGCGCTTCGTGCTGGCCGCGCTGCCGGTGTTCTTCCTGCCGCGCCCGAACATCTCCTGGGGCCGCATGATTGCGCTGGGCCTGGCCTGGTTCGTGGGCCAGTTCAGCCTGCTGTTTTTGGGCATGGCCGTGGGCATGCCTCCGGGGCTGGCTTCGGTGGTGCTGCAATCCCAGGCGTTCTTCACCGTGGTGCTTGCGGCCGCCGTACTGGGCGAGACCCCAAGCTCGCGGCAGATGATGGGAACCTGCGTGGCCCTTGCCGGGCTTACGTTTCTCTCGCTCACGGCCGGGGGCGACGGCGTGTCCGTGCTGGGGTTCTCGCTGGTGATGGCGGCGTCGTTCTTCTGGGCCATCGGGAACATCATCATGCGCGGCGCGGGCAAGGCGGACATGCTGCCGCTCATCGCATGGCTCTCCATCATCCCGCCGTTGCCGCTGCTTGGCATGTCCTACCTGTTCGAAGGGCAGGAGCGGATCGTGCAGGCCATGACCCACATGAACTGGATGGGCGTTGGGTCGGTGCTGTATCTGACCGTGTTCGCCACCATCATCGGCTACGGCGGCTGGGGGAAGCTCCTGAAGACCTACCCGGCCAGCATGGTGGCCCCGTTCTCGTTGCTGATTCCGGTGTTCGGCACCGTCAGCGCCTACCTGGTCATGGGCGAGACCTTCGGCCCCATGCGCCTGCTCGGAATGGGCCTTATCATGGCTGGCCTCGCCGTGATCGTCCTGCCCGGATTCTCTTTGCGCGCTTTTCAAGCCAAACGCTGATTCCCGCGAAGCTAACTGAGGGTCCAGGGGGATCATCCCCCTGGCGGGTGCAGGGCAGCGCCCTGCCAGGGTCTGGGACGGAGTCCCAGTATGGCTGGCACGGGCGGAGCCCTCTCTGGCCGCCGGAGGCCCTCTTATTCTTTCACTCCCGCCATGGCCTCGATGGAGAGCTTCAGGAACTCGTCCAGCTCCAGCCCGGCCTGGGCGCACTCGTGTATGTTCTCGCGCCGCACGCTGCGTGCGAAGGCCTTGTCCTTCATCTTCTTCTTGATGCTTTTGATCTCCAGCCCATCGAAGCCGGTGGGGCGCATGAGCACGGCGGCCTGGATGATGCCGGTGACGGATTCGGCGCAGCGCAGGGCGTAATCCAGGTCCGATTGGGGCGCGACGCCGGTCATCTCGCTGTTGTGGGCGGCGATGGCGTGCAGGGCGTCGTCAGGGAGTTTCCCGGCCAGGAGTTCGCGGCTTACCAGTCCGTGGCGTTCGGGCTGGTCCTTGGTCTTGGGGTAGTCCAGGTCGTGCAGCAGGCCGGTGAGGCCCCAGAGTTCCTGGGTGGGTTCGTCCTTGCCCAGGCGCGCGGCCATGGCCCGCAGGATGGCCTGGGACTGGAGGGCGTGGAGCACCATGTGCTTTTCGGGTTCCTGGGAAGTGACGAGCGCCAGGGCGTCGCGTGCGTTCATGTGTTCTCCTTGGACGCGGGATGTGTTAGGGAGGGGGTCATGCTGTCGTCAAAAAAGTTGTGCATCATCCACGGAAACTGTCAGGGTGAAACGCTGACGGCGCTGCTCGGGGCATCGCCGGAGTTCATGGCCGCCTACGAGGTGGAGTATTACGTCAACTTCACCCGGCAGGCCATACCCGCGCAGAGCCTTGAGCGCTGCGGCCTGCTGCTGCACCAGCATTTGGGCGAGGAATGGGGCGAGTTGTCCTCGGCGAGCCTGAAGGCGGCGCTTGGGCCGGGGGCGCGCAGCCTGTGCATCCCCAACATGCTGTTCAAGGGGTACTGGCCGTTCTGGAGCGGCAAGCCTGGGTTCGACTACTCGGACGTGATGCTGGACGGCTTGTTGGAGCGCGGCCTGACCAAGGACGAGGCCATGCTGGTGGCGGTGCGCGGCAACCTGGACCAGATGTTCGGCCTGGAGGCGCTGCTTAAGGAGACGCTGGCCGTGGAGCGCGGGAAGGAGCGGCTGTGCGATGTTCAGTACGTGGACATCATCGAGGAGCGTTTCAGGAAGGAGAAGCTGTTCATGAGCGTGAACCACCCCGGCAGGACGCTCATGCTGCACGCGGCGGACGCGGTGCTTGGGCAATTGGGCATGCCGGGATTGCCGGAGGGATACCGGCAGGCGTACCCCGAGGTGCAATACGAGTTCGAGCTGCCCATCCACCCGCAGGTGGCCGGCTTCCACGGGCTGGAATTCGTGCGGGAGGGGGCCACGTACAACATTTACGGGCATCCCATGACGTATGTGGAATACATCGGGCTGTATCTGGACTGCAAACTGGCCGGACGGAGCGACTTCATCCGGTATCTGCAGGGCAGATGAGCAATATTTATCCCAGGAGGGCAGGTATGGACGCTACCAAGACCGTGTTTCCGGACATCATCTCTTCGAGGCTGGAGGACCTTTGGAACGCGCCGCTGCCAAGCGAAGAGGCTCCGCAGTATTTCGAATCGCTACGCAAGGCGGGCGAGAAGCTTCTGGAACTGACTTCGGACGGAGAGCGCGCCGAGGCGGAGGTGCTCCTGACCGAGATGGAAGGGCTTTCCGAGCGCATCCGCCACCTGTATGTGCGCTTCGCCTACATCCAGGGCTTGCAGGACGGGGGGAAGCTCAAGGAAGTGCTGGGCAGCCCGGCACGTTGAGGCGTGATATGCGCCGGGACAAGGGTTCACACTGTGGATTGGCCGCAATGGCTGCGTTTCCGGCGCGAGGAAGCAGGCCCGGGCGCCTCAGTTTGTCCGGAACACCGGGCTCGCGTTGAGCTGGTCCCAGCGCCAGTATTTGTCGCAGACGTGCAGGGTGTTCACGAACAGGTTGCGGTAGTCGCTGTCAGGGTTGGTGCAGCGGGCGCGCTCGCTCGCCTCGGCGGTGACGCGCTCCTGGCTGTAGGCCTTGCGGGTGCCGGTCCAGTAGTGGCAGGTGGCGCAGCGGCGCTGCTCCTTGTCGAAGGACATGGCCTGGGCCGGACGTGCCGTGAGAAACGTGGTCCCGGAGGCACAGGCCAGACAGAAGGCCAGGAAGTCGCGGCGTTTCATGCGGCACGACGCCCGCAGTGCGTCTTCATCCCCGTGCCTTGAGCGCGTCCAGGTCCGCCCGCACCGCCGTGGCCACCTTGTCGGCGAAGGCCAGGGCGATTTTCTGGGCGTCCTCCAGGGATGCGAACTTGTCCTTCAGGGTGCGCTGTCCCACCTGCACCTTCCATCCCGGAGGCGTGAGCCGTTCGTAGACCACCGCCACCAGAAGTGCCTTGCCAAGGCTCATGTAGTAGGTCGAGTCGTCGTGCTTGGTCCATTCGATGCTCATGGGGCGCTCCTTGATACTTCGGGGATGCTTCCGGGACGGAAGTACCACGCTCTGTAGCCGCGAGGAAGACGATTCCTCCAAGACCGGCCCGTGCTGCGTCTTCAAGACATATACCGGCTTTGGAAGGCAAGCATATGACTCCTCTGGGTTGGGTCCCGGAAGCATGGCTTGCGTTCCGGGACGCGAACCTCAGGTGGACAGGCTGCGCGACAGAACCGTGGTGAACCGGTCCACGTCGGCGGCGCTGACGAACAGGTGCGGCGCCAGGCGCAGGGTGCCGCCGCGCGGGCTGACGTAGACCTTTTCGCGGGCCATGGCCTCCGCGACAGGTTTCGCCGGGCCGTGGGGGAGGCGAAGTCCCAGCATGTGCGGGGCGCGCTCGGCCGCCGGGGTGGGGGTCAGGCCGAAGGCCTGTCCGTGCAGGGCCAGCTTGCGGGTGACGGCGCTCAGGGTCTGGGCGATGTTGGCCACGCCCCATTCTTCGATGAGGCGCAGGGACTCGGTGGCCATGGGCAAAAGCACCGAGTTGGTCACCTCGCCCAGGTCGTAGCGGCGCGCTCCGGGACGGTACCGGCTCTCGTATTCGGTCAGACGCGAATAATCCTCGCTGCCCAGGCGGTTCTTCCAGTTTTCCTCGATGGGTTCGCCCTCGCGCCACTTGGGGGCCACGTAGCAGAACCCCACGCCGTGCGGGCACAGGAGCCACTTGTGGCCCGTGGCGGCCACGAAGTCCGGGCGCGCGGCCTCGAAATCGAATGGCATGGCCCCCAGGGACTGGGTGGCGTCCACCACCAGATGCGCGCCCACGCGGTCGCAGGCGGCGCGCACCGCGCCCAGGTCGAACACGGTCCCGTCCATCCAGTGGCAGTGCGGCAGGGCCACCAGCCCGATGTCTTCGGTGATGGCCTCTATGACGGCCTCGGACCAGGTGCCTTCCTTGGGGCGCGGCAGGGCCTTCACGCGGCCCGGAGCCATGCGCAGCCAAGGGAACACGTTGGAGGGAAACTCCTCGTGCAGCACCAGCACGTTGCGGTCGGCGTCCAGGGGCAGGTTGCGGGCTGCGATGGCCATGGCGAAGGACACGGACGGCACCAGGGCCACGCCCTCGGCGTCGCATCCAAGAATTTTTGCGAACCCGGCGCGGGCGGCTTCCGGGCCGTTGGGCAGGCCTTCGGGGCCGATGAGCCAGGGGGTGCGCTTTATGGCCATGGCCTCGCGTCCGGCCTGCTCGGCAGATGCGGGCAAGGGAGAGGTGGAGGCGCAGTTCAAATAGACGACGTCGTCGGGAATGGCGAAAAGCTGGCGCTGACTGGGAATCATGGCTTCTCCTGGCTGCGTGATGCGGGGCAGGATACCCGGATGCCTGGGAAGTTCAAGTGCGGCGCGCGTTTCCGGGAAAAATCCAGCTCTTGTCGTTCCGCAGACTGGAAAGAGTGCATGTCTCATCCGGAACGCACGCCCAACGTCGCGTCGCGTCGCGTTGCGTGAAGGTATGAAAAAAGGCCCCCCGTTTCCGGGCGGCCTTTCTGATTGTTAGAATCGCAGAACCTGAGAACTACAGGATGGGCAGGTAGCGCTCGATCTCGTACTCGGTGATCTGCATGCGGTACTTGTCCCACTCGTCGTACTTGTAGTTCACCAGGGCGGCGTGCAGGTGGTCGCCCAGGATGTCCTTCATGAGCGCGGACTTCTCCAGGTTCTCCACGGCCTCGTGCAGGCTGCCGGGCAGCGAGGAGATGCCGTGCTTCTTCATCTCGCGCTCGTCCATGTGGAAGATGTTGTCCTCCACGGGCTTGGCCAGCTTGTAGTTGTCCTCGATGCCCTTGAGGCCGGCGCCGAGCATCACCGCGAAGGCCAGGTAGGGGTTGGCGGCCGGGTCGGGGGAGCGCAGCTCGATGCGCGTGGCCGACTCCTTGCCGGGCTTGTACATGGGCACGCGGATGAGCGCCGAGCGGTTGCGCTGGGCCCAGGCGATGTACACCGGGGCTTCGTAGCCGGGCACCAGCCGCTTGTAGGAGTTCACCCACTGGTTGGTGACCAGCGTAAGCTCGGGCGCGTGCTTGAGGAGCCCCGCGATATAGGCCTGGGCCTCGGTGGAGAGGTGGTTGGGCGAGGAGGCGTCGTAGAAGGCGTTCTTGGAGCCCTTGAACAGCGACTGGTGCACGTGCATGCCCGAGCCGTTCTCGCCGAACAGGGGCTTGGGCATGAAGGAGGCGTAGCAGCCGTGCTTGCGGGCCACTTCCTTGACCACCACGCGGTAGGTGATGGCGGTGTCGGCCATGGCCAGGGCCTCGTTGTAGCGCAGGTCGATCTCGTGCTGGGAGGGGGCCACCTCGTGGTGGGAGTACTCCACGCCGATGCCCATGGATTCCAGGGCGAAGATGATGTCGCGGCGCACGTCGTTGGCCAGGTCCAGGGGCGGGGCGTCGAAGTAGCCGCCGCGGTCCAGGATCTTGGGCTCGGAGGAGTTGGCGAAGAGGAAGAACTCAAGCTCCGGGCCGACGAAGTAGGTGTAGCCCAGGTCCGCGGCGCGTTTCAGCATGCGTTTGAGAACGTAGCGCGAGTCTGCGGCGAAGGGGGTGCCGTCGGGGTTTCGCACGTCGCAGAACAGGCGCGCCACCGGCCGGTCGCTGGGGCGCCAGGCCACCAGCTGGAAGGTGGAGGGATCCGGGAAGGCCACCATGTCGGATTCGTGGATCTTGGTGAATCCGGTGATGGACGAGCCGTCGAAGCCCATGCCTTCGTCGAAGGCGGCTTCCAGCTCGCGCGGGGTGATCTGGAAACTTTTCAGCATTCCCAGGATGTCGATGAACCAAAACTGCACGAAGGAGACGTTATAGTCCTTCACAGCCTTCAGCACATCGTCGGCGTTCTTGCATTTGAAAACCGCCATGGCAGTCCTCCATGTGGGGTGGTTGTTTCGTTCCCCGAAACCGGGGCATGAATTTGCTATTTTTACCCGAAAGGCAGGGGGGCTTCAAGGCGAAAAGGGGCACAGGAGTGACAAAATTGTAAGAAGTTTCGACTTGTGGTCCAACGCCGCGATTTCATGGATTTTATGGTCGCATCGCCGTCGTGTTTCAACAGGCGTGGCCGGAGGGCAGGCCGGACTCACGCGAGTTGTCTGAAGGGACTGCCGCGGGGGGCGTTGTCTCGGCGTTTCGGCCTATCCGGCCATCCGGCTTACCTGTGCCTGTACAGCCTATCCGGGCCTCCCCGCGTCCAGGAAGGCCCGGAGCAGCCGCTCGATCTGAGCGGGCGTGCGTTCGTCGAAGCGGGTGATGCCCGCCTCTTCTGCCTGCTGGCGCGCCTCGCGGAACTCCTCCGGGGACAGGGCGCGGTCCAGGGGCGGATTGTGGGGGGCCTTGGCGCAGGGGCGGTACTGGTCCATGAGGTTCACGTAGGTGTTCGGGGAAATCTCACGCGCCAGATACTCCATCCAGCCGCGCGTGCCCGCCAGGCCTCCGGGCAGCACCAGATGGCGCACCAGCAGGCCGCGCGCCGCCAGCCCGTGCGAGTCCAGGCGCAGGTCGCCCACCTGGGCGTGCATGGCCTTCACGGCCCGGCGCGCGGTGGCAGGATAGTCGGCCACGCCGCACAGAGTCCCGGCTGTTTCCGAGTCAGCGAACTTCACGTCGGGCATGTAGATGTCCACCACGCCCTGGAGCAGGACCAGGGTCTCCAGGCTGTCATACCCGCCGGTGTTGTAGACCAGGGGCAGGGCGAGGCCCCCCTGTACGGCCAGGGGCAGGGCCTCGAGCACCTGGGCGGCCACGTGGCTTGGCGTCACCAGGTTGATGTTGGACGCCCCCTGGGCCTGGAGCGAGAGCATGATGTCCGCGAGCTCTCTCGGGGTGACTTCTTCGCCGCTCTCGGGATGGCCGCTGATGTCTTCGTTCTGGCAGAACAGGCAGTCCAGGTTGCAGCCGCTGAAGAAAATCGCGCCGGAGCCGCCCTGGCCCACCAGGCAGGACTCCTCGCCGAAATGCGGAGCATGGCTGGCCACGCGGGCCAGGCGGCCAATTCCGCAGGCTCCGAGCTCGCCCTCCAGGCGGTTCACGCCGCAACCTCGCGGGCACAGGCGGCAGGAGCGCATCAGGGCGAGCGCCGCGTGCGCCCTGGGAGCCAGCAGGCCCTGGCCGGTCAGGGGAAGGTATGCCGGAAGCATGGCCTCGAGCATACCGCATGCGCCAAAATCTGGGAACGGGTTTTTGCCGCTGCCGGGAAGCTCAGGCGAAAGAACCGACGGTCTGCCTGGATGATGCGCCAGTTGCCGGGCAGCACGGCTTCCGCCGTGGGGAAACGGCGAGCGCAGTCCGGGCGAATGTGCCTTCCGGCCGGGTTTGCGCACCCGCACCCCATTTTCCATTGCCGCTGTTTGTGTTACCGGGGGCGCATGCAGGAACCGCAATCCCCCGGCGAGCGCCTGGCGCGCGTGAACGAACGCATCCTGCGGGCCTGCGCCCGCTCGGGACGCGCTCCGTCCACGGTGTCGCTGGTGGCGGTCTCCAAGACCCATGAGGCCTCCGCAGTGGCCGCCCTGGCCCAGGCCGGGCAGGGGCTCTTCGGCGAGTCCTACGTGCAGGAGGCCCTGCCCAAGATGGACTCTCTGGCCGGTCTGGCTCTGCGCTGGCATTTCATCGGCCGCTTGCAGAAGAACAAGGCCAAATATGTGGCCGGCCGCTTCGAACTGATCCACTCCGTTGATTCGATTGAGCTGGCTCGTATGTTGCATAAAAAAGCCGAGGCTCTGGGCCTGGTTCAGCCGGTACTGGTGCAGGTCAACCTGGGAGGCGAATCCCAGAAGGCCGGATGCTCCCTGGACGACACCCTGCCCCTGGCCGAGGAAGTGGCATCCCTTGGAGGACTTGCGCTCAAGGGCGTGATGCTGCTGCCGCCATGGGACGAGAACCCCGAAGCCAATCGCGGACTTTTCGCCCAGTCCGAGCGGCTGCGCCAGGATCTTTCGGCGCGCCTGGGCATGGCCCTGCCCGAGCTGTCCATGGGCATGTCCCACGACGTGGAGCAGGCCGTGGAGGAAGGGGCCACCCTGGTGCGCGTGGGAACCGACCTGTTCGGAAGCCGTAACACCTGATATGATTGCTAGGAGCCGGAAATGCCCAAGATCGAAGAAGACGACGGCGCCGCGCCGAAAAAGAAAAAAAGCAAGCTGCTTCTCATCATCATCCTGGTGGTGCTTCTGGGCGCATTGGGCGGCGGCGGATATTACGCGTATCTGAAGTTCTTCGCCGCTCCTCCGGCCGAGACCGCCGAAGCCGCGCCCGCCGAGGGCGAGAAGAAGGACGAGAAGAAGGACGAGAAAAAGAAAGAAGAGAAGAAGGAAGAGAAAAAGGACGAGAAGAAGAAGGAAGAGGGCGGCGGCCACGGCAAGAAGGACGACAAGGCTCCCAAGCCCGTCACCACCATCCAGAACATCGTCACCAACCTGGCGGATCCGGGCGGCAAGCGCTACGTGCGCCTTTCCGTGGAGTTCGACTTCAAGGACGACCACGCGGCCCAGGAATTCGGCGAGAAATACCAGGCCAGGATCAAGGACACCATCCTCACCCTCTTGTGGTCCAAGACCAGCGAGGAACTTTCCAGCGTGGACGGCATGATCGCCTTCCGCACCGAACTGCAGAGCCGCGTGAACCAGATCATGGGGCCCGGGGCGGTCAAGCAGGTGTTCATCACCGACAGGGTCATCCAGTAGGAATCCGCCATGAGCAAGATTCTCAGCCAGGACGAGGTCGATACCTTACTGCGCGGCCTCACCGGCGGCGAGGTGGAGGCCGACTCCGAGATACTGGAAGACGATTCGGGCATCGTCGCCTTCGACCTGTCCAACCAGGACCGCATCATCCGCGGGCGCATGCCCGTCATGGAGATCATCAACGACCGCTTCGCGCGTCTGGCCACCAACGCCCTGGCCAACGCCATGCGCAAGCGCGTGGACGTGAACCCCATCTCCATCGACATGTCCAAGTTCGGCGACTTCATGCGAAGCCTGCCCGTGCCCACCTCCATCAACATCTTCAAGCTGGACCCGCTGCGCGGCAACGCCATCCTGGTGGTGGATTCGCGTCTGGTGTTCGCCCTGGTGGAGAACTTCTTCGGAGGCGCGGGCAGCCAACCCAAGGTGGAAGGCCGCGACTTCACGCCCATCGAGCAGGCCATCATCCAGAAGGTTGTCAAGATCGCCCTGGCCAACCTGGAGGACGCCTGGCGTCCCGTGCACGAGGTGCACGTGGAGCTCATCCGTTCCGAGATCAACCCCCAGTTCGCGGCCATCGTACCGCCCTCGGACGTGGTGGTCGTGGTCACCTTCGAGGTGGAGCTGGAGAACGCCATCGGCTCCATGATCGCCTGCCTGCCCTACGCCACCATCGAGCCCATCCGCTCCAAGCTGTACGCGTCCTTCCAGTCCGAGCGCCTGGAAGTGGACCACGCCTGGATCAGCCGCTTCAAGGAGCGGCTCATGGAAACACCGGTGGAAGTGGTGGTGGAATTCGGCAAGACCCAGCTTTCCGGCAGGCAGCTTCTGTCCCTGAAGGAGGGCGACATAATCCTCCTGGACACCGACGCCGAGGACCTCCTCAAGGCCGAGGTGCAGGGCGTGCGCAAGTTCTGGGGAGTTCCGGGCAACGTGAAGTCCAACAAGGCCTTCCAGGTGATCCGGGAAGAGGAAACGCATTTCTGACGCTCCGGGGCGCTTGCGCGCCGCGAGGCCCGAAGACGTATTTCGCCGTGCGCCTGGCGCATGGGCGCACACTTAAGGGGAGGTGGCTCTGATGGCCCCCGACGACATCGATCAGGATCAATTGGCTGCCGAGTGGGCCGCCGCGCTGGAAGGCGACAAGGGCGGCTCCGACGTGGACCCCTTTGAGGCCGCCATGGGCGCGGTCGCCGCTGGCGGTGACGCCGGAGGCGGGGGCGACGACGCCCTGGCCGAACAGTGGGCCGCCGCGCTGGCGGGCGAGGAGGAGACCTCGGTCAAGCGCGAGCGCGAACAGGCCACGCTCTCCGCCAAGAGCCGCGAAGCCTCGTTCAAGGATTTGACGCAGGAGTCCAAGGCCCCGCGCCCCGAAACCGGACGGCGCGACCTGGACTTCATCCTGGACATCCCCCTGGACGTCTCGGCCGAACTGGGTCGCACCAAGCTCCTCATCAACGAGCTTCTGCAGCTGGGCCAGGGCTCGGTCATCGAGCTGAACAAGCTGGCCGGCGAACCGCTGGAGATCTACGTCAACGGCAAGCTGGTGGCGCGAGGCGAGGCCGTGGTGATAAACGAGAAGTTCGGCGTGCGCCTGACCGACATCATAAGCCCCATCGAACGGGTGAAACAACTTGGCTGACGTCACCGCTCCCATCACCGCGCCCACGTCGCTGGGCGCCGGAGGCGCGGCCATCCAGATGGCCGTGGCCCTGCTGCTTATCCTGTTCGTCATTTTGCTGGCGTATTACCTGCTCAAGCGCTTCGGCCCGCGCCTGGGGCTTGGGGGTGCCGCCAAGGCCCACGGCATGCGGGTGGAGAGCTATCTCACCCTGGGACCCCGGAAGAATATTATGGTGGTCCGCTTCTTGAATAAGCTGTTGGTGCTCGGGGTCACGGACCAGAGCATCAATCTGCTGACAGAGGTGGACGCACACGATGGACAAGAGAATTTTCAAGCCGTTCTCGAGAACGCCAGCCGCAACCCTGGCCCTGGCGGAGAATCCGGCGGTTCAGGCGCTGGCGGCGCTTCTGGCCCTGGCAGCGGCCCTGGCGCTTCCGGCCCTGGCACAGGCGGCTGAACCCACCCTGACGCTCAATCTGGCCGCAGGGCAGCAGCAGCCCGAAAAGGTCAGCCTGACCCTCCAGATTCTGTTCCTGCTGACGGTGCTTTCGCTTGCGCCGTCCATCATCCTCTGCGTCACGTCCTTCACCCGCATCATCGTGGTGTTCTCGTTCCTGCGCCAGGCCATGGGCACCGGCCAGATGCCGCCCAACCAGATCCTGGCGAGCCTGGCCATCTTCATGACCGTGGTCATCATGTATCCCACGGGCAAGCAGATCTACGACGAGGCGCTCAATCCGTACATGGAAGAGCGCCTGGGCTTCTCCGAGGCCCTCAAGAAGGCCGAACAGCCCCTGCGGACCTTTATGTTCAAGCACACCCGCGAGAAGGACCTCTCGGTCTTCTATTCCATCACCAAGATCGACCAGCCCAAGACCAAGGACGACGTGCCCACGGTGATGCTGGCCGCAGCCTACATGATAAGCGAGCTCAAAACCGGCTTCACAATCGGGTTCCTGGTGTACATCCCCTTCCTGGTGCTGGACATGGTGGTTTCCAGCGTGCTGCTGGCCATGGGCATGATGATGCTGCCCCCGGCCATGGTGTCCATGCCCTTCAAGCTGCTCCTGTTCGTCATGGTTGACGGCTGGAGCCTCATGACGGCCTCGCTGGTCAACAGTTTCGTCTAACGCACCAAGGAGATATCGTCATGACCCCCGAAGTCGTCATAGGGTTCGCCCGTTCCGCCATCGAGACCACGCTCCTGCTCTCCATGCCCATGCTGGCGGTGAGCCTGGTGGTGGGCGTGGTGCTCTCGGTGCTCCAGGCCGCCACGCAGATCCAGGAGGCCACGCTGACCTTCGTGCCCAAGATCGTGGCCATGTTCGTGGCCATCATCATAGCCTTTCCCTGGCTCATGGACACCATGATCACCTTCACGCGAGACCTGATGCTCAATCTTCCCGCCTACATAAAATGACAAATGAAAGGCCCGGACGGCGCGAGAACCGTCCGGGCCAAAAACTTATTAGTTTTGACCAGAAGTGGCATTCATTTTGAGTTTCTCAAGCATTTTGTCTCGCAAAACAGTCGTTGCAGTATCAATTGCATTTAATGCAAGCTTCCGAAATATGTCTTTTTCAATCAGTGTATACTTCTGGTTGTCACTGTTTGGCTGTCTGGCTTCTGTTGCAACGATGTTGTCTGTGTCATGCACATCTGGTGTGTCCCGAAAAATTTCTACATTTCCAAAGTCACTTAGATTGTTTAAAATAATTGCAGAAAGTGCTTCTGCGAAGTCCTTGTTAGATTGCCCTTTTAGGTGTGCCTCTGTCGCGCCAGCTGAGATGTCTTCTGCTGGTGCTGTCAAACTGAAGAACGATCCTAGGTTTCCGCCAACTGTTGGAAACCTTTCAGCGAAGCGCTGATGTTTTCTTACAATTGGTCTAATATACGCGTTAAGGTCGCGACGCATTAATGTAGTGACTCGTGAGAGGCTTTCAGTGTCTGTTGTGCTGACGGTGAAGCACATCCTTTCGCATTGGTCATATAGTCCTGCTTGCAGGTCTGTTCGCAGGCTTTCGGTTACATATACTACAAAATCAATAGACCTGTCGATGCCCATTGGTCTTTCTGTTATTCTTGTCGAAAGGCTCGAGATGCTTTTGTCTAATTGTTTTAATTCTGTGTTAAGTACAACTAGTACGTATACGGCGATGACAACAGGAAATCCAACCATGCCGATGAGGTACACGAATGATCTGATTTTCTCAGGAATCGTAAGGCACTGTCCGTATTCCTCCGTGTTGGTGTTGGGTTTGTCTTCCATTGCCGTCCTCCATGTTATTGAAATGTTATGAACATAATACCTCGTACTACTTTTGTGATTGTGTTGTTAAAAATTATATTCGCAACGCAAATAGTCAATAGTCAAGATTGATATTCATGCCCTTCGGGCGTCAGATATCAGTGAAGCTGTAGGCTGCGTAGTGGAGAGGTTCTTACAGGCAAATGAAAGGCCCGGATGGTACGAGAACCGTCCGGGCCTTTATCGAACCTCTCTGACAGGAGGAGGTGTCGGGCTGATGACGCCTTGCGGCGTTTGGCGCGGGACGCGTGAGGCGTCCTGCGATTCTTGTATCAGCAGTTCATGTCGTGGGGCTCGCGACACGTCGGGTATTCCTCGCCGGACGCCCGCTCTTCTTCAATCCCCGCCGGAAAACGCAATACCTATAAGGGAGTCCAGAGGGCGCAGCCCTTTGGCCGCCGGAGGCTGTCTTTCGTCACCACCTCCTTCCCCCCACCCCAAAGAGCCGATACTTTCATAGCACCAAGCGTCACCTATTGATCGTACTTCTTCGCGTAGGCCGCGTCGTTGTACAGCGCTTCCCCGTACTCGGCCTTTCCGAATCCCCGGATGATGTCCTGTCCCTTTTCCGAGGCCACGAAGTCGATGAAGGCCGCCGCCGTTTCCGCGCCGGGGGTCGCGCCTGCGGGCTGGGCCAGGGCGTGATAGGTGTTCACCAGCATCTTGTCGCCCTGGAAGAGAATCGTGAGCCCCGGCAGGTTCTTCTTCTCGGCCACCCAGGTGCTGGAGTCGGTCATGAAGTAGCCGGACTCGTCCTGGGCGCGCTTGAGCGTTGCGGTCATGAATTCCCTGGTGACGATGTACCAGGGGCCGGAGGGCTCGATGCCCGCGGCCTTCCATATGGCCATTTCCTTCTGGTGCGTGCCGGAATTGTCCCCGCGCGAGAGAATGGGGGCCTTTGCCTTGGCGATGTCCTGATAGGCCTGGACGGCTGTCTTTGCGGCGGCGACCTTGGCCGGATCGGCGGCGGGACCGACGATGAAGAACTCATTGGAGCCGATGAGCGTCTTCTTGATGGCCCAGCCGTCCTTCACGGCCTGGTCCACCTTGGCCGGGGCGTGCACCATGACCATATCCACGTGCCGGGCCTTCAGGAGGTCCAGCGACTCGCCGGTGCCGGCCTTGAGCCACTTGAGGGTCGCGCCGTTGGATTTCGCGAATGTTTCGCCCAGGACCTTCAGGAGGCCCAGTTCGCCGGGGCTGCCGGTGGCCAGCGTGAACACCTTGGGGCCGCTGCCGTAGGTCTCGATGGTTGCGGACTGGGCCAAGGCCAGACAGGGTGCCAGGACCAACAGCAGGATGGCCAGGATGGGGCGGGCAAGGTGCATGGGGTGCGCTCCTATGTCAGTGTTGACATAGATGTAGCCTGGGCCCCGCGGCGGCGTCAAGGTGCGGGGAGCCCTTCGGCTGGCGGTTCCTGGCGCGCAGGGGGAGCACGAGCTGCCAGACCGTGCGCCCTGCGGTTCTCTCGGGTCTGCGAGCCTTTGACATTTGCCCCAAAGCGGCTACTTTCTGCGCATGAAAGCCCCGCGCAATGCCATGAAGCTCCGTATCGGCGTCCAGGAAGAGGACGCCTCCAGAACCTTTTCGGGCGATCTTGCCACGGCCGTCATCGGCGGGGCATCGGGCAACCTTTTTTTCATCGGACTTCCCGGCGTGGGCCGGCGCGACCTGGCCCTGGCCTCTGCCGGGGCGCTGGGCCTCTCCTATGTGGACGCCGATTCGCCGCATGCACTGAAGGCCGCCCTGGCCAGTTCCGGCCAGGCCGTGGCAGTCACGGGCGTCGCCCTGAACGACGCGCTCATCAAGGCCCTGCGCTCCTCCGGCAAGGTGTTCTACATCATGACTGCGGCTCCCATTCTGGCCAAGCGCCTGGGCGATGTGTCGCGCCTGGAGGAGTTGGCGGCCGAAGTGGAGCGGCTGGAGCCCGTGTTCATGCGTGCGGCGCATTTCATCATGCCCCTGGCTGCCACGCCGCAGGAGATGCTTGAGGACGTGCGCGAGAAGGCGCTGCTCTGATGCGCATGCTGGGCGAGCTGATCGTGGGCTTCGCCAGCAGGCAGGATGCGGCCCTGGGGTTCAGGCTGGCCATGCTCTGGCCGCGCTGGCGCGAGGTGCTGGGCGACGCCGCGCCCTACGCCAGGCCGCTGGGCCACAGGCGCGCCATCCTGCTTCTGGGGGTGGACGATCCCATCGCCATGCAGGAATGCCAGTACGACGCTCCGTTGGTTCTGGAGCGGGTGAACGGCTTTCTGCGGCAGCAAATCTTTGACAAGGTCCAATTTGATCTGCTACAGGGCAAAACCCCTCTGGACGCAGTACCCGGTTCGGCGCCCGCCTTCTGGCGGCCACCGCCGCCGCGGATCGCCCGTCTGGGGGGACTTAGCCTGGATCCGAACACTGCTGTGGGGCGCTCGTACGCGGCCTACGTCCGCCAGTTTGGCCCCGGCAGGTGACAAATCTATTCCCCTTTGGAGGCGGAAAATGGCCGAAGAGATCACTATTGAACTGAAAAAGCCCCTGGACAAGATGACCGCGAAGGAACTTCGCGACCTGATCATCAACCAGCTCCCCATGATCCAGGGTGCTTCCGGCATGGACAAGGACGCGCTGGTCGCGGCCATCAAGGAAGTGCTGGGCATCACCGACGAAAAGGGCGCGCCCAACCCCTACAAGACCCAGATTCTGAACATCAAGGCTCAGATGAAGGAAATGCGCATCAAGAAGGCCGCCGAGGGCACCACCCGCAAGGAAAAGGACATCCTGCGCCGCAAGGTGAACCGCCTGAAGAAGCGTTCGCGCGCCCTGGCCAAGTCCGCCTAGGTTCCGCAAGAGAGCTCGACCGCAGTCTCGCCGCCCGGCCGGATTTTCCGGCCGGGCTTTTTGCGTGGCGTCCTAAGCGCCTGTTGCTGCGGCCTTTTGCCCGGCGCAGTCCCCGGCGACGAAACGGCGTCCTGCATCCCGTGCCCGAGTGGTTCCGGGCTTGACGCAGTTGCGGTCCCACCGGACGCCCCGGTTCCACTGAGGACAGCCTCGCCCGCAAACCACCCTTTTACAGCCGCCGCTTTCGGTGTATTCCCGCCCTATGGATGCCCAACCCTTCCAATTGCCGCTCTTCGTGGACCTGGCAGCCGTGTTCCTCATGGCCATCACCGGGGCCATCGAGGCCATCCGCCGCGAGTTCGACATCATCGGCCTGTTCGTGCTGGCCCTGGCAACGGGCGTGGGCGGTGCGCTCATCCGCGACGGGGTTTTCCTGCAGAACGGGATATCCCCCGTGCTCCTGGACGACCGTTACCTGATGGCCGTGGCCGCCGCCGCCGTGGCCGGTCTGATCTTCGGCACCAGGGCGGTTCTGTCCACGCGCCTGATCGCCTGGGTGGACGCCCTGGCCCTGGGAGCCTATGCGGTGGTGGGCGTGGAAAAGACCCTGGCCCTTGGCCTGGGGTTCGTCCCCGCCGTGCTGGTGGGCGTGGTGAACGCCTGCGGCGGCGGCGTGCTGCGCGACATTTTCATCGGCGAACGGCCCATGGTGTTCCGCCCCGGCCAGTTTTACGCCTTCGCGGCCCTGGTGGGCTGCCTGATCTACGTGCCGCTGCGCACGCACACCGAACTCCCCCCGCTGGCAGTGGCTCTGGGCTCCATCGCGGTCACCTTCGGGCTGCGCGTCCTGGCCATCAGCCTGAACTGGAGCACCGTGCCCATCGGCGAGAAGGGCATCCTGCGCAAGCGTCCGCGCCGCTGAGGCGTCTGGATGCTTTAGGGCGCGACCACCTTCAGCGGCGTGAACCACTGGGGATGGCGGCGCACGAAGTCCATGGCCGCGTGGAAGGCATCGTCCGAGTGCGGCTCGAAGGTGACCGAAGGCGTGAGCCCGCGCTTTTCCAGCCCCTCGAAGAAGGCCTGCCACGGAATCTCGCCCTGCCCCAGTCCCTTGTGCTGGTCGAAGCTGCCGTCGTTGTCGTGCAGGTGCAGGTGGCTTAACAGCGGCGCGAAATCGTCCAGCCAGGCGTCCAGATTGTCCAGCCTGCGGCCTTCGGAAAAACTGTACCAGTGGCCGATGTCCAGGCACAGGCCCGTTCGCTCCCCGTGGACCTCGCGCAGGGCGGCCACCACGCCCGACACCGTGGCCGGGTCCGGCTCGAAGGTGTTCTCCAGGTACAGGGGCGGATGCTCCGGCCAGCCCGAGAGTACCGAGCTCCAGGTATCCACGGCCCGTTCGCGCCAGAGAGCGTAGGTTTTCATGTACAGGAGGTGGTCGTACTTCACGTGGCCGATCATGTGGGCCGGGGCGTAGATGCGGGCCACGTCCAGGGCGCGCTTCAAGCGCTCGCGGCAGGCCTCGCGCACCAGATTGTCGGCGCTGCCGGGCTGGAGGTCGAAGAACGGCAGGTGCAGGGACGGCGTCAGCCCCTCGCCGCGCAGGCGCGCGGCCATGTCCCGGTGCCAGGCGTCGTCCACCATGTCCATCAGCACCGGGTCCAGGCCCAGCTCCGGGTTCACGCCGCGCGCCAGGAAGCGGTCCAACGCCGTGGAATCCTTGCGGACCGTCCTCAGGTTCAAGTTCACGAAAAACATGTGCGCTCCTGTCGACAATCGTGGAAAATTCACTATTATGGTTTCTTCACTGTGAACACAACCAGGGAGCATCCCATGTCCGAACCCCGCAAGGTCACCTGCCCGCATTGCCACACGCGCAACCGGGTCATCCCCGGCAAGGAAACCCAGGCCACCTGCGGCAAGTGCCGCGAGAGCCTGTTCCCAGGCAAACCCGTCGAACTGACCCAGGATACCTTCGGCAAACACGTCATGGACACGGACGTGCCCCTGCTGGTGGACTTCTGGGCACCCTGGTGCGGCCCCTGCCGCATGATGGCCAACGACTTCGAGAAGGTCGCCCAGCGCCTGGAGCCGGACATCCGCGCGGCCAAGGTGAACACCGAGGCTGAGCAGTTGCTGGCCGCGCAATTCAACATCAAGAGTATCCCCACGCTGATCCTGTTCAAGAACGGCAAGGCCGTGGATTCCATCTCCGGGGCCATGGACGCCAACAACCTGGAGAGCTGGGCCAGATCGCGGGCCATGTACTGATCCGCCGGTGAACGTGAACGCGCGGGCCGGGAAGAGGAGACTCTTCCCGGCCTTTTTGCGTTCTGGGAGACTATTTTCGGGATTTTTCCCACATAGCGCTATGTGGGGTGAAATTTGTCGGATTCTGAATAGTTGTATGGGGGCCTCGGCCAGGGACGCCGGGGTAAATACCCTTACGGAGGACCCCGTATGCCTTATCCCACGGATTCCGGCCTTTCAGACGAGCAAGCCCGCAAACGCCAACTGTACGAAGACGCCCTGGACCGATTCGCCGGATTCGAACCCGGCGAATCCCAACCCGGCGAATCCCAACTCACCGACGACCAGATCATGGCTCGCCGCGCCGCGCGCGGGCTGTCGGCCACTTCCGGCGCACCCGGCGCATTCCAGCCCCACAGTCAGTTCCCGTCCTTCCGGCAATCCACTCCCGGCGCAAACGCCATGCCCTTCGAGACCATTCTGGCCCAGCTGAAGGCCCGCCCCGGCATGATCGAACACCTGGAAGGCATCGACCTGGACGGCGACAGCATCCCGGACATTCCTTTCAGTTCCCCTCCCCCGCACATGATGGCCGACCCCATGGGCCGCATGCAGTGGCAGGCCATGATGCAGAACCGCCAGCAGGCCATGCAGGCTAAGCAAATACGCCGCGCCCAGCGCAAGGCCGTCAACAACGAGGCGCTGCTGGCCCATCTGCGGGCCAACGATCCGCTGTTTGAGCAGGTGCATGCGAAGATTGGCGATTTCGTTCGTACTCTTTCGCCCAAGCTGCAACGTCCTTTCCTGCGGGCCGTGGAAGAGACGCCTGGGGCATATCTCGATCTCTACAAGGAAATGCGAGATCTGCTCGAACTGTTCACGCGTCTTGGGATGCGCGGGAAGCGGCACTCATTTTCTCAAAGCCAGCGGGGCGCAGGAGAAGTGTATCAGTCCATGGCTGGTCGCATGAGTGCGCCCCAGCTCGAAAGCGCCGGAATGATCGACGAGCGCTCGCCCGGCGTAGCCCGCGCAGCCGAACGCGCTGCCCTGGTCAAGCGCGTCAAGGCGGGCGGGGCCAGGGAAGGCGACCTGCTCAAGTACCTGGAACTCTGCGGCGTGTAGGTTCCGCTCCTCTGAAGCGAGAGCCGGGACATGCCCGGCTCTCGCACGGAGATATTCCGCCAAGGCATGACTTGGTGATTCTTGACAATCATTCAAAACCCTCAGGAGGAAGTCATGGGACTTTTCGACAACGATAACGACAACGGAAACAATCAAGGCACAATGAACAGCGGGCAGGCGCCGAACGGCTTTCTGGCCGCTGCCGCGACCACGCCTGCGACGGGCGATGCTTCGTCTGATGATGGCCGCGTCAATGATTTCTTCAGCAACTTGAACCCGGTGCAGCATCTGATGGCTGTGAAGACGGGGCTTGTTACAAGCAAGACCAACTCGACTGAAACAACGCAGACTGATGGCAATAATGGCGCGACGGTAAGCGAGCCAGCACTTTCCGGCAGCGAACCGTCTAAAGGCAACTCCCCCTATACTGAACAACCTGTCGGTGGTGCTGCTACGGCAAATGGAGGCGGTTCGGAAAACAACAGCCAAAACCAGGGTGGAAATTCCCAAAAGCCGAGCCCGTATTCACGGAAGTTGACCGATTTGGAAAAGTACTATTTCAGGGGGGCTGGATACAATGATGATTTGCTTGACAACTTGACAATACACTCAGGAAAGCCGCACCTTCTCCTCCTCGGTGGCAAGGACGCTGTAACGACAAGCGCAAATGAGATTTACATGCGTCATGGGGTAGATAAACCTGACAGCATTAACGATCTCAAATTTTTGGCCCACGAACTGGGCCACGCCCAGCAGTATCTGGAAGGGATGACCTGGAAAAAGTATTTTGATGCTTGGAATGAACACGGCTATGAAAATAGCCCTTATGAAAAAGACGCAGAAAAGCGTGCGGAAGAGGCGTTTGAAAAGATCAAAGCGCTCAAAATACAAGAAATACGAAGAGAGGCCGGGGCGAACCCGGATGGGACATATGCTCGTTGACGATAATTCGTCGACACGAGACATTCGCCTCGTCTGGGAATATCCTGGGCGAGGTGAATCGACTTGTGGCAAGGTACCTTAATCTTATTGTGTTCATCCGCCAGGATGTCTAATTCCACACTGGGGTGATGTTATAATGGACAGAGAAGGTCATAATTCACATGCGGTATGCATTGCTATATTGATGTCGATAATCTGTTTGCTGGCTGTTTCCGTGCCTAGGTCATCGGCATTTGTCATCGATAAGTTTAAGCGCACTGAAGATGGTACGATCAAACATAACGCGCACGGCACAGTCCAATGCAGTGATGATTCTGCAGAGCCAACAAGACATGTACTTGATACGTCATGTGTGTCTGAAGAATTGAATAGTCTGTCTCTATTGTCTGGTGATGAATTGGTGCCCAAACTCAAAGCCATGGGAATAGAGAGGCAAGTTGATTTGTATCTTTGTTCAAGTCGGGCTGGTCTTTACGACGTGGCAGGTGAACTACGGGATATTTTGTCTTCGAGGCTTCCTAATGACCTAGAATATTTGAAATCACGCCTCATTGATGAAAAGGGTGGTGATTATCGGCTGGCTGACTTGCTGTCGATATTCATTTTGTACGGAGTCGAGGAAGCTCTTAAGGTCTTTGAGAAAAAGAAAGATTACCTGACGATTGACGAACTCCCTTTCACTCCTGAAGTGTCCCGATTGTTAGTGAGCAAAGCGGGAGACATTAAGAATGGAAAAACAAGAGACTTTTTATTGGACTACCTCATCCCTTTGTTACCCTATGAGGAAGCCGTGGCGCGACAGGCGCAGCGGGAAGAGGCCCAGAAAAAGATCGGGAAATAGTCCGGCAACCAAGAAGCCCGGCCCCCTTGCGGGGACCGGGCTTCTACGATTCTATAAGTCCGGCGCTCGCGCCGCCGGGCTATCCCTTCAGGCTCTCGATGCGGGCCTTCAGCTCTTCCAGCTTCTCCACTTTGCCGCGCAGCATCTCGTCCTTCTCGCGCTCCTTGGCCACCACCTCGGCGGGGGCCTTGGCCGTGAAGTCCTCGTTGGCCAGCTTGCGGCCCACGATCTCGGCCTCCTTGGAGGTCTTGGCCAGCTCCTTATTGAGGCGCGCCAGCTCCGCGTCGAAGTCCACGGCTCCGGCCAGGGGCACGAACACCGCGTTGCCGCCGGCGGCCGCACTGGCCGAGGCCTTGGGCGCGGTGACGTCCGGGCCTGCCGTGAAGCCGGACAGGCGCGCCATCTGCACGATCATGCGCTCGTTGGCGCGCAGGGTGGCCAGATCGGCGGCGTCGCCGGTGCGCACCATGCACTCGAGCTTCGCGCCGGGGTTGATGGACAGCTCGGAGCGGATGTTGCGCACGCTGACCACGATCTCCTGCAGGAGCGTCATCCGGGCCACGGCCTCGGGCTTGACGTGCTGGGGGCGCGCCTCAGGGTAGAGCACCCTGGAGAGGTCCTTTTGTTCGTGGCCGGGCAGGTGGCTCCAGATCTCCTGGGTGACGAAGGGCATGATGGGGTGCATGAGGGTCAGAAGCTCGGACAGGACGGTCCACAGGCACTTCTGGGCCGTGGCCTTGGCGTCCTCGTCCTCGCCGTTCAGGTCGGACTTTGCCATCTCCAGGTACCAATCGCAGAACTCCAGCCACAGGAAGGAGTACAGCCCCTGGGCGGCCTCGTTGAAGTGGTAGCCCTCGATGGCCTTGGCCGTGGACTGCTTCACCTCTTCCAGGCGGTGCAGGATCCAGGCGTGGTGCAGGGGCAGCTCGCCGTCCAGGGACGCGGCGGGAATCTCTTCGGGCAGGTTCATCATGCTGAACCGGGCAGCGTTCCAAAGCTTGTTGACGAAGTGGCGGTAGCCTTCGATGCGCTCCTCGGAGAGCTTGATGTCGCGCCCCATGGCCGCGAAGGCGGTCAGGGTGAAGCGCAGGGCGTCGGTGCCGAACTTGTCGATCATCACCAGGGGGTCGATGACGTTGCCCGTGGACTTGGACATCTTCTTGCCCTCGGCGTCGCGCACCAGAGCGTGGATGTACACGTCCTTGAAGGGGACCTCGTCCATGAAGTGCAGGCCCATCATCATCATGCGGGCCACCCAGAAGAACAGGATGTCGAAGCCGGTCACCAGCACCGAGGTGGGGTAGAAGGCCTTGAGCTCCCTGGTGTCGTCCGGCCAGCCCAGGGTGGAGAAGGGCCACAGGGCCGAGGAGAACCAGGTGTCCAGCACGTCGGGGTCGCGCTGGAGCGCGCCGCCGCAGGGGCAGGCGTCCGGGTCCTGGCGGCTGACGATCAACTTGCCGCAGGCCTCGCAGGTCCAGGCCGGGATGCGGTGCCCCCACCAGATCTGGCGGGAGATGCACCAGTCGCGGATGTTGTCCAGCCAGTGATAATAGGTGGTGGTCCACTGCTCGGGGACGATCCGGGTCTTGCCGGTCTCCACGGCGGCGCGGGCCGCTTCGGCCAGGGGGCCGGCCTTCACGAACCACTGGGGAGACACGTGCGGCTCCACCACGGTCTTGCAGCGGTAGCACTCGCCCACGGAGTGGTCGTGCTCCTCAACCTGCACCAGGAATCCGGCTGTCTTCAGGTCCTCCACCACGCGTTTGCGGCAGATCTCGCGCGAGAGGCCCTGATAGGCGCTCCCGGCGGCCTCGTTCATGTTGCCTTCGCCGTCCATGACCTTGATGACTTCCAGGTTGTGGCGGCGGCCCAGGTCGAAGTCGTTCATGTCGTGGGCGGGAGTGACTTTGAGCGCGCCCGTGCCGAATTCGCGGTCCACGTAGGCGTCGGCGATCACCGGGATTTGCCGGTCAGTGAGCGGTAGCTTGACGAATTTTCCGATATAATTCTGATATCTTTCGTCATCCGGGTGCACCGCCACGGCAGAGTCGCCCAGCATGGTTTCCGGCCGCGTGGTGGCTACCACCAGCTCGCCCGAGCCGTCGGCCAGGGGGTAGCGGATCTGGTAGAGCGCGCCCTTCTTGGGGCTGTGCTCCACTTCCAGGTCGGCCAGCGCCGTCTGGCAGCGGGGGCACCAGTTGATGATGTAGTCGCCCTTGTAGATGAGGCCCTCTTCGTACAGGCGCACGAACACCTCGCGCACCGCCTTGGAGAGGCCCTCGTCCATGGTGAAGCGCTCGCGGGTCCAGTCCACGCTGGCTCCCATGCGCCTGATCTGATTCAGTATGCGTCCGCCGTAGTCCTTGCGCCATTCCCATACGCGCTCGACGAACTTCTCCCGGCCCATTTCGTGGCGCGAGGAGCCCTCGGCGGCCAGGGCGCGCTCCACCACGTTCTGGGTGGCGATGCCCGCGTGGTCGGTGCCGGGAACCCACAGGACCTTGCGGCCCTTCTGGCGCATGTGGCGGCAGAGGATATCCTGAACGGTCAGGTTCAGGGCGTGGCCCATGTGCAGGGCTCCGGTGACGTTGGGGGGCGGGATGACTATGGAATACGGCTCGCCCGGCGCGTCCGGGTCGGCGGTTCCGGCTCCGGTCTCGGCCCAATACGAAAGCCAGCGGGCCTCGACCTCTTCAGGTTCGTAGCCCTTGGCCAATGTGGTCTCGGACATGGATGTCACTCCTTTGCAAACGCGGGCGCAATAGCGTTTTTTGCGGCAATTGTCATCACGGTAGCATCCTGGCGGACGCCGGGCGCGCAGAGGACAGGCCGGGGTGGCTTCCGCGCAGTCCCGGAGCGGCCCGAACGGTTGTCAGTGGCGAAGGGATGAGGCACAAGGGGCCATGGTTTTCATCCTGCTGGACGAGGCCCACCTGTGGGGCGTGCTGCTCATCCGCGCTCTGAGCTCCTGGGGGGTCCCCGTCCGGCTGGTTCGGGCTCACGAACTGGCCCGGGGGCTTCTGGAAGCCGAGCCTCCTGCGGCCCTGGCCGTGCCCGGCGGGTTCGCCAGCCGCAAGGCGGCCTGCCTGGGGAATGCGGGCCTGGAGGCCATCCGTGCCTACGTGAATCGCGGCGGGGCGTATCTGGGAATCTGCGGCGGCGCGGGCCTTGGACTCACCGCGCCGGGAGGGCTCGGGCTCTGCCCCTGGACGCGCGCTCCGTTCGAGCATCGGTTGCAGCATTTCGCCAGCGGCAACGTGTCGCTTCTTCCCGTGGACGGACCGTTCACGCCTGCGGGCGTGGCCGGATCGGGCAGGCGTCCCCTGGCTCCGGTGTGGTGGCCCGCCGCGTTTCGCCCCCAGGACGGCGACGTGCAGGTGGTGGCCGCGTACGGCCAGCCGGGGCCGGGCTTCATGATGGCCGACATCCCCCTGTCCATGGTGCCGGTTGAGGCCCTGGACGACTGGGAGGCCCTGTACGGCGTGCGCCTGGCTCCGGCATTTTCGCTTGGCGACCCGTGCATCGTGGCCGGGCGCTTCGGGCAGGGGCGCTACGTGTTGTCGCATGCCCACCTGGAAACTCCGGGAGCGCCGGAGGCCAACGCCTGGCTCGCGCACATCCTGGCCAAACTGACCGGCCTGCACGTGGCCTTCCGCGAAGCGCCGGGCTGGGCCATCGGCCAGGGCCGCGCGGCAAAGCCCGGCTGGGACGATCCCGGGCTCAAGCGGGCCATGGACCTGATGCTCGGCGCGGTGGACCTGGGGATCTCCCACGGGCTGCTCAACTGGCGCGAACCCTGGCTTCTGGGCTGGCGACAGGGCTTGCCTGGGGCGCAGCTCTCGGGCATCCTGGCCATGTTGGACCAGACGCTGCGTCTTGATCCAACGCCCGAATGCCTCAAATTTTTCGATCGCCGCAGGCAGGAGTTCTCCCGGACAATGGAGCTCCTGGCAACGGGCCTGTCCGGTTACCTGCTGGCCGAGCGTCTGGCCCTGACGCTTTCGCGCGTGGACCCGGAGGCTGTCCCGGAGCGTGGCCTGCGCGAGGCGCGCCTGAACCTGTTCGGGCCGCCGCCCGGCGCGGGGGGAAGCTCGGGGGGACTGTGCGGCCGGGTGCTGGGCGTGCTGGAGGAATGCATCGCGCTGACCGGTAAAGAGGGGATATCCGCATGGCAGTATTGAAACTGGTCGTAGGATTTCTGGCCGTGCTCTGGATTGCGGCGGTGGCCTACCTGTACTTCGCGCAGGATTCCATCCTCTACCAGCCGCGCCCCGTGGACGCCATGCTGGAGACCACGCTCATGCAGGACGTGCCGGGCCTGGAGGTGCTCCTGGTAGCCACCAGGGACGGACAGTCCCTGTCCGGCTGGTACCTGCCCAGGCGGCTGGGGCGGGGCGTCGCGCCCGCCCTGGTGTACTTCGGCGGCAACGCCGAGGACGCGGCGGATTTCATGAAGCAGGCCAAGAACTACCCGGACGTGTCCATCGTCAGCGTGAACTACCGGGGCTTCGGCCGTTCCACGGGCACGCCGGGCGAGAAGGCCCTGAAGGACGACGCCCTGGCCGTGTACGACCAGGCCGTGGCCGAGACGGGCCGCGCGGCCTTCGTCATGGGGCGCAGCCTGGGTTCGGGGATGGCCGTGCACGTGGCCGCCAACCGGGAGATTTTGGGCGCGGTGCTCATAACCCCATACGACTCCATCCTGGCCGTGGCCAAGGAGCACTACCATTTCCTGCCGGTTTCCTGGCTGCTGCGCGACCGCTATGATTCCCTGTCCGACGCGGCCAAGGCCACGGCTCCGGCCCTGGTGGTGGCCGCCAACCTGGACGGCACCATCCCGCCGGACCGGGCGCGCGCCCTGTACGACGCCTGGAAGGGACCAAAGCGCTTCCTGAACGTGCCCGGAGCGGGCCACAACGACATCACCCAGTATCCGTCCTATCATACTGCGACGGTGAACTTTCTCAAAGAGCATCTGAAGTAGGACGCTTCCGGGCGGCCTGCACCACGAAAAATGGAGAAATCGACCATGAAATCGCTTTTCCCGGCCATCAGGCTTGCGGCGGCGGCCGCTGTCGTATTCAGCCTGTGCCTGACGCAGGCTGCGCCGTCCCGGGCGCAGGCCACCAGCACTACCGGGCAGACCCAGACCCAGAACCAGGTGACGCAGCAGAACCTGCCCCCGGCAGGCACCTGCTTCAACTGCGACTGCAACACCCAGGACTTCGCCTGCCGCACAGGCTGCGCCGGGATCACCGACTTCACGCGCCGCCAGCAGTGCGAGGCGGGCTGCGGCCAGACCCAGGCCGACTGTCTGGTCCGGGCTCAGCGGTTGCAACGCGCCCAGGACGAGCAGCGCAGCCAGACCCTGCAAAGCACCGCCAGCGGCCGCACCAACTGATCGCGCGGCCTTGCGGCCTGTCCGCGTGGCCTGCAGAACGGGCTGAAGGAAACGCCTGTTGCGGCCGAAGTTCGACGCGCAGGCCCGGTTTCTTGCACGCAGCAACCGCTTGGGCTACGTCAGCAGTCCCACGTGAACCTGAAAAGCGAGCCAATCATGAATACTTCGGCCCTAACCGGACCCGTGCGCTTCTTCGGCACCTGTCTGGCCGATGCCGTCTTCCCGGACGCCGGGATGGCGGCCATGCGCATCCTCGAACATCTGGGATGCCAGGTGCTCTATCCGCTTGACCAGGGCTGCTGCGGCCAGCCCGCCTACAACTCCGGCTTCCCGGACCAGGCCCGCGAGGTGGCCATGAGCCAAGTGCGGGCCTTTTCCGGCGCGGGACCGATAGTCGTTCCGTCCGGCTCCTGCGCCGGGATGCTCAAGTTCCACTATCCGCGCCTCTTCGCGGACCATCCCCAATACTTCGAGGTGGCCGCCTTCTCCGAGCGCGTGGTGGAGTACTTCGATTTTCTGGTGAACGTCCTGGACGCCCGCTTCGAGGACCGGGGGCCGCCGGTGCGCGTTACCTGGCACTCCTCCTGCCACGCCCTGCGCGAGACCGGCTCCACCCAGGCGGCCAAGGCACTCCTGGGCAAGCTCCGCAACGTGGAACTGGTGGAGCTCTCGCGCGAGTTCGAATGCTGCGGCTTCGGCGGCACCTTCTCGGTGAAGCGCCCGGAGGTCTCGGCGGCCATGGCCCGCGACAAGGTGGAGGACATCCGGGCCACCGGCGCGCAAATCGTGCTCACCGCCGACTGCGGCTGCCTCATGAACATCACCGGCACCGCCCGGAAACTGGGCTACGACATCACAGGCATGCACCTGGCCGAATTCCTCTGGGGGCGCATCAATGAAAAGTGATTCCTTCGATTTCACCGCCGCCCTGCAGAAGGCCCTGGCCGACCCCCAGATCGGGGGCAACTTCCGGGGCGCGTTGGACGGCCTGCGAGGCAAACGCCTAGCCCTCTTCAACGATCCTTCCGAACTCGCCAGCCTGCGGGCCACGGGCAAGGCCCTGAAGGCCAGGGTGCTCTCCAGGCTGCCGGAACTGCTCACGCAACTCGAAGCCAACTGCGAGAAGAACGGCATCCGGGTGCACTGGGCCGAAACCACCGGAGAGGCCAACCGCATCGTGCTCTCCATCCTGCGCGAGTGCGGCGCGGACATGGTGGTCAAGGGCAAGTCCATGGTCTCGGAGGAGATGGGGCTCAACGCGTTTCTGGAGCAGAACGGGGTGGAACCCGTGGAGACCGACCTGGGCGAGTTCATCATCCAGCTTGCCCACGAGCCGCCCTCGCACATCACGGCCCCGGCGCTGCACAAGAACAAGCTCCAGGTGGCCGAGATATTCCACCGCTGCGTGCCCGGCGCGCCCTACACCGAGAACGTGGAGGAGCTGAACGCCATCGCCCGGACCACCCTGCGCGAGAAGTTCCGCACCGCCAAGGCCGGGCTCTCCGGCGTGAACTTCGCCGTCGCCGAGACCGGCACCCTGGTGCTGGTGGAGAACGAGGGCAACGGCCGCATGTGCACCCACGTTCCGCCGGTGCACATCGCGCTGATGGGCCTTGAGAAGGTGGTGGAGAAGCTCGACGACCTGCCGCCGCTCATGCGCCTGCTCACGGGCTCGGCCACGGGGCAGCTGTTGTCCACCTACGTCAACGCAATCACCTCGCCGCGTGCCGAGGGCGAACTGGACGGGCCGCGCGAGGTGCACCTGGTGATCCTGGACAACGGGCGCTCCAGGATGTTCGCGGACCCTGAACTGTCCGGTGCGTTGCGCTGCCTGCGCTGCGGAGCCTGCCTGAACAACTGCCCGGTGTACGTGCGCGTGGGCGGCCACGCCTACGGCTCGGTGTACCCCGGCCCCATCGGCGCGGTGATCACCCCGCAGCTGGAGGGCATCGACAACAAGGGCGACCTGGCCGGGGCGTCCAGCCTGTGCGGAGCCTGCGAGGAAGTGTGCCCGGTGAAGATTCCCCTGGCCGGGCACCTGCGGCGCATCCGGGCCGAAGGCCAGGCCGCGCCCGGCAAGGGCTGCGTGCGCGGGGCCGGAGCCAAGCGTTCGCTGATTGAGCGTCTGGCCTGGACGGCCTGGGCCTTCACCGAGACGCACCCGCGCCTGCGCGAGTATCTGCTGCGGGCCGCGGCCCTCATGGGCGACAGGCTCCCCGAGGCCGGCCCCCTGAAGACCTGGACCGCCGCGCGCACCGCCCCCAGGGTCGCGCCCAAAAGCCTGCGCCAGCGCGTGCGCGAGGAGGGCATCCGCCATGAGTAGCACAACCGCCCGCGAGGCGATTCTTACGCGGCTGGCGGCCGCCTGCCGCACCCCCGCGCCCGTGCCCGCTCCCGCCGACATTTGGAGCGCGCCGGAGCTCGACGCCCCGCAGCGCCAGGAGTTTCTGGCCAAGCGCCTGCAAGCCGTGCGCGCCGAAGTGCACGTCACGCCCGAAAAACAGTGGAAGGCCAAGCTGGCCGAGCTTCTGGCCGTGCGCAAACCCGCCACCCTGGCCCACGGCACGGGGGCCTGGTTCGCCAAAGACCTGCCGGGAATATGCAAGAAGCCCGGCATGCCCGCGCTCATGGCCTACGACCAGGACGTGGACCGGCTCAAGGACGCCCTGTTCGGCGTGGAGGCCTCCATCACCACGGCCAGGGCGGGCATCGCCGAGACCGGAGCGCTGCTCCTGACCCCGGACGCGGGCGAGCCGCGCCTTTTGTCCCTGGTGCCCCCGGTGCATTTCGTGGTGCTGCGCGCCCGCGACATCGCCGCGAGCTTCGCCGGGGCCATCCGGGACCTCAAGCTGGCCGAGGCCATGCCCGCCAACCTTGTGCTGATCTCCGGGCCGTCCAAGACCGCGGACATCGAATTGACCCTGACCTTCGGGGTGCACGGCCCCAAGGAGCTGGTCGTCCTTATCCTGACCTAGAGCGCAAAAGGACGCCTTCGCTCACGGGGAGGTGTCCTTTTTTTGCGCGCCGTGATATGGCGGGCACATGCCCCGCCAGCTGGCGAGCCCGGCACGGGAGCAACCGTTCATCCTTAAGGAATCCACGACATGAGTTCCATTCTGGTCGTCGACGACAGCAAAACCTTCGGTTCGCTCCTCATGCGGTTGGTCGAGCGCGAAACGGGCTGCGACTGCGTCTGGGTCAAATCCTACGCCGAGTGCCAGCGCGCCCTGGAGTCCGCCCCGGAGCCGTTCGTTGCCGCACTCCTGGACCTGAACCTCCCCGACGCCCCTCATGGCGAAGTGGTGGACCTGGCCCTGTCCCATCATGTTCCGTCCGTGGTTTTCACCGGCGAATTGTCCAGCGAACTGCGCGAGCACATCTGGTCGAAGAACATCGTGGACTACGTGCTCAAGGAAGGCATGCACAACCTGGACTACGTCACGCGCCTGCTCAAGCGCCTGCTGCGAAACCGGGGGCTTCGTGCGCTGGTGGTGGACGATTCCCGGCTCACACGGGCCAGGATTGCAGGCCTGCTCAAGGCCCACGCCTACGAGGTGTACGAGGCCGGGGACGGGCCTCACGCCCTGAACATGCTGGACGCCGACCCCACCATCCAGCTGGTCCTCACCGACTGCACCATGCCCGGCATGGACGGCGTGGCCCTGACCAAGGCCATCAGGCAGATGGACGGCATGCAGCGCGCGGTGATCGTCGGCGTGTCCTCGCTGGAGGAGTCGGCCACCACGGTGGATTTTCTCAAGGCCGGGGCCAACGACTTCATTACCCAGCCCTTCCAGACCGAGGAGTTCTACTGCCGCATCGGACAGAACATCGATATGATGAACATGGTCGAGGACCTCGCCAACATGGCCGACCTCGATTTCCTCACGGGCCTCGGCAACCGCAAATACCTGTTCGAGACCGGACGCAAACTCTTCGCCGGCCAGGCACGGGGCGAGCTGCGCCTGAGCATCGCCGTCCTGGACCTCGATCACTTCAAGGCGATCAACGACACCTTCGGACACGACGCCGGTGACGCAGTACTCAGACACTTCTCGTCGCTGCTGGTGGAACACTTCGACGGGTGCGGCGCGGTGGCTCGCATCGACGGCGAGAAATTCTGCGTGGCCTGCGTGAACGTGGATTCGGACAAAGCCTTCGAGCTGTTCGACGCCTTCCGCCAGGACGTGGTCACCCGGCATGCGGTTTACGAAGAGCGGGAGATGCCCTGCACCGTGAGCATCGGCGTCTCCAGCAAGTCCGCAGTGAATTTCGACGGGCTGATCAGGTCGGCGGATGACCTGCTCCGTCAAGCCAAGGATCAGGGGCGAAACCGCGTCGCCATGGACTGACGCGCAGCTCGGGGCCGACACATGCACACGCCGCTCGAATATCTGGGGCTGGTGGGCCTGGGGCTTGGCGCTGGCGCTTTCGGGACGCTCATCGGCGCGGGCGGCGGCTTCGTGCTCATGCCGCTGCTCATCATGCTCTACCCGAACGACTCCGCAGCCACCCTCACCGCCATCTCCCTGGCCGTGGTCTTCTTCAACGCCTTGTCCGGTTCCGAGGCCTACGCCCTGGCCAAACGCATCGACTACCGCTCCGCGCTGCTGTTCTCGGCGGCCACCCTGCCCGGAGCCGTGCTCGGCGCGCTGAACACCCAGGCCGTGCCCAGGCGGACATTCGATTTCGTGTTCGGTGCGGCCGTGTTGGCCCTGGCCGTGTTCCTGGCATTCAGGAAGGCCGCGAAGGACCCGGACGTCCGCACCAGGGCGGGCAGCGCCACACGCTCCTTCACCGATGCCCACGGCCAGCGCTTCACCTATTCCTTCAACCCCTCGCTCGGCGTGGGCCTGTCGCTTGTGGTGGGCTACGTGTCCAGCTTCCTGGGAATCGGCGGAGGCATCATCCACGTGCCGCTGCTGGTGTACCTGCTGCACTTTCCCGTACACGTGGCCACGGCCACCTCGCACCTGATTCTGGCCGCCATGGCCTTCACCGGCACGCTCACCCACGTGCTTTCCGGCAGTTTCGCCACCGGGGCGCACCGAACCGCTGCGCTGGCCATCGGCGTGGTGGCCGGGGCGCAGATCGGAGCCCGGCTGTCCGAACGCATCGGCGGCACAGCCATCGTGCGGCTGCTGGCCGCGGGCCTGGCCGTGCTCGGCGTGCGCATTCTTCTGCTGGCTCTTGGCTTGTGGAAATAATTTTCCGGATTTTTTTCCTCATGTGACGCACGTCACAGGCCAGCCCCCGGGCTGGCCTTATTGTCTGCTCACCAACGAGCGGAGGAAACAAAAAATGAAAGCGACACGCAAGATCGTAGAGATAGACGAAGAACTGTGCAACGGCTGCGGCGACTGCCTGCCCAACTGCGCCGAGGGCGCCATCAGCATCATCGACGGCAAGGCCAGGCTCAAGGCCGACAAGCTGTGCGACGGGCTGGGTGCCTGCCTGGGCCACTGCCCCATGGGCGCGCTGAAGATAGTGGAGCGCGAGGCGGACGAGTTCGACGAGGAAGCCGTGCACCACGAACTGGAAGCCATGAAGGCCCCCCAGCCCAAGAAGGCCCACGGCGGTTGCCCCGGTTCCGCGGCCATGACCCTGAACCGCCCGGCTCCTGCCGCCGCCAAGCCCGCCACCCTGGGCTGCGGCTGCCCCGGTTCCAACATGATGACCCTGAACCGTGCGTCCGCCCCCCAGGCTGCTCCGGCCACCCAGGCCTCCAACCTCGGCCACTGGCCCGTGAAGCTGCGCCTCGTCCCGGCGGAAGCGCCATTCCTGCGCGGCGCGGAAGTGGTCATCGCGGCGGATTGCGCCCCCGTGGCCCTGCCCGATTTCAACCAGCGTCTGGCCGGGAAGGTGGTCATGATCGCCTGCCCGAAATTCGACGACCCCCAGCCCTACCTGCAGAAGCTGGTGCAGATGTTCACCCACTCCGGCATCAAGAAGGTGCAGATCCTGCGCATGGAAGTGCCCTGCTGCACCGGCCTCTCCGCCCTGGTGCGCCAGGCCGCCCAGATCGCCGGGACGGACATCCCGGTGGAAGACCTGGTGGTCACCCGCACGGGGAAGGCCGTGCCCGCCGATGAGTTGGGCATGATGCGCTAGGCGACGCGCGCCCGGAAACTTGCGGAGGCAGGCAGGGACGGTACGACCGTCCCGCCTGCCTCTCTTGCGTTGGAGTGCTGCCGGGCTCTGCCCGGACCCGGCAGGGCTCCGCCCTGCACCCGCCAGGGCTCTGCCCTGGACCCGGCAGGGGAGAAGCCTCCCCTGCACCCGGCTTTCCGCTTCGCGTCGTGCGCGGGTGAGGGGACGGGATGACGGGTGCTGGTGGCTGTCCCTATCGTGTCCTGGCGGGCGGGCTCGAACCGATTTGAAGACGATTCGTCGCCCGCCCGCCAGAACCCGACCGTGACAGCCTCCAGCACCCGTCGGGAGCGTACTTTGCCTGCGAGTCCGGGCGAAGAGGTTGTGGCCGGTCAACCGGAGAAGTCGCTGAATTTCACGAATAAATAACCCCTGAAGCGCGGCTTTGCGCGCTTCAGGGGTTTGTTGCGGGATAACTGAAGGGGTAACGGTGCTGCCCGCGAAGCGGATGCAGGGTCCAGGGGGATCATCCCCCTGGCGGGAGAGTCCAGAGAGGGCAGAGCCCTCTCTGGCCGCCGGAGGCATCTTCCTCCTATCTTCTCTTTACCGCGTAGCCATACTGCGTGGGCCAGTCCTGCGCGCCGCCGAGCGCCGCCTGGGCTTTCAGCGCCCAGTAGGGCTCGCGCAGCATCTCGCGCGCCAGCAGCACCATGTCGGCCTGCCCGGCGGCCAGGATGTCTTCGGCCTGCTGCGGCTCGGTGATGAGGCCCACGGCGCTGGTCATGATGTCGGCCTGCTTGCGGATGCCCGCCGCGAAGGGCGCCTGGAAGCCCGGAGCCACGGGAATCTGGGCGTAGGGGACCAGTCCGCCGGTGCTCACGTCGATGAGGTCCACCCCGATCTTTTTGAGTTCGCGGGCAAGGGCCACGGACTGGAACAGATCCCAGCCGTCTTCAACCCAGTCGGTGGCGGAGATGCGCACGAACAGGGGCATGTCTTCCGGAATGACGGCGCGTATGGCGGCGGCCGTCTCCAGGGGCAGGCGCATGCGGTTTTCCAGGGAGCCGCCGTAGGCGTCGGTGCGCTGGTTGCTGATGGGCGAGAGGAACTGATGCATCAGGTAGCCGTGCGCCGCGTGCAGTTCAATCACCTGGAATCCGGCTTCCACGGCACGGAGGGCCGCATCCACGAAGGCCCGTTTCACGGTCTCGATGCCTGCGGCGTCCAGCGGGGCGGGCGCGGGCTCGTTTTCGGCAAAGGGGATGGGGCAGGGCGCGACGGTTATCCAGCCGCCCTCGTCCGCGGAGACGAGCTTTTTTCCGCCCATCCAGGGCGGCTGACAGCTGGCCTTTCGACCGGCATGGGCCAACTGGATGGCGGCCACGGAACCCATGCGCTTCAGAAAGGCGGCAATGGGCGCCAATGCCTTGGTGTGGGCGTCGCTCCAGAGCCCCATGTCGCCGGGAGCGATTCGCCCCTGTTCGGTGACGGCTGTTGCCTCCACGAAGACCACTCCGGCCCCGCCTACGGCACGGCTGCCCAGGTGCACCAGATGCCAGTGGTCGGCCAGTCCGTCCGTGGCGCAATACTGGCACATGGGCGATACGCCGATGCGGTTGCGGAAGGTGACGCCTCGTATGGTCAGCGGCGCGAGCAGTCTCGGCCCGGAAGTGGATTCGCTCATGGTGGTCTCCTGTGCGGTCGGTGTCGGGTCCGGCGCTGCGGCCGGGATCACGGTCGCCTATATCACGCCGACCCGGTGGAAAGGCAAGGGGAGAACCGTGCTGCGACGCCCGGATGGACGCATGAATCTTGCCCGCAAACGCGAAAGTGCGTTACGGTCAGGGTGTATTATCCCGCGCCGGTTTCCATGGGCGGAAAGGCCTCGGCGCGGGCAACGCCTAACAGCGTGCTGCGGCATGCATGAGGGAGAAGCTATGCCCAATCCTTTTGTCCATGTTGAGCTGGCGTCCAATGATCTGGGCGAGTCCAGGAAATTCTACCAGGGACTGTTCGAATGGAAGTTCGTTGAGATGCCTCAGTTCAACTACACCGGAATTGATGTGGGGGAGGGGACGGGTGGCGGGATGATGCAGAATCCCGTGTCGGGGTCGCCCTCCCATTGGCTGGCGTACGTGCTGGTGGAAGACGTTCGGGCGTCCACGGAAAAGGCCCGGTCCCTGGGGGCGGCCATCGTGAAGGACGTCACGGAGGTGCCGGGCTACGGATGGTTCAGCGTGTTCGTCGATCCTGCCGGTGCGGCTCTGGGCCTGTGGCAGGCGACGGGAAACAAGTAGGAGCTTCAAGCCTGGGCTGGGTCGCTGTCCTTGAGCAATGAGGCGAGTTCCAGGGCGTTCCTGGCTGCGTATCCCGCCTCGTCGTTGTCGAAGAAGCAGAAGGCGTCCAGCCCCTGCCCGGCCCAGGCTTGCATGGACCCGGCCCAGTCAGCCAGCTCGTCCGGTCTGTAGTTACCGGCGTAACGGCGGCCCGGGCCATGCAGGCGCACGTAGGCGAAGTCTGCCGTGACCGGCGCGGGCGAGCGGGTCGTGCCGTATTCGTACACGCAGAACGCGGCCCCATGCCGGGCCAGGAGCCGGTACACGTCCTCGTGGAACCAGTCAGGGTCGCGGAATTCGAAGGCGTGGCGCACGCCGGTGGGCAGGGCCTGGAGGAATTCCCCCAGGAGTTCCGTGTTGCGGGCGAAACGCGGAGGCAGCTGAAAGAGGACAGGCCCAAGCGTGTCCCCCAGGTCTTTTATGCGATCGAAAAACACCTTCAGGCCGGCCTCGGGATTTTTGAGCCGGCGGTAGTGGGTGATGAACCGGCTGGCCTTGACCGCGTAGAGGAATCCGGGGGGAGCGGTTTCCCGCCACCGGGCCACGGCGTTCTCGGAGGGAAGGCGGTAGAAGGTGGCGTTCAGTTCCACCGCGTCGAAGCGCCGGGCGTAGAATCCGAACCAGCCGGACGCGGCCAGTTGCGGCGGATAGAACGGTCCGCGCCAATGGGCATAGTGCCACCCTGAGGTGCCGACGCGAAGGTACCCTTTTCCACGCATGCCTCTTCATACGCCGGGAGGGTCGGTCAGGGCAAGCCGTACGGGGCGTCGCGCCCGGGAGGGCGGAACGCGAGAGGCCGCCCGAAGGCGGCCTCTCTGATTGGGGGGGGTTATAGGGTTTGGAAAACTAGCCTTTCTTCTTGGACTTCTTCATGGACAGGCCGATGCCGTCAAACATGTAGAAGATAGCGTAGCCGTACCACATGGTGTAGACCACGTAGAAGATCAGCAGGAAGCTCAGGAGGAATATGTTCTTGGAGACGGGTTCTCCCTCGATGCCGTAGAAGTTGTAGCTGGGCTCCAGCGCTTTCTTCATGACGTTGTCCAGGGCCTTGGCGTCTTCGACCTTGCCTTCCTTCTGCAGGGGCTTGATCAGGGCGGAGAAGCCGGTCCACAGGTCCTTCAGGAGCTTGTGGTTGGCCTTGTTTTCGGGGGTTGCGGCGGCGGCGCCGATCACCATGAACATGTCCTTGGACTTGGTTGTGGCGAAGTCGAGCATGGCGCCCATGTCGCCCTTCACGTTGATCACGTTTTCCTTCACCTCCACCTGCGCTCCGGCGGTGGTGAGGGCCTTGGCCACGTCCTGGGCCTTCTTGTTGGCCGTGGCCTGGGCCTTGGCCGGGTCCGGCTCGTCCTTGGGGTCGGGCTTGGCGATGGTGGCGGTGACGACCAGCTGCTTGCCCTTCTGCTTGGCCACCCCGGCCTTGACCTCATCGAAGTAGTCCGAGGAGTTCTTGGCAAGGCGGTTGAAGAAGTCGTCGGAGAATTCCAGGCCGGTCTTGCCGCCGAACAGGGGCGACATGATCAGCATGAAGACCACCAGAAAACTCACCATGAGCAGTGCGCCCTTTGCGAAGGTGCCCTTATTGACTATCATCATCGCTTATTCCTCCCCACGCAGCATGCCGATGTTGGCGAAGAACTTCCCGAACACCCACACGCCGAAAAGCCCCACGCTGACCCAGAATACGATGTTGCCTACATACTCGATGTTGTTGTTCAACTCGGGCGACCAACCCAGGTAGCCGAGCTCGGTGAGCTTCTTGGGCAGGGTGGCGGCGCGGTTGATGAAGCCGGAGATGATGGACAGGGCGTAGAAGCCGCGGATGTGCACGCCCTTGACCACCTTGGTGACCAGCGCGCCGACCTGGATGCCCAGCAGCGAGCCGATGAGCATGCCCATGGCCAGGGTGTAGAACACGAAGCCGTAGATCGCGTACTGGGTGATGCCCGCGAAACCGGCGGTGAAGATGATCTGGAGGATGTCCGTGCCGACGGTGGTCATGGAGGAGACGCCGAAGACGTACACGAACATGGGGAAGGTGATGAAGCCGCCGCCCACGCCCATGATGGAGGCCAGCGCGCCGACCACGAAGCCGCCGCAGGCCAGCACCCACATGGAGATCTGGCGTCCGCCGGGGACGAAGTCCTCGTCGAAGGTGATCATGGGGGGGATCTTCAGGGCCTGGACCTTCTGGGCCAGGGGGGGCACGCCGCCGCCGGCGGGGCCGCCGTGGGAGTCGCCGCCGTCATCGCCCTTGCGCGACTTCAGGAAGTCGTAGGCTCCGTAGAAGCCAAGGAAGCCCAGAAGCACGGCGTAGATGGAGGAGATGAACAGTTCCGACATGAGCGGGTCGGAGTCGTAGAGGGCCTTGTTCAGGTAGCCGCCCGCCACTGCGCCGAAGCCCGAGCCGAGCAGGAAGCCGACGGCCAGTTTCACGCTCACGTTGCCGAGCTTCTTGTGGACGGCGGTGCCCATGATGGCCTTGGCGAAGATGTGGAACAGGTCCGTTCCGACCGCCAGGATGCCCTTGACGCCCGCGGCCATCAGCGCCGGGGTGATGATGAAGCCGCCGCCCGCGCCGATGCAGCCGGTGATCAGGCCCGCAGCCAGGCCCACGCCGATGGAGGCCAGGAAGATTGTGGTGTTGTAGTAGGAGGGCATGTACGCGGTCTTGCCGCCGATCACGTCCGCCGCCTCGACAAGGCTGAAGCCCAGGATGGGCAGGGCCAGCACCAGAAGCATCAGGACCTTTTTGCGGTTCTTGATGATGCTCATGGAGACTTCGTAGTCCCACTTGGCATGGGCTCTCGCCCCTTCCATCATGAATTCGTAGACTTCCCTGAAAAATCGCATTCCACTCCACCTCCGTTTCCGTCGTGCGTTTGTCCCCGAGGATTCTCGCATCGAAGCGCAAGCCCTGCGCTTCCCCCCTGCCACGTCGTCCGGCCCCGCGTTCACGAAAGTCCGGTCATCGTCTGAAAAGCATGCTGCGCACCGCCCGGACCAGCTGTGCCGGATCGTCCCCCCTGGGGACGAAGAGCACCTCCGGTTCCTTCAGACAGGGCGCGGCGTCTTCCTCTTCGTAGGCGTACACGGCCACGGGCAGCCTGGGCCGTGTGGACCGCACCAGCTGTATCACCGAGAGCGCGTCCAGGTCGGGCAGATCCGTGTCCACGACCAGAAGGTCGGCCCGTACCGCGGCCAGGCTGGCCGCCACTCGCCCCAGCCCGCAGCCCTTCACCTCGAACCCTTCGCGGCCCAGTTCCCTGGACAGAAGCTCCCGGATGTGCCGGTTGCGGTCGGCCAGGATGACCGTAAAGTTTTGAGATGCCGCTGTTGCCATGCATCCCCGATCGCAAACATCGTGCCGGATTGGATTATATATAACATGCTGAAATGGCGAATAAAAAAGGCGGCGCGCAAAAGTGCGCGCCGCCTGGGGTGTCCACTTTTTTTACACCCGGTAAAGGATCATGCCTCCAGGGAGTTGTTCCCGGACATGCATGCCTGTTCCTGAAGCTCGCCGATCACGTTGGAGAGTTCGCGCACATGCCCGGCCATGCCCTGCACGGTCTGCGAGAAGTCGTCCATGCCCCGCGTGAGGTCCTGGGAGAAGCTGCTGATGCCGGAAACGGAGCGGGCTATCTCCTCGCTGGCGGTGGACTGCTGCCCGGCGGCCTGGGCGATGCCCCGCACCTGCCCGCTGGTGCGGTCCACCAGGTTCACGATGGAGCGCAGGGCCTCGCCGGACTGCACGGCGAGCTCCGCGGCCACGCCCACGGCCTGGGCGGCCCGGTTCACGTGATCCACGTTGCGGGAGGTTGCGTCCTGGATGGTGGAGATGGCCTGGCCCACTTCCTGGGTGGAGCGCATGGTCTTTTCGGCGAGCTTTCGCACCTCGTCGGCCACCACGGCGAAGCCGCGCCCCGCGTCGCCCGCGCGCGCGGCCTCGATGGCCGCGTTCAGGGCCAGCAGGTTGGTCTGGTCCGCGATGTCGGAGATGACGGTCATCACCTGGCCGATGGCCTTGGCCTGTTCCCCGAGCTGGCCCATGCCCTGTTCCAATATCTTGGCCAGCTCGTCCACCTGGTTGATGGCCCGGCGGGCGTCCTCCACCACGATCTGGCCACGCTGGGCTTCGGCGCGGGTCAGGTCGGCGGCCTCGGAGGCCTCGTGGGCGTTGCGGGCCACCTCGAGCACGCTTGAATTCATCTGGTCCATGGCCGCGGCGGTTTCCGCCGTGGTGGATTCCTGGCCGGTGACGCCGTCGCGCAGGGAGTCGATCTCGCCCAGCAGGTCCCTGGAGGCGTCACCCAGGCCCAGCACCACGCCGCGCAACACGTCCACGGCCTGAAGCATGCCTTCGCACTTGGCCCGTTCGGCCTGTGACTGAGCTTGCTCGGCGCGGACCAGGGCGTCCTTGGTTTCCTGGGCGGCCTTTTCAGCCAGGGCGTGTTCCTCGTGGGCCTTGTCCAGGCTGTCCTTGAGGACGTCCACCATGGCGCGCATGTCGTCGGCCATGCGGCCCAGCTCGTCGGGCATTCGTACGTCGAGCTTCGCGTCCAGCTTTCCGCCCGCCACTTCCCGGGCGTATGCGCCGCAGGCGAACAGGGGGCGCAGGATCAGCGCGCGCAGGCAGGCCATGATGATGGCCACGAAGGCCAGGGTCACCCCTCCGGCAATGAGCATGTTCTGCCCGTTCAGGCTGTCCACCATGGCGGTGAGCTCCTGGTGCGGAGCCATGACCACGAAGCGCCAGTCGGTCAGGGGGTCGGCCAGCACGGTGGCCATGCCCGGCTTGCCGTCCTGCTCGAAGGATATCTGTTCCATTCCCTGGACTTTCATGGCCCGGCGCATCCACTCGGGAGGGTTGTCCTCGTTCTTCATGCGCCTGGCCGGGTCGGGGTGCGCCACCACCATGCCGTCGCGGTCCAGGATGAAGACGTAGCCGGTCTCTCCGATCTTGGTCTTTGAGACCTCGTTGGTGAGGTATTCCAGGTCGATCCCCGCGTTCAGCACGCCAACCAGCTTCTTGGCCTTGTCGCGGATGGGCACGGCCAGGACCACCACGGCCTTTCCCACGGTGCGGCTCATCAGGGGCTTGGACACGACCTTGTCCCTGGCGTCCCTGGCCACGGCCGTGAAGTAGTCCCGGTCCGCCACGTTGACGGCGCCTTTGAGGATCTCGGAAGAGGCCACGGCCTCTCCCTTCAGGTCGAACACGTTGAGGTAGAGCACGCCCTGGATGCTCTTGGCCAGGAAGGCCAGCTCGGGCTGCAAGGTGGAGGGCACGTCCACGGACGCGGCGATGATCACGTGCTCCCTTCCGGCAATGCCCGAAAGCAGGGCCAGCCTGTCCTCCATGCCGCCCGCCACGTCGCGGGTCATGGCCTGGGCCAGCAGGCGCATGTCCTGTCCCATGAGGGTCTCCATGCCGGTGCGCGCCTGCCGGGCGTTCACGATGACCAGACAGAGCATGCCAAGAACGATGGCGGAAAGGGCGGGGACAAGGAATTTCAACTGGAGAGAACGGTTCATACATGCTCCTTGATCACTGGCGGGGCACACCGGGGAGCCTGGGCCGCGTAGCGCGCGAGCGATAGGCCAGGCAAATGGAGGTTTCGACAATGCGGGCCTGACTCCGATGTATGCGAGTCCTTAATGTTACGAAAGATTTGGGAAGTAAAGTGCGAAGTGGCTGACGTTCATTCAGGCACCTCGCTTCGCGCGCCCGCTGGAGCGTGCCCCCGTCGTCGCTACATAACAGGCAGCCGGATGATGGTCTTCAGCGCCGCGGGCGGAGTGGATGCCGGATCTGAGAGGTATATCTCGTGGTGGCGGCCCACCACGGTCAGGCCCTGCCGCTCCATGAAGGCGTGCATGACGGCCAGGGTTGAGGCCTCCTGGTCGTAGGGGCCGGTGTGGAGCATCTGCACGCAGCGGCCCTCCTCGAAGCCCGCCAGGGCGACGCGGGAGACGATCCGGGGGTGTCCCTCGGCCAGAAGCTTCTCCACGATGCGGTCCAGGTCGTTTTCCCCGATGAGGTCGGGCGTGCGCAGGCACAGGGTCCAGTTCCAGGCGGAGCGGGGCGCGGTGTCGAAGTCGGCGTAGCCCGGATCCAGGTGCCACATGGCTTCGAGCACGGCCAGTTCGTAGACGCGACCGGCCTGGGCGCTGTCCTGCCTCAGGGCTTCGGCCACGGTGTACAGGGCCGCCAGGCAGTTCTTGAATTCGGAGTCGTCGGGGTGGCCCTGGCCGTCGATGGTCAAAAACCAGCCCCAATCGATGTCCACCAGGGCGGGGGATTCAGTGGCGGCGTATTCGGCCTCGGGCTGCGCGAAGATGTCGGTGTGTTCCGTGCTCATGGTATTTCCTCCCTGGGACGCTGGTCGCCATGCATGGGCAGGGTTCATACGCGCCCGGGACCCGCATGAAAAGCCCGAAACCACGCGCTGTTGCTTCAGGCCTGTCGCTTGCCGGACGTTTGCGGGGGAGCCTCCGGGAAGTATTGACAGGCTCGTTTCAGGGGGGCAATAGTCCCGGCGGGGCAATTATTTCGTATGCTGGGAGGGTGTTGTGGGGATGAATGCAGCGTTTGGGTCTTTTGTCGTGTCGTTCTGTCTTGCCTTTTCAATGTTCCTTTTTCATCCGGATGTGGGCCATGCAGAGGAAGAAGCTGCATATGTAGGCTCCAAGGCATGCTCCCAGTGCCACGAAAAACAGTACGAGAATTTCTCGAAGTACTCCAAAAAGTTCCATGCCTGGAATTCCGTAGCCACGATGAAGTCCAAGCTGAAGGAGCAAGAGCTCCGGCAGTGCTACGAGTGCCACACCACAGGCTACGGCAGGAAGGGCGGTTTCGTGAGCATAGAGGCCACGCCGCACCTGGCCGACGTGGGCTGCGAGAGCTGCCACGGTCCGGGCGGGGCACACGCCGCCTCCGGCGACCCCGGGCAGATAAAACGCCGCCCCGCCATGGAAATCTGCACCAACTGCCATAATCCGCAGCGCGTGGAAGACTTCAACTTCAAGCCCCTGCTCTTCTCGGGCGCGCACTAGGAGATGGACATGAACATCTCCAAATCCATAAACGCCAAGCTGACCCTGACCATCGCAGCCATCTCGCTGGCGGTGATCGCCGCCATCATGGTCATCGAGGGCTACGGCGTGCGCTCCATGATGTCCCAGCAGATCCTGCGCTCCGCCGAGGCCGAGGCCGACCTGGCCTACATGAGCCTGGAAAGGCCCATGATCGTCGGCGACAACAAGGGAACCATCTCCGAGTTCGCGGCCATCCGGGAGAAATTCAAGGGGCTTACGGCCACCATGACCTCCTTCAACGGCAACGTGACCTACAGCACCGACCTCTCCCTGGTGCGCAAGGACTTCGCGGCCAATGCGGGCAGCGAGCCTCTGGTCGCTCTGCACAAGCGCGGCCTGGCCGAGAACATCCGCCAGTCCATTTTCATCGACCACGACGGGAAGCACCTGCTGGCGCGGGTCATCTCCGTGCCCAACCAGCGCAAGTGCCACCATTGCCACGGCTCCTCGGAGCCGATCCTGGGCCAGATGGTCCTCACCCAGGACGTCACTGCGGAGTGGAGGGCCATGCGCTCGCAGCTCATCACCTCCGCCTCGGTGGGCCTTGGGGGGCTGGTGCTGCTGGTGGGCGTGTCGGTGTGGGCCATCGGCACGGTGCTCATCCGTCGCGTCAAGCTGCTGGCCAGCGCCACGGAGCAGGTGGCGGCGGGCAACCTGAAGGTGTCCTTCGACGTTTCCGGCCAGGATGAACTGACCGTGCTGGCCGGAGACCTGGAGCACATGGTGGGGCAGCTCAAGGACAAGCTGGGCTTCTCCGAGGGCGTGCTGAGCGGCATCCCCGTGCCCTGCGGCATCGTGGGGCCGGACTTCAACATGCTCTGGGTCAACAGGCTCATGTGCGACCTGCTGGAAAAGCGCGAGGCGACCGAGTCCTTCATCGGCATGCGCTCCGGCCTGTTCTTCCGCAACGACGCAAGCAGCGAAACCCTCTCGGACAAGGCCATCCGGCAGCGCACGCCCCTGTCCGGGGAGACCGAACTGCCCCTGCCTTCCGGAAAGAAGCTCCAGATCGCCGTGACCACCACGCCCTTCTTCGACATGGACGACAACCTGCTCGGTTCCATCACCTTCTGGCGCGACGTCACCGAGCGCCGCGAGCAGCAACGGCGCATCGAAGACCAGAACGCGGTCATTTCCAAGGCCGCCGAACAGGCCGAGGGCGTTGCCCATCATCTGGCCGGGACGGCGGAACACCTGCTCTCGCGCATCGACGAAACCGAGCGGGGCACCGACGACCAGCGCCATCGCATCCAGGAAACGGCCACCGCCGTGGAGGAGATGAACGCCTCGGTGCTGGAGGTGGCCCGCAACGCCTCCGAGGCCGCCCGCTTCGCGGAGAGCGCCCGCGAAAAGGCCGAACATGGCCGCAAGGTGGCCGAGGACTCCATCCAGGCCATCATGAACGTGCGCGAACAGACCCGGCGCATGAGCGGGAGCCTGCACGACCTGGGCGAAAAGGCCCAGGGCGTGGGACGGATCATGAACCTGATCACCGACATCGCGGACCAGACCAACCTGCTGGCCCTGAACGCGGCCATCGAGGCCGCCCGCGCGGGCGACGCCGGGCGCGGCTTCGCCGTGGTGGCCGACGAGGTGCGAAAGCTGGCCGAGAAGACCATGGACGCCACCCGGGAAGTGCACGAGGCAGTCAGCGGCATCCAACTGGGCGCGAAGCAGAACGTGGACCTCATGGAGGCCGCAGGCAGGGACGTGGAGCTTGGCGCGGACCTGGTCAAGAACGCCGGGGACGCCCTGCAGGACATCCTGGGCGCTTCGGTGGCCACGGCGGACATGGTCCGCTCCATCGCCACGGCGGCCGAGCAGCAGTCCGCCGCCTCGGAGGAAATAACCCACACCGTGGACGACGTGAACGCCATCGCCATGCAGGCCGCCCAGGCCATGAAGGAACTGGCGGAAACCTCGCGCGAGGTGACGCAGGTTGCGGCCGAGCTGCGCGAGGTCATCGGCGCCATGAGCCAGGGATCGGGAGAGCCGGTGAAGAGGCTGGGGTAGCCTGCGCCCGCCGCCGGAGAAGAGCGAAGAACAGGGAGGGCCTGCCCCTCCCTTTTTTATGGCCGAAATCGTTGGAGTATGGCACGTTGCATATGCAGGTATGGTACAGAGACCGGAATGCACATGTATACTCAAACGAATGAGGAGCCCGGAACAATGAAGAAGGTTCTGCTTGCAGTCTGCGTTATGGTGTTGGCCACGGGAGCCGTTCCTGCGTTCGCGGAATCGAAAATCGCGCTGGTCAACCTGCGGGAGGTTCTGGCCAAATGCGAGGTGGGGGCGAAGGCGGGCGCGGAGTTGCGCGCGGTGTTCACTCCCAGGCAGCAGAAGCTGGCCGAGATGAAGCAGGAGGCCCTGGCCCTGCAGGAGCAGCTGAAGGCCAAAGCGCCCGAGAAGTCCCCGAAATCCGCCGAACTGGAAGCCAAGGTGCGCAAGGTGAACGAGGACGAGGCGCTCCTGCGCAGGGACATCGCCGCCGAGGAGGAAACCCGCCTCAAGCCCATCATCGAGAAGGCCACCGCCACGATCCGGGCCTACGGCCAGGAGAAGAAGCTGGCCGGCGTGCAGGACCGGGGATCGTTCCTGTACTTCGACCCGTCCCTGGACATCACCGACGAGATCATCAAGCGGATGAACCAGGCCCAGTAGCCTTTCCGGACCTTCCGCCCGGGCGCGCGGCCTGGGCGGAGGGTACGTCGCGTGCTTGCGCCGCGCGTCAGGAAGCGTTCAGGCGTCGTGGAGCGTAGTCCCGGCCTGGCGCCTGGCGGGACGGAGGCGTTCGGGAGCATCGTCCCGGCCCCCCCAGCGCCGCCCTGGGAGGACGCCCGCGACGATCGACCAGGCGCATCTCCGACCCCCGCGCAGTCAGCTCGGGCGCATCCGGCGGCGGGAGCGCCTCAGGCCTTCTCTTTCCCCTGGCTGGCCCGTTCCCCCCAGGCCTCGCGGCTGCGCGCGATCTTCTTGCGCAGGCCCTGCCAGGTGTCCGTCTTCAGATAGCTGTCCGGCCAGCGCTCGAGGAAGCGCTGGAACATTTCGTACGGAGCCGTGAAGGTCATCTCGTCGGTCTTCAGGAATTTTCTCTCCGACGGGTCGAATCCGCCCAGCACGGCCTTGAGCCGACCCTGCCCCAGGTAATGAAGCGGCCAGGAGGTCATGTAGGAGCATCCGGCCCCGAAAGGCGACATCACGGCCTCGAAATCGTCCGTGACGAAGCTGGCCAGGAAAACCAGTCCGGACAGGGCTTCGGGGCGTCCGAAAAAGGTGACCGTCTCGGGAGTCTCGCCGGGCGCGAACTGGCTCATGGGCTTGAACACGCAGAAGCGGGCGGGAGCGGGACGGGGAGCGATCTCCGTGAAGAAGCGCCGCACGGTCTCCGGCGAGCGCAGGTAGCGCTCCCCGTGCACCTGGGTGCCTGGGATGCCCGTGGACACATAGCGGGTGATGAAGTCCAGCTGGGGCTGGTGGAAGCCCAGATAGAAGGAGCCGCCCATGCAGCCGTATCGGGCCGCCTCGAAATACGCTGCCGTGTTCTTCTTGCGGGCCAGCCAGATGGAGCCGATCACGCAGGAGAACGATCCCCACACCTCCTGCCAGTCTATCCCGCCGCTCTGCTCGAGCTCTGCGGAGACCGCAGGCCCCGGCTTCGGCGCGAAGCCGGACGGGGGCTCCAGGTCCGTGTAGAACATGCCGAAGGGCTCGCCGTCGTAATCCAGGGCCTCCAGGAACGCGCGCAACGAATCGGTCATTGGCATGGGTTGCCTCCGTGTCGGGTTGTGGTGTGTCCGGCATCCGCCGGGATCAGGCGGCACAGGCAGCACTTGAGGGGCTCGGCGCCGCAGTCGGGGTCGAACGCGTCGTGCCCGAAGAGCAGGTTGGCATTGCTCTCGCGCCAGCCGTGACCAGGTCCGGGCATTTCCGGGAACCACCAGGCGTGGTCGGCCTGGACCACGTCCTCCTGGAGGTCCTCGTCTGGCTTCACCCGAAAGCGCGCCCGTCCATGGGGGGTCTCCACCCAGGCCCAGCCGCCCTTTTCAAGGCCCAGCCGGGAGGCTGTTGCCGGATGGACCGCCACCAGGGGGTCGGGGCGCAGCCGCCGCAGGGATTCGATCTGGCGGCCTTCGGAGTGGAAGAAAGGCAGGACCTTGCAGCCGGTCATGAGGATGAGCGGATAGCGCGCCGCCGCTTCGGGGGAGGACAGAGGCGACAGCGGCGGCTCCACGTAGACGGGAAGGGCCGGGCGGCCCGCGCGGGCCATGACGGAACTGGCAAGCTCCACCTTGCCGCTCGGGGTGGGGAAGCCTTCGGTCTCGTGCTTGCGGTAGCGCATCTCGCCAAGGACGATGCCCTTGTCCGCGAATTCCTCGAAGCTCATGCCGGAGGGCTCCAGCACCCAGGCCAGGTAGGACTTCCAGTCCGGCCAGGGGAACGCCTCCTGAAGTCCCAGCCTGCGGGCCAACTCCAGAATGACCTCCCGGTCGTCGCGCACCTCCCCGGTCTGAGCCAGCTTGCGTCTGGCCAGCACGCACCAGAGCTTGTGGAAGTTCACCACGTCGTCCTGCTCCAGCCAGTGCGCGGCCGGGAGCACCAGATCGGCCAGCTCGGCCGTGGGGGTCATGAAGAAGTCCGAGACCACGGTGAATTCCAGGTGATCCCCGAGGGCCTGGGCAACAATGTCGCCGCGGGTGGCGGTGAGGATGGGATTGGTGCCCACAAGCCACACCGCGCGCGGGCGGTAGGGATCGCCCGTGGCGCAGGCGTCCCAGAAGCTCGGCTGGTGGCAGCCCGGACAGAAGGGGAAGCGGCCCGCGCCGATCATGCGTGCCTTCTGCCCGGGTGAGAGAAACTGCATGCCCAGGACGTTCTTGTCGGACAAGGGGGACTGATTGCGCAGCCCGGCGGGCGCGACCCAGCGGACCATGCCGCCGGGAACGTCCAGGTTGCCCGTGACGGCCATGAGGATGAGCAGGGCGCGCCCGGTCTGGAACGCGTTGACGCTGGTATCGATGCCGTTGCCCCAGAGCATGCAGGCGGGCCTGGCGTTGGCCAGGGTTCTGGCCGCCTCCCGGATGGCGTCCGCCGATACGCGGGTCAGGGGTTCGGCCAATTCCGGGGGGAAGCTGCTCACGTGGGCGGCCAGCTCCGGGAAACCCGCGCAATGCTTTTCCACGAATTCGGCGTCGTGCAGGCCCTCGCCGAGGATCACATTGAGCATGGCCAGCACCAGGGCGCACTCGGAGCCGGGGCGAAGTTGCAGGTGCAGGGACGCGGACCGGGCCGTGGCGGTGCGCCTGGGGTCAGCGACGATCACATGCTTGGCCTGGCGCATGGCCCGCTTCATCATGGCCCCGCACATGCCGTCCGCAGCACCGGTCTCCGGGGCGTTGGTTCCGAACACCAGGACGCACTCGGGCATGGCTCCGCCGTGGCCGTATACGTCGGCCACCGGAAGCCAGCCCACGGTGAAAGCCGACGAGATGTTGCGGGGAAGGAAGCAGTTGTGGCCGGGGCTCACGAAGTTGGGGGAGCCCAGGGCGTGGATGAAGCGGCCGGTGAACTCGGTGTAGGGCCGCCCCGTGCCCTGGCAGAGCGCCAGGTATTCCGGGCCGGACTCGCGCCTTACGGAATCGAACGTGTCAGCCATCAGGGACAGGGCCTCGTCCCAGCCGATCCTCTCCCAGCGCCCGCTGCCGCGCGGCCCGGCCCGGCGCATGGGGGTCAGCAGGCGGTCAGGGTGCGTCAGCAGGGCGGGGCCGCTTGCCCCCTTGGGGCAGAGGTATCCCCGGCTGGTCGGGCTGTCCGGGTCCCCCGCGACCTTGACCGGCCGCCCCGTGGCGTCGAGGTGCACCAGCACCTGGCAGACGCCATGGCAGCCCCGGCAGGACGTGCGAACGATCTCGTTTTGTTTCATGGCGGCCCTCCCGGGCTAGATGTGCATGCAACAAATTTTCAGCGCCAAAGCCTTCCGCACTTTTCAGGAAAGATTTGCAAGCACGCGGCGCAACACGTCCCGGCAAAGCTCAAGCTCCGCCTCGCGGATGCCCCGGCGGGCCTCTTCCAGGTTGCCCTGGACGATGGCCGTGGCCCGGTCGCGTATGGAGTCGGCCTTGGTGGTGAGCCGGACCTGCTTTTGCCGCGCGTCTTCGGTTCCGGGAACCCTCCGGGCGTAGCCGCGACGCTCCAGGCCGTCCACCAGGCGGCTCAGGCTCGATTTTTCGAGCCCCAGGGCCGAGGCCAGGTCCTGCTGGGTGAGCCCGTCGCGGTTCCAGAGCATGGCCAGGGCGCCCCATTGTTCGGCGGTGAGATCAAGCCCCGCCTCGGCGAAAAGCCTGTTCAGCCGTGAACCCAGGGCCCGGTGCGCAACGCCCGTCAGGTAGCCCAGGGACTGCTCGGGTTTGAGAGGAGGGTGGCTCATGAGAAAGATGTAGGTGCAACTTAATGGTTCGTCAAGCACGGAAAGCAATCGTGTTGCCCGCCTGGGCGGATGAGGCAGGGAGCAGTCGGGGGGAGCGGTTCGTCAGGACAGGGTATCGCCGATCTTCACCTGGGTCTGCACCACAAGGCCGAGTTTCTCCATCTTGGCCAAAAGCGTGGGGCGCGACAGCCCCAGCAGCTTGGAGGCCTGGGTGCGGTTGCCTCCGGTCACGCGCAGCGCCTCGGCCAGCACCAGGGCGGCGAAGCGGTCCGTGACCTGGCCGAACAGGTCCGGGCCGCCTGCGGCAACGGCCTGGCGCACGTACTCCTCCACGGCCTGGGCAGCCTCCGCGCCGATCTCCTGCGGGGCTTCCGGGGAGCGCCCGGCCAGGGCCGCTCGCACGTCGTGCTCGCCGATGGCCAGCCCGCGTGAAAAGATGAGCGTCTTCTGGAGCACGTTGGAGAGTTCCCGCACGTTGCCCGGCCAGTCGTGGTCCGAAAGCGCGGCCAGGGCCTGGGGCGTGACGCCGGGGCTCTGCACGTTCATGGCCGCCGCGTGCAGCCCCAGGAAGTGCGTGGCCAGCAGGGGCAGGTCCTCCTTGCGCTCGCGCAGCGGGGGCAAAACGATGCGCACCACCTGCAGGCGGTAGTAGAGGTCCTCCCGGAAGCGCCCGTCGGCCATGGCGGCTTCCAGGTCGCGGTTGGTGGCGGCCACGATGCGCACATCCACGGGGATGGGGCCTTTGCCGCCCAGGCGCTCGATCTGGCGCTCCTGCAACAGGCGCAAAAGCTTGGCCTGGATGGGCAGCGGCATGTCGCCGATCTCGTCCAGGAACACCGTCCCGCCCTGGGCCTGCTCAATCTTGCCCGCCCGGCGCTGGCTGGCCCCGGTGAAGGCTCCTTTCTCGTGACCGAACAGCTCGCTCTCCAGGAGCGTTTCCGGAATGGCCACGCAGTTGACCACCACGAAGGGCCTGGACTTGCGCGGCGAGTAGCTCCACAGGGCGCGAGCGGCCAGCTCCTTGCCCGTGCCGGATTCGCCCTGCACCAGGACGGTTGCGTCCGTGGCCGCCAGACGCCCCAGCTGCTTGTACACGTCCCGCATGACGCGGCTCTGGCCCACCAGGGCCACGGCGGGTCCGGCGTCGGTGATGGGCTGGGCCTTGTGGCCCTTGGCCTGGCGGGAGGCGTCCAGGGCCTGGGCGATGAGCCCCAGCATCTCGGGAATGTCGAAGGGCTTCAGGATGTAGTCGAACGCGCCCTTGTTCACGGCCTCGATGGCCGTGTCGGTGTTGCCGTAGGCGGTCATGATGATGACGGGCGTGGCAGGGTCCCTGGCCTTCATGCGGGCCAGGGCCTCGAGGCCGGTCATGCCGGGCATGCGCACGTCCATGACCACCAGGTCCGGGCGGTCGGCCTCCAGGCGGGCGATGCCTTCCTCGCCGTTGGCGGCGGTCAGGGGTTGGTGCCCGTCCTGCTCGATGAGCCGGGCGAAGCTGTTGCGCAGGCCCGGATCGTCGTCCACGATGAGGATCACTGCCACCGTGCGCCTCCCTGGGTCTCGGCGTCGAAGGGCAGGGTGATTGTGAACTTGGCCCCGCCGCCCTTGGCCTGGGTCAGGGACAGGGTCCCGCCGTGTTCGGTGACGATGCGCCGCGCGATGGGGAGCCCCAGGCCCGTGCCCTCCTCCTTGGTGGTGTGGAACGGCTCGAACACGCGTTCGCGCTCCTGCTCCGGCACTCCGGGCCCGGAGTCGGCCACGGAGATGACGGCAACCCGCCCCTTGGGTTCGATGAAGCCTTCGCTTTCGGTGATGAGCACCTGTCCAGGCCCGTCCAGGGCCTCCATGGCGTTGCTCAAGAGGTTCACCAGCACTTCCTTGAGCTGCTCGGGGTCGATGAGGATGGGCCGCAGGGGGTCTTCGCGCTCCACGGAGACCACCACGCGCTGGGAGTCCAGGCGCAGCTGAAGCAGGTTCAGGGCGGCGTCCGTCACGTTGGACGGACTCACCCGCGTAAGCGAAAGCTTGGGCGGTTTGGCGTATTCCAGGAAGTTCTGGATGATGAGGTCCAGGTGCTTGATCTCCTGAGAGATCACCTGGAAATCCTCCTGCTGGTTCTCGCTCAGGGCCAGGGAGCGTTGCAGCGAGAACAGGCGCATCTTCACCGAGGTCAGCGGGTTCCTGATGGAGTGGGCCACGCCCGCCGCCATCTTGCCCACAGTGGCCAGGCGTTCGGTGGCCATGAGGGTGGCCTGGCTCTTCTCCAGCTTGGAGCGGGCCTGCACGGCGCGCTCCAGCAGGCCGTGCATGCGGGTCTCCAGGGCGGCCACCTCGTCCGGACCGACCAGATCGTCCTCGCCCTGGGCCAGACGACGGATGGGCCCCAGAATCTGGCGCGAAATGACCGCCGCCAGGATGAGCCCAAGCAGCAGCGAGACCGGCAGGAAGGCCGTGGCCATGGCATTCACCAGCCGCATGCGTCCGATGCCGTCCTCACGGTCGCGCTCCAGGCCCCCGCGCAGGGAGTCCAGGAACATCTCGCACTGGGTGATCAGGCCGTCGAAGCGCTTGCGCGCCCCGGCCTGGATGGCGTTCGCACCGGCCCGATCCCCGACGTTCAGGAGTGCCACCACGCGTTCGCGCTCCACGGTGAGGCGCAGGAATCCGGATTCGATGTCGTTCAACAGCTTGCGGGCCGCTTCGTCGTCCACAAAGGCGCGCACCTTGTGCAGCTCGCGCTCGAAGGCGCTCTGCTGCTCGGACAGGCGGGTCAGCCAGAGCTGGTCGAAGTCCAGGGAATAGTAGGTCAGGTAGCCGCGCTGGGCGGCCAGGGTGCTCTCCAGGCGCATGGCCGCGTCCAGGGCGTAGACCTGGCGTTCGAACAGGCCGGTGAAGAAGGTCTGCAGGCGCGTTCCGTACCAGAGCATGAACGCTCCGCCCCCCACGGTGGTGGCCATGAGCAGCCCGAGCATCAGATAGATGCGCAGGCGCAGGGAGACATGCAGCTTCATGGAGCGATGGTGCAGTCCTGGGGGGCGGAAGTCAAGCGCGGGCGGGGAGTTGTCCCCTGATTGCGGGTTCGGCGTACGCGGGGGTTAGTACCCGTCGTCCTGCTGCCCTTCGCCGAACATTTCCTTCTTGAGGGGGACGAGTTCCTCCCAGGTGACGTCCGAGAGCCCCATGGCGGAAACGCGCCTGGGCTCCACCATGAGCGCGCGCCCCAGGCGTGAGCTCACCATGTCGTCCACAACCGCGCTGCCTGGGCGTCCGCTGTCGTCCATCCGGTGGATCATCACCGCCACCTCGCCTCCGGCGGCCACGGCCCTGGGCGCGTAGGAGGCCACCAGGGCGGCGGCGTCGGCCAGGGCGGCCTCGTCCCAGACTGCGCCGGGCATGGGCCGCACGAGTCCCAGGGGGCTCATGTGGTCGCGCACGATGATGAGCGTGTCGCCGGGCCGGGCCAGGCGCTCCAATGTCTCGTTGCCTTCGCGGTTTCGGCCCATGGAGAGCCAGTGCGGGCCGCTCCAGAACTGGCGGCCCACGTTGGCCAGATGGAAGTCCGCGTCGATGGGCGGTTTGCCGTATTGGAAGAGAAACACGTAGCGCTTGGCCGAGTCCATCTCGGTAAGCTTGCAGCCACCGGCGGACTGGGGAATCTTGGCGATGCCGAGTTCGCGGGCCAGCCTGAACTGCGGCTTCCTGGTGCGCCCGCCGAAGTTGTGCAGGCGCTCGCGGTCCACCAGCCCGATGTCCTCCATGCGGGTGGGGGACAGGTTCTTGGCCGAGAGCGGGCGCAGCAGCACGTCGCGCACGCCGGCTTCGCGGCTTATGATGTCCAGGGCGTCGCGGCGCTGGGACATGGGGCGCTGGCCCTTGACCTCGCCGGTTATGATGAACTTCGCGCCGTACTCGGCCAGAAGCTGGCGGCAGCGGCGCAGCATGAGGATCTTGCAGTCCACGCAGGGGTTCAGCACCTTGCCAACTCCGTGGGCGGGGCGGGCGAGCATCATCTGGACATATTCGGGGCCCACGTCCACGGCCTGGATGTCCAGTCCGTAATCGGCGGACCACTGGGCGATGCGGTCGGGGTGGCCGAAAAAGGGGCTTATGAAGTGCAGGCCCAGCACCGAGAGTCCCTGCGCGGCGATGGTGCGCGCCGCCAGGATGGAATCGAGGCCTCCGGAAAACATGGCCAGGGCGTCGTAATGTTTGTTGGACAGGGTGGGTGTCTCCTTGCTCGAAATGGGGGGCGGGCGACGCTGGTCACCGGTGCGCCGCCCGCCGCATTCCTACCAACGAAGGCCGCAAAAGGCGAGACTAGGCCTGCCGGGCCTTGAGGAGGTCGCGTATCTCCGTGAGCAGCACCACGTCCGGGGGCGGAGGCGGCGCGGCGGGTTCCTCGGACTTGTCCATCCTGCGCTTGAGCGTGTTCACGCCCTTCACGATCAGGAAGATGCAGAACGCGACGATGGTGAAGTCCACCAGGGTCTGGATGAAGTTACCGTAGTTCAGGGTTGCGCTCTTCATTCCGTCGATGGGAGCGGCGAGATTGAGCTTCAGGCTGGTGAAATCCACGCCGCCCAGCAGCATGCCCACCGGGGGCATGATCACGTCCGCCACCAGCGACGAAACGATCTTGCCGAAGGATGCGCCGATGATCACACCCACGGCGAGGTCCATGACGTTGCCGCGCATGGCGAATTCCTTGAATTCACGAAGAACGCCCATATGGTCCCTCCTGCGAGTTTGCCGGAAGCGTACCCCTTCCAGGGTGTTCAGACAAGCGCCTGGCGGAAAAATCGTCCAGCAGCGCGCAACAAATGGCCGTTGCCCCGCGCGGGCGCTTTTGCTATGGCCCTTGGGCATTTCACATAAATGATCAAGGATGTGCCTCATGGCCAAGAAATCCGCCGGATCGCCCCAGGACGCGCGCCTGGAGGCCCTCACCACCGCTCTGAGCACCATCGAACGCAAGTACGGCCAAGGCTCCGTGATGCGCCTCGACGAGGAGACCCACGCGGCCATCCCCTCCATACCCACCGGTTCCATCGCCCTGGACCTGGCGCTTGGCATCGGCGGCATCCCCAAAGGGCGCGTGGCCGAAATCTACGGCCCGGAGTCCTCGGGCAAGACCACCCTGGCCCTGCACCTGATCGCCGAAGTGCAGAAGCAGGGCGGCACCGCGGCTTTCATCGATGCCGAGCACGCCCTGGACGTGAACTACGCCAAGCGCCTGGGCGTGAAGACCGACGAGTTGCTGATTTCCCAGCCCGACTACGGCGAGCAGGCCCTGGACATCGCCGACCTCCTGGTGCGCTCCGGCGCGGTGGACGTGGTGGTGATCGACTCGGTGGCCGCGCTCATCCCCCAGAGCGAGCTGGAGGGCGAGATGGGCGAGACCCAGGTGGGTTCGCAGGCCCGGCTCATGAGCCACGCGCTGCGCAAGCTCACCGGCACCATCCACAAGTCCCACACCTCCGTGGTGTTCATCAACCAGATCCGCATGAAGATCGGCGTGACCGGCTACGGCAGCCCCGAAACCACCACCGGCGGCAACGCGCTGAAGTTCTACGCCTCGGTGCGCCTGGACATCCGCCGCATCCAGACCCTGAAGGACAAGGAAGAAGTCTACGGGTCGCGCTGCCGGGTGAAGGTGGTCAAGAACAAGGTGGCCCCGCCGTTCCGCGAGGCCCAGTTCGACATCCTGTACGGCACGGGCATCTCCCGCGAGGGCGAGATCATCGACATGGGCGTGGACGCGAACATCATCGACAAGTCCGGCGCGTGGTTCGCCTACGGCACCGAGCGTCTGGGCCAGGGCCGCGAGAACGTGCGGGCCTTCCTGGCGGAACACCCCGAGATGAAGAAAGAGATCGAGGACAAGATCTACGTGCACCTGGGCGTGCGCGCGCCCGGCTCCGAGCCTGCGGCCGCCGTTGCCAAGGAAAAGGGCAAGGAAAAGGACTAGCGGTTGGCCGGACGCCGGAAAGCCGTTCCGGTCTTTCGGCGTCTGCCTTGAACCAGCAGCACGTTTGAACTTAGGTTCAAAAGCGAGCCGTAAATGCCATCTTGCGTTTTGCGCAAGCGGAGGTTCCGTCTGCCTTCTGGCTGGAACAGGGGTTCCGGCTTGCCCCGTAGAGGATATTAGCGATTCCACGAAGCACGCCCCGTATCTTCATGGGAACGCAGCACATGAATACCTGGCTTCGCG
>JBKICU010000036.1:0-95894 GCA_046566965.1 Acidobacteriota bacterium
TCGGACAGCTTCAGATTCTTGCGCCCAACCGAGTAGTACAGGTTGGCGATGGCAATCTGGTAGTCCGTGTAGGCCTGGGTGAGCTGGAATTCGGCGCGCGACACGCGGGCCTGTGCGTCCAGCACGTCGGTGTTGGTGCCGACCTGGGCCTGGTAACGGGCTACGGCCATGCGGTAGCCTTCGTTGGCGGCGGCCAATCCGGCCTTGGCCACGGTGATGCGCTTGGCGGCGTCCTGGATGTTCAGGAACTGGGTCTTCACCTCCGCGCCCACGTCCAGGCGCAGCCGTGCAAGGTCGGCCTGGAGTTTTTTGACGTTGTCGTTGGCCTGGCGGTAGGTGAAGAAGGTGTTGCCCCAGTCCCAGGCCTTCCAGGTGAAGTTCAGCTGGAACTGGTGGCGCTCGATGAAGGCGCTGGAGCTCGAAGTGCTGAAATTCTCGCGCAGCCAGAGTTTGTCGCCCTGGCGGATGTAGTCGTATTCGGCGCTGACCTGGGGCAGGGCGGGGCTCAGGGCGATGGTGGCGTCCTTGGTGGCGATCTCCACGGATTTGAGGGCGATCGCGATGTCCGGGCGCTGCATGTAGGCTTCGTCCAGGGCCTGCTGCAAGGTCACCTTGAAGGGAAACTGGGACAGCTCGCCCGTGTAGTCCACCTGCTGTTCCAGGGGGATGTTGAGAAGCGAGTTGAGCTGCGCCAGTTGGATGTCCACCGAGTTCTGGGCCGCCAGCAGAGCCTGTTCGGCGCTGGCCAGGTCGGACTCGGCCTGGAGGACGTCCAGGCGGGGGCGAAGGCCCACGTCGTAGAACGCGCGGGTCACTTTGAGCTGAGAATCCAGGCGGGCCACGGAATCCTGGTTGGATTTCACGTCGGCGCGCGACTTGAGCAGGGTGAGGAAGGCGGTTTGGACCGTGCGGATGAGCGTCAGTTCGGTGCGCTTGTACAGCGCGTCGGCCTGGTCCCTGGTGAGCTTGGCCTTCTGGTAGCTGGAGAGCAGCCGGAAGCCCGTGAACAGGGGCTGGCTGACGTTCAGGTCCAGGGTGGCGAACAGCGAGGGGTCCACCCAGCGCTTGCTGACTCCGGTGACGGTCGTTCCGTTTACCGTGTTGGTCACGGAGAAGGGATACCGGGAGGTGCTGGTCGTGGACGTGTAGTTGACCGTGCCCACGGGGCCGAAGGCTCCGGTGGCGGCGCGAACGCCTTCCTGGGCGCCGTAGATCTGCTGTTTGGCGGACTGCATCTGAGGGTTGGCCTCGATGGCGCGCAGAACGGATTTTTCCAGGTCCATGCGCGGGGTCTCCTGGGCCAGGGCCGACCCGGCGGCGGCCAGAATGCACAGGGCGAGCGCAAGGGCGCGACGTATCATGGGTGCCTCCCGTGGGGAACGCCCGGCAGGCGCGCCCCGTATTCACAATATGAAGTACGAGTTAGTAGAAACTATGTCGTAGGACGTACCATTCGATTGGCACTGGTTGCGCCACGACGGGCAAGGTATAGCCAAGTTCAAATCGTATGAAAAGGGCAAAAAAAATCAGGGGCCGCGGCCCCTGACAGTGTGTGGGTTGATTAGGGGGGCTACACGTCCAGCAGCACCACTTCGATCTGCTTCTTGCCGAACTGTAATGCGCGGTCCTGATCGTTCATGTAGATGTCGACATGCTTTGTTTTGCTGTTGCCCATCAAGTCCGTGATGATGAAAATTCCATGATTCTTGATGTAGACCTTTTTGCCGAATACCCATCCCTGGTTGAACAAGTCGCGCGATACGGCGATCGCGCCTTCCTTGGGCTTGGCCAGGGAGGCCGTAAGAAGCTGCTGTTCGGGGTATTCGCGAAGTTCAACGCAGGAGTAGGCGGTCACGGTTAGCAGTTTGTTCTGGATGGGGTCAGCAATTTTGGAGAGGTTGGCCATGACCACCATGCGCAGCAGGTTTGACTCGTCGCGCACCTTTTCCATTTCCAGACGCATCTCTGCTTTGTCATTTTCGGCAGCGATCAAAACGGATTCCAACTGCACTGTCTCGTGGCGATAATGATAGATCGCAACACTCAAGCAGATCAGCAAGATGATGTTCAGACATTTTAGCATGAGTACCTCCAACAATGGACGAAGGTCCATTTTTGATGTCCGGCCGGTCCTCTTGGACGAGGCCGGGAATGTCATGATAGGGCATTTAGCAGATGAGAATTCGGTCTGCAACCCCTTTCTTCTCCCGGGCTCTTCACTCCCCAGGGGGGCTCCAGGTTGCCCCGGCTGGCCCGAACGGCTAGAAGACCCGAAAAAGGATCTTCCCCATGCCACCGAGGGACCACCTCCCCAAAGGCTCCGAGCCGCTCTACCTGATCGACGGGTCCGCATTCATCTACCGTGGATTCTACGCTTTCGGCGACCTCACGCGTTCCGACGGGTTTCCCACCAATGCCCTCTATTCGGTGCTGCGCCTGGGGCTTCGCCTGCTGCGCGAGGAGCGCCCACGCTATGCGGCCTTCGTCATGGACGGGCGCGGTCCCTCCTTCCGGGCAGGCCTCTACCCGGCCTACAAGGCCCAGCGCGAGAAAATGCCCGAACCCCTGGCGCAGCAGATGGTGCCCATCGTCGAAGGCATGAAGCTCCTGGGCTTTCCGGTGCTGTGCGAGGAGCATGTGGAGGCCGACGACACCATCGCCACCCTGGCCGCGCGCTGCAAGGACGCCGGGCCGGTGGTCATCATCGGGGCGGACAAGGACCTGCGCCAGTGCCTGGACGAGCAGGTGCTGCTCTGGGACCCCTCCGGCAAGCAGGAGAAGCTGACCACCCTGCGCGACTTCCAGGCGGAATTTCCTCCGGGACCTGCCTACTGGCCGGATTTTCAGGCCCTGACCGGCGATTCCAGCGACAACATCCCGGGCGTGCCCGGCGTAGGCCCCAAGACCGCCATCGAGATCGTGGCCCAGTTCCCCTGCCTGGAGGAGCTGCGCGAGGGCCTGGCCCTGCTCAAGCCCGCATGGCGCAGCAAGATCGAGCCGCACCTGGAAAACATCTTCGTGTATCGCGAGCTGACGCGTCTCAAGCTGGACGCCGCCGTGGACGTCACGCGTGAGTCCCTGCTCGTGAACCCCGCCCCCCGCCAGGCCCTGGTCGATTTCCTGAACGCCTACGAGCTGCGCTCCCTGCTGCGGGAACTGCCCCGCGAGGTCGCGCCCGACGCCCAGAACGGTTCCCCGCCAAAGGCGGCCCAGCCGGGCCGGGCGTCGCTGTTCGACGTCCCCTCGGGCGCATGCGCGGGCCTTCCCGCCGCCGCTACCGTGGCGTCCGCACAGCCCGGCAGGCCGGGTCCGTCCGGACAATCAGTCCCTTCAGAAGGAGGGCAGCTTTCCCTCTTTGGTTACAGCGCGCCCCCGCAGCCCGCGCCACAGGCCGCTCCGGTGTCGGCCACGCCACTTTCGGAGCTCCCCTCGCTAGTCGCCACGGACACCGCCCTGGTGCCCGCGCAGGACGGCTTCCTGCTGGCCGTGTCCGGGCGTCAGTGGCTGGTTGAGGCCACTCCCGCCGAGCTTGCTCCGCTTTTGGCCGGCGCCGCGTCGGTGGCCGCGCCCTCGCTCAAGGATCTGCTCGAGCAGAGCCCCGAGTGGGAGCGCGTGCCCCTGGAAAAATGGTTCGACCTGAGCCTGGCGGCCTATCTGCTGAGCCCGGAGGAGCGCGTGTATTCCTGGGGCAGGCTTTTGGACAGCCTGTGGTCAGACCCCGGCTTCAGCCCGGAGGAGGCCCCGGACGGCGCGCAGGGGCTGGCCTGCCTGGCGCTGGCGCGGCGTTTCGAGACACGCCTGGAGCAGGCCGGGCTGGCCCCGCTCCTTCGCACCCTGGAACTGCCCCTGGTGCCTGTGCTGGTGGACATGCAGCGCGCGGGCATCGGCATCGACAAGGCCGCGTTCGCCGCCTTCGCCGAGGAGGTGAACATCCGCCTTTCGGAACTCACCGAGCGCATGTACGAGCAGGCCGGGATGCGCTTCAACGTGCGCTCCAGCCAGCAGTTGGGAGACGTCCTGTACAACAGGCTCGGGCTCAAGGCGCCGGGCAAGACCCCCGGCGGCGCGGCCTCAACCTCCGCCGGGATCCTGGAGCGCCTGGCCGGGCAGCACCCGCTGCTGGATTCCATCCTGGAGTACCGCAAGCTGGAAAAGCTGCGCTCCACCTACCTCGAGCCGCTTCCAGGACTGGCCGACGCAAACGGGCGCGTGCACACCACCTTCAATCAGCTGAGCACGGCCACGGGACGGCTCTCCTCCAGCGCCCCCAACCTTCAGAACATTCCGGCGCGCGGCGACCTGGGGCGGCGCATGCGCGGCCTGTTCACCGCCGCTCCAGGCATGCTGCTGGCCTCGGCCGACTATTCCCAGATCGAGCTTCGGGTGCTGGCCCACTTCTCCGGCGATGCCACCCTCATGGAAGCCTTCCGCCTGGGCCAGGACATTCACGGGCGCACGGCAGCGCTGCTGTTCGACAAGCCGCAGGAGGAGATCACCTCCGGGGAGCGCCGCCAGGCCAAGACCATCAACTTCGGCCTGCTCTACGGCATGGGGCCTCAGAAGCTGGGACGCGATCTCGGCTTGACGCTGAATCAGGCCAAGGAATTTATCGCCAAATATTTCGAAAGGTTGTCCAGGCTCAGGGAGTACTACCAGTCCGTGGTGGACCAGGCCAGGGAGAAAGGGTACGTCACAACACTGGCCGGACGCAGGCGGCTGCTGCCGGACATCCGCTCGCGAAACACCCAGTTGGAGGCCCAGGCCCGCAGGCAGGCAATCAACACGGTGATCCAGGGCAGCGCGGCTGACATAATCAAAATGGCCATGCTCGCCGTGGCCCACGACGAGACGCTGAAAAGCCTTGACGCGCGGCTTATTCTCCAGATCCACGACGAACTGGTGCTGGAGGCTCCCGAGGCCTCGGCGCGCCAGGCGGGCGAGCGTCTGGCCGCGCTCATGACCGGAGTGGTCGATCTTTCCGTGCCGCTGGTGGCCGACGTGGGCGTTGGGTGCGACTGGGGAGTGGCGCACTAGGACGCGTACGCGAAATGACCTGGTCGGTTTGAAGGCCCCGAACCCGGGGGGCCGGCACGACACGTTCGGCATGCCTGTCAGGCGCGGCGTGTCCAGCCGGGCAGCGCCAGCGAGCCGTTCGCGCTGGAGCGTGGGCGCAAACACCAGCGAAGCCGGGCAGGCAGCGCAAGGACGTTAAACGGGGAAGAGCCGGAGCATGAACATCACCGCCAAGAGCATCAAGGAAGACCTGGCCCGCTGCAAGGCAGCCTACCTGAAGAGCGAGGATCTGAAGGCCCTGTCCACCCTGGCCTCGGCCCTCAAGGGCTTCGCTTCCGTGAAGCTTCCCGGCACCGACCGGGCCGAGGTGGAGAGCCAGTTCCGCGAGGCCTTCTCCAACGTGAGCAAGATCGCCCGCGTCCTGAAGTTCGTGCCCAAGGGCGTCCCCTACCTCAAGGGCGAGGAGGCCAAGCTCTTCCAGTACATGGCCGCCGTGTACAAAAAGGTGCAGCAGGACATCGAGAGCGAATCGCTTGAGGAAATGCGCCAGCGCAAACTCAAGATCGACCAGCTGGTGATAAAGGGCCAGAAGCTCCTGGAAGAGGGCAACCTCCTGGAAGCCCAGCGCAACTTCCGCGAAGCCGTGACCCTGCACGTGGACGAGGAGGGGCTCTTCCCCATGTTGGCCATGAAGCTCATGGACAAGGGGCATCACAAGGCCTCGCTCGAGTATCTGCGCGGGGCCCTCGAGGCGAGCCCGGACAACGCCCGTGCCTACGATCTGCTGGTCACGGCCATCGGGAAGCTCAAGGAGGTCGAGCCGGGACTGAAACTCCTGGGCGACGTCCGCAAAAAGACCGGAGAGAACCCGCTGTGGCTGGCCGCCTCGGCACAGCTGAAAACCCAGGCCGGGCAGTGGGACGAAGCCAAGGCCGACGCAGAAAAGGCTCTTGCGGCCAAGCCGGGCCTGGACATGGCCGCGAAGGCCCTGGCCAAGGCGAATAAGGCGCTGGGCCAGTAGCTGGGCAAGTAGGCAGACGCGGGGGACATCACGCGTTTCGCAGCATGCGCCATGCCATGGTGCTGCGACGGGATGCCCTGGAGCCGGACGGCTTCGACGGGTGACGCGCGCCGGGTGTTGAGCGGCGCGGGATGCGTGGCGGAAGCCTCCGGCGGCCAAAGGGCTCCGCCCTTGTGGAATCCCTTATGGGTTCGGCGTGTTTCTGCCTGTGTCGCCCAGTCGAGAGTTCTTCGTGTCCGGCAACGTTTGTGAAGACACTACGTTGACGCTGCGGACTTGACCCGACCACGGGCCGGGGCGATAGTCCGTCCACGATGAATACCCCTCACTCGTCAGCCGGAACTACCGGCAACGCCGTGGTGGCCGCCGTCGGGCTGACCCGCGTCTACCACACGCGCGGCGGCGACGTGGCCGGCGTTCGCGGCGCGACCTTCCAGATTCACGCAGGGCAGGTGGTGCTGCTCAAGGGGGCCAGCGGCTCCGGCAAGTCCACGCTCCTGTCGCTCCTGGCCGGGCTGGACACGCCAACCGGGGGCGAACTCACGGTGGCCGGGTGCGACCTGCGCCGCGCCTCCCAGGCCGAGCTCACGCACTTTCGCCGCCGCACCGTGGGCATGGTCTTCCAGAGCTTCAACCTCATGCCCACCATGACCGTGCTGGAAAACGTCTGCCTCCCGGCGCTCCTGGCCGGGGACGCGCCCTCCGGCGTGCGCCCCCGGGCCATGGCGCATCTGGAGTGGCTCGGGCTCAGCCGCCGGGCCGCGCACCTGCCCGAGGAGCTCTCCGGCGGCGAGATGCAACGCACGGCCATCGCCCGCGCCCTGATAAACGACCCTCCCGTCATCCTGGCCGACGAGCCCACCGGCAACCTGGACAGCGTCAGCGGGCAGGCCGTGGCCGACTATCTGGCGGAGCTTGGCCGGAGCTTTAAGCGCACGGTGCTCATCGCCACCCACGGCGCGCTTGCCGACCATCTGGCGGACCGCACCCTGTGCCTGAAGGACGGGCGGGTGTCGGAGGGCGAGTGCGGCCTCTCCTGAATTTCGCGCGCATCGCCTGCTGGTTCGTGCTGCGCCAGTGGCGGCTGAAGCTCTGGCGCTCCCTGGCGGTGATCGTGGGCGTGGGCCTGGGGGCCTCGGTTTTTTTAAGCGTGCGCCTGGCGGTGAACGCCTCGGTGGAGGCCTTCAGCCAGGGCATGGACGCCCTCACCGGCACGGCGTCGCTCAGTGTGGCCTCGCCCGGTTTCCGGGTGGACGATTCCCTGGTGGGGCGGCTCCTGCGCCTGCCCGGAGTGGTGCAGGCCTCGCCGGTGATCTCGGCCTATGTGAAGGACGACGCGGGGGGACCGGTGCGCTTCGTGGGGGTGGACCCCCTGCTGGACCGGGCCTTCCGGGGCTTCGGAACCGCGGGAGGCCCTGGTGGCGCGAGCCAAAGCGTGAACTGGATGGACCTCATGGCCGTGCCGGGCACGGCGCTTCTGGGCAAGCCCCTGGCCCAGCGCCTGGGCGTGGAGGAGGGCGGGCGCTTCACCCTTCGCCACGCCGGACGGGACGCCGCGTTCACGGTGCTGGCGGTGCTCGCTCCGGAAGGTCTGGCCGGGGTGGAAGGGGGCAATGTGGTGGTGGCGGACATTTCCACCGCCCAGGAATTCCTGGGACTGGCCGGAAAGGTGGACCGCATCGACCTGAAGCTTGCGCCCGGCGTCCCGGCCGAGTCCGTGGACGCTGTGCTGCCGCCGGGCGTTCGCGCCGCCCCGCCGGGAGATACCCGAGAATCCGGTCTGGCCATGATCCAGGCCTATCAGCTGAACCTCACGGTGCTCTCTTTCGTGTCGCTCTTCGTGGGCATGTTCCTGGTGTACAGTCTGGTGTCCCTGGACGCGGCCTCGCGCCGCAAGGAGCTGGCCGTGCTGCGCTCCCTGGGGGCCGGGCCGGGGACGGTGTCCGCCCTGTTCCTCTTCCAGGGGGGCATGCTCGGGGCGCTGGGCTGGCTGGCGGGCATGCCCGCGGCGGCGGCGCTCACGGGCTGGATGCTCGCGGGCGTGAGCTCCACGGTGAACAATCTGTTCGTGCGGGTGGCTGTCCAGAGCGTGAGCCTCGATCCCTTGGAGATCGGCCTGTCGCTCGGCGTCACGGTGGCGGTGGCGCTCCTGGCCTCCATCGGCCCGGCGGTGCGGGCCATGCGCGTGTCCCCGCGCGAGGCCATGTCCATCCACCGCCGGGAAGAGAACCAGGGGGCAGGCGCCGGGCGCGTCTGGGCCGCTCTGGGGCTGTTCCTGGCCGTGGGCGCGTGGCCCGTCAGCATGTTGCCGTCGCCCACGGGGTTTCCGCTTCCCGGCTACCTGTCCATCTTTCTGCTGTTCACGGGGCTGGCCCTGCTTTCGCCCCTGGCACTTCGCCTGACCATCGCCCTGGCCGCGCCCCTGGCCCGGTTGGGCGGGGTCCCGGCTGGGCTCGCTTCTGCCCAGGCCGGGCGGGGAGGCAACCGCGCCGCCGTGTCCGTGGGCGCGCTGGCCACGGCCATGGCCCTGTTCCTGGCGCTCTCCACCATGATCCACAGCTTCCGGGCCGGCTTCGTCACCTGGCTGGACCAGACCGTCACCGGAGACCTGTTCGTTCGTCCGGCCTACGCCGAACTGAACGGCTACCGCGACACCCTGCCCCCGGAGCTCACCCGGTGGCTGGCCGCGCGGGGCGATGTGGACGTTGTTCCCTATCAGCGGCGCTACCTCTCCCTGGGGCGCACGGCGTATCAGTTCGAGGCCACGGACATGCCGGGACTGCTCAAGTATTCGCGCTTCGCCGTGCTGGAGAGCCTGCCGGACGCCGAAGCCCTGCTGCTCTCCGGACAGGGCGTGGCCATCGCCGAGGCCCTGGCCAACCAGGCCGGGCTGAAGGCCGGGGACCGCTTCCGGGTGCAGGTGGGCGCGGCCCGGGTGGACGCCGTTGTGGCCATGGTGGTGCGCAGCTACCGCACGCGCGGCGGCGAGGCCTATTATGATCTCGCCGCATTTACGGCACTTGGCGGCGAGTCCGGCGTGGGGGGCCTGCGCGTATACTTCAAGGACCGCACCGGGGACCTGGCCGCCAAGGCCGAGGCCCTGCGCGCGCAGATGCTGGCCGAGCCCTGGGGGCCGGGCGTGGAGGCCGTACCCGGCACGGGCCTGCACAAGGTGGTGACGGGCATCTTCGACGAAACCTTCGCCATCACCGGGGTGCTCCTGGTGATCGCGCTGGGCGTGGCCGCGCTCGGGGTGTGCGTGACGCTCACGGTGGGGGTGCTGGAGCGCATGCGCCAGATCAACACGCTCCTGGCCGTGGGAGCCAGCAGGGGCCAGATAACGGCCATGGTGCTCTGGGAGGCGGTGTACCTGGGGCTGGCCGGAGAGATCGTGGGCGTCATCGGCGGGACGGCCCTGTCGGTGATCATCATCTATGTGATCAACCGCCAGTCCTTCGGTTGGACGTTCGTCTATCTGCCGGACTGGCGCGCCCTGGCCCTCTCGCTGCCCTTGATCCTGGCGGCGGTGCTGGCCGCGGGGCCGCCAGCCTGCCGGGCCGCGCTGTCGCGCACGCCCGCGCTCATCCTGAGGGAACGATGAGACGAACGCATATCGTTTTGCTTGCCGCGCTGATCCTGCTTCCGGGCACGGGGGCGTCCGCGCAGGAGTTCGCGCCGGTGACGGGGCCGTGCGACTTCGTGTTCCCGCGCGACCACGGGCCGCATCCCGGGCACAAGACCGAGTGGTGGTACTACACGGGGGCGCTCAAGGGGCCGTCGGGCGAGCGCTACGGGTTCCAGTTCACCATTTTCAGGAGCCGCATCAAGCCCGGCGAGCCTGAAAACGCCACGGGCTGGCGCACCAACCAGATACTGCTGGGGCATGCGGCCCTGACCGACGTGACGCGCCGCAAACACCGCCAGCACGAGGCCGTGTCCCGCGCGGCGCTGGATCTTGCCGGGTGGAGCACGCCCGGTACGCCCGGAACCGCCCTGCCACCCGCAGGCACAGACGAAACTGACAGCCCTGCCGGGAAAGACGGACAAGTCGTGCGTCTCTTCCTGCGCGACTGGAACCTGTCCATCGCGCCGGACGCGCACCGCCTCGAAGCGCGCGCCCCGGACTTCTCCTACGATCTGGCTCTCACGCCGAAAAAAGGCCCCATCGCCCACGGGGAGCGGGGCTACAGCCGGAAGGGGGTCAAGCCCGAGAGCGCCAGCTGCTACTATTCCATCCCGCGCATGGAGGTTTCCGGGAGCATCCGACTGGACGGCAAGGCGATACCGGTCACCGGAGATGCCTGGATGGACCAGGAGTATTCGTCCGCGCCGCTGGAGGCGGGCATCTCGGGGTGGGACTGGTTCAGCCTGCGGCTGTCGGACGGCTCCGACCTGATGGTGTTCTTCCTGCGCGCGCAAAACGGCGGCTTCGGCCCGGCCACGGGGGGGACGTTGATCGCGCCGGACGGCAAGGCCACGCGCATAAGCGCGTCCCAACTCGCTCTTTCCTCCACCGGAAGCTGGACCAGCCCGCGCTCCAAGGCCCGGTATCCGGCGGGCTGGAAGCTGAGCGCGCCGGGCATCGCGCTTGCGATCTCGCCGGAAGTCCCCGACCAGGAGATGAACACGCCGCTTTCCACCGGGGTGAACTACTGGGAGGGGCTGGTGCGGGCCACGGGAACGGCTGGCGGCAAGCCGGTGACCGGCGAGGGATACGTGGAGCTGACCGGGTACGACAAGGCGTTCACGGCAAGATATTGACTGATGGGCGGGGCGGCGTCTGTACTGTCAGCGTACGACGCGAAGCTTATTGCAGGGGCCAGGGGGATGATCCACGCCAGGGCCCCTGGCGGGTCAAGGGCAGAGCCCTTGCGGGTTCGGGCGGAGCCCGATGCTGCCGGACATCGCAACACAGGAAGACCATTGATTATAATTTTGAAAAACATTCCATGTCTTTCAAAATTGCGACACAGGGCGGAGCCCGACTTACTCTTCCCGCTTATCTTCCTATCATTTCCAGCTCATCGCGGGCGATCTGCTCCCAATCGAAGCGGCGGGCCACCTGGGCGGCCTCGGCCACCAGCCTGGCGCGGCGTTCGCTGTTGTCCATCAGGTCGACCACGGCGGCGGCGAATCCGGCCACGTCGCCCTGGGGGCGGCGCACCATGCCGCCGGGGAAGATTTCGTCATAAATCGCCAGATCGTAGGCCACCACGGGCAACCCGCAGGCCATGGCCTCCACGGCCACCTGTCCGAAGCTCTCGTAGTGGCTGGGCATGCAGAAGCACCCGGCGTTTTTCAGCAAACGGACCTTTTCCGCGCCCTGCCTGAACCCCAAGAGGTCCACGTTGGCGGCGAGCCCGGCGGCGTCGATGTCTGATTTCAGGCGCGCGAACCAGGATTCGCTGCCTCCGCCGATGATGGCGAGGCGCGCCTGGGGCCTGGCGTCGCAGACTTTGCGCCAGATCTTCACCAGATCGAGAAGGCCTTTCTGGGGGTGCAGGCGTCCCAGGAAGACGCCGTCGTAACGGGGTGTGTCCGGCGTCACCTGCACGGACTCGAACTCGGTCATGTCCACGCCCATGGTGACCACGGCGACGGCGGCGGGGTCCACCCCGCGCGAGAGGAGCGTGTCGCGGTCCAGGGAGTTCAGCACCAGCATGCGGCCCTTGAACAGGCGCGTGAGGCCCACGGCCAGCATCTGGGTGGACCAGTACAAAAGGCTCCGGATGGTGGGGACGCGCCAGCGCGGGCGGAACACGTTCTCGTAGCCGCGAAAGGGGTTTGGCGCGATGAGGAACACGCACACGGTGAGCTTGGCGGCAGGGTTCCTCAACTTGGCCAGAAGCGCGGGGAGGAGGTCCACCAGGAAGTCGGACGGGGCGTAGATGGCGTCCAATTGCTTGGGATAGCTGACGAACAGGCAGCGGAAAAGCCGCCACAGGTAGGTTTTCAGCACGTTGCCCAGGCTGTCGGCTTCGCTGGTGAAGGGCTCGGGGAACACCTGATAGTCCATGCCCAGCACGTTCTGGGATTCGAAGACGCCGATCTGGCGCCTGGGGAGCATGACCACGAGGCGCTGGCCCCAGGAGAGCCAGCGACGGGCGATCTCCGAGAAGCGGACTTCGCTGCCGTCGCGGTTTTTGGTGTTCACGCGGCCCATGGCCGGGATGAAGATGCGCATGATGTATCCACTCGCTCGACTGATTGATTGACCGGGCGGTGGATAGCATTGGGGGCGGGGGGTTGGCAAAGCCCCTTTTCGCGGCGCTCTACGGGACTTCCGGCGTCTACGTGCGAGACAGACAAAAAACGCCTCCCATCCCGCGAAGCCAATGGCCGGGTCCAGGGGGAGGCTTCTCCCCCTGGCCGCCGGAGGCATCTTCACTCTTACTCTTACAACTCCACCTGGTTCCCAAGCTCCACCACGCGCCCTGGCGGGATGTTGAAGAACGACGTGGCATTCCAGGCATTGCGCGACATGAACGCGAAGAGCGTCTTTCGCCACTGGGCCATGGGCGCGTCGCCGGTGGTCAGGAGCGTCTCGCGCCCCAGGAAGAAGGAGGTGGAGTACACGTCCAGGGGGAGCCCCTTTTCGGTGGCAAGCTCCAGGATCTCGGGTACGCGGGGCGACTCCATGTACCCGTAGCGGGCGATGATCCTGTGGAATCCCTGCCCCAGGTCCTCGATGGTGACGCGGTCTTCGGGCGCCACCTGGGGCGACTCGGTGGCCAGGATGGAGAGCAGCACGATGCGCTCGTGCATGGCCTCGTTGTGCTTGAAGTGGTGCAGCAGGGTGTGGGGCACGCCCTCGGGCGAAATGGACATGAACACGGCGGTGCCGGAGGTGCGCTGCGGCCTGTACTCGGCGATGTCTCGCAGGAAGATGTCCACGGGCATGCGCATGTGCCCGTAGTGGCGGGCCAGGATGGCGCGCCCGTCGCGCCAGGTGACCATCACCAGAAGGATGGCCAGGGCAAGGCTCAGGGTGAACCAGCCGCCGTCCACGATTTTCAGCAGGTTCGCGCCCAGGAAGCAGCCGTCGAAGAAGAGAAACAGCACCAGGAGCGGCAGGGCCTTCCACAGGGGCCACTTCCAGTTGAGGCGCAGCACCTCGAAATAGAGGATGGAGGTTATGGCCATGGTGGCGGTGACGGCGATGCCGTAGGCTGCGGCCAGGCGGCTGGACTCCTGGAAGACCAGCACCAGCCCGATGCAGGCGATCATGAGCATCCAGTTGACCGTGGGCAGGTAGATCTGCCCGATGGCCTGGCTGGAAGTGTGCACGATGTGCATGCGCGGGGTGAAGCCAAGCTGGATGGCCTGCTGGGTCAGGGAGTACACGCCCGAGATCATGGCCTGGGAGGCGATGATGGTGGCCGCCGTGGACAGCACCACCATGGGGTAGAGCATGATCTTGGGCACCAGGGCGTAGAAGGGGTTGAAGGCCATGTCCGGGTGGTCCAGGAGCAGCGCGCCCTGGCCGAAATAGTTGAGCAGCAGCCCCGGCAGCACGATGCAATACCAGGACAGGCGGATGGGCAGGCGTCCGAAGTGGCCCATGTCGGCGTAGAGGGCCTCGCCGCCGGTGATGCACAGGACTACCGAGCCGAGCACCACGATGCCGTGCATGTTGTTGATGGAGAAGAATTTTACGGCCCAGATGGGGTTCAGGGCCGAGAGGATCATGGGTTCGGCGATGATCTCCACGAGGCCGAGACCGCCGAGCACCGCGAACCACAGGATCATGATCGGGCCGAACACCCTGCCGATGGCCGCGGTGCCGTGCTTCTGGAACATGAAAAGCCCCACCAGCACCACGCAGGTCAGGGGGGCCACGTAGTCCTTGGCGGCGGCGGTGGCCACTTCCAGGCCCTCGATGGCGGAGAGCACGGAGATGGCCGGGGTGATCACCCCGTCGCCGTAGAGGAGCGCCGCGCCGAACGCGGCCATGATGAGCATATGCGGCCAGTAGCGGCCCTTGCTGGCGGGGCCGGAGCGCAGCATGGCCAGCAGGGCGAAGATGCCGCCCTCGCCCTTGTTGTCGGCGCGCAGGATGAACACCACGTATTTGAGGCTCACCACGATCATGAGCGACCAGAAGACCATGGAGAGAACCCCCATCACATTGGCCTGTGTGACGGGCACGGCGTGCATGCCGTGGAAGCATTCCTTGATGGTGTAGAGGGGGCTTGTGCCGATGTCGCCGTAGACGATGCCCAGGGCGGCCAGTGCCAGCGACGCGGTCTGGGCTTTGGTGCAGGAGCCGCCGTGGGGCGAATGGGAAGAGTCCTCGGGCAGGGAACAGGAACGCATGAAGGAGACCTCCTAAGCACGGGCGTAAGCGCGGGCTAAAGCGCAGGTGTGGGTACGCGGGAAGGCCCCCACACCAAGAGGAGGTCTCCCTTCGACGCTTACGAGGTTAGCTGACGGGCTCGGGCCGAAAGGTGCCCTACGCGCTTGCGCGATTCGCCCCAAAAAAATGGGTCCCCCGCTCCCGCCCGTGGCGGGACTCAGCGATTCATTGCGCCATCTACGCCCGCAGGTTTACGGAGTCAACGGCCGGCACTTTCCTTTTTCCCATATTCGGTTATCACGGGAAGCATCATCCCTTCCCTGGAGGAAACCAATGAACGTGCTCATCGTGTACTATTCCATGTACGGACATATCCACACCATGGCCAAGGCCGTTGCCGAAGGCGTCTCCCAGGTGGCGGGCGCGACGCCGATCCTGCGCCGCGCGCCCGAGACGTTGCCCGCCGAGGTGTTGGAGAAAATGGGCGCGACTGCCGCCCAGGCAGCCCAGAGCGGCGTGCCGGAATGCACCGTGGACGAACTGGCCGCAGCCGACGCCATCATCTTCGGCACGCCCACGCGTTTCGGCAACATGTGCGGCCAGATGCGCCAGTTCCTGGACGCCACGGGCGGCCTGTGGATGAAGGGCGCGCTGGTGGGCAAGGTGGGTTCGGTGTTCGCAAGCTCCGCCACCCAGCACGGCGGGCAGGAGTCCACCATCCTGACCTTCCACGTGACGCTTCTGCACCAGGGCATGGTGATCGTGGGCCTGCCCTACGCCTACCAGGGCCAGATGGGCGTGGAGGAGATCAAGGGCTGCTCGCCCTATGGCGCCAGCACCATCGCGGCCGCGGACGGCTCGCGCATGCCTTCGGAGATCGAGCTCGCCGGGGCGCGCTGGCAGGGCAGGCACGTGGCGGAGATCGCCTCGAAGCTCACCAGATAGGGTTTTGAAGCCGGGCGCGCCGGTTGACCGTCATCAAGCGGCTGGCGGCGCGCTTGTCCCCGGCGGGGCCTTCCCCTATCATCGCCGCGCAATGATCAAAAGCCTGCTCATCTCCGGCACGCACTCCGGGTGCGGCAAGACCTCGCTGACGCTGGGGCTTCTTGCCGCGCTCACCAGACGGGGCCTTGCCTGCGCGCCCTTCAAGACCGGGCCGGACTTCATCGACCCCGGCCTGCACGCCCTGGCCTGCGGGCGCACAAGCCACAACCTGGACTCCTGGATGCTTTCCGATGCGGCCAACCGGGAAATCTTCTCCCGGTATGCTCGCGGAGCGGATGTGGCCGTGGCCGAGGGGGCCATGGGCCTGTTCGACGGGGCGTCGGGCCAGAATGAACACGGCAGCGCGGCCCACATGGCCAAGATGCTGGGCATCCCGGTCCTTCTGGTGATCGACGCCTCGGGCATGGCCCGCAGCGCCGCCGCCGTGGCCCAGGGTTTCGCCTGCTTCGACCCGGAGCTGTCCCTGGCCGGAGTGGTCTTCAACCGCGTGGGCGGGCCGGGGCATCGCGAGATATTGTCCGAGGCCATGATGCAGGCGGGAATCCGGGTGCTGGGCTGTCTGCCCAAGGCTCCGGAGCTGTCGCTGCCGTCGCGGCATCTTGGCCTCGTCACCGCAGAGGACCTGGAGTCGGGCCGGAGCCTGCCCGCGTGGCTCGCACGGCTGGCCGACTGGGTGGAGGACGGGCTGTCGCTGGACGCTCTCCTGGAGGCGCTTCCCGGAAAACTTGTGAACGCTCCACCGGAGACTCCCGCAGCACCACGCGCTGTGCGCCTTGGCGTGGCACGCGACAGGGCCTTCTGTTTCGCCTACGCCGAGAACCTGCGTCTGCTGGAAGCCGCAGGAGCCGAGATCGTCCCCTTTTCGCCCCTGGCCGACGCCCGGCTGCCCGAGAATATCCACGGCCTGTACCTGCCCGGCGGATACCCCGAGCTGCACGCCGAAACCCTCTCGCAGAACGCCTCCATGCTGGCGGACATCCGCGCCTTCGCCCTGTCAGAAAGGCCGGTCTACGCCGAGTGCGGCGGGTTCATGGCCCTTATGCAGGCCATCGTGGACGCCCAGGGCCGCTCCTGGCCCATGGCCGCAGTGTTCCCCTGCACGGCCCGCATGCAGGCGCGCTTTTCGGCGCTTGGCTACCGGGAGGCCCGCTTCACCGCGGACACGCCGCTCGGGCCGCAGGGTACGGCGGCGCGCGGCCACGAGTTCCACTATTCGCGCCTGGAAGACGCGCCACCCGCCCGGGCGATCCCGGCGGTCTACGCACTGGCCGGGCGCAAAGGTCCGTTGGATTCGCCCGAGGGCTTTCTTCTGGGCAACACGCTCGGCAGCTACGTGCACCTGCATTTCGCCTCCAACCCGGCGCTGGCCGGAAACTTCGTGGCGTCCATGCGCCGCGCGGAGGGCGCATGACCACCCGGACCCTGCGCCAGGGCTTCACCACCGGATCGGCTGCGGCGGCTGCGGCCAAGGCCGCGCTTGTCTACCTGATGGAGGGAAGGCAGACGCAGCAGGCGGACATTCCCTTGCCTGGCGGCGGCAGGCTGGACGTGCCCGTTGAGAGTGTGGCGCGGGAAGAGGGTGGAGTACGGGCGACGGTGGTCAAGGACGCGGGCGACGACCCCGACGCCACCAACAAGGCGCGTATTTCGTGTGTTGTTGAGGTGAAGAGAAGAGAAGAAAATATGCCTCCGGCGGCCAAAGGGCTCCGCCCTTTGGAAACCCTCATGGGGGACGCCGGTGACGCTGGACCGGAAGGCGAAGGCGGTCAGCGGGGGGTGGTTCCCGCGATGTCTGCGGGAGAGGCCGGACTTGAGCCTGGAGAGGGTCCTGCGGGAAGAGCCAGGGTGGAGATCCTGGGCGGTCGCGGCGTCGGACGCGTCACCCTGCCGGGCTTGCCGGTGGCCGTGGGAGAGCCCGCCATCAACCCCGTGCCGCGCGCCCAGATCGAACAGGCCGCGCGCGAGGTGTTGGAAACCGCCGGGTTTACCGGCAACGTCCGGCTTACCATCGAAGTGGAAGACGGCGAGGCCATCGCCCGCCGCACCCTGAATCCGCGCCTGGGCATCATCGGGGGAATCTCCATCCTGGGAACCCAGGGCATCGTCAAGCCCTACAGCCACGAGGCCTGGAAGGCCACCATCGAATCCGGCCTTCAGGTGGCCCGCGCCGCCGGGTTGGACACCGCCGCCTTCTCCACCGGGCGGCGCAGCGAGCGCATGCTCATGGCGCACCGTCCGGACCTGCCGGAGCTCTGCTTTGTGCAGGCTGCGGATTTTTATGGATTTTCCATGCGAAGGGCGCAGGAACTCGGCTTTGTGCGCATCGTCTGGGGCTGCTTCTTCGGTAAGCTTGCCAAGATGGCCCAGGGCCAGGAATACACTCACGCCCACGCGCAGCCCACGAATTTCGCCGCACTGGCCGGGCTGGCCGCCCAGGCGGGTGCGTCCCCGAGGGTCTGCCGCGCCGTGGCCGAGGCCAACACCGCCCGCCACGCCCTGGAACTCGTGCCCGAAGAGGACATCCGCCAGCGTTTCGCGTACCTTACCGCGGTCCGGGCAATGGAAACGGCCCGGTCCTTTCTTGGAACCGGGCCGTCGCCGGAGGTCGAAATAGTCTGTTTCGGATTCGAAGATGGCGTCCTGGCTGAAGTTTCAGCCGGAACGGAGCCTACACTTCGTAATCGATGACGCGGCGCTCGGAGGCCACGGCCTTGATGAAGGCAACCACTTTCTGGTGTTCGGGGTGGATGGCGTAGGCCTTCAGGTCTTCCTTGGTCTTGAACGCGGTATACAGGGCGATGTCCGTGGGCGGCACGGACTCGAACAGGCCGTCGGTGGCCACTTCCAGCTCCACGCACCCGGGCACCTTGGCGGGCAGCGCTTCCAGCATGGCTTTCATGGCGGCGAGATTTTCGGCCTTGGACTTGCCCTCGGCCTCTTCCTTGAGGTTCCACATGACGATGTGCTTGATCATGATATGTCCTTTCGTTTCCGGGTAACCGGTTGGTACATCAGCCGGGCCGCCACCGGGCAACCGCGAGGGGCTGGCGTTCAGATACGGGCTCACGATACACGGTGATGGCGCCGGCACGCAAGACTCCCGGCGATACGGGCGGCGCAGGGCTGGCAGGGCAATTTTGTAGGAGAACGCGCACGGGCGCGCAGAGGCATTGATGAAGAACAGACAGTCAGACCCCCTGATCGAGGTGCTCGGCCTGGGCATGGGGGCGGCGCTCAACAGGGCGGAGATGGAACGCCTGGTCGGCGCGGACGTGCTGGCAGGGGGCGCGAGGCTTCTCGCGCGCTTCGCCCATCTGCCCGGTGAGCGCATCGTGGTGGGCTCGCCCGTGTCCGAGGCCCTGGAGCGCATGGCCAAGGCCCGAAGCGAAGGCCTGCGCGTGGCCGTGCTGGCCGACGGCGACCCGCTGTTCTACGGCATCGGCGCGCGGCTGGTGGAATATTTCGGAGCGGAAGCGCTGCACTTCACGCCGGGAATCACCGCCGTGCAGGCCGCCTGCGCCCGCCTGGGCCTGGCCTGGAACGATCTGCCCGCCGTGTCCCTGCACGGGCGAGGCGACCCCGGCCCCATGCTCGCGGCCCTGGCCGCCTCGGGCCGTGCCGCCGTGTATACCGATCAGGTCAATACGCCCTCTGCCATAGGGATGCTGCTGCTGGAATACTCCCTGGACGACGCCGTCCTGTGGGTGTGCGAGAACCTTGGCGGACCCGAGGAGCGCCTGCGTTCCCTGAGCCCCGCCGAGGCTGCGCGCGAGGAGTTCTCCCCGCTCAATCTGGTGATCGTCCAGGTGGCGACTTCGCCGGATGCCCGGCCCATGCTCGGCCGACCGGACGACTTCTATCATCGCCATGACGGTCTCATCACCAAGGGCCCGGCCCGGGCCTGCTCCGTGGCCGCGCTCCGCCTGACCCCGGACGCCGTGCTGTGGGACGTGGGCGCGGGGTGCGGGTCGGTGGGCATCGAGGCGCTGGCCCTCATGCCGCGCGGACGGGTCTTCGCCGTGGAGCGCGATGCCGAGCGCCACCAGGCCATCAAGGAGAACATCCGCCGCAGCGGCGCGTGGCTGGTCAAGGCCGTGAAGGGCGAGGCTCCCGAGGCTTTCGCGGGGCTGCCCGATCCGGACCGGGTGTTCGTGGGCGGGTCGCTTGGAAATGCGGGAACCGGGGACGCGGCGAAATCGTCCGCTGCCGGCAGGACCAGGCCGGCGGCCCTGGCCGAGGCCTGCCGCAGGCTGAAGCCCGGCGGGCGCGTGGTGGCAAACACGGTGCTTCTGGGGTCGCTGCATGTGGCGTTGGAACATTTCAAGGCACTCGGCTGGCCGGTGGAGGTCACGCAGGTGCAGGCCGGGGCGTCCTCCCCCCTGGCCGGGGACCTGCGCCTGGCCGCACAGAACCCGATCTTCATCCTGGCGGCGGACAAACCTTCTTCTTAATGATACTGGAAGCTTCATGCAGAGCATCTACGAAACCGTCACCAACATCTTCGAGCCCATGGTCCGTTTCTGGGAGAATCCCAGAACGGAGCGGACCATCTCCGGCGTGCTGGTCGTCATCTTCCTGGCCTCGCTGGCCGCCATCGAACTCAAGCGCCATGGCCTGCTCCCGCTCTGGCTGTCCAACCTCACGCCGGACAACCACTTCCATGCCGTGAGCGTGGCCTTCACCCTGGTGCTCATTCTGGAGGTCATCGGGCTCATCTTCATCCTGCCCTGCTCCTTCTCCAAGTCCATGGGCAAGCAGTTCGAGATCCTGTCCCTGATCCTTCTGCGCAACTCCTTCAAGGAACTGGTGAATCTGCCCGAGCCCATCCACGTCACCGCAGACTGGACGCCCATCCTGCACATCGTGTCCGACGGCGTGGGCGCGCTGCTCATCTTCGGGCTGCTCGGCGTGTACGACCGGCTCCAGCAGCCCCAGCAGAAGCTGGCGCGCTCGGGTCACGCCCGCTATTCCTTCATCGCTTCCAAGAAGATCGTTGCCCTGTTCCTGCTCGGCCTCTTCACCGTGCTCGGAGCCATGGCCATCGCGGATGCGGTGCAGGGCAGGCACACCTTCGAATTCTTCGACACCTTCTACACCGTGCTGGTCTTCTCGGACATCCTGCTGGTGCTTCTGTCCCAGCGGTTCATTCCGGGCTACCTGGCGGTGTTCCGCAACTCCGGCTACGCCCTGGCCACGCTCGGCATCCGCCTGGCGCTGGCCGCGCCGCCCTATTTCAACACCCTCCTGGGGGTGGGAGCGGCGCTCTACGCCGTGGCCCTCACCTGGACCTTCAACCGCCTGTCCGACCGCAGGGATTTCTCCGGACGCACCGCTCCACAGGGCAAACACCCATGACCCCCAGGATGCATTTCGTCGGAGCCGGACCCGGCGACCCGGAACTGCTGACCGTCAAGGCGGCCCGGCTCATCGCCCAGGCCGACCTGGTGATCTATCCGGGGTCATTGACCCCCCAGGCCGTGGTCGACCTGTGCAGGCCGGGAGCCCAGCGCCTGGACAGCGCCTCCATGACCCTGGAACAGACCCACGCGGCCATCATGGACGCGCTCTCGCGCGGCGGGCGCGTGGTGCGCCTCCAGGCCGGGGACCCCGCCCTGTACGGCACGGTCACCGAGCAGGCCCGCCTGCTGGACGCCGAGGGCGTGGACTACGCCGTGGTGCCCGGTGTGACCGCCGCAGCCGCAACTGCCGCCGCCCTCAAAATTTCGGTCACCGCGCCGGAAGTCACCCAGACGCTCATCCTGACGCGTCTGGCCGGACGCACGCCCGTTCCGGAGGCCGAGGCCCTGCGCGAACTGGCCCGGCACCAGAGCGCCCTGGCGGTCTACCTGAGCTCTACCGACCCTGAAGGCGTGCGCGAGGAGCTTCTGGCCGGGGGGTACCCGCCGGATACCTGCCTGGCCGTGGCCCACCGCGTGGGCTGGCCGGAGGAGCAGGTGCACGTCAGTACCGTGGCGGACTTTCCGGAACTTGTGCGCCGGCAGGGCCTGACCCGCCAGACCCTCTTCCTGGTGCTGCCCGGCTACGGATCGGACACACGCTCCAAACTCTACGACCCGGCCTTCACCCATGGCAGCCGCCAGGGGCTCGAGCCTGCCTGATTTTCCGCTCCTCATCCCGCCGCGAGCCGCGCCGCCAGGGCCACGAACACCGAGCCCATCACCCTGTTGCGCGCCCGCGCCAGCCTGCCCGCCAGCATACCCGTCGAACTCGCCCGGCGCGCCAGGCCGCTGGCCGCCAGCACATATCCGGTATCGAACAGGCAACCCGCCGCCACCAGCACCGTCCCCAGCCACACGAACTGCGGCAGCAGCGGCCCCCGCTCGGGCGAAACGAACTGCGGCAACAGCATGGCGCAGAAGACCAGCGCCTTGGGGTTGAGCAAATTGGTGAGGAAACCGCGCATCACAGCGCCCGCCGGGGAGAGCGTTTCCCGTGCCTGCCCCGCAGCGTTCGGCTTCCCGCGCCAGAGCTTCCAGGCCAGCCACAGCAGATAGGCCGCTCCCGCGCACCGCAGCGCCAGGAGCAGCGCCGGATGTTCCGACAGCAAGGCCGCCAGTCCCAGCCCCGAGAGCATCACGTGCGCGGAGCGTGCAGCCGCGATGCCTCCGGCGCAGCAAAACCCTGCGCGTGTTCCGTTTCCGGCGGAAACGGCCATGACGAGCGCCATATCCGGACCGGGAGTCACATACACTGCCGCCACGGCGGCCAGATACACGGCGACGACACTTGTTTCGAGCATGGCAGTCCTCCTGAAATCCTGTGGGCAGAATATCCGCCACGCAAGAAAATTGCCTTGCTTTTACCATGTTGATTTCCCACTATTCAGGCAGAACGATTCAATGTGAGGGCAAAATGGGAAAGACTCTTGCCGAGTCCGGGCTGGATGGGGTGGACTTGAGCATCCTGCGGCTGGTGCAGCAGGATGGGCGCATGTCCAACGCGCGCCTGGCCGAGGCGCTGTCGCTGAGTGAAACACCCAGCTGGCGCAGGCTCAAGCGTCTGGAAGCGGAAGGATACGTCGAGGGCTACCAGGCCAACCTGAACCGCCGCCGCCTGGGTTTCGGCGTGCTGGCCCTGGTGCAGATTTCCTTCGGCAACCACGCCAGCGACGCACCGGCTCGCTTCGAGGAAGCCGTCCAGGCCATCCCCGAGGTGCTCTCCTGCCATAACGTCACCGGCGAGGCCGACTACTTCCTGCAGATCGTGGCCCAGGACCTGGACGCCTACGGACGCTTCGTGTCCGAGGTGCTGCGCGGCATGCCGGGCATCACCTCCATCCGCTCCAGTCTGTCGCTGCGCGAAGTCAAGGCCTCCACCCGCCTGCCGGTATAACCACACACCAAGGAGCCCCCATGCACACCCTGGCCATCAAGACCGCCCGGCGCGAAGACCTCGTAGCCATAACCGCGCAGCTTCAGGACCTCGTGGACGCCAACGGCTGGCGAAGCGGCATGCTCTTTCTGCACTGTCCCCACACCACGGCGGGCCTGACCGTGAACGAAAACGCCGACCCGGACGTGGTGCGCGACGTGCTGGCCACGCTTTCGCGCCTGGTGCCCAAGGAGGGCGACTACCGCCACAGCGAAGGCAACTCCGACGCGCACGTGAAGGCCAGCTGCATGGGGCCGGGACTGAGCCTCATGGTGGAAAACGGGCGCATCCGCCTGGGAACCTGGCAGGGCGTGTTCTTCTGCGAGTTCGACGGGCCGCGCAACCGGCAGCTGTGGGTGCAGTGGATGGGTGCGTGAGGGGAGAAGGGAAGAGTTAGGATGCCTCCGGCGGCCAGGGGGAGAAGCCTCCCCCTGGACCCGGCTATCGGCTTCGCGGGATGGAGGGCGAGGGTGTCGCCTCAGCGTCCCTTGGCCAGGGTCAGGTAGAGCATGCGGGCCACCACGCCAAGGAGCGGCGCGCCCAGGGCGAAGAAGATGGCCACGTTGAAGTTCTGCTGCACCCAGGGGATCTGGCCGAAAAAGTAGCCGCCGAAGAGGTACAGCGGCGTCCAGATGATTTTGCCGATGGCGTTGTATTTCAGGAATTCGCGCCACTCCATGCGCACGATGCCGCCCACCAGCGGCGCGACGCCGCGCAGGATGGGCACGAACCGCGCGGCGATTATGGTCACGCCGCCGTGGAGCGTGTAGTACTGGTGGGCCTTTTCCAGGGCCTCGGGCGACAGAAAGGGAATCCTGCGGCGCGCGAAGAAGTGTCCGCCCAGGTAGCGGCCGCAGGCGAAGTTCACGGTGTCGCCCAGGAAGGCCGCCAGGATCGACAGCAGGAGCGTCCCCCACAGGCTGAAGTCCGCCCCGCGCGAGGCCAGCGCTCCCACGGCGAAGAGCACCGTGTCCGACGGCAGGGCCGTGGCGATGATGAGGCCCGTTTCGGCGAACACCACCAGGAACATGAACCCGTACACCCACATTCCGTATTGGGCGCTCAGGGTCAGCAGATGGCTTTCCAGGTGGAGGAACACGTCCCAGATTTCGGCAGTCGTCATGCGCACTCATTAAAAGCCCGCCGAAGCTTCGTCAAATTTCCGCTCACCCCGCGAAGCCCACCGAGGGTCCAGGGGGATCATCCCCCTGGCGGGTCCAGGGCAGAGCCCTGGCAGGGTCTGGGACGGAGTCCCAGCTCCTCTCCCCAAAATTACTCAACAACATACTTCACGCTGTCGCTTCGACCCTGGCTGTCCACCACCATGAGCTTGTGCGCTCCCGGGGCCAGCTCCACGAAGAGCGGTTCACCGGGAGCGCCGTGCGCCAGAAGCAGTCCGTCCTGGAACCAGTGCAGCCGTCCGGCGTCCGGCCCGGCCTGGGCGGTGAGCCCCACGCGCTGGAACTGCGCGGGCGCGTCGGGGCGCACCTGATAGACCACCTGGGGCTTGGGCGAGGTGATGCGCGGGGCCTGGCCGCCCTGGGCCTCGGGGCAGTCCGGGCTGGGGGCGGGGATCTCGGCCACGGGCATGCCCCCGGCGCGCCACCAGGAGGTCAGTTCGGCGGGGTGCTCGGTGATGACCTCCTGTCGCACGTCGCGTCCTTCCAGGCAGGCCCCGGCCACGCGAAGGCCGGTTGCGGCGTCCACCAGCACGCGCTTGTGCACGGAGCAGGGGGCAAGAACCGTGACGCCGGGGATGGCCGTGAGCTTCATGCGGTGCTGGCAGTCCGGTCCGGGGAGCTGGCGCGACACGGCGCAGACCTCCACCTCGGCGAGGTTCAGGCCGTCCGGCTTGGGGAGTCCTGCGCCGTCGGGCTCCAGGGTGCGGAATATGTCGAACAGCAGGGGCGCGGCCTGCCGCGCGCCGGAGATGCCCTTGACGGCGCGGCCCTGCACGTTGCCTGTCCACACGCCCACGGCGTAGCGCGAGGAGAACCCCAGGGCGAAGGCGTCCCTGTGGCCGAAGGATGTGCCGGTCTTCCAGGCCACGGCGGGAACGCCCTTGGCCCGTTCTATGCCGCCGGGCAGGTCGGGGCGCTCCAGGCGAGAAAGGATGTCCGTGGCCAGGGCGCAGGCTTCCGGGGAGAAGAGCCGGGCGGTGGAGTTCGGCGGGCGGTCGGCCAGGAGCCGGGGCGGTCCGTGCAGGCCTCCGCCAGCCAGCGTGGCGTACAGGTTGGTGAGGTCCAGAAGGCTCACTTCGCCTCCGCCCAGGATCAGCGACAGCCCGTAGTGGGAGGCGGGCCGGTCCAGGCTGCGCAGGCCCCCCTGGCGAAGAAGCGCCAGGAAACGGTCCTGCCCGACTTCGGACAGGAGGCGCACCGCCGGGGCGTTCAGGGAATGGATGAGCGCATCGCGGGCCTCCACGCGTCCCCGGTAGGTTCCGTCGTAGTTGTGCGGGTCGTAGCTTCCCAGGGTGATGGGGATGTCCAGAATGAGGCTCTCGGGCGCGATGAGCCCCTCCTGAAACGCCTGGGCATAGAGGAAAGGTTTGAGCGCAGAGCCGGGCGAGCGGCGGGCCGTGGCCGCGTTGACGCGTCCGAAGCGGCTGAGGTCCTGATAGTCGGCGGAGCCTGCCAGGGCCAGCACCTCGCGTGTCTTGACGTCCAGCACCACCACGGCGGCGTTCTCCACGCCCTGGGCGCGAAGCTCGATGAGGCGCGAGCGCATCACCTGCCGGGCCAGCTCCTGCACGCGGCTGTCCAGGGTGGTGCGGATGCGCGGCTGGCCGGGGTCGCGGTCCTTGAGCATCTGGGCCAGATGCGGCGCGATGAGCGGCGGGCGGGTCAGGTGTTCGGGCAGGGGCTGGCCTGCGGCTTCCAGGGCTGCGCCGTACGGGGCCGCTCCGGTGGCGGCCATGGCCGAGAGCACCGAGGCGCGGGCCAGCCCGGCGGTGTGGGGGCGGCGAACGGGATGGTAGCGGTTTGGCGCACGCGGGATGGCGGTGAGCAGGGCGGACTCGGCCAGGGACAGGGCCGCGGGAGACTTGCCGAAGTAGAACCAGCTGGCCGCGCCAATGCCCACCATGTTGCCGCCGAACGGGGCCAGATTGACGTAGAACTCAAGAATTTCGGGTTTGGTGAAGCGGCGCTCCAACTGAAAGGCCCGGAAACACTCGATGAGCTTGGACCCCAGAGTGCGGGGCTTGGGCTCGGCCAGGCGCGCCACCTGCATGGTGATGGTGGAGCCGCCGCGCACCACGCGCCCGGCCCGCAGGTTGGACACGGCGGCCTTCAGGATGGACACGGGGTTCACGCCGGGATGGATGAAGAACCGGCGGTCCTCGCTTGCGATCACGGCGTCCAGGAACACCGGAGCCACCTCGGACAGGGCCACGGGGAAGCGCCAGGACTGGTCCGGGGCCAGGAAGAAGCGGATGGGCGCGTCGCGGTTGTCCAGCACCACGGTGGAGGCGGGCGGGGTCAGGCGCTCCACCGGGAAGGGGAACAGCGCGTCCAGCCCCAGAAAGACGGCTGGCGGCGCAAGAAGCAGCACGAGGGCGACGGCGAGAAGCCGCCGCCCCCGTTTGGTCAGCGTCACTGCCCGCCTTCCACGCTCATGGCCCCAAGCCCGGTCCCGGCCTTGATCTCGGGGTAGTACATGGCTTCGGCCTGGGCGGGAGGCAGGGTGTACGTGCCGGGGATCACGGCCCGGCACACGGTGTAGACTACCTTCCAGTCGTTTGCGGGCAGGTCCAGGAACACGTTGACCCGGTCGGCCCGGTAGTCGGCGTAGGAGGTTGCCGCCGGTTCGGCTTTCTCACCCATCCAGGGCATGCGGTCCGTGGTGTCGAGCCTCGGGTTCTCCACTTCAAGGCCGGAGGGCAGAAGCTGCGAGAGCGCCACGTGGGCCACCGGCCCGGATGTGGAACGCAGCGAGGTCTTGACCACCACCATGGACCCCTGGGGCAGCTTGGCCATGTCGAGCGGCCTGCCCTCGCGGTCCAGGAACTCGCGGGTGATCTCCAGGCCGTTGGCGAAGGGCTTGTAGGTGTCCTGCTGCGGGATGCCGCGCGCGTCCAGGGTGTAGAACACGCTGCCGGGGGCGCAGCCGGGGTCCAGGGACAGGCTTAAGGGGCCGTCTCCCTGGATGTTCTTCATCACGGTCGTTTTGGCTGTGTCGAAGCGGACCAGCGGATTCTGGCCAGCCAACACCTGCCCGGCGCAGGTCCCTGCGGCCTGCTGGCGCGCGAACAGCTTGCCCATGGCCATGAAGGCCATGCCGGCCTCCTGGGTGGAATAGACCGGAGTGGTCTCCATGAGGCGCGCAAGTTCCCGCGCCGTGGCGGCGGTCTCGGGCGCGGCGGGGTTCGCGTCGGCCAGGGCCGCCAGGGTCAGCGCCGCGGCGCGAAGCGGCGAATCGAACACATCGTCCGATCGGGGTGCGGGCGCGGCCTGGGTCAGGTCCGCCAGCAGCGGCTCGCCGCCCTTGGAGTTTCCTGCCGCCACATAGGCCGCAGCCAGAAGCGCCCGGGCGTCCGAGGGGAGCTTCGCGCCGATCTTGGTGCGCAGATGATCCATCATGCCCCGGTCGGGCTTTCCGGCGCGGGCCAGCACGTACAGGCCGTAGGCCTGGGTCTTCTGGCCGCCGAGGGTGGTCTGCTGGCGTTTCACGAAATCAGCCAGATAGGTCAGGGCCTGACTCAAGGCCTGCGGGGCAACCTGATACCCGGCCTTGGAGGCTTCCAGCAGGAAGTGGGTGGCGTACACGCTGGCCCAGGGCTGTTCGCGCTCCGCGCCCGGCCACATGCCGAAGCCGCCGGAGTAGAGCTGCATGGACAGCGCCCGGCTGATGCCCTGCTGCACGGCCGCCTCGGGGGAGGACTTGGCCAGGGCCTCCGGCTCCAGTTCCCTGGCGAGGTTCGAGAAGTACAACAGTGGGAAGGCCTTGGACACGGTCTGCTCGATGCACCCGTAAGGATAGCCCAGGAGCGTCTCCAGCTTCCCGGCGTAGCGCACCAGGGGATAGCGCCCCAGGCGCAGGTCGCGCCGCAGGGTCCCGGGCAGGAAGCCCGCCGCGTCGGCGGCCTTCAAGTCAACCGCCGGGCCCCCTTCTGCCCCATTGGAGCCGGACAGAACGCGGCTCACGGCGGGCAACGGCGAGCGCACCAGAAGCTCGGCCCGCGCGTCCGTGGATTCATTGTTGCCCACGGCCTTGAGCGTGAGTGCCGCCACGCCCTCGGATGCGCCGGTGCGCACGGTGAAGAACACGGTGCGCTCCTTGCCGCTTTGGATGTCCAGGGTCTTCACCGGCTCGTCCGCGTTCATGGGGCCGGACGCGTCCAGGGACAGCCTGAAGCTGCCGTCCGTGCCGGTGTCGTTGCGAAGGGTCACGGGCAGGCGCATGGTCTCGTCCATCTGGGCGAAGCGCGGGAATGTGGGCAAGAGCACCAGCGGGCTTTTCACCCGCGTCGTGTGCTGGGCCGAGCCGAAGCGCAGGCCGTTCACTGCCACGGCCATGATGCGCAGCGCCCCCTGGAACTGGGGAAGTTCGATGGTCCACTGCACGCGGCCCTGGGCATCGGCCTTGAGCGGTCCGGACCAGTAGGCCACGGACTTTTCGCCCTGGGGCGATTCTGTTCGCAGGAAGCGGCTCAGGTCCTCGTCGCCGCCTGCTGGGGCCTTCCTCACCTGGGGTTTGGCCTCGGGCAGGAGCATGGCCCAGGTGTCGTAGGAGGTCACCTCCAGGCCGCGCTTGGCGTAGAAGGCGGCCCAGGGGTCCGGTGTCTTCTGGGCGATCAGCTGCAGGATGCCCTCGTCCACGGCGGCCAGGGTCACGATTGACCCCGGATCGGCCTTGGCGGTGATGGTCAGGCTGGTCTTGGGCTTGACCATTTCAGGGGCCATGATGGCCACGTTCTGGCGTCCGGCCTCGCGGGCCACGTTCAGCGACAGGGTGCCGAAGGCGCGCCCGGCCTGGTTGGACTGCACGTCCGTGCCTTTTCGGGCCAACATGCCGGTGACGTACACGTTGGGCGCGTAGCCGGGCTTTATCGGCACGCTGACCTCGCCGGTGTTGGCGGGCAGGTCCACCACGTACACGTCCTTCACCCCGGTGGATTCCACGGTGAGCAGCAGCTTGCCCGGGAAGGGCGCGCGCACCTGGAGCTTGGCGGTCTCGCCGGGCAGATAGTCGGTCTTGCCTGCGACGAATTCCAGGCGCGCCGGATTTTCCATGGCCCAGGGGTTGTAGCCCTGGCCGTCGGCCCAGAAGCTCTGCTGCGCGGCGGCCCCGGTGGCCGGGTCGGTCAGCACCAGCCGGTAGCTGCCGTATTTGGGCGGGGTGAAGGCCACCTGTCCCGTGGCGCCGGGGGAGGCCAGCACGCGCTTCTCCACCAGCTTGGCGTCGCGCTTGGTCTCGTACTTGAAGCCGCGCCCGTCCTCGGTGCGGCGAAGCACGGTCTGCCAGCGGTCCTCGAAGAGCTCCGCGGTCAGGGCCTGCGCCTGGGCCTCCTGGCCCTGGCCGTCCAGCACAACGTACTCGAAGGTGTGGGCCTGTCCGGGAGCGAGGCCCGAGTCGCCGAGCTTCTTCAGGCCCGGATAGGCCGGGTAGGCGTCCACGGGAATCCTGGCCCGCGCGGCCACGCCGCGCCCGCCCGCCTCGCTGACCCTGGCCGTGACCACGGCGTACAGGGCCGCCGGGGGCTTCAAGCCCGCCGGGATCGCGGCGGCGTACGCGGCGCGTCCTTCGTCATCGAGCTGGGCCTGTTCCTGGGAGATGGTCTGGGGCTCGAACACGCGCTCCGGGTCGCCGAAGACGTAGCCCTCGTAGCCCCTGGGGGCAAACGGCGCGGGGGTGAGCACCACCTGGGCTTCGCTGGCCATGCCGGACGCCGGCGCGCCGAACAGGTAGCGGCCCTCCACGGTGAACTTGAGGTCTTTTCCTGGGGCGGCGCGCTCCACGTCCGGCTTCACGGCGGTGGAGATGCGGTCGGGCTTGAAGTCCTCCACCTGGAAGCGGTACTGGCCGATGGGCTCGTCGCCCACCATGGCTTCCAGCAGGTACGGCCCGGTGGGGAAGTGCACGGGCATGGTGCGCGAAAATGCCGCGAGGCCCTGGGCGTCGGTCTTCACCGTCTCCAGGCCGATCTCGCGCCCCTGCGGGTCGGACCAGCGCAGCTTCACCGGCATGGGAGCCGGGGTCTTGAGGCTCGGGTCGCGCACGGCGATCATGCCCGTGGCGGACTCGCCGGGGCGGTAGATGTCTCGCTCGCCCCACAGGAAGGCCTGATAGCCCGCCTGGGCCACTTCCACGCCGGACACGTCAAGGCCCGTCATGTCGGTCTGGAAGCGCTCGAACTGCAGGAAGGAGTAGTCCGTGTCCTTTTCCACGGTGATCATGTAGGGCTGGCGGTCCTCGCCCAATTCCGAGAGCCCCACGCCCAGCCACAGGCCGCGCGCGTCGGTGGTGCCCTGCCAGATGACCTGGTTCTTGGAGGAGAGCACCTTCACCCGCGCCCCGGCCACCGGGGACAGGTCTTTGAGCGAACTGACCCAGACCATGATGTCGTCATGCCCGCGCTTGGCCGCGATGCCCAGGTCCGTGACGAGCATCCAGCGCTGATCCTGCCAGCTCTCGTAGGATTTTCCGGTCTCCTTGGCCCCCAGGCGCACCCGGTACAGGCCGGGCTCGAAGTCCTTGAGGTGCGGCCAGAGGTCCGTGGTGGTGCGCTGCTGCTGGTTCTTCACCTTGGGAGTCTTCACCGTGTAGTCCGCCAGGGAGTCCCCCAGGTAGGGCAGGAGCTCCATGTCCGCGCCGTATTCGGCGTCACCGAAGGTGGTGTCGTCGTAGTAGTTCAGGCTGAAGAAGATGTTGTTGCGGTACACGCGCTCCACATTCACCCGTACGGAGGCCGTGTTCACCGAGCGGACCGCCACGGACTTGGAGCCGCTTTTGGTCAGGAACATGCCTTTGTCCGCGAAGGAGGCCGAGGGGCTCAAGTCCGGCAGATTCACCGTAAGGCCCTGGCGGCCGGCGAGGCTCCTGCCGTCCACGGCCTTGAAGCCCTGGTCCAGGGCCAGGGTGTAGGCGTTTCCGGCCTGGAAGGGGCCGCGCAGGCGGATGGAGCGGTCGGGTTCGGTTTCCTCGATGGTGAAGGCCACCTGGGGCGTGACGCTTAAGGAGCGCTTCAGCTCGCCGGGATCGACCTTGGCGCTGAAGCGCAGGGTGATCACGCCTGGTTCGTTGTCCTGGGGCGGGTAGGGCTCTGCGCGCTCCAGGGAGAAGTCGCCGCCGGTCTCGGGGATGGCCGCGATCTGGGCCTGCCAGGCTTCGCCCGGGCCGCCGCCCAGGCACACGCCGTCGATGTCGCGGTCCACGCGCACGGTCAGGGTGCGCTTGGGGTCGAGCGGCACGGGTTCGCTGACCAGCAGGATCTGGCCACCAGGGCCACCCTGCATGTCCGGCCCGTCCTGGCCTTCCTGGGCTTCCTCGCCGGGTTTCTTGTCCGGGTACCGGGCGGGGATGGGGCTTCCCTCCCCGCGCAGGGGATCGATGAACGCGACCTTGCGTGCCAGGGCCTGGCGGTCCACCGTGCCGTTGAACTCCATCCATACGTAGGCCCGGCCCTTGGTCTTGTCTTCGGGCGTTGTGTCGAAATAGGTGCGGAACTCGCGCAGCCACAGGCAGCTCTGGGCCACCGTGATGGTCTTGTCCCCGGCCAGCGCCGTGCCCTGGGGCAGGAAGGCGTCGGGGTTGGCGGTCAGCCTGTAGTTCTGGCTGGTGCTGAAGCGGTTGCCGGACTTGGCCGTGAAGGTGAGGACCTGCGGGGCGGACCAGGACCACTGGCCGGGAAGCTCCGGCTCGATGGAGAAGGGCGCGCCTTCCAGGGGCTTTTCCAGCATGGATTCGCCCACGGGCTTGTCGAACACGATGTGCAGGGTGTTGCGGTGTTTCCAGTCCACGGAGAACTTGGCGATGGACACGGCGGCGCGGCCCTTGTCGGACGTGGCCGGAGCGGGGCTGGCCGGGGCCTGCGTCCGGGCGCCGGTCTGGTCTCCGGATTGCCCGCCGGATTGGCCGCCAGCCTGCCCGGATGTCTGGACCGGGGGTTGGGCCTCCTGCCCCCGCCACAGGAAATACTCCTGGATGCCAACCACCAACAGCAACACGATGATCACAAGCGTCTTGACCGAGGACGGCTGGCCGTTCTGGCTCATGGATGGGCTCCCGGATTTGAGTATTCTTCCAGGTACGATAGCACGATGGCCCGCTTTTGCAACGTCCGGGCGCAGGCCTTGCCCAGCTTGACGCGGCGGAGCCTTTCACCCATAAGACCCGGGTTATGAACAACACACCCCAGACGCTCAGCGTGGTGATCCCCGTCTACAACGAGAGAGCCACCATCCTGGAGATCCTGGACCGCGTGCAGGCCCAGCCCGAAGTGAACGAGGTGGTCCTGGTGGACGACTTCTCCACGGACGGCACGCGCGACGTGCTGCGCACGCTGGAAGGCCGGGAGAACGTCCGGGTGCTCTATCATCCGTTCAACCGGGGCAAGGGCGCGGCCCTTCGCACCGGTTTCGCCGCCGCCACCTGCGACATGGTGCTCATCCAGGACGCCGACCTGGAGTACGACCCCGCGGATTATCCGAGCCTGCTGGCCCCCCTGCTGATTGGCCGGGCGGACGCGGTGTTCGGCTCGCGCTTCCTGGGCGGCACGCACCGGGTGCTCTATTTCTGGCACTATCTGGCCAACCGCTTCCTGACGCTTCTCTCCAACGTGTTCACGGGGCTGAACCTCACGGACATGGAGGTCTGCTACAAGGTGTTCAGGCGCGACGTGCTCGAACGCATGACCCTGGTGTGCGACCGCTTCGGCATCGAGCCGGAAATGACCGCCAAGGTGGCCCGCCTGCGCGTTCGCGTCTACGAGGTCCCCGTCTCCTACTACGGACGCACCTACGACGAGGGCAAGAAGATCGGCTGGCGCGACGGCGTGGCCGCCATCTACTGGATCCTGCGCTTCGGGCTGGGGCGCTAGAAGCCCGTCCCACGCGCCGCGCCCCATCGTTCGCCCATGCCCCACAACGACGACACGTCACTCGACTCCTACAGCTTCGACCTGCCGGACGAGCTGATCGCCCAGGCGCCCGCCGAGCGGCGCGACGCCTCGCGCCTGCTGGTGGTGGACAAGGGGCGCGGGGTGCGTTGCGAAGCCGCGTTTTCCGATCTGGCCGAGTATCTGCCCGAGGGGGCGCTCCTGGTGGCCAACAACTCCAAGGTGCTGCCCGCGCGGCTCCTGACCCGAAAGCCCACGGGCGGGACCCTGGAGTTCCTGCTCCTGACGCCCCTGCCCCTGCTTCAGGCGCGCGAAAGCGGCGACTGGCTCGAGGCAGACGCTCAGGGCCTGTTGCGCGCCTCCAAGAAGCCCAAACCCGGCGAGACCTTCGCCTTCGCGCCCGATCTTGGCGTCACGGTGGTCGAGCGCGGCGAGTTCGGCCTGTCGCGCGTGGTGCTCTCCTGGCAGGGGAATCTTGCGGCGATCTTCGAGCGCATCGGACACATCCCGCTGCCGCCCTATATCCGGCGTCCTGCACAGCAGGCCGCACCGGCCGGCGGCGACGCGGCCGACCCCGCGACTGCCGGGACGTCCGGCGGGAGTCCTTCCGAAGGCGCGCCCGGAAACACATCCGGCAATCCCGTCGACGACCGCGTCCGCTACCAGACCCTGCACGCCCGCGACGACCGCCAGGGCTCCGTGGCCGCGCCCACGGCGGGCCTGCACTTCACGCCCCGGGTGCGCGAGGCGCTGGCCGCACGCGGCTTCGGCTGGGCCGAAGTGAGCCTCTACGTGGGCTACGGCACCTTCAGCCCGGTGCGCGCCGCCGACATCCGCGACCACCGCATGCACGCCGAATTCGTGGAAGTGCCCGAGGCGACCGCGCAGGCCGTGATCACGGCCAAGGCCCAGGGCCGCCCGGTGTTCGCCGTGGGCACCACCTCGGCCCGCGCCCTGGAGGGCAGCCTGCGCGAAGCCGGGAAAATCGCCCCGTTCGCGGGCTGGACGGACATCTTCATCCGCCCCGGCCATCCGTTCGCCGTGGTGGACGGCATGCTCACCAATTTTCATTTGCCCGGCTCGTCCCTTGTGATTATGGTTGCCGCCCTGGCCGGGAAGAGCATCATTCTGGACGCGTACGCCCATGCGGTACGCGAACGTTTCCGGTTTTTCTCATACGGCGACGCCATGCTCATCCGCTAACCAGGCCGGATCTGCACCAAGGAGACCATCCCTATGTCGCGAATTGTCATCGACGAGGCGCGCTGCAAAGGCTGCCTGCTCTGCACCACGGTCTGCCCCGTGACCATCATCCGCCAGTCGCGGGACATGAACGCCCAGGGCTACAAGATCGTGGAGGTCGACCCCGAGCGTTGCAGCGAATGCACCGGGTGCACCGCCTGCGCGCAGATGTGTCCGGACCTGGCCATCGTGGTCTATCGAACCCGCAAGGGCAAGGAGGCCGCATAATGGCCGACCAGCGCATCTTCGTGAAGGGCAACGAGGCCGTGGCCATGGGCGCGCTGGACGCCGGGCTCAAGGGCTACTTCGGCTACCCCATCACCCCCCAGAACGAAATCCCCGAATTCATGAGCAAGCACCTGCCCGAGGCCGGGGGCGCGTTCGTCCAGGCCGAGAGCGAACTCGCGGCCATCAACATGGTGATGGGCGCGGCTTCCACGGGCAAGCGCGCCATGACGAGCTCCTCGGGGCCGGGCATCTCGCTCATGCAGGAGACCATCTCCAACATGGCCGGAAGCGAAACCCCCTGCGTCATCGTGAACATGATGCGAGGCGGGCCGGGCGTGGGCGACATCAACACCGCCCAGGGCGACTATTTCCAGGCCACGCGCGGCGGCGGCCACGGCGACTACCGCACCCCCTGCCTGGCTCCGGCCACCTGCCAGGAAGCCTACGACCTGACCATCGCGGCCTTCGACCTGGCCTTCGCCTACCGCACCCCGGTGCTCATCGTGGGCGACGCCATCCTGGGGCAGATGAAGGAACCCCTGCTTCGCCGCCCCCCCATCGCCATCGACCCAGGCGAGGGAGCCGAATGGCGCCTTGGCGGCACCAGCGGGCCGAACCGGCGCTTCGTGCGCTCCCTGCATCTGGCCGAGGGCAAGCTTGCCGAGGTGAACGTGCGGCTCCAGGAAAAGTACCGCGCCATCCAGGCCCACACCCGCTACGAGAGCTTCCGGACCGAGGACGCCGAGCTTGTGGTGGTGGCCTTCGGGTCCACCGGACGCATCGTGAAGTCCGGCATTCGCAAGCTGCGCGCCAGGGGCCTCAAGGTGGGACTGTTCCGGCCCATCAGCCTGTACCCCTTCCCGGAGCAGGCCCTTCGCGACCTGGCCTATTCCGGCAAGCGCTTCCTGACCATCGAGCACAACATGGGCCAGATGGTGGACGACGTGCGCCTGGCCGTGCGGGGCCTGGCCGACTCCGACTTCTTCGGCGCGCTGCCCGGCAACATTCCCAATCCCGACGAGTTCGAGGCCGCCATCGAACGCGCCTGCGCGTGAGGACTTCCATGAGCGAAACCATAGCATTCACCCGCACGCCCTCCGTGGCGGACGTGGCCACCCACTACTGCCCCGGCTGCCAGCACGGCGTGGCCCACAGGCTCGTGGCCGAATACCTGGACGGCGTGGGCCTGGCCGAGAAGACCATCATGGTCACCTCCATAGGCTGCTCGGTGCTCCTGTACAACTACCTGCTCTTCGACGCGGTGGAGGCCCCCCACGGGCGCGCCCCGGCCGCGGCCACGGGCGTCAAGCGCACCAACCCGGACAAGGTGGTGTTCACCTACCAGGGCGACGGCGACCTGGCCTCCATCGGCATGGCCGAGATCATGCACGCCGCCAACCGGGGCGAGCGCATCACCGTGGTGTTCGTCAACAACACCGTCTACGGCATGACCGGCGGCCAGATGGCCCCCACCACCCTGATCGGCCAGAAGACCACCACCAGCCCGGCCGGGCGCTGCTCCTCGAACGAGGGCATGCCCATGCGCATGGCCGAGATCATGGCCTCGCTTCCCGGCGTGGCCTTTTCCGCCAGGGTGGCGCTCAACTCGGTGAAGCACATCGCCCAGGCCAAAAAGGCCATGAAACACGCCTTCGAGGCCCAGCTGGAAGACCGGGGACTCGGGTTCGTGGAGCTTCTGGCCACCTGCCCCACCAACTGGAAGATGAATCCGGTGCAGGCCAACGAGCGCATCGAGAGCGACCTTATCCCCTATTATCCCCTGGGCGTGTTCAAGGACGCCAAGAAAAGCGGGGTGTGCTGATGTACGCGGACGTCATCATCGCCGGATTCGGCGGCCAGGGCGTGGTCCTGGCCGGGACGCTGCTGGCCCAGGCGGCCATGGAGCACGGCCTGCACGTCACCTTCATGCCCGTGTACGGCCCTGAGATGCGCGGCGGAACGGCCAACTGCACCGTGGTCATTTCCGACGAGGAGATCGGCTCGCCCATCATCCAGAGCCCGGTGGGGCTCATTGCCCTGAACAGGCCCTCGCTCGAGAAGTTCCAGCCCAGGCTGGCCGACGGCGGCGTGCTGGTGCTGAACTCCTCGCTCATGGACGCCAGGCTGGCCGACGCCACTCGGGTGAAAGCCCGGGCCGTGCCCTGCAACGAGATAGCCGAGCAGGTGGGCAACACCCGCATGGTGAACATGGTGGCTCTGGGCGCGTACGCCAAGCTCTCGGGCGCGCTGCCGCTGGAGCGGCTCCAGCAGGCGCTCAGCCACGTGATTCCGGGCCACTACTGCCACATGATCCCCAAGAACGCAGAAGCCTTGCAGGCGGGTTACGACGCCGCATGACCTGACGCACAGGGGGGCTAGCGCCCCCCTTTTTCATGGCGCGCCGATCCGCCCGAGAGACCCAGAATGCCGCAGACACGCATCCCCGAGAAGATTTTCGGCATCATCGGCCATCCCCTGGCCCAGACCCTGTCGCCGCTTTTGCACAACTGGGGCTTTGAACGCCTGGGCGTGCGCGCCTGCTACATGGCCTTTCCCACGCCTCCGGAGCGGCTGGCCGCGTTCGTTCAGGCCGTGCGGACCCTGCCCGTGTCCGGGCTTTCGGTCACCATCCCCCACAAGGAGGCGGTGATGCCCCTGCTGGACGCGGTCTCGCCCCTGGCCCGGCGCACGGGCGCGGTGAACACCCTGGTCTGGGAGGGCGGGCGGCTGGTGGGGCACAACACCGACGTGGCAGGGTTCCTGTCGCCGCTTCTGGAGCTGAAGTCCGCCACAGGGAGCGTGCCGGAGTCGGCCCTGGTGCTGGGAGCCGGCGGCGCGGCCAAGGCCGTGCTGGCGGGTCTGCATGAGATCGGCGTGACCCGGATAACCGTCTGCAACCGCGATTTCGAGCGCGCCGCCGCCTTTGCCTCGCAGTTTTTGGCCGACGCCGTGGCCTGGGAACGCCGCCACAGCGTGGAGGCGCGCCTGGTGGTGAACACCACCCCCATGGGCATGACCGGCAAGGCCCCGGATGTGTCCCCCCTCCCGCAGCAGTACTGGACCCCGGATCATCTGGCCTACGACCTGGTCTACAATCCGCGCCGCACGCTCTTTCTGCGTGAGGCCCAGGCCGCCGGGGCGGGCGTCATCGACGGCCTCTCCATGTTTGCGGCCCAGGGCGCGGCCCAGTTCAGGCTCTGGACCGGGCTCGAGCTTCCCATGCGGGAGGCCGAGACGCTTCTGGCCGACGCGCTCGGGCAGTAGCCCGGATTCCATCGCCTCCCGAAGGGCTTTTCCGCCGGAAAAGTCTGTGCTACGCAAAACCAAGGCGTACCAATCGGGAATTGCATGGAGTCCGGCACATGAAGTCCAGATTCGCCAATATTCTGCTTTTGGTCGTGTCTACAATGACGTGCCTCGTTCTCTTGGACGGGGCGTTTCGCTTTTACGAGAGCCGGGCCTTGACGGCGTCCTACCGTCCTGACGGACCGGTCGTGGACCTGCAAGCCCTCAATTACAACGACTCAAGCATACCCAAGGCCAAGGCGGACACGGAGTTCAGGATACTGAGCTTCGGCGACTCCTTCTGCCACGCCATCGTGCAATTCCCGGCGTCCTATAACGGAGTGGCCCAGGCTCTTCTTTCCGGCCCGGAACGTCCCATGCGGATAGTCAACTTCGGGGAACCCAGCTCCTCCTTCCCGCAGTATATCGCGGCCATGGCCAACTGGGCCGGGCAGATCGCGCACGACGCGCTCCTTGTGAACATCTTCCTGGGCAACGACCTTTCCGAGGCAGCACGCGGCGAGGTGCCGGACGACGGGGTCATAAACCGCGTGCTGGGGGACAACTTCGTGGACGTGCAGACCGGGCGCAAGCGCATGAGCCATGTGCCGCGCCTGTTCGCCCTGCGCATGGCCGACTATGTCTACGCTCATTACCTCTGCGCCACCGAGGGCCAGTTCGTACTGAAGGACGTACCCCCGCCGTACACGCACGCCCTGGGTCCCCTGGACGAGGCCGCGTACCAGCGCGTGGCCGCGCGCCATCTGGAGGCCTGCGATCCGCAGGCCCTGGCCCTGCTGGCCCGGGGATACGAGGGTGTAGCTGCACTGGGCCGGTATCTGGCTGGTGAGATGGCAAGAGGCTTGAGAGTGCTTGTGATGCTCTCGCCAGCGGAGGTGCAGGTGAACGACGCCGTATTCGAGAGGATGGCGGCACGCATGAACGCGGACCCGGCCCGCTTCGACCGCGACCTGCCAAACCGGCTGGTGGCGCAGGCGCTGGAAGCCGCCGCACCGGGCATCCCCGTGCTGGATCTGACGCCCGTACTGCGCCAGGCCACGAAAGCGGGAGCATGTCTTTACTACCCCATGGAGACCCACTGGAACGTGGAGGGCAACAAGGTGGCGGGCAAGGCCCTGGCGGACTGGATCAAGGCCCGCTGGCTTGTGCCGCACGCTGTGGCGGAGCAGCGGCCAGGGCAGGGAGCGCAGTAGAAACGCGCAGCCTCGGGGTCTCGCGTCCGGCATAGTTTCTGCTTTACCCGCGCTGACCCGCTGTCGTATGATTCCGCCGATCATCGGAGTCGCTCCATGCACGTAATTTTTCGCATTTTGGCCCTGCTGCTCATGTTGGCCGCCCCTTGCCAGGCGCAGCCGACGCCAGTGACCGTGAGCTGGGAACTGTCCGCGCTTCCCGCGGGACCCGGAGGAGGCGCAGGCGCGCCTTCCCTGGTGGCCATCCTGTGGCTCACGCCCGCGCCCGGATACAAAGCCTACGCCAACGACCCCGGCCAGGCAGGAATGCCCACCCGCGCCCAGGTGCGCCTGACCCCCACCGGGCAGAACCTGCCGGTGCTCTATCCGGCGGGAAAGACCGGCCTGGACCTCTACGAGAAGGACAAGACGGTCAACGTCTACGACGTACCCACGCCGCTCTTCGTGCCGGTCCCCGAAAACGCGCCGCCCGGCTTCGGCCTTGAGGCCTCGGTGAGCCTCCTGGCCTGCACCGCCACCAGCTGCTGGCCCATGCAGCTGGAATCGAGCTTTTCCTCGCGGGAGGTCCCGGTTCCCGCGCCAGCGGACAAACAGACCTGGTGGCCCGTTTTTGCCGGGCTTGCCGCCGCGGCTCCGGGCACGCCCGAGCCCGTGCGGGAGACGATAGCCACGGTGGACAAGGCAGCAAAAGAGTCCGCCTCGTCCTGGAACTTCTCGCCGCGTTCCGTGCAGCCCCACCTGGAGGTGGACGGCCTGTTGAAGGCGCTGCCCCTGGCCATCCTGGCCGGATTCCTCCTGAACCTCATGCCCTGCGTGCTGCCCGTGGCCTGCCTGAAGCTCTCGAGCCTCCTGGCCGCCTGCAGCCACGGCGAAATCCGGGACCGTTACAAGCGCATCCGCGAGCACAACACCTGGTTCGCTCTGGGCATCCTGGGCTACTTCTGCCTGCTGGCCGTTGTGCTTGGTCTGGCCGGGCTGGCCTGGGGCCAGTTCTTCCAGCAGCCGGGGCTGGTGTTCGGAGCGGCGGCGGTGCTTTTTTCCATGGGGCTGTCCCTGTTCGGAGTGTTTCACCTGCCGGTGATCGATCTGAAAATCGCGACGCATCCCGGCCACAGCCCAAGAACCCAGGCCCTGGCCACGGGGTTCCTGGCCACGCTCCTGGCCACGCCCTGTTCGGGACCGTTCCTGGGCGGCGTGCTGGCCTGGACGCTCATGCAGCCTGTCGCCGTGATCATGACCGTGTTCGTGGGCATCGGCCTGGGCATGGCGCTTCCCTATCTGGTGCTGGCCGCACGGCCGGAGCTGACCCGCTTCGTGCCGCGCCCGGGAGCCTGGATGAGCCAGCTGGAGAAGCTGGCCGGGTTCCTCATCATGGCCACCTGCCTGTATTTCCTGGCGATCCTGCCTCAGCCCCTGCTGGTCCCGGCCCTGGGCGCGCTCCTGGTGGTGGCCTTCGCCTGCCACGCCTGGGGCAGCTGGACCAACCTGTCGCAGGGCGCGTTCACCCGCTGGTCCATCCGGTTCGCGGCCCTGGTGGTGTCGGTGGCCGCCTGCGCCTGGGCCGTGTCGCCGCCTGCGCCCGTGGGGGACGTCTGGACGAACTACGACAAGGCGGCGTTCAACCGGGCGCTCGGGCAGGAAAACATGCTCCTGGATTTCACGGCGGACTGGTGCCCCACCTGCAAGGCCCTGGAAAAGACCGTGCTGGCTCCGGGAGCAGTGGCCGCGCTCCAGAAACGCTACGGCTTCACGGCCATCCGCGTGGACCTGACCCGCGAGGATCCCGAGACCATGGCGCTTCTGCGTTCGCTTGGCTCGGCCTCCATCCCGGTGGCGGCCATGTTCCCAAAGGGGGACGCCTCGGCGCGGCCCGTGGTGCTCCGGGACCTGTTCACGGCCACCCAATTGGAAGACGCCCTGAAAGAGGCTTTCACCGATGCGAAATAAATTCCTGGGCACGGGCCAGCCGGGGTTCAACCCCTGGCGCAAGCTGAAGGTCATCTTTTCGGGCCTGCGCTACGCCGTGTTCTACGACCTGTCCGTGGCCTACAAGGTGGTGTTGTCGGTGGCGGTGCTGGTGTTCGCCTTCGCCTACCGGGCCTGGGTGGATTTTTTGCTGGTGCTGCTGGCCACGGCGTTCATGCTGGCGGCAGAAATCTTCAACAGCTCCGTGGAGGCGATCTGCGACTATCTTCAGACCGCCAAGGACGAGAAGATAAAGGCCATAAAGGACATGGCGGCAGCAGCCACCGGGATGGCCATCCTGGCCTGGGTGCTGGTGATCGCCTTCGAGATTTTGGAAATATTCGGATGGAGGATCGTGTGACCCAGATGAAGTCCGACCAGTCAGAGCCTGAACAAAAGCCCGAAAGAAAACGCCCGCTCGATCCGCGCACCGGAGCAGTCATCCTGTTTGGATCGCTGGCCGTGGCGGCGGTGGTCACCTGGGCCTTGTCACTGGCCTTTCCCATCGACCAGGAGACGCTTGGGCGGTTCAATCCCCCGCCCACCAGTGACGGCGCGTGGATGATGATCGGCTCCTGGACCGTGTTCCCGCTGGTGCTGGGCGCGGCCTTCCTGCTGCTGGCCCGGGGCGTGGACGTGATGCTCCAGGTGTACGCCTTTGCGGGCGTGACCTATTTTCTGCAAAGCTGGGCCGAGTTCAAGGCCCGCGAGGACATTTCCCTGTGGGCGGAGCTGGCTTTCACCGCCGCGGCGACGCTTATCTTCCACGCCTTGGCCAAGCGCCATGCTCCGCCCGCAAAGCCGGACGGGGACGAATCAGAGTCCGCGTCCTGAGAGCAGCCAGAAATCGGCCAGGGTCAGGCAGACCATGGCCTCCAGAACAGGGTTGATGCGCGGCACGGCGCAGATGTCGTGCCGTCCGCCCACGGTGATGGTGGTGGCCTCGCCCGAGGTCGTCACCGTGCGCTGCTCCAGGGCCACAGAGGGGATGGGCTTCACCGCGCAGCGCACCACCACGTCCTGGCCGGAGCTTATGCCGCCCAGCACTCCGCCCGCCCGGTTGGAGGCGAAGCCCTCCGGGGTGATGGCGTCGTTGTTTTTCGATCCGTAATTTCTCGCGGCCTGCAAGCCTTCCCCGATCTCCACGGCCTTCACCGCACCCACGCCCATGAGCGCATAAGCCAGACGCGCGTCCAGCTTGTCGAACACCGGCTCGCCAAGCCCGGCGGGCAGGCCGCTGGCCGTGACGCAGACAACCGCGCCCAGGGTGTCGCCCTCTTCCTTGGTCTGGCGCACGCGATCCTCCCAGATTTCCACCACGTGGTCGTCCGGGGCGTAGAAGGGGCGGGTGTGGGCGTTCAGGATGTCGAAGCAGTGGGCGGGAATGTCGCCCAGTTCCTTGGTGTAGGAATAGACCGTGATGCCGTGGCGCTGCAGCAGCAGCCGGGCTATCTCGCCGCCGACAACGCGGGCTGCGGTCTCGCGGCCCGAGGCGCGCCCGCCGCCGCGGTAGTCGCGCAGGCCGTATTTGGCCTGGTAGGTGAAGTCCGCGTGTCCGGGGCGGAACACGTCCTTGATGGCGGAGTAGTCGCGGGAGCGCTGGTCGGTGTTTTCGATGACGAACCCGATGGACGTGCCCGTGGCCACGCCTTCGAACACGCCCGAGAGCAGGCGTACCGCATCGGGTTCCTTGCGGGCGGTGGAACCAGGGCCGCCCTGTCCGGGCCGTCGCCTGTCCAGGGCTTCCTGGATGAGCTCGGGCGTGATGGGGAGCCCGGCGGGGCAGCCGTCGATGATGCCGCCGAGTGCCGGGCCGTGGGATTCGCCGAATGTGGTGAGCCTGAAAAGGCGTCCGATGGTGTTTCCGCTCATGGGCGGGCACGCTAGCCTGGATGGGGGGGCCGGGGCAAGGGGCTATCTGATGTGATGTGCCTTGAACCGTTCGATTTCATGGCGCATCGGGTTGCGGTTTACGGCTGCGGGTGCCGGGACCGGGGTTTCTACCTGACGAGGCGCGCCAGCAGCAGATCGCCCAGGTCGCGGCGCGAATCCAGCACGGCATGGACGTAAACGTCCTCGCCCCGGACTTCGTAGATGATGCGGTAGGGGCCGGAGTGGATTTCCCGGTAGGTCTGCACGCCCGTGAGGAGCATTTCGGGTGTGTAGCGCCCACGATGTGGCATTTCCGCCAGGGAGGCGCATGCCGCGCTGATTATGTTCAAGACGGCGTCTGCCGCTTCCAGAGAATCATTGTCCGTCAGGAACGCGTCGATTTCATCGAGATCCTGCTCGGCGTCGATGATGAACCGAAGGCTGAAGGTCGCCACTATCGGCCCGACCTTTTCCTTCTGATGTCGGCGAACACCTCATCCGCCGCTCGGTGCTTCCCTTCTTCCAGATTCTTTGAACTGCGCGCGAGAATCTTCACCATGGCGAGGCTCTGCTGAATCTGATCGTACTCACGAACGTCCATGAGCACGGCCTTGGCTTCGCCGTTCTGGGTGATGACGACGGGCTGGCCGTCTTCAGATATCTTGCGGATGATCTCGGCGGCGTTGGCTTTGACGTAGCTTATGGGCTTTACGGCCTGGGCAAGTTTCATGGTACGCCTCCTCTGGGGTGCGACCAAATTACGACTGAATTGAGTTCGCGTCAAACAAAACGGCCCGGAAGCTTCCGCTTCCGGGCCGTCCGTATTTCCTCGATGGCGCGGGCCGTTCCTGCCGCGCGTCGGCCTTACTTGTCGGTCTTCTCTTCAGCCTTCTTGTCAGCGGCCCTTTTCTCGGCAGCCTTTTTGGCTTTTTCGTCCTCGGCCTTCTGGGCTTCGGTCTTGGTGCCGCAGGCCAGGGGCCACACTTCGTCGATCTGGTCGATGAGCTGCACCTTGATCTTGCCGCGCAGGTCCGCCGGGATGTCCGCCAGGTCCTTTTCGTTGCGCGAGGGGATGAGCACCCGCTTCATGCCGGCAGCCACGGCGGCCAGGATCTTCTCCTTGATGCCGCCAACCGGCAGCACGCGCCCGCGCAGGCTTATCTCGCCGGTCATGGCGATGTCGTTGCAGATGGGCGTGTTGGTCAGCGCCGAGATGAGCGCCGTGACCAGGGTCACGCCAGCCGAAGGCCCGTCCTTGGGGGTCGCGCCTGCGGGAATGTGGATATGCACGTCGTGCTTTTCCAGGAAGGCGGGGTCGATGCCCAGCTTCTCGGACTTGGAGCGCGCGTAGGACATGGCTGCCTGGGCCGATTCCTTCATCACGTCGCCGAGCTTGCCGGTCATGATGAGCCCGCCCTTGCCGGGCATGGTGGTCACCTCGATGTGCAGGATCACGCCGCCCACGGGGGTCCAGGCCAGGCCCACGGCCACGCCCGGCGGCAGCTCGCGCTCGGTCTCCTCGTCCTGGTATGTGGGGATGCCGAGGAGCTTGGGCAGCATCTTGGCGGTCACCTTGAAGGGGCCTTTCTCGCCCTCGGCCTTCTTGCGGGCCAGCTTGCGGCAGATGGAGCCCACTTCGCGCTCCAGGTTCCGAAGGCCCGCCTCGCGGGTGTATTCGCGGATGGTCTTGGCCAGCACCTGGTCGGTCATCTCCAGGTCGGACTTCTTGAGCCCGTTCTCCTTGATCTGGCGCGGCAAGAGGTACTTGCGCGCGATCTTCACCTTCTCCTGCTCGGTGTAGCCGGGGATGCGGATGACCTCCATGCGGTCCAGGAGCGGGCCGGGGATGGTGTCCAGCATGTTGGCCGTGCACACGAACATCACCTTGGACAGGTCGAAGGGCACACCCAGGTAGTGGTCCTGGAAGGAGAAGTTCTGTTCGGGGTCCAGCACCTCAAGCAGCGCCGAGGTGGGGTCGCCCCGGTAGTCCGCGCCGACCTTGTCGATCTCGTCCATCATGATGACCGGGTTCTTGGTTCCGGCGCTCTTGATGGACTGGATGATGCGGCCCGGCATGGCCCCGATGTAGGTGCGGCGATGCCCCCTGATCTCGGCCTCGTCGCGCATGCCGCCAAGCGACATCCGCACGAACTTGCGCCCGAGCGATCTGGCTATGGACCGCCCAAGGCTGGTCTTGCCGACGCCCGGAGGCCCGACGAAGCACAAAATGGGGCCTTTCATCTTGGGGTTCAATTTGCGCACCGAGAGATACTCCAGGATGCGTTCCTTGACCTTCTCCAGGCCGTAGTGGTCCTCCTGGAGGAAGGCGTGGGCCTGTTTGATGTCCAGGCGGTCCTTGGACATCTTCTTCCAGGGAAGCTCGGTGAGCCAGTCGAGATACGTGCGGATGACAGAGGCTTCGGACGAATCCGGGTGCATGGAGGACAGCCGCTTGAGCTGCTTGTCGGCCTCGGGCCTGACGTCCTTGGGGAGCCCGGCCTTTTCGATGGCCTGGCGAAGCTCTTCGAGCTCCTCGGTCTCCTCCTGGCCCTCGCCCAGTTCCTTGCGGATGGCCTTCATCTGCTCGCGCAGGAAGAAGTCCTTCTGGGCCTTGTCCATGCCTTCCTTGGCCATGGACTGGATCTTGGCCTGCATGGAGGCGACCTCCACCTCCTTGTTGAGTTGGGTGTTCACCAGCTCCAGGCGCTCCACCGGGTCCAGGGTCTCCAGGATCTTCTGGGCCTCCTCGACCTTCATGCGCAGGTTGGAGGCGATGAGGTCCGCCAGGCGGCCAGGTTCGTTCACCGAGTTCAGCACGCTCATGATGTCGGTGGCGGAGATGCCGCGCAGGGACAGAATCTTCTCGCTCTGTTCGCGGGCGGCGCGCATCATGGCTTCCTCGCCCACGCCCACTTCCTTGAGCTCGGTCTCTTCCAGCACCTCGGCCACGGCCTCCAGATGCGGTTCGGTCTTGGTGAACCGGCGCACGCGGGCGCGCGTCAGGCCCTGCACCAGCACCTTCAGGCGTCCGTCGGGCATCTTCAGCATGCGCATGATCATGCCCACCGTGCCGGTGACGTACAGGTCGTCCGGTCCGGGCTCGTCCACCTTCTCGTCCTTCTGGGTGAGGATGAGGATGTAGCGGTTGGAGTTGAGCGCGGCGTCCACGGCGGCCACCGATTTTTCCCGGCCCACGAACAGCGGCAGGATCATGTAGTTGAAAACCACGATGTCGCGCACCGGAAGGACGGGCAGGATGGCCGGAATGTCCAGCTTGGCCTGATCCGGTCCCGGAGCGGACGGGTCCTCGGACACGGGGTGCTCCACGGGCTCTTCGGGCAGAACGGTGAGGATGGGTTCGTTTTCTATGGTCATGGATCGCTCCTTGGTAGCGACTGATGCTTTATGCTAATGCTTTATCTGGAAATCCGGGTAATCCGGCTCGCCGTCGATAAGATCCGTCACGACATGGTCAACCCGGCTCAAAAGCGGCCCTTTGCGCAGGCTGCGGAGAAAGGCGTCCCGGGCGTGGTCCAGCCCCTGGACAAGAACTTCCACGCGTCCGTCGGGCAGGTTGCGCGCCCAGCCGCACAGCCCAAGCTCCAGGGCCCGGCGGAACACGAAGGCCCGGAAACCGACCCCCTGCACGCGTCCGCTCACCAGACAGTGAAGACTTTTTCCCATGCTCTCCCCCTGGTCGTTGCCGGGTTTCCGGCCGCCCTCAGGCAACCGGGAAGCCCCGTCGGGATGAAAGCCTGGACCCACTCTACATCAACCGGGCCTTCTTGAAACTGAAAAAATCCTTGCCCGCCACGATTACATGGTCGAGCACCTTCACGCCCAACCCGTGAGCGGCCAGCTTCACCTGCCGGGTGATCTCCCGGTCGGCTGCCGAGGGCTTGGGGTCGCCGCCAGGATGGTTGTGCACCATGACCAGCCCGGCAGCCTGACGCGTGAGAGCAAGGGCCAGGATTTCACGGGGATAGACCGGCGTCTGGTCCACGGTGCCCTGGCTTACGCGCTCCCAGCCGAGCACCTTGTTGGCTCCGTCCAGCAGAAGCACCCAGAACTCTTCGGCGGGAAGATGCCCCAGGCGCTCGCGGGCCAAATCGGCCACGACTTTGGGGTCGTCCACCAGCACCCGTTCTCGCACGTCCTGTTCGCCCAGGCGGGCCAGGAATTCGCGCCACAGCGTCCAGAACGCCAAAAGGCCCTCGCCCATGCCGTCCAGGCCGATAAGTTCGGTGTCGCGTGCCTGATACACGCCGCGCAGGCTCCCGAAGCGGTCCAGCAGGGCCTTGGCCAGGGGTTTGTTGTCCTTGCGGGGGTTGGCGTAGCCCAGGAGCAATTCAAGGATCTCGTAGTCCGCCAGCGAGCGGGAATCCTGGCGCAGACGGTCTTTCAGGCGGCTGCGGTGTCCCAGGTAGTGCGGACGATCCTTTTTTGTAAGCATGCTCCTGCCTTTGCGCAAGTCCTGAAGGCGGATTCGAGGCAAAAAGATGGAAAAACCAACCCTGAGGGAAAGGAGTACTGGAATCCGGCCTGCTTTTCAAAGGATAATAGGTCAGGATCGGGATCTGACCCGTGCGAACAGCAGGTGCAGGTCGGCCACCAGCATTTCCATGGCCTGATCGGGCGACTTGATGCCGGACTTCACCGAGGATTCGGCGTCCATGGCCAGGTCGAACAGCCGGGCCAAACCTGCGGGGCCAAGGCGCGAGGCCATGGGGGTCTTCAGCTTCTTCACGTAGGGATGCACCCTGCATTCCGGGTCTTCGTGCAGGAGCTGCCACATGGTCCGGGCCTCGCGGGTGAGGATGGCCAGGAACTGGAACAGGAAGCCGTCGTCGCTGGAGAGCTGGTGTCCGAACACGGTGCGCCACACGCCCGCCGCGTCGCGCCCTTCCTCCAGGGCCTTCAGGAACCCGAAGATGTCGAGTTCCGCCTCCTCGCTCAGAAGTTCCAGGATGTCCTGGCCGATCACGCCGTCCGTGGCGGCCAGTTCCAGCTTTTCCAGCTCGCGGGCGCAGGCGGTCATGTCGCGCGGCAGCAGGCGCGCCAGCTCCTGGAGCACGCCCTTGCCGAAGTTCAGGCGGTGCACGCCCGCCCAGTCGCGCAGGGTGGGGATCATGTTCTCCTCGGTCAGCCCCGGAGAGATCCACACCCAGCCCTTTTTCTGCCCTACCTTCCAGTAGGGCCGCTCAGACAGGCCGCGCGGCAGGGACGGCCCCTTCTTGGGGTCGTGCTGGCCCTCCAGGCAGATGACCGGCCAGACGTGCTGGTTGAACCCCGCCAGCGGGCGCGCGAGCTTCTCCCAGAAGTCGGAGGTCAGGCCCTCGGCGCGCCTGAGCACCACGGCCTTGGGCTGGGCGAACAAGCTGACCGTGGCCAGGGCCTGCCAATAGGCCACGTCGAAGTCGTCGGCGTCGCCCCAGAACACCTGCCGGGCGAAGCCGCCGCCGGATGAGGCCATGAGCCGCTCCAAGTGGCGCTTGAGCATCTCGGGGTCCGGGCAGACCAGAAAGGAGAATCCGGGGCGGTCGGTCATGGGATTTTGGACGTCCTGTTGGTGGTGGTGTTGGTTCGGGAGCCGCTGGCAAAGGGCCGCGCGTCCAGCCGGAAGAGCGTGCGGCGCTTCCAGGCCTGGGCGAGCCAGCCGGTTTGCGCCATCAGCAGATACAGCCAGGCCGGGAGCAGGGGCCTCGCGGCGAGGTCGACGGCCTCCTGCGGGATGGGCAGCCCGCGCGCCAGTGCGTCCCCGGCCAGCGCCAGGGCGCGGCGCAGGGGACGGGTGACGCGCCCGCGCGCTTCCAGGGGCTGGCCGTTCACCGCGCCGCCTGCGCCCACGCCGATGCCCCCGGCCCACTGGAGCCCGGCCCGTTTGGCGAAAAGGCGGCAGACGTCCAGACTCAGGGCCGTGTGTTCGGCTTCCGGAAATCCGCAGTTGAACACGGCGCACAGCCGTCTGACCCGATCCTGCGGCGTGTCCTCTCCGGCCAGGAATTCCAGGGCGCGCATCACGGCGGCCGGGGGAGCGTCCACATACACGGGCGCTGCCAGCACCACCAGATCCGCTCCCAGGTACGCGCCCAGGAGCCGGGCGCGGCCTTCCTGGGTGTCCAGGAGTCCGGTCAGGCGAATGGTCTCGCACGCGAAGCCGTTGGCTGCGAGCGCGTCCAGGATGGCCTGCCCCAGCACCTGGGAGGTGTTCGTGTGGCGGGGGCTGCCCGCCAGGAGCAGGGCCTTGGTCACGACGCGGGCTCCAAGAGGGAATCCAGGGCTTCCAGGCAGGCTTCGCGCTGGGCCGACCAGGGCCGGTCACGGGTGAGCGTCAGCTGCTCCCAGGCCGGGGCGCGCAGATTGAAGGCGTTGCGCTCCACCAGGCGGGCGAAGAGGCCCTGGGCCTCGCTGTCCGAAGCAGCGAGCCAGCCCACGCCCAGAAAGGCCGGATACCGGGAGTAGCGGGGCTTGTGGCGCGTGAGGCCGCTGGCATGCGTGGTGTCGAAGAAGGGCGAGACCAGGCAGATCATCCTGTCCAGGAGCTTCTTGGTCGTGGAGTTCCAGACTCCGAAGCTGAGGGGCGAGAAGAACACGGCCAGTTCCGAGGCGATATAGGCCCTGGCCGCGATCTCCGAGGCGTCGGAGACCGGGCAGCGCCCAGGCGTGGCCGTCCAGCAGGCGAAACAGCCCCGGCAGGGGGCCATGGGCAGCTCCGCCAGGGGGAATACGTCCACGGCGTGGCCCGCGTCGGACAGGGCGCGGCGCAGGGCGTCGGCCCCCTGGCGGCAGGCGTCGCTTCCGGGCGGGGTGGCATCGAAGAGGACGGCGCGCATGGCGGGGTTTTCCCCGGCTTCGCGTTCGGCGTCAATCGTTTCCGTGAACGTGCGTTTCTTTGTCCGGCGCGTCGATGCCATGTGCCGCCTTGTGCATGTGGACGGAATGTTAGCTTGGAACCCTTCCAGACTTCGGCGCGGCGTTTTCTTTTTTCGCGCTTGGCCGTATCGTCTCCGGGCATTCGAATCCGCATGGAGTCCGCATGGCCGCGTCCGTATCCCTCTGGTCCATCTTCAAGGCATTTTTCGTTGTCGGTTCAACTGCCTACGGAGGTCCGGCCATGATGCCCGCGCTTCGCCGCGAGGTGGTGGACAAGCGCGCCTTCTTAAGCCGCGAGGAGTTCCGCCTGGGCCTTGGCCTGTGCCAGACCATCCCCGGCGGCACGCTCATGCAGCTGTCCGCCTACATCGGACTTGGGATGCGCGGCTTGTGGGGCGCCTTGGTGGCCTATGCGGGGTTTTCGCTCCCGGCCTTTCTTCTGATGACGCTCATCTCCGGCTTCTACGTGGAGCTTCGCGCCGCGCCCCTGGCCCACGCCGTGGCCTCGGGCCTCAAGGTGGTGGTGCTGGCCATCTGCCTGATGTCCTGCCTGGATTTCGTGAAGCGCTTCGCGCCCACGCGCCGCCACCAGGCCTTCACGGCGGGCGCGGCGGCCCTGTTCCTGGCCGGGGTGGGCGTGATCCCCATCGTTTTGGGCGCTGCCCTGGCCGGAATGCTCTTCCTGGACCCCGGCCCGGCTCCGGATACGGGTCCGGATGCCGCGATGGACACGCGCGGGGCTCTGCGCCTGGCGATCATCATGGGCGCGGTGCAGCTTTTCTGCCTGGGCGCGCTGTTCGTCTTCGACCGGCTGCTTTTCGATCTGGCCGTGTCCATGATAAAAGTGGACATGCTGGCCTTCGGCGGCTTCGGCATCTTCCCGGTGATGTTCGCCGAAGTGGTGGAGCACCGGGGCTGGCTGGACGAGTCCACCTTCATCGAGGGCATGGCCCTGGCCCAGGTGACTCCCGGCCCGAGCCTTCTGGCTTCGGCCTTCATCGGCTACATGGTGCGCGGCGTGGCCGGGGCGGCTGTGGCCTCGGTGGGCATCTTCGCCGTATCCTTCGTGGTGGTGCTGGCAGCGGCCCATTACCGAGACCGCATCGTGGGCTCGCGCCGGGCGCGCCAGGCCCTGTCCGGGGTGCTGGCCACGCTTGGCGGCATGATCGTGGCCGTGAGCTTCGCCTTGTCCAAGGCCGTGGACTGGGGCTGGCCCGCTGCCGTGCTCCTGGTTCTGACACTGGCCGCTCTGGCCAAAAAGATACCCGTGTACTGGATCGTGCTGGGGGCGTCCTGCCTGTCCATGCTCATCCTCCGGTAAAAGGACCCGCAATGACCCCATCCCCCAGCGTCTGGCGCATCTTTTTGACGTATCTGCGAATCGGCGCGTCCGCGTTCGGCGGCCCCGGCATGCTGCCCTTCATCCGCAACCGGCTGGTGGACAAGCTCGGCTGGTTCACTCACGACGAATTCAAGACCGGGCTGGCCCTGGTGCAGTCCATTCCCGGCGGTCCGCTGGTGCAGCTGGCCGCCTACCTGGGCCATGCCAAGGCCGGGCTCCCCGGCGCGCTGGCGGCCTTCACCGGATTCGCCCTGCCGGCCTGGGCCATGATTACCGCTTTTGCAATTATCTACCAGAAAACCGCCGACCTGCCCGCCATGCTGGGGGCTCTGGTCGGCCTGAAGGTTGTCGTTGTTGCCGTGTGCTTCATGGCCAGCCTGGATTTCCTGGGCCGCTACGCCAGGACGGCCATGCAGCGCGGCCTGGCTGGCGGCGCGTGCGTGCTGTTCCTCATTGGGCTCAAGCCCTTCATGCTGATCCTGGGCGGGGCGATCATCGGCGTCTTGACCTTCCAGGACGAGCCCCGCAAGCCGCACGTCGTAAACGGCGAGCCCCAGAGCTGGAAGACTCCGCTGGCCCTTCTGGGGGTCTACGTCCTGTTCCTTGTCGGGTGCGCGCTGCTGGAGTCCCCCATGCTGCGGTTCGCCCTGTCCATGGGCAAGGTGGACCTTTTGTCCTTCGGCGGGTTCGGGGCCTTCCCCATGATGTACGCCGAGGTGGTGCGGGCCAGGGGCTGGCTGGACGAGCGCACCTTCATGGACGCCATGGCCATGTCCCAGGTGACGCCGGGTCCGTTCCTCCTGGTGTCGGCCTTCGTCGGCTACCAGCTCAAGGGGATGCTTGGCGCGGTGATCGGCGGGGTCGCCGTGTTCGCGCCGTCGTTTCTCATCGTGATGGCGGCCATCCGCATGAAGGACAGCGTCCTGTCCTCGGACTGGGCGCACAAGGCCCTGGCCGGGGTGCTGGCCATCCTGTCCGGGCTTATCCTGGCCGTGGCCGTGAGTTTCGCCAGGGCCGTGGACTGGGGCTGGCCCCAGGGCGTCCTGCTGGTCCTGGCCCTTCTGGCCCTGGCCAAAAAGGTGGACATCCTCTGGGTGGTGCTGGGCGGCGCGGCCGCCAGCGCGCTGCTGTTCTGATTCTCCGATGCGGCGGGGTTTGTGACAAAAATGGAGCAGAATCTCCATTTTTGAAAACTTCGCCGCCCTTTCTGTCTTGCCTCTCCAATACAATTTTGTTAAGAACGCGCTGTCTTTTGGCGTGCCACACAATTCTGTCGCGGCAGGCCTGTGGTAGAAGCGTAGGAATGTCAGGGTATTGCCGTGATCGGCCCGGCGGGGATCGTGTGTGCGCGCACGGCCTGCTCCCGAGCCGCCGGGGCACGCCTCGGAGACGCGCGCCGGGTGCGCGTTTTTTCCGGCCTGCGCCACCCGATTGTTCGACCGCCACGGCCATCGTCCCGATTGCCGCAGCCCAGCCGCATTTTCCCAGGAGGCTCTTCCATGATCCAGGCCGGTGACACCGCGTTCATCCTCATCTGTGCCGCCCTCGTCCTGCTTATGACGCCCGGCCTGGCCCTGTTCTACGGGGGCATGGTCCGGCGCAAGAACGTGCTCGGCACCCTGATGCAGAGCTTCATCATGATCTCGCTGGTCACCATCGAGTGGGTCTACCTGGGCTACTCCATGAGCTTCGGGCCGGACGTCTCCGGCCTCATCGGCGACCTCTCCTGGGCCGGGCTCGCAGGCGTGGGAGCCGCCCCCAACCCGGACTACGCGCCCACCATCCCCCACGCCGTGTTCATGATCTACCAGTGCATGTTCGCGGTGATCACCCCGGCGCTCATCACCGGAGCCTTCGCCGAGCGCGTGCGCTTCAGCTCCTTCGTGGTGTTCAGCGTGGCCTGGGCCGTGCTGGTGTACAATCCGGCGTGCCACTGGGTGTGGGGCAACGGCGGGTTCCTGAAGGCCATGGGCGTTTTGGATTTCGCGGGCGGCATCGTGGTGCACCTGACCTGCGGCGCGGCGGCGCTGGCCTCGGTCATGGTCATCGGGCCCCGCAAGGACCACGGCAGGCGCCAGTTCTTCCCCCACAGCCTGCCCATGACGCTTCTGGGCACCGGGCTCCTCTGGTTCGGCTGGTTCGGCTTCAACGCGGGCAGCGCTCTGGCCGCCGACGCCGTGGCCGGTTCGGCCTTCGTGGCAACGCACCTGGGCGGCATGGCCGGCATGGCCATGTGGACCGTGGTGGAATGGATCTACCAGGGCAAGCCCACCACCCTCGGCGCGGCCTCGGGCGCTGTTGCGGGTCTGGCCACCATCACCCCGGCCGCCGGGTTCGTCACGGCCAACTCCGCCGTGCTCATCGGTTTGACCGCCGGGTTCTGCTGCTACTGGGCCGTGGTGCTCAAATCCAAGCTGCGCTTCGACGACAGCCTGGACGTGGTGGGCATCCACGGCCTGGGCGGCGTGATCGGCACGCTCATGGCGGGTCTGCTTGCCACCAAGGGGGTCAATCCCAACGGCGCGGACGGCCTGTTCTACGGCAACGCGGCGCAGCTTGGCATCCAGGCCCTTGGCATCGCCGTCGTGGGAGCGTATGCTTTTGCGGTGAGTTACGTGCTGCTCAAGCTGGTCAACGCCTTCATGGGGCTGCGCGTCTCGCCGGAAAACGAGGGCATCGGCCTGGACGTGGCCGAACACAACGAAGCCGCCTACAGCGAATAAGCGAGGACCCGGTCCATGAAGAAGATCGAGATAATCACCCGTCCCCACTCCGTGGAGGATGTGAAGCAGGCCCTGACCGCCATGGGCGTCCTGGGCATGACCGTCACCCAGGTCAAGGGATTCGGACGCCAGCGCGGCCACACGGAAATCTACCGCGGAGCCGAGTATCAGGTGGATTTCGTGCCCAAGGTCAAGATCGAGGTGGTCATCGACGACGAGCGCGTCGCAGCCGTGCTGGACGCCGTGACCAAGGCCGCCCGAAGCGGGCAGGTTGGCGACGGCAAGATCTTCGTGATGCCCGTGGACGACATCGTGCGCATCCGCACCGGAGAGACCGGGCACGACGCCATCTAGTTTTTCCCTTCCTTATAATAAGAAGAAGCAAGCGCCGGGGGCGTCGCGCGGGCGGCGCCCCCTTCCTTTGCCGCGCCGCGTGTTTGCTTGCCGCCCCGATTGCGCTAGACTGCCCGCATGACGCTCGCTTCCGCCATCATCCTGCTGATTCTGGTCATGGACCCTCTGGGGAACATTCCGTTCTTCGTCTCGGTGCTGAAGAAAGTGCCGCCGGAGCGGAAGCGCCGGGTGATCGCCCGCGAGCTGGTCATCGCGTTGTGCGTGCTGGTGGTCTTCATGTTCCTGGGGCCGCAGCTTCTGAAGCTTCTGGGCATTTCCGGGCCCTCGCTCAGCATCGCCGGGGGCATCGTATTGCTGCTCATCGCCATCAAGATGGTCTTCCCCAGCCACGACGACCTGGCGGAGGAGGAACACGTCGAACCGCTGGTGGTGCCGTTGGCCATTCCCTACGTGGCCGGGCCGTCCTCCCTGGCCACGGTGATGCTTATGGCCAGCGGCGAGCCTTCCCGCTGGGCGGACTGGCTCCTGGCGCTGGTCTGCGCCTGGCTGGCCACGGGGCTGGTGCTGCTGTTGTCGGTGGAGCTTGAGAAGCTTCTGGGCAAGCGTGGCATGGTGGCCCTGGAGCGCTTGATGGGCATGATCCTGACCGCCATCGCCGTGGAGATGGCCCTGACCGGCATTGCCGACTTCCTGGCCGCGCACGCGGCAGGGAAGTAGGCGAGCGGCGGGAAGACTAGAGCTGCTTTGCGGGCAGAGAGGCAGGGGCGCGATAGAACGGAGAAAGCGGCAGGGGAGTGGGGAATATCTACAGGGCCAGGGAACCGGCAGGGCAAGGGCATGGTCTCTGCGGCAGAGTGCCGGGATTTTGTTTGGGAAGACGGGGAGGCTTCAGAGGCGGATCGTCCGGCTCTCAGGGGCTCACGAAGAGTCGCGCTTCTTGTGAGAGCGCGAAGCTACAGCCCCGCTTCCGGCTCTTCCAGGATGCGCCGGGCCAGGGCCGCATCCTCCGCGATGCGCGCCTTCAGCTCCTCGATGCCCGAGAACTTCTTCTCGCTGCGCAGCCGCTGCACGAAGTGCAGGTCCACGGACTTGCCGTAGAGGTCCCCGGAGTAATCGAAGATGTGGGCCTCCAGGCTCAGATGGTCGCCGCCAAAGGTGGGGTTGGTGCCGATGTTGGCCACCCCCGCCCAGGTCTGGTCGCCCTTGGACAGCCACACCGCGTACACGCCGGATTTGGGCAGCAACTGGTCGCGCGCGTCCACGTTGGCCGTGGGGAAGCCCAAAAGCTTGCCGCCCCGGTCCGCGCCGTGGATCACCTCGCCGCGCACCTTGTGGAAGCGGCCCAAAAGCGGCTTCACGTCCCACACGTCGCCGGAGAGCAGCATGTCCCGGATGCGCGTGGAGCTCACCACCGCGTCCTCCACCATCACCGGCCCCAGACGCTCCACCAGGAACCCCATGGAGCGGCCGAGCTTGCCCAGGGTGGCGTAGTCGCCGCTGCGCCCTTTCCCGAAGGCCCAGTCGTGCCCGATGATCAGCTCCTTCATGCCCAGGTCGCGAACCAGGCAGTCGCGCACGAACTCTTCCGGCTCCAGCGCCGCGAAAGCGCGCGTGAAGGGCAGCACCAGGCAGGCCTCGATGCCGCATTCCGCGATAAGCTCAAGCTTCACGTCGGGGGTGGTCAGGCGCGGAGGGGCTTCCTTGCCCAGGAGCACGCGGCGCGGATGCGGCTCGAAGGTGACGGCCAGGCTCACCGCGTTCAGGACCTTGGCGCGTTCGCGCACGCGGTGCAGAAGCTTCTGGTGGGCCAGGTGCACGCCGTCGAAGTTGCCGATGGTCAGGCAGGAACTGGTCAGGACGCCGTCGAGGTCGTCGAATGTACGGGCTACGATCATGGTTCTTCCGGTGGGCCGAAGGGGCGGGAAACACGCTACAGCAAAGAGCCGGAGGGTTCAACTCCGGAAAATTTTCAGGAAAATGAAAAAAGTGCTTGCCAAGGAGCTCGGTTGAGTCTAGATACGTTTCTCCCGACGACGTGCCGAAGTGGTGGAATTGGTAGACACGCTAGGTTCAGGGTCTAGTGGGGGCAACTCCGTGGAGGTTCGAGTCCTCTCTTCGGCACCATCGACAGCAACAGGCTGGGCAGAAATGCCCGGCCTTTCTGCTTTTATAAAGCCTGCATCTTTCACGACTCCCGCTAGTACAGTCCTTTAGGCTCCATTGGGCCGAACCACTGTCCCGCAAGTCCGCGCGCGGTGCGTGCGGGGGGGGTGCTGCATTGGCTCTGCTCATGGCGCGGATGCCGATTGGTCTGCGCGAAGCGCTTAAGGGGCCGGCAAGGGAGGGATGTGGCATCGCGGGGGGCGCAGCATCACCACCTTCATCTGTGAATTTGCCTTGTTTGAAGGGGGTGGACGCATCCTGGCCTCCGGCTTGCCCTCCTGAATGATGACAAAACACTCCCCGAGGTCTATCCTGAGGTCCGTTGCCATGTAACGCATTCCGACATTGTTCGGTGTTAGGCCACAAGACAGCCCATGAACCAAGCCGCCTCCATTCTCTCGCGCCTGCCGCACCTGACCATCCGTCAGAAGGTGGTGGCGGGGGTGATCATTCCGGTGCTCATCTTCACCGTGGTGGGCGTAGTCTCCTTCAACTATCTTATCCGGCTGGAAGGCACCCTCACTCTGATGGAGGCGGCGGACGACCTCTCCAACACCATCCTGGAAGTGCGCCGCTACGAGAAGAACTACCTGCTCTACGGCCACGCCGAGGACTACGACGAATCGCAGCGATACATCGACCAGGCCCGCGTCACCCTCTCCACCATGGCGCTGGCCGCCCGCGACAACCACGCCCGCAGGACAATCTCCAGGCTCAATCCTGTGCTGGACACCTACCAGGCCAAAAGCCGCAGCCTGCGCCAGACCGTCTCCGACGCGGCCGCCGCCCAGGACCGCGAGGATCTGCGTCAGGCGGGCAAGGATATGGTGGACCTGTCCCTGGACCTCAAGAACACCGAACGGGAGCGCACACTCCTGCTGGTGGCCAACCTCAAGCGTCAGCTCCTCATATCCGGGGTGTTCATCGCCGCCTCCGGCATCGTGCTCGCCCTGCTGCTGGCACGCAAGATCCTGCGGGCGCTCGGCACCATCACCAGGGCGACCTCGGAGATCGGCCAGGGAAACTTCAAGACCCTGGAAGTGCCGCGCGCCGACGACGAAACCCGGCGCGTGCTGGAAGCCTTCAACCGCATGACCCGCGAACTGGAGCGCCGCCAGGACCAGCTCATTCAGGAAAAGAAGCTATCCTCGCTTGGCGTGCTCACCTCGGGCATCGCCCACCAGTTGAACAACCCGCTGAACAACATCTCCACCTCCTGCCAGATCCTCATCGAGGAGCACAAAGAGTGCGACCCGGCCTTTTCCGACCGCATGCTCGGCAACATCCAGCAGGAGGTGCTGCGCGCCCGCGACATCGTGAAGGGGCTCCTGGAATTCTCCCGCGCCAAGGACTTCAGCCTCAAGGCCGTATCCCTGGAGGACGTGGTGACCAAGGCCTTTCGCCTGGTGTCCAGCCAGATTCCCGCCGGGATAACCCTGACCCACCGCGTTCCTGCCGGTCTGGTGCTGGATCTTGACGCGGCCCGCATGCAGGAGGTGTTCATCAACCTGCTGCTGAACGCTGCCCAGGCCATCCAGGAAATCCCCGGCGCGATCACCATCTCCGCCGAAGCAGACCCGGCCTCCGGCATGGCCGTGATCATCGTGGAGGACACGGGCATGGGCATCCCCGAGGACGACCTGGGCAAGGTGTTCGACCCCTTCTACACCACCAAGGAGGTGGGCAAGGGGACCGGACTCGGCCTGTCCATCGTGTTCGGCATCATCGAGAAGCACAAGGGCTCCATCTCGGCTGAAAAGACCGGCGGCAAGGGAGCGCGCTTCGTGATCCGCCTTCCCCTGTCCGCGACCTCAGAAAAGAACGCATGAGAGGCGGAACCATCCTCATCGTGGACGACGAGCCCATCGCCGTGGACAACCTCGGGCACATCCTGGGGCGCGAGGGCTACGCCACGGCCAAGGCCTCCAGCGGCGAGGAGGCCATCGAACTGCTTGGCTCGCGCGAGTTCGACCTGGTGCTCACCGACCTGCGCATGACAGGCCTGGACGGGCTCGGCGTGCTGGCGGAATCCAAGCGCCTCTGGCCGGACACGGAAGTGGTGGTCATGACCGGGCACGCCACGGTGTCCACCGCCGTGGAGGCCATGCGCCTGGGAGCCTGCCACTACCTCACCAAGCCCTACGGCCTGGCCGAGGTGCGCGCCACCGTGGCAGAGGCCATGGACAAGCGACGCCTTCGTCAGGAGGTGGCCCGGCTGTCGCGCCAGGTGGCCGGACTGGCCTGCGGGCCGCTCATCATCGGCGAGAGCCCGGCCATCCAGGCGCTGCGCGACAACATCCACCACATCGCGCCCACCGACTCCACCGTGCTCATCCTGGGCGAGACCGGCACCGGCAAGGAACTGGTGGCGCGGGCCATCCACGAATCCAGCCTTCGGAAGGACAACCGCTTCCTGGCCATCAACTGCGGGGCCTTCAACGAGGATCTTCTGGCCAACGAGCTGTTCGGCCACGAGAAGGGCGCGTTTTCGGGCGCGTCCACCCTGAAGAAGGGCCTGCTGGAAGTGGCCGGGGAAGGCACGCTCTTCCTGGACGAAATAGGGGAGATGTCCTTGTCCATGCAGGTGCGCCTGTTGCGCGTGCTGCAGGAGCGGCTGTTCTTCCGGGTGGGCGGCACTCAGGAAATTCCGGTTTCGGCGCGCATCCTGGCCGCCACCAACAAGGACCTGAAGGCCGAGGTGGACCTGGGTCTTTTCCGGGCCGACCTGTACTACCGCCTGAACGTGATCACCCTGCGCGTGCCGCCGCTCAGCGAGCGCAGGCAGGACATCCCGCTGCTGGCCGGATACTTCATCGCCAAGTACGCGCCCGCCATGGGCAAGACCGTGTCCGGCGTGTCCTCGGAGGCGGTGCGGCACCTGATGGCCTATGATTATCCCGGCAATATCCGGGAGCTCGAGAACATCGTGCAGCGGGCCGTGATCATGGCCAAGGGGGAGTTTATCGTGCCGGGCGACCTGCCCCTGGATTTGCGCGGCGACGCGCCGGCCCTGGTGAAGCATGCGGGACCGGAGCTCATCTCGCTTGAAGAGCTGGAGCGCCGCCACATCGAGGCCGTGCTGGCCCATGAGGGCGGCAACAAGACCAAGGCCGCCGAGATTCTGGGGATCGACAGGGTGTCGCTGTGGCGCAAGCTCAAGCGGTACGGCTTGAGCGAGTAGAAGGCGGACTCGGGCGTTTCAACAACCTGCAAGGTCGTCCCGCCAGGGATGAGCGAGAGTTTCGAAGCATTTCCGGTCGAATAGCTCTTGAGGAAGTCCATATGAATCTGTTTGGCGGAAATATTTACGCATCGCTCAAGTCGTATATTCAGTCGATCACGGACAAGGCTAAATCGGCCATCGGAGTATACAAGCAGAAGGTGATGGGCCAGCAAGGCGAACTGGCGGTCAAACGCGCCCAGGTGCAGAAACTGGAAGAGGAATTGGGTGTCGTGACTGGCACCAACCTAGCTTTGGAGAAGGAGAATGACGCCCTGCGGCACAAGCTGAAGACCTATGAGCTGATAACCGGCGATTCCACCAAGATCCAGCGGCTGATCATCGCCTTCAAGCAGATGAAGTTCGAACTTTTGCACTTGAGGCGATACGCTGATTCCAAAATGATAGAAAATGAGGAACTCCAGCGCAAGAACACCAAACTGGAACTCTTATTGAAAAACGCGACGGAAAGCGCACCCGTGGACATCAACAAGCTCTACAAAAAGATGGTTCACCTGAAAAAAGAGAACAGCAACTATAAGATGAAGTGCTGCCAGATGGAAACCACCATCAAGAACTTTGCCAGCAAGGAGCAGCGGCGCAAAGCCAAAATCAGCCTGAAATACCAGTAGGCGCGTGACCGCCGGGGGGGCTGGCGCGGCGGCATCGAGGGTGCGCTGAAACGCCAGAGCTGCCGTAGGGACAACGCCGCCGGGATTCTGGGGATCGACAGGGTGTCGCTGTGGCGCAAGCTCAAGCGGTACGGGGTGGGGGAATAACGGACGGCTCAGTCCGTCGTGAAGAACAGGAAGACGCCCCGTCCGGTGTCCTTGGCTTTGCGAAGCGCCGCATCGGCACGCCCGATCAGCCGTTCCGTGTCTTCTCCGTCCCGGGGAAACACGGCAATGCCGATGCTGCCGCCGATTTCGACCTCGTGCTTCCCGAAAAGCAGGAAGGGAATCCGCAGCTGGGTTATCAGATCCTCGGCAACCACCGCGACATCGGCAGCGCCGGAAACATCTTCCAACACGATCACGAACTCATCTCCCCCGAGACGGGCCAGCGTGTCGTTTTCGCGCAGACGGTTCTTCAGCCGCCCGGCGACCAGAACCAGCAACTCGTCGCCGGCCTGATGACCGAGAGTGTCGTTGACCTGCTTGAACCTGTCGAGATCCACGAACAGAACAGCCCCCTGCCCGCCGTAGCGCCGTACCCGTTCAACGGCGTGCTCCAGCCGGGAATGGAGCAACAGGCGATTGGGAAGTCCGGTCAGGGCGTCGTGGTGGGCCAGGCGCTCCAACTGGGTTTCGGGGTGCTGCATGCGGCTGACATCGGTAAAGGCCACCACGTAGTTGACCACGTCCCCGTTCTCGTCGCGCACGGCATTGATGGCCATCCAGGCCGGATAGAGGTCGCCGCTCTTTCGCCGGTTCCACACTTCCCCTTGCCAGGAGCCGGTAGCCTGGACGGCGTGCAGCGGAGCGTTGTGGAAGGCATGGTCCTGATCGGCTCGAAGCTCGTACAGGTTCCGGCCCAGAGCCTCGGCCTCCGTGTATTCGGTGATGACGCTGAAGGCCGGATTGATGACCAGGATGTTCGCATTGAGATCGGTTATCGCGAAACCCTCCTGGGTGCTTATGAAAACCGTGTTGGCCTGGCGCAGTTTCTTCTCAATCTCCACGCGTTCCGTAATGTCGAGTATGACGCCGATCACTGCCGGCAGGCCTTCATACTGGAAAGAACAGCCGTGCACCTCGACGACGATGAGGCGTCCGTCTTTTCGTATCCCGGTGAAGGTGTAGCGAAGTTCCTTTTCCCCGCCCGTTTCGCGGCGGGAGACGTTCCGGGAAACAGTGATCTGGTCTTCGCGCGCGACCAGGGCGCTGACCGGTATCTGGTCGATAATCTCCGAAGGTTCCTGGTACCCGAAAATATTGGCGAATTCCTTGTTGACGTACCGGAAGCGGTCTGCCTGCAGGATGTATATGCCGGCCAGGGACTGATCCACCAGGGAGCGGAACTTCGCATCGGCGACGTTCTGCTCCGCCTGTTTCAGGCGATCGAGGAAAAAGCCGAACACGCCTCCCATGAGAGTGAAAACTCCCACTGCCCAGAGGTGGTGCGTTTCCTTCAGTGCGAGGGAAAACTCAGGAGGTATGAAGCAATACCAGACGATGGACGTGGAAATACACGTGGCGATCAGAGCGCCGGTCAGGCCGCAGAGCCAGGCGCACAAAAAAACCGCGGGGTAAAAGAGTATCCAGACAGCGGGGCGCAGAAAGGGCCAGAACAACCACTGAAGGCCAAAAGCCACGAGAGGGATCAGAATTGCCAGAACCAGTTGCCTTCTCTCGATGGAATAGCGGATGCTCATCTGGAAATATCTCGATATTTGGGCATTGATGGAAACACCTGCACTGCTAATCGTGCAGCATCTGCAGAAACTTCAATACCCGACTGAATCGATTCTGTCTTCAGGCAAACTGCGCGAGGATTCCGCTACAGCCGGCAGCACGCCCAGTCGGAGACATCCCGGGCTGCTTACGCCACCACCTGCCCCAGCGCCTCGAACATGGTCTTTACGAACACCACGTCCACTCCGGCAAGCTCGTCGCCGGACATGGCCTGCACCTCCGGCCTGTTGCCGTCCGGCAGGACGACCCTGGCCGCTCCGGCCCTTGCCGCCGCCAGGATCTTTTCCCGAATCCCGCCCACGGGGAGAACCTGCCCGGTGAGCGTTATCTCCCCGGTCATGGCCACGTCGCGCCGCAGGGCCTTGCCCGTGTAGAGCGAGGCCAGGGCCATGGCCAGGGTCAGCCCGGCGGAGCTGCCCTCCTTGGGGATGGACCCCGCCGGGATGTGCACGTGCAGATCCTCCAGGAGAAAAGTGTCCGGGTCGACGCCAAGCTCCGGCGCGCGAGAGCGCACCAGGCTGAGCGCGGCCTTGGCCGACTCGCACAGCACCTCCCCCAGCGAGCCGGTCATGGTGATGGCGCCCGATCCCTTCATGCGGATGGCCTCCACGAAGATGATCTCCCCGCCGTGGTCCGCGTAGACCAGCCCCGTGGCCACGCCCACGCGCGGCTCGCCCCCGGCGGCTTCGCGCACAAAGCGGCGCGGCCCCAGAAGCGCCGGGACCAGCGCCTCGTCAACGGTGATTGGCGATGACGGCTGCTCCCCCTCCAGGCGCAGCTTGGCAAGCTTGCGGCAGGCCCGGCCGAGCTCGCGGTCCAGGTTGCGCACCCCGGCCTCGCGGGTATAGCCGTCCACCACGGAGTTCAGGGCCGAAGGCGTGAAGTCCGGGTAGGGATGGGTCAGGCCGTGCTCGCGCAGCTGGCGCGGCAGGAGGTGCCTGAGCGCGATCTGCACCTTCTCGGCGGCGGTGTATCCCTGGAAGGGGACCACTTCCAAGCGGTCCAGCAGCGGGCCGGACAGCTCGCGCACGTCGTTGACCGTGGCGATGAACAGCACCTGGGAGAGGTCGAAGGGGACCTCCAGGTAGTTGTCCACGAACTGGCTGTTCTGCTCCGGGTCCAGCATCTCCAGGAACACGGCTGCCGGGTCGCCCCGGAAGTCCTTGCCGATCTTGTCCATCTCGTCCAGCATGAACACCGGGTTGCGCACCCCCAGGCGGTGCACCGACTGGAGCACCCGGCCCGGCAGCGCGCCCACGTAGGTGCGCCGGTGGCCGCGCAGCTCGGCCTCGTCCCGCAGCCCGGCCAAAGACATGCGGTGGAACTTGCGCCCCAGGGCCTCGGCAATGGCCTGCCCCACGGAGGTCTTGCCGGTGCCGGGAGGTCCGGTAAAACACAGCACGGGGCTGCGGAACACCGTAGGCGCTGCCTTGCCGCGCGCCAGCCGGGCCACGGTGGCGCGCAGCTCGTCCAGGTTCACGGGCTTGGCCAGATAGTACACCGCGCCCTGACGCATGGCCTGCACGGCGGTGTCCACGGTGGCGAAACCCGTGACCATCATCACCTGGGTGGACGGCGAGAGCTTGCGGGCCTCTTCCAGCAGTTGCATGCCGTCCATCTTGTCCATCTTGAGGTCGGTGACGATCAGGTCGAACTCCCAGCGCCGAACCTCCTCCAGGGCCTCCAGCCCGTTGCACGCGCCGCGTACCCGGTAGCCCTCCTTCCTGAGGACGTACTCCAGGTTGGTGCGGGCGATGTCCTCGTCGTCCACCACCAGAATGTGGAAGTCGGACGCGGCCCTGAGCGCGCGCGAGGCCAGATACTCCAACACCCGTTCCTTCACCTGCCCCAGCCCGAAGTGCCGCCCGGACAGGACCTCGCCTGCGCTCGCCGGATCGAGCCGGTCCTGGGTGGCCGCGCTCCAGGGCAGGCCCAGCAGAAAATCCAGGTACCCGATGCCCACGGAGTATTCGGCCACGGACGGGTCCGTCCTGGAGAGCCGGTCCAGCTCGCGCAGGGCGGCCTCCCTGGCGTGGGGAGGCAGGTCCGCGCTCTTGGCGCGTTCAGTCAGGACGTCCAGGTCGCTGCTGGGCGGCTGGGGCGCTTTTCCCTCGGTGCGCTTCTGGAAGAAGATCATGTTCACCTCTGCGGTTTCACTCCCTCGTACGTGTTTTTCAAGCCTGCGCGCAACCTCCTGATGTCTCGCTGTGGCGTTTTGCAACACCCGTTGTGATGCGCAACGCACCGGCTGCCTGCCCGAACGCCCGGCGCGTTGCACTCCGCAACGCTTTTCTTTTTTGCAGCTACAAAATAATCAATAATTTCAATGTAATAGTTCTGGCACGCTTCTTGGGTATGGGGTGCAAAGCGACGAGGAGGACACAGACATGGCCAGCATCAGGGACACCATCGAAACCACGTTCGCAGCCCTGGCTTTCGCCGAACGGGACCAGTTCCAGGAGGCTCGCGACCTTCGGGACGAAACCCGCAAGACGAATGCGGCAGCCACCGTCAAACGCCCGGACAACCGCCCGAGGGTCAGGGTCTAGGCTGCCATGGCGTCACGTTTCGGTATGAAGCCAGGCCCTGTGGTCCAGGCACGGCGGCCTGCCCGCCTCCGGGAATTCCTGGAGGACGCGGGGTGGGTCGCCGGACTGGCGGAGCATGACCTGCCCGTGTCCGAACTGGGGCTCAGCGCCTCGGGAAGGGAGAGCAGGAAGATCGTCGCGGTGTCCACCGAGTCGGAGTTTCCTGCCGCGCTCATCCGGCATGCCCTGGGCGTAGCCGGTCGGCTGGGCACGGAAGTGGTGGCCTTAAGCGTATCCAGATCCGAGCCGGAAGGTTCGTCGGGCGCCTCCGGGACGCACGCGCAGAAGGCCAGGGAGCTTTTCGAGCAGAAGGCGGAGAAGTCCGCCGGGGAATTCTCCCGCGAGGCCAGGGAAGCGGGAGTGACCTTTCGCCACCTCATTCGTTTCGGACGGGTGGCGGACGTGGTCGAGCAGGAGTGCGCACGACTCAGGCGGGTCGAGTTCGTGCTCGCGGTCAAAGAGCAGCGTGGCAGGGACGGCTTCCATGTGAGCATGCCCCTGTTTGAGGTGATCGGGTAGGGGGGCCTTGGTCCGCCCTTGTTTGTGAAATTTTTAGCAACGAGGAGAGTCCACCATGCACGCGTCCAAGAAAAAGCCTGTGGCCAAGCTCATGGCATACGGCATCGGAAGTTGCGCCATCTACACCGCCGTGTACCTGTTCCAGGACATCATCATGGCCAGTTTCGCAAAGGGCGGAGTGTACACCGTGTTGCCTATCGCCACCGTGTTCCTGTTCTCCTGGATTCACGGCACCTTCGCGGGCACACTCTGGGAAGTGCTCGGCATCGACGCGGTGAAGAAGGCTCCGGCGCAGACCGCCGCGCAGGCCCCCGTCCGCAAGGATTCCCGTTCCCGCGCCACCGTCAGCGCCTAACACGCCACGCATCACTCAAGGAGAACATGCAAATGGATATGCTCAACGAGGCCACCAAGTTCATCCAGTTGGATCCCACCGGGATCGGCTTTTTGTTCATCGTGGGATTCATCGGCGGACTGGTCAGCGGCTTCATCGGCTCGGGCGGCGCGTTCGTGCTCACCCCCGGCATGATGAGCCTGGGCGTCCCCGGCACCGTGGCCGTGGCTTCCAACATGTGCCACAAGTTCCCCAAGGCCCTGGTGGGCTCCATCAAGCGCTACCGTTACGGCCAGGTGGACATCAAGCTGGGACTGTTCATGGCTGCCTTCGCAGGCATTGGCGTCCAGATCGGCATCAAGATCCAGAACTTCATCCTGTCCGCCTGGGGCCAGGCCGGTTCCAACCTGTACGTGAGCGTCTCCTTCGTGGTGGTGCTGGTGGTTGTGGGCGGCATCGTCATGGCCGACGCCCTGAAATCATCGAAGAATTCCTGCGGTGTGGAGCAGACCTGCTCCATCGCCCTGCGCCTGCAGAAGCTCGAGATCTGGCCCATGGTCACCTTCAAGCGCGCCAACCTGCGCATCTCCCTGTGGTTCCTGCTGCCCGTTGGCCTGGCCACCGGCCTGCTGGCCGCCACCATCGCCGTGGGCGGATTCGTGGGCGTGCCGGGCATGATCTACATCCTTGGCGCAACCAGCCTGGTCGCCTCCGCCACCGAACTGGTGATCGCCTTCGTCATGGGCCTGGCCGGCTCCGTCAACTGGGCCATGCAGGGCATGATCGACATCCGCCTGACGCTCATCATCCTGGCCGGATCGCTCCTGGGCGTGCAGCTGGGGGCCATCGGCACCACCTACGTGAAAGAACACATGATCAAGATCGTCATGGGCACCATCATGCTCATCGTGGCCGTGTCGCGCGGCCTGGCCATGCCCGAATACCTCGGACAGCTGGGCCTGATGGACGTGAGCGAGGCCACCCTGGCGCTGCTCAGCAAGACCAGCTTCGCATTCATGGTCATCTCCCTGCTGGTGGGCGCGGTGATCATCCTGGGCAGCATGCTCAAGGCCAAGCGGGCCATGTCGCCCTCCACCCGGGAACAAGAGGCGTAAGCATGTCCATCAAGCGCCTGCTCGTCAGCGTCGACGATTCCGAGTCCAGCGTCCATGCCCTGAAAGCGGCCCTGGACCTTGCCGGAACGCACAGAGCCTCCCTGACCGCCGTGGCCGTTGCCCCGCCCTACCAGGGAGACCTGAGGCTGGTCGGCGTGGGCGACATCGCCCGGGTGCTGCGCCAGCCCTGCGAACAGGCCCTGGACAACGCCAAAAGGGAGGCCGCCCTGCGCGGCCTCCCCCTGACGGCCGTGTGCGAGGAAGGCGAGCCGGGCCAGATGATCGCCGATCTGGCCGACTCCATGCGCGCCGACCTGGTGGTGATGGGCAGGCGCAACACCTCCACCATGGGGCGTCTGCTCCTTGGGAGCGTCACGGCCCGGACCATCGGGTTCTCCAACACGGACGTGCTCATCGTGCCTGACGGGGCTGCGGTGAACCTGCGCCGGCTGGTCCTGGCCACGGACGGCTCGCGCTTCTCCCTGCACGCGGCCCAAAAGGCCCTGGCGCTGGGAAAGGAACTGGACTCCCTGCTGGAGGTGGTGTCGGTGATGGACGTGCCCAACGAGTATCTGGCGCTGGCCCCGCAGGCCGAGCAGGAGCTGGCCGCGTCCACCAAGGGCTTCATCGCCGAGGTCATGGACCTGGCCAGGGCGGCCGGCGTGGCGGCAAAGAGCAAGCTGCTCGAGGGCAACGCCCCGGAGGAGATCCTGAGGTTCGCCGAGGAAGGCGGCAACGGAACCATCGTCATCGCGTCGCACGGACGCACCGGGCTTCGCAGGCTGCTCATGGGCGGCGTGGTGGAATGGATCGTGGCCCACTCAACCCTGCCGGTGTGGGTGACCAAAGGATAGTCCGACGTGGAGAGGATCATTCGATCCTGGTCATGGGAAGTGTTGAATCCATGAAGTAAACCTGCAGCGGGGTTCGGACAACGGCCAGACCACAGGGCGTATGGCCGTCTGCGCCTGGACCTGCGCTCTACTGCTCCTGCTCCTTGGGCCGCCTGCGCCCACCCGAGCCGTCTCCCGACCCGCAGTCGGGCTGATGGCTCGGATCGCCGTTCCAGGGAGCGCCGACAATCACTGCCGGATGGACGGACCGTGACCCTCCTGCTCCATTTCCGGTTCCTCCCCGAGGGCGGCGCGGCATGCCCTCTCGTACGGAAAGCCCCGCCGGCTCGGCCTGCGGGGCTTTGGACTTCAGAGTGCACGGGCTTGTCCGGCTAGGACTTCTTCATGCGCCTGCGCAGGAAGGTCGCGCCCAAAAGGCCCGCGCCCATGAGCAGCATGGTGCCGGGTTCAGGGGTGGCCACGATATCCGGAGCGGCGAAGGAGCCGGTCAGGAACAGCTCTTCATGGCTGCCGTTCAGGCCGTTCATGTAGAAGGACGCCGCGAAGCGCAGGGTCTGGCCGGTGTTGGCGGAAGTGTACAGGCTCAGGTCCATGGTCGGGGCGTAGACGATGAAGTCGTTCTTACCGGACCCGGTGTTGTTGGTCACGGTTGCGGGCTGGAACGGCGGGGCCGGGTTGTTCGCGGTGATCGTCGCGGGAGAGAGGACGAAGGAGGTCGAATCGAAAACGTGGTTGGTGATGTTGTCGAAGGCCCAGTAGGCGACCACGTTGTCGGACGGGTCAAGCAGCTGGACCACGCCGTTCACGTTCAGGCTTCTCTCCTCGAAGGTGCCGCCGCTTTGGCTCATGTCGAAGTTGAAGACGGGAATGTTGATGTCCGGGCCGAAGGTGTGCAGGTAGGCGAGCAGGTTGTCCACGGTCACTGGGGAGAACGCGCCGGTCAAGCCCCAGGTGCCGCTGAAAACGTCGCTGCCTGCGCCGTTGCCCGAGGGCGTTGACATGGGATCGGGGAACTGGAAGCCTCCGCCCACCGGGTTGTTGTCGATGCCGCCCGCTCCCGTTCCGAGCACCACGTCCAGCCCGCCGACTCCCACCGGGCCGTCAAATCCAGGAAGTCCCCAGGCGGTCAGGAGTTTGGCCGAGTAGGAGTAAAAATCATCATAGCGGACGGCGTACTGGGTGGGGTCCGGGAGCGCCACCGGAACCGCGAAACTGGGGATGGAGTTTGATACGAACAACAGCATCGTTGTGCAGAGAATGATCTTGAGCTTTTGCATGTGATCTCTCCTGGTCGAGGTTCCTATCGATATTTTTGATGTAGCAAGAGCTGTTCCATAGATAATATGTCATGTATGGCATATCATATTGGATTTGTTTGATATTTGTTTACGGGGAACAGGGGTTTGCAAGGGTGCCGAAACAATTCCCCGCACGCCGTGAAGACTCCGGGTGGTCGGAGGTGTAAACAAGCACTTCCGGTCTGTCGGAGAATTTTACAGGTCCGGGAGCCCCTGGCAGGGTGTTTCAGCGTTTCGTGCTGTTGGAGCGCAGAACAGATTTCCGGCTTTTGTGGACGGACCATCCTCTCTTCAGTAAGGTCAGCGTCCAGCCGTACCTGAAGCGGATCGACGCTCTGTCGGGTCCGTCAGCCCTTAAGCCAGGAGCATCGCATCCCATGGCCTGGACTTCCCTTCTTCCGCGAATCCTCAGCCGGTACGCGCTGGCCGTGCTCATCGTGTTGCTGGCCATGGCCGTGCGGGTGCTGTTCCTCGGCGCGCTCGGCATGCGCGTCCCCTATGTGACCTTCTTTCCCGCCGTGATGCTCGCCTCCCTGTACGGAGGCCTGGGGCCGGGGCTTTTGGCCACGGTTCTTTCCGCCCTCTGCGCCATGCTCATCCAGATGGGGGGGCATCCCGGAACCATGGATGTGCAGGACTGGCTGGGCATGGGGGTCTTCGCGTCCAGCGGTCTCCTGGTGTGCTGGGTATCCAGAATGCTGCACTCGGCGCAGAGCAAGGCCGGGCAGGCCGTGGCCCTGGAAGACCTTGTCAGGGAACGCGAAGACGCCATAGAGGCGCTCCGCCAGAGCCGCGCCATGCTGTCCAGCGTCATCGAGAGCCTGCCGTTCGATTTCTGGGCCATGAGCCGGGAGGGCCGCTATATCCTGTTGAACAGCAACGCCAAGAACAACTGGGGCGACGCGACCGGCAAGCGCCCGGCCGACCTGCCCGCTTCGCGGGAAACCATCGGGGAGTGGGAGGAGAACAACAGGCGCGCCCAGGCCGGGGAGATCGTGCGCAAGGAGATGACCTTCGAGCTTCGGGGAGAGCCGCGCACCTTCGACAGCATCATCGCTCCGATACGCGACGGCGGCCGCATCCTGGGGTCGCTGTCCATGAACGTGGACATCACCGAACGCAAGCTGATGGAGGAGACGCTGCGCACAAGCGAGGAACGCTGGCGCATGTATGTGGCCACGGCCAACGAGGGTGTCTTCATCATGGACGCCCAGACCCGCATCACCTACGCCAACCCGCGTTTGGCCGACATGCTCGGCGGCAGCGTGGAGCAGATCGTCGGCGCTTTCGTGGAACAGTTCGGCTTTCCCGAGGACATCGAGTCCATCCGCCAGAAGGTCGAGAACCGCCGCCGGGGAGTCCACGAACGCTACGAACGCCGCCTGCGCCGTTTCGACGGCACGGGAATCTGGACGCTCCTGTCGGCGCTTCCCCTGCACTCCGAATCGGGGGAATTCCAGGGCTCGTTCTCCATGTTCATCGACATCAGCGAGCGAAAGCGCATGGAAGAGACGCTCAGGCGAAGCGAAGCCGACCTGGCCAAGGCCCAGGCCATCACCCACCTGGGCAGCTGGTCCTGGGACCTGGAGAGCAACGCCGTGCGCTGGTCCGACGAAACCTACCGCATCTTCGGGGTGGAACGCGAAAGCTTCCCCCTGGCCCTGGATCCGATAGCGGCCATGGTGCATCCCGACGACCGCGCCATGCACCAGAACTGGCTGGCCGGGGTCGTGGCCGGGGAAAAGCCCGAGCCGTTCGAGTGCAGGATAATGCGGCCCGGCGGCGAGGTGCGCATCCTGCGCGTGTACGGCGCGGATGTGGACCGGGATTCACACACCGGCTCGTTGCGTGCGTTCGGGGCGGTGCTGGACATAACCGAGCGCAAGCAGGCCGAGGAGGCCCTCGAACGAAGCGAGGCGTTCCTCCATGAAATAGGAAGGTTCACCAGGGTCGGCGGCTGGGAGCACGATTTGGTCACGCGCCAGGGCCGCTGGACCAGGGAACTTTACGACATCCTGGAGCACGAGGGCGACACGCCTCCAGGCCCGGGCGAGCACCTGGACTACTATCCTCCCGCGGACCGGGCCGTGCTCCAGGACGCCCTGGAGCGCGCCGTGGCCCACGGGGAGCCCTTCGACCTGGAACTGCAGGGGTTCACGCTCAAGCGTCGTCCCATCTGGGTGCGGGTGATCGGGCGCGCGGTCCATGAGAACGGCGTCTGCGTGCGGCTGTATGGTTCGCTCCAGGACATCTCCGATCGCAAGCAGGCCGAGGAAAACCTGCGCGCGGCACACCATGCGGCCCAGGCGGCCAACCGCGCCAAAAGCGAATTCCTGGCCAACATGAGCCACGAGATCCGAACCCCCCTGAGCGCCATCCTGGGATTGACCGAACTCAGCAGGCGCGTGGCCGACCCGGAGAACACCGCCGCCCATCTGGCAATGATCGCCGAGTCGGCCCGGTCGCTTCTGGGCATCGTGGGCGACGTGCTGGACCTCTCCAGGGTCGAGGCGGGAATGCTCGAACTTGAGCGCAGGCCCTTCGACCTGCGCCAGGTGATGCAGGAGGCCCTCACCCCGTACCGGGTGATGTACCGCGAGAAGAATCTGACTCTGGAAATGGAGCTGCCCCCGGACGTGCCGGTGCGCCTTCTGGGCGATCCGCTGCGCCTGGGCCAGGTGCTGGGCAATCTGGTCGGCAATGCCGCCAAGTTCACCGAGCAGGGCGGCATCGTCCTTGGGGTGCAGGCCGGTGCGGGCCGGTCCGGCGAGGCGGTGGAGCTGCACTTCCGGGTGACGGACACCGGAATCGGCATCGATCCGCAGATGCGGGAAGTCATTTTCGACAGCTTCCGGCAGGCCGATTCCACGTTCTCCAAGGCGTACCAGGGGGTGGGGCTGGGGTTGGCCATCTGCCGCGAGCTGACCGCCCTCATGGGGGGCCGGGTCTGGGTGGACAGCTCTCCAGGCCTCGGGAGCACCTTCCACTTCACGGCCCGGTTCGAGCCGGCCGGAGACTGCTGCCCGGACGAAGATGTTCCCGGCGTCTTGGAGTGCGGGACGCACCGGTCGCTTTCCGTGCTGGTGGCCGAGGACAATCCGGTGAACAGGCACGTGTTCGAGTCCTTTCTCGTCTCGCTGGGCCATCGCGCCCGGGTGGCTGCGGACGGCCTGGAGGCGCTGGACCTTTTGCGGTCGGATTCTTTCGACCTGGTGCTCATGGACGTGCAGATGCCCAAGCTGGACGGCCTGGAAGTGGTGGTCAGGATGCGTTCCGGCGAATGCGGCGAGGCGGCCGCACGCCTTCCTGTCATCGCGCTGACCGCCTACGCCATGGCCGGGGACCGGGAGCGGTTTCTCAAGGCGGGCATGAGCGAATACCTCTCCAAGCCCGTGACCCTGGATGCCTTGCAGGCGGCGGTCGCGCGCTATTCCTGCGTGAAGGCTGATGTGTCCGGACCAATGGGCGAAGCTGTCCCTCCCGCAGCGCCTCCTGCGGCCGCAGGCGATCTGGAGGCGGTCAATCCGAGGCTGCGCCCTCTTATGCGCGACGCCTTGGGCTTTTTCCGGGAGAGGCTGGCCCAGGCCAGGGACAGCCTGGCCCGGGGCCGACTGGAACAGGCAGCCAGAGCCGCGCACGACATCAAGGGAACGTTCATGGCCATGGGCCTTGAGTCCTTGCAGGAACCCTCCGCCGCGTTCGAGGACACATGCAGGGCGGGCGACGCCCCGGGTGCTTCCCGACTGGCCGGGATCCTGGAGGACATGGCGGAGCGGCTTGAAAGGGACATGGACGGGCAGGGCGCGTCCGGAAGACCCGGCCCGGCTCTTTGACGCGGCGCGGGCGATGCACTAAGAACCCTCTCGCCATGAGCACCATCGTATCCCTGCGCGACGTCGCCAAATCCTACGGAGCCCGGAACCTCTTCAACAATATCTCGCTCACCATCCACCAGGGCGAGCGCATCGGCCTCATCGGAGCCAACGGGTCGGGCAAGTCCACCCTTATGCGCATCCTGGCGGGGGTGGAGACTCCGGATTCCGGCGAGCGCACCCTTCGCCGCCAGGCCCGCCTGGCCTATCTGGCCCAGGAGGACTCCTTCGCGCCGGGCCTCAGCGTGGAAGACGTGGTGGCAGAGCCGCTGCGGGGCGCGGGCCTTTCCGATGCGGAAGTGCATGCGCGCGCGGGCACGGCCCTCAGCAAGACCGGTTTCACCGATCCCACCCTGGCGGCAGAGAGCCTGTCCGGCGGCTGGTGCAAGCGCCTGGCCCTGGCCAGGGCTCTGGTGCAGGAGCCGGACGTGCTGCTCCTGGACGAGCCCACCAACCACCTGGACCTGGATTCGGTGCTGTGGCTCGAGAAGCTTCTGCGCGGCGCACGCTTCGCCTACGTGGTCATAAGCCATGACAGATACTTCCTGGAGAACGCCACAAACCGCACGGTGGACCTGGACCACGCCTACCCCGAAGGGTTTCTCAGCGTGGACGGTCCCTACAGCACGTTCCTGGAAAAACGCGCGGATTTCCTTTCCGCCCAGGCGGGGCTCGAGCAGGCTTTGGCCTCCAAGGTGCGCCGCGAGGTGGAGTGGCTGCGACGCGGCCCCAAGGCCCGCACCACCAAGGCCAAGGCCCGCATCGACGAAGCCGGGCGGCTCATCAGGGAACTGGCCGGAACCCGCGAGCGCAACGCCCTGACCGAACGCGCCGGGATTGACTTCGCCGGAACCGCCCGCCAGACCAAGCGCCTCATGGTGGCCGAGGGCGTGGGCAAGGCCCTTGGCGGGCGCACCCTGTTCGAGAACCTGGATATCGTCCTGTCTCCGGGCATGCGCCTTGGGCTGGTAGGGGCCAACGGCAGCGGCAAGTCCACGCTGCTGCGCCTGCTGGCAGGCGAGGACAAGCCGGACTCGGGCAAGGTGACCCGCGCCCCGGCCCTGCAGGTGGCCTTCTTCGACCAGAACCGCGAACAGCTGGACAAGGAGCAGAGCCTGCGCCGGGCCTTCGCGCCCCACGGCGACGCCGTGGTCTACCGGGACCGCTCCATCCACGTGGCCTCCTGGGCCAAACGCTTTCTCTTCCGGCCCGAACAGCTTGACCTGCCGGTGGGGCTTCTCTCCGGCGGCGAACAGGCCCGGGTGCTCATCGCGCGGCTCATGCTGCGCCCGGCGGACGTTCTGTTGCTGGACGAGCCCACCAACGACCTGGACATCCCCACCCTGGAGGTCCTGGAGGACAGCCTGTCGGATTTCCCCGGCGCTGTGGTGCTCATCACCCACGACCGCTACCTGCTGGACACCGTGTCCACGGTGATCCTCGGCCTGGACGGGCAGGGCGGCACCGTGGCCCTGGCGGACTACGCCCAGTGGGAGGAGGTCCGCCGCGAGATGGACAAGGCCGCCGCGGCCAAGTCCCAGGAGGCAGGGGAGGCTGCCCCCGCGCCCAAGGCGCGCCCGGCGAAACCCGCGCAGAAAAAGCTGACCTACAAGGAGCAGCGCGAGTGGGACTCCATGGAGGAGGCCATCGCCCAGGCCGAGTCTGTGCTTGCCGCCTGCGACGAAGCCCTGAACGACCCCGCCGTCGCCGCCCGTCACGACGAGTTGCAGGCGCGGCTCGTCCGCCAGCAGGAGGCCCAGGCCGAGGTGGACCGCCTCTACGCCCGCTGGGCCGAACTGGAAGAGAAGCAGTCCCAGGCCTCCCTCTAGCCGGCTCACGGGGGCGAGGAGCATCCGCTGCCGGGTGTGTTTTCGGGCGGTCAGCGAACCCGTCCGGGACGGCAAGGCAGGGCATTCGCAACCCGTCATCCCTGACGGACTTTTCGTCCGGGCCCGGTCGCGGCTTCGCCAGGCAGGCGTCGTCGCGGTTTTCCGTCCGCTCCCATGGGGACTTGGCGTGCGGAATCGGTCGCAGCCAAGCCCGGCCCTGTGGCCTTCGGGGAGCGTGTCGTCCGCAGGCAGGTCTGATTGGTTCCCGCCATCCAATCGTAACCGCGTCACCGTAAATCAGGCCGGACCCGCCAAGGAATCCGGGTCTGGAGGTGCGCCGTGCGCGAATTCACCGAGTCCGAACAGGCCGTGCTGCGAATCGTCGAACAGTTCGACCATGTGGCGAAATATCAGGGCATAACCCCCGAGGAATATCTGGTGGGCTTCAGGGAGGACGTCCTGCGGGGGCTCATCAGGGACGACATCCTGGAAAAGGTGAAGCTCAAGTCTTTCAGCCAGCGGATAAAGGGGCTTCGGCTCACAGCCCGGGGCGGGCAGCTCTGGCGCCTGTCCAACTGCCAGGAGTGCGTGCTTCTGCCCCTGTCCGACATGGACCTGCTGCTGCGCGACATCTACCTGCACACGCGGCTGTCCTACACCGAGGAGGCCGTGGCCAGGAGCCAGCTCCTGAAGTACCACTCCAGGGAGAGCCTCATGGAAGCCTACGGGCTGGGGCTGGTGGCCAAGGTCAAGATCAAGCAGAAGCAGCGCGACGTGGTGAAGGGCTACATCGCCACCGGCGCCGGGTACGCCTGGCTTCGGGGCAACAAGCTGATCTGAGGCGCGGCTACTTCTTGCGGTAGCCCTTGGCCGTCATGCACTTGTCCACCAGTTCCTCGATGCGCTCCGAACGGTCGCCGTCCTTCACGGCCGATCCCACGGAGCGCGAGGCCTCCCAGTCGCATTCGTTGTAGTCCCGCTCTTCCTGGGTCAGTTCCGCATCGACCTTGGTGTACTTGTCCCTGCCGGAGCATCCCCACAGCAGGAGAGCGGCGGCGGCAAGGATGAGAACATTCTTTGAGCGCATGGTGTCCTCCGGTTCATAGCCAGGTGAGTGCCAGAATGTAAAAGGCCATGCCCGACAGGGCGAATACGGCATCGGCTCGCGTCAGGGTGATGTCTGTGTTCATCCCACACCTTTACTCCGGTCCGCAGGAGCAAGCAATACCGGCTCCGCATTTGGCGTAACAGAAGCAATACTTTCCACCCGTTGCCCCTGCGGCCCATCTGGGATAGGCTCCCTGCGAAGACCCGCAAGACGCTCGCAGGTTCGGCGGACGCTCCGCCCACCGGCAAAGCCACCCAGGGAGCTGCATGACCCGCAAGTTCGTCATCATCGCCACCACCGCCCTGCTGCTCATGGGCGTGGTGATGTGGCAGCTGGGGCTGCGCGCCCAGAACGAGCTCCAGGCCGTGGCCACGGACCAGTTCAACCGCCAGCAGCTCATCCTGGCCAAGAAGGTCTCCCAGGACATCGAGCAGCACTTCGACTTCCTGCGGGCGAGCCTCCTGGAACTCACCAGCATCTGGCGCAAGCATCCGGATTTCATGGGCTCGCCCGAGCGGGCCCTGCCTCCGTTCCAGGAAATCCTGCGTTTCAGCGACGTGCTGGCCATCGGATACGTGTCTCCCGGCAGCCAGGCGGTGGCGCTCTATAATGAAGAGGGCCTGCTTCGGGGCATGCCCGCCCTGGACTACGGCCCGTTCGTGCATTGGGCGCGCGGGGCGGACCTTAGCCGCGAGGTGCTGGTGGGCCCGGTGGAGGCTCCGGAGAGCGGGCCTTTCGCGGGCAGGACCATCCTGCGCATGGCCGCCCGGCACTGGCCCGCAGAGGCGACCACCGACCAGCCCGGCGTGATTTTCCTGGTGGTGGACGTGCAGGCCGTTGCCTGGCGCTACTCCCACGACGTCCGCTCCGGACGCACCGGCTACGCCTGGGTGCTGGACCAGCGCGGCTATTTCCTGGACCACCACGTGGACCAGTTCATCGCGCGCGACGCCTTCAGCGTCCGCAAACAGCGCGACCCCAAGGTGGATTTCGAACGCATCGACTGGATCATGCGCGACCGCATGATGGCCGGTGCGGAAGGCGTGGACTGGTACATTTCCGGCTGGCACCGGGGCGAGGTGGGCGTGGTCAAGAAGCTCATCGCCTTCACCCCGGTCTTCATCGCGCGAAACCAGAACCCCCCTGTGCGCTGGGGCGTGGCCGTGGTGGCCCCGGTGGACGAGGTGGAGGACATCATCGGCCGGGCGGCGCTTCGCGAGATGCTCATGGTGGCCGCCTTCCAGGTGGTTGTGTTCCTGGGGCTTGGCGTGACCATGTTCTTCGCCTTCCGCTGGTCCGGCAGCCTCAAGGCCGAGGTGGAGGCGCGCACCACGGAGCTGCGCGAGGCCCGGGACAAGCTCCGCCAGAACCTTCAGGAATTGCTGCGGACCCAGGAGCGCCTCATCCGCTCCGAACGCTTCGCCGCCGTGGGAGAGGCCGCCGCACACATCTCCCACGAGATCAAGAATCCGCTCATGCTCATGGGCGGCTTCGCGCGCCAGGTGCGCCGCACCCTCCCCGAGAAAGGCAAGGAGGCGCAGAAGCTTGCGCTCATCGAAGAGGAGGCCAAGCGTCTGGAAACCATGCTGGAGGAAGTGCGCGACTTCACCCGTCCCGCCACCCCCAAGCTGACGTCCGGGGACGTGAACGCCACGGTGTGGGAGACGGCCATGCTCATGGAGGCGGACCTGGCCTCGCGCGGGGTGAAGCTGACCACCAACCTGGACAAGACCATTCCGCCCGCGCCGCACGATCCGTCGCAGATGCGCCAGGTGCTCCTGAACCTCATCAAGAACGCCGCCGAAGCCATGCCCCGGGGCGGCCAGATTGCGCTGACCAGCCGCCTGCGCGAAGGCACGGTGGAAGTGGAAGTGAAGGACGACGGGCCGGGCCTCACGCCCGAGCAGGCCCGGCAGGTGTTCAACCCGTTCTACACCACCAAGGAGCGCGGCACCGGTCTGGGGCTTGCCGTGTGCTATCGCATCATGCACGACCACGGCGGCGACATCCGGCTGGAGTCGGAGGCAGGCGCGGGCTGCGTTTTCACCGTCAGCCTGCCCGTGGACAAGGACCGGCAATACCCGGAGGCCGGGTCGGCCGAGTGAAGCCGGAAAGCCGGACGCCTGTTTCGCACGCTTCGCGCGTGCCTTTCCCGGGAGGCGGTTGCCTCATTCGAGGCAAGACGCCTTCCGCACAAGGGAAGTGGTCAGGACTCCCGGCCCTGGTGCCAGCGCTCCATGTGGCGGGCGTGGGTCTCCAGGTACGCGCCCGGCTTGAAGAACCTGTCGTAGAACTCCGTGTCCAGATGGAAGGCCTGGAGGTAAGGCAGGCAGAAGATGCTGGGCGCGCTGCCCGGAAACTTGCCGAAGGTGTCGTACACGTACTGGGACTGCAGGGCCACGCAGGCCCTGAAACGCTCGTCGTGGACGGCCGCCGCGCGGCGAACCTGCGGGGAATCCTTCCAGGGGCCGGGAGTGGCAGGATGGAAGGGGCCTCCCGGGCCGAACTTGCGTTCGCACACCGCCTCCACGGCCGCGCGCATGTCCGCGTGATGGGGCGGACAGAATCCCTCCATGACCCCGGCCAGTCCCGTGGGGTTGGGCAGCGGCCAACGCTCGTCGGTGTCGAAGCGGAACCCCAGGCCGGGCGCGCGGGGATCGCCGCTGGCCCCCAGCACCGCGAAAGGGTCCATGCCGTTGAAGACCCAACCGCCCAGGCCCATGGCCTGCAAGAGCAGCGCTCCCGCGTAGCAGGAGCAGGCCAGTTCCGAGGTCAATTCCCCAAGGCACCACTGCTCCAGGAAGCTCAGGGGCATGGGATGGTCCACGTCGGCCAGGTCCCGATAGGCTTCCAGGCCGGGGATGGCGCGGCGGTTGGCGTCGTCCTGGAAGACCACCCCGTTCTGCAGGTAGTAGCACAGCGCCAGCAGGACATGCTGGGCCAGGTCGCCCACCGGGATCACCAGCAGGGTGCCGGGCCGGTTCACCACCCAGGTGTTGTGCGGTTCGATGAAGGGAGGCTCTCCGGGGACGCCCAGGCGGGCGTCCTGGAGCGTGCGCACGCGGCCCCGGTGGGCTTCGAGCATGGCCTCGAGGTCCAGGCCGCCGTTTTCTCCGCGCTCTGCCCAGGCCGGGGCGTCGCGGGTATCCAGCATGTAGACCCCGGTGTCGTCGGTGAAGAAGGTCTGGCTGGTCTCGAACCCGGCGGCCGAGGGGAAGGTCCGCCCGCCCGCCGCCGCGCTGTAGTTGGACAGCCTGGGAGCGTAGGGGGCGGCGCGGAAGAGCATGTGGTGCCAGCTGGTGTTTCCGCCGCAGGCCGTGGTCACCAGCATGGTCTCCAATTCCGAGAGGGGGCTTGGAGGCTGGCTGCTCTTGTGGGCAAAGATCCCGTCGGGGATTTCCATGCCCAGGCCGAAGCGGCGCGAGCGGCGTCCGAGCAGGGCGGAGATCAGGGGATAGTCCAGCAGGTCCTGAAATCCCGGGGGATGAGTCTGGTTCATGAGATGCCTCCTGGGGCAGAGTGCGGCCGCCGGGCATGCGCCATCTGGCGGGACTTGGGCTATCGGTAGCGCAATTTCCGGAAAAGGTCTCCATGGAGGGGACAAGGGACTAGCTTTTGCCGCAACTTCCGGGCATAAGCGCAGCCGCGCCATGGTTCGCGTCCTGGGGCCGCATCCGGGGCCTCGAAGAAAGTTTGAAATAAACGCAGGGGAATGATGATGTTGCTTGACAAGTTTCGAGTCCAAGCATAAACAGACCCTTCGTTTTGCCCGTGTAGGACCGTAGCTCAGGGGGAGAGCACTTGCTTGACACGCAAGGGGTCGGGAGTTCAAATCTCCCCGGTCCTACCACACGACCCCACAGGGAGGCGCAGCCTCCCTTTTTTTGACGCGCAGGGAGCGACAGCGTGAATATTCGCGTCGGTGATCAAATCGTCGAGGCCCAGGCCGGTCAGTCGGTCGGGGAGGTGCTTGCCAAAGCCCTTTCCGGAAAGGCCTACAAGAACACGGTAGTGGCTCGCTGCGGCGAGGCGCTTCTGGATTTGTCCGCCCCCCTGCCAGGTACCTGTACTGAACTCACCCCCATCGCAGCCAGCAGCCCCGAAGGCGTGGACGTCATCCGGCACTCCACGGCCCACGTGCTGGCCGAGGCCGTGAAAAAGCTGTTCCCCGCCGCCCAGGTCACCATCGGCCCGGCAATCGAGAACGGCTTCTACTACGATTTCGCGTACGAGCGCCCCTTCACCATCGACGACCTGGAGTCCATTCAGGCCGAGATGGAGAAGATCGTTGCCGCAAACCATCCCTTCACCTGCCGCGCGGCCACCAAGCCCGAGGCCGCTGCCGTGTTCAAGGGCATGGGCGAGGAGTACAAGCTCGAGGTGCTGGAGGCCATCCCCGCAGACGGCGTCTCGCTGTACACCCAGGGAAATTTTGTCGATCTGTGCCGTGGCCCCCACGTGCCCTCCACGGGATTCCTCAAGGCCTTCAAGCTCACCCACGTGGCCGGAGCCTACTGGCGCGGCGACGAGAAGCGCCCGATGCTCTCGCGCATCTACGGCGCGGCCTTTGCCGATCCCAAGGAGCTCAAGGCCTACCTGAACCGCCTGGAGGAAGCCAAGAAGCGCGACCATCGCCGCCTGGGCACCCAGCTGGACCTGTTCAGCTTCTCCGAGGAGGCTGGCGCGGGCATGGTGATCTGGCACCCCAAGGGCGCGCTGGTGCGCACCATCCTGGAAGACTTCGAGCGCAAGGAGCACCTGCGCCGCGGGTATAATATCGTCCAGGGCCCGCAGCTTCTGAAGCGCGACCTCTGGGAGCGCTCCGGGCACTACGAGAACTACCGCGAGAACATGTATTTCACCGAGATCGACGAGCAGGCCTACGGCGTCAAGCCCATGAACTGCCTGTCGCACATGCTGATCTACAAGTCGCGCCTGCGCTCCTACCGCGACCTGCCCATGCGCTACTTCGAGCTGGGCGTGGTGCACCGCCACGAGAAGTCCGGCGTGCTGCACGGCCTGTTGCGCGTGCGCCAGTTCACCCAGGACGACGCGCACATCATCTGCCGCCCGGACCAGCTGCAGGACGAGATCATCGGCATCATCAACTTCGTGAAAGACGTGGTGGACCTGTTCGGCTTCGAGTTCGAAGCCCAGCTCTCCACCCGCCCTGAGAAGTCCATCGGGTCCGACGAGGCGTGGGAACTGGCCACCAGCGCGCTTTCCCAGGCCATGCAGGCCATCGACATGCCCTTCACCATCAATGAGGGCGACGGCGCGTTCTACGGACCCAAGATTGACATCAAACTCAAGGATGCTTTAGATCGCCGGTGGCAGTGCGCGACCATTCAGTGCGATTTCACCTTGCCGGAACGCTTCGACCTGACATACACCGGTCAGGATGGCGAAAAGCACCGGCCCGTGATGTTGCACCGCGTCGTGCTTGGCGCCGTGGAGAGGTTCCTGGGTGTGCTCATCGAGCACACGGCGGGGGCTTTCCCCACGTGGCTCGCGCCGGTGCAGGCACGTATTTTGACGGTTACCGAAGCCCATGACGCCCACGCGGCCCTCGTGTTCGAGCGCCTGCGCGACGCGGGAATCCGCGTCGAGGCCGACACGCGCAACGAAAAGCTGGGCTACAAGGTGCGCGAGGCTCAACTGGAGAAGATCCCCTACATGCTGGTCATCGGGGATCAGGAGCTTGAGCAGGGCGGCGTGAACGTACGCCTGCGTTCGGGCGAGAATTTGGGACTGAAGGGAGTGGACGAGGTCATTCAGGCCATCCTGGAAGACTGCCAGGCCCCATTCAAACGAGGAGGAATGCGCTATATCTTCTGCCAGTGACACCGCCCGCTGCAATCATCAGATCCGCGCCCGCGAGGTGCGGGTGATCGCTGACGACGGCTCGCAATTGGGTATCATCCCCACCAGCGAAGCCCTTCGACTGGCCCAGGAAAAGGGTCTGGACCTTGTCGAAGTCGCCGCCGCCGCCGATCCCCCTGTCTGCCGAATCATGGACTACGGCAAGTTCAAGTATCAGCAGCAGAAAAAGCAGCAGGAAGCCAAGAAGAAGTCCACCGTCATCCTTGTGAAGGAAATCAAAGTCCGGCCCAAGACCGACGAGCACGACTACCTGACCAAGCTCAAGCACATTCGCCGCTTCCTGGAAGAGGGCGACCGCTGCAAGGTCTCCGTGTTCTTCCGCGGCCGCGAAGTTGTCCACAAGGACCGTGGCGCCGCCATCCTGGCGCGCATCGTGGTGGACCTCGGCGACCTGGCCAAGGTGGAACAGGAGCCCCGGTTCGAGGGACGCATCATGAACATGATGCTGGCCCCCACCGTGAAAAAGAAGCCCTAGGCGCATATATACCATTTCCGCAGGCCGCGGCCTGCAGCCCGTCCCGGAAAACCGGGGCGGGCCGTATTTTCAGGAGGATCACATGCCCAAGATCAAGACCAATAAATGCGCGGCGAAACGCTTCACCACCACCGGCACCGGCAAGTTCCGCCGTCGCAAGCAGAACAAGCGCCACATCCTGACCAAGAAGACCGCCAAGCGTAAGCGCTCGCTGTCTTCCTCGGCCATCGTGGACTCGGCCAACGAGGGCGCCGTCAGGCGTCTGCTGCCTTACGCGTAAGGCGCGGCGTGTTGGGGCGCTGCCCCAAACCCCGGCAGGGCTCTGCCCTGCACCCGCCAGGGGGATGATCCCCCTGGACCCTGCAATGAGCTCCGCGACCTGACACGCAATTTTGACGATGTCCGACGCGAAGCTACTTAAAAAGTTTTTGAAGGAGAGCTCGAGAGGAAACTTTTTTCAAAAAGTTTCCTCTCGATTCCTCTCTTCTCACTCAGGAGGACCATCCCATGCGTGTCAAACGCGGACAGGCCGCCCATAAGCGGCACAAGAAGTATCTGAAGTTGGCCAAGGGCTTCGTCGGCGCCCGTTCGGTGCTGTACGAAACCGCCCGCGAGAACGTCGAGCGCGCCATGGCCTACGCCTACCGCGACCGCAAGGTGAAGAAGCGCGAATTCCGCAAGCTGTGGATCATGCGCATCAACGCCGCCGCCCGCGAGAACGGCATAAGCTACGGCAAGTTCATCCACGGCCTGTCGCTGGCCGGCATTGAGCTGGACCGCAAGGTCCTGGCCGACATGGCTGTTCGCGAGAAGGCCGACTTCGCCAAGCTGGCCGAAGTCGCCAAATCCAAGGTGAGCGTGTGAGTTCAGGCCAGGCCCTGATTGAGGAATTGACCGCCCTGGCCGGGGAAGCCAAAAACACCCTCGGCCAGGCGTCCTCTTTCGAGGCCCTTGAAGAACTGCGCGTTGCCTATCTGGGCCGCAAGGGCCGCTTGGCCCAGATCATGGCCAAGCTCCCCGGCCTCACCGCCGAGGAGAAGCGCCAGGCGGGCCAGACTGCCAACACCGTGAAGGAGGAACTCACGGCGCACTACACCGTGCGCCTGGAGGGACTCAAGCGCGCCCAGGACGAGGCCATGCTCGCCGGGTTCGACCCCGCCCTGCCGGGCAGGTCGCACCCCACGGGGGGCCTGCATCCTTTGAGCCTTGTTTCCGACGAGATCTGCCGGGCCTTTTCCGGCATGGGTTTCGAGGTGGTCACCGGCCCGGAGATAGAAACCGATTTCTACAACTTCGAGGCTCTGAACTTCCCGCCGGAACACCCCGCCCGCGACATGCAGGACACCCTGTACATCGGGGACAACATCCTCTTGCGCACGCACACCTCGCCCCTGCAGGTGCGCACGCTGCTTTCCCGCAAGCCTCCCGTGGCGGCCATCGCGCCGGGCAAGGTCTACCGCCGCGATTCGGACATCACCCATTCGCCCATGTTCCACCAGATTGAGGGCTTCCTCGTGGACAAGGGCGTCACCATGGCCGATCTGCGCGGCACGCTCACCTTCTTCGTGCACCGCATCTTCGGACCCGACACCCTGGTGCGGTTCCGTCCCAGCTTCTTCCCCTTCACCGAGCCGAGCGCCGAGGTCGATATCTCCTGCGTCATGTGCGAGGGCAAGGGCCACGTGGGCGGCCAGACCTGCCGCGTGTGCAAGTCCACCGGCTGGGTGGAGATCCTGGGCTGCGGCATGATCGACCCCAACGTGCTGAAAGCCGTGGACATCGATCCGGAAGTGTATTCCGGGTTCGCCTTCGGCATGGGCGTTGAACGGGTGACCATGCTGAAATACGGGGTGGGCGACCTGCGGCTCTTCTTCGAGAACGACGTCCGCTTCCTGGGCCAGTTCGCGTAGGCTGCGGGGCCAGGCCATGCGCCTCACTCCCGAAGAACAGCACATCATAAAGGCCGCCGTGGCCTCGCAGGACCCGCAGGCCGAGGTGTGGCTCTTCGGGTCGCGCGCGGACGATTCCAAGCGCGGCGGCGACATCGACCTGCTCATCTTTTCGCAGCTTCTCGGTGACGACGGCAAAGATGCCGTCTGGTGGGAACTTCAGGAAAAACTGGGCGAGCAAAAAATCGATATTGTCGTCGCCAAGGACCTGAGCTCCCCGTTCGTGCGGATTGTTATGGAAAAGGCGGTACGATTATGAACACCGCTGCCCGGATGCAGAACATAACCCGCAGTATCGCCCAGCTTGAGAAGTCCATGCAACGGCTCAAGCGCTCTTGGGACGCCTGCTCCCATATCCCAGATATCTCCGACCTGTCCGAAGCTGACTATGACGCTTTGGAGGCTATGGCCGGTCGCTTTTCACGCACCTCGGACATTCTGATCCAAAAGGTGTTCCGATCTTTGGACGCCTATGAACTCTATGAGAGCGGCACGCCCCTGGATGTAATCAACCGGGCGGACAAGCGGGAATTGTTTGACGACGTCAATGCAATCAAACGTATTCGCGCGCTGAGAAACAGAATCGCACATGAATACGAACTTGAAGATCTCGCCATCCTCATGCGCGAGATGCTGGCCTTGACGCCAGTGCTGCTGGATACTTGTACGCGTACCATCGAGTACGCCATGAACATCATCCGATCGTGATGGTGACCGACTGAGGTCGGCTCGCTCGACCTCAGCAGGACGCCGGAGGCTTTTCACATGCTGCTTTCTCTCAATTGGCTGCGCGAGTTTGTCCCCTACGAGGGCTCCGTCGACACCCTGGCCGACCGCCTGACCATGCTGGGGCTGGAAGTGGAGGGCGTCAGCCGTCCCTTCGCCGCCACCGCCGACGTGGTGGTGGGCCACGTGCTCACCCGCGAGAAGCACCCTGACGCCGACAAGCTCTCGGTGTGCACCGTGGACGTGGGCCAGGGCGAACCCCTGCAGATCGTGTGCGGCGCGGCCAACGTGGCAGCCGGTCTGAGCGTGCCCGTGGCCAGGATCGGCACGGTGCTGCCCGGCGGGCTGACCATCAAGAAGAGCAAGATTCGCGGCGTGGAGTCCTTCGGCATGATCTGCTCCGAATCGGAGCTTGGTCTAGCCGAGAAGAGCGAGGGCATCCTGGAGCTTCCGGCGGGCTTGAAGCCCGGCAAGACCCTGGCGGAGGCCATGAACCTGGACGACGTGGTGCTGGAGATCGGCATCACCCCCAACCGGGCGGACTGCCTCTCCGTGCTGGGGCTGGCCCGCGAGGCCGCCATGGCCTTCGGCCTGCCGCTCACCATGCCCTCGGTGCACCTGAAGGAGGACGGCCCGGACGCGTCCACCCTGGTGTCCATCCGCATCCCCGAGCCGGACCTGTGCCCGGTGTACCGCGCGCGCATCATCCGGGGCGTGGAGATCAAGGCCTCCCCCGCCTGGATGCGTTACCGCCTGACTGCCATGGGCCAGCGCCCGGTGAACAACATCGTGGACGTGACCAACTACGTCATGCTGGAACTTGGCCAGCCCCTGCACGCCTTCGACCGGAACCTGCTGGCAGGGGACTTCATCGAGATAAGCCGCGCCGCCGAGGGCACGCGCTTCAACACCCTGGACGGCCAGGAACGCGTGCTGACCACCCGCGACCTCCTGATCCGCGACGGGGCGAAGGCTGTGGCACTGGCAGGCGTCATGGGCGGCGAGAACTCCGAAATTTCCGACCGCTCCACCGAGGTGCTGCTGGAGTGCGCCGTGTTCAACCCGGCCACCATCCGCAAGACCGCCCGCCGCCTGGGCCTCTCCAGCGAGTCCTCCTACCGCTACGAGCGCGGCGTGGACCAGCCCGGCTCGCTCTTCGCCATGAACCGCGCCGCCGCCCTCATGGCCGAGGTGGCCGATGGGCGCGTGCTGCCCGGCATCGCCGAGGCCGAGCCCAAGCCCTGGAAGCCCTCGCCCATCGGGTTCAGGCCCGCCAAGGCCGTGAGCCTGCTGGGCATCGAACTTTCCAACGATTTTTGCCGCAAGACCCTTCAGGCCCTGGGCTGCGAGGTGGAGCTCAAGTCCGCCGAGGCCTGGACCATCACGCCCCCGCCCGCCCGCCAGGACCTGGAGCGCGAGGTGGACCTGATCGAAGAGGTGGCGCGCGTGTACGGCATGGACCGCATCCCGGCCGCCATGCCCAAGATGCTGAAATCCCTCGAAGTGCCTGACCGTCTGGGCGCGGAAGTGCCCTTCATGGGCCGCCTGAAGGCCTGGGCCTGCGGCGCGGGGCTTCGCGAGACCGTGAACTACTCCTTCGTGGGCCAGCAGGAGCTCGATCTCTTGGGCCTGCCGGGCGAGGGCCGCGTGCCCGTGGCCAACCCCCTCTCGGAAGACCAGAACGTCATGCGCACCGAGCTTGCCCCCGGACTCATGAAGGCCGTGCGCCACAACCTTTCCCAGGGCAACGCCACACTGCGCCTGTTCGAGCTGGCCAAGGCCTTCACGGCCGACAGCGCCAGCGAGACCACGGTGCGCGAGGCCCATCGCCTGGGCATCGCCCTGTGCGGCGCGCGTTTCGGATCGTTCCCCTGGCCCGAGGAGAAGGTCGATTATTCCGACCTCAAGGGGCTGGTGGAACAGCTTCTGGCCTCCCTGGGCCTGTCGGACGCCCAGTACGCCGTGCACAAGGACCACCCCTGGCTTTCGCCCTGCGTGCAGGTCAGCCTGGACGGGCGTGTGCTCGGCGTCATGGGCAAGGTGCTTCAGGACGTGGCCGACAGCTACGAGGCCAAGGCCGGACTGTGGATGGCGGAGCTTGACGCCGAGGCCCTCATGGCCCTGCACCAGCACCGCTCCATCCGCTTCCGGGGCCTGCCCAAGTTCCCGCCGTCGCGCCGCGACGTGACCCTGGTGATGCCCTCCACGCTCTCCGTGGCCGAGGTGCTGGGAGCCGCGCGCGCCCACAAGGCCGCCATTCTGGAGGACGTGGCCGTGCACGACCTGTTCGAGCCCGAAGGCGCCACCGAGAAGAACGTGACCTTCCGGGTCACCTACCGCCACGCCGAGCGCACCCTCACCGACAAGGACGTGGACAAGGCCCACACCGGCCTGTGCGACGCGCTGTCCAAGGCCCTGCCGGTGCGCTTCCAGTAGGGTGTGGAGCATCGGAAACAACGCCATTCAGGGCCGGGAGCGCGCATGCGCCCCGGTCCTTTCCTTTTTTGTCTTCGCCCGGCTACGTCTGCCGGACAAGCGCAGGGGGCGCAGGCAAACCGGAGTTCAGGGAGCGGGGGCTTCATTTGGAGCGTGCGAGCGAAGCGTCAAGGCGGGCATCGGAAAGTCCAAGCGGGCGGCAAAGCGGGGCTTTCCGTTGACAAAAAAGATGGCTCAAGCCTATATCCCCGGCGTATCGGGGCGCTTTCCGCGCTCTGCCATCACCAGCCCATAATCCGCCCACACCCCTCAAGGAGGAGAGCGTCATGCCTTTGGTTTCGCCCAAGGAAATGTTCGATAAAGCCTACGCTGGCGGCTACGCCGTCGGCGCCTTCAACGTGAACAACATGGAGATCGTCCAGGGCATCATCGCCGCTGGCAACCAGGAGCGCGCGCCGCTCATCCTCCAGGTTTCGGCGGGGGCGCGCAAGTACGCGGGCGAAAACTACATCATGAAGCTCATGGAAGCGGCCATGGCCGACACCGACCTCCCGGTGGTGCTGCACCTGGACCACGGCCAGAACTTCGAGATCTGCGAGATGGTCATCAAGGCCGGGTTCACCTCGGTGATGGTGGACGGCTCGCACCTGCCCTTCGAGGAGAACATCGCCCTGACCAAAAAGGTCGTGGAATGCGCACACGCCCAGGGCGTGTTCGTGGAGGCCGAGCTTGGCCGTCTGGCGGGCGTGGAGGACGAGGTCAGCTCCGAGCACAGCATCTACACCGACCCCGACCAGGCCGTGGAGTTCGTGGAGCGCTCCGGCTGCGACTCCCTGGCCATCGCCATCGGCACCAGCCACGGAGCCTACAAGTTCAAGGGCGAGGCCAAGCTGGACTTCGACCGCCTGGAGAAGATCGGCACGCTGCTGCCCGGCTACCCCCTGGTGCTGCACGGCTCCTCGTCCGTACCCCAGGAGTTCGTGAAGATGGCCAACACCTACGGCGGCGCAGTGGGCGACGCCAAGGGCGTGCCCGAGGAGATGCTCCGCCGCGCCGCCACCATGGCCGTGTGCAAGATCAACATCGACACGGACATCCGTCTGGCCATGACTGCGGTCATCCGCAAGCATTTCGCAGAGAACCCCAGCGATTTCGACCCCCGCCAGTACCTCGGACCCGCCCGCGACGCCGTGCGGGACATGGTGGCCCACAAGATCAGGAACGTGCTGGGCTGTTCCGGAAAGGCCTAAAGCGACCAACGGGCAGGGGGCCGGGCTGGCCCCCTGCGCTTTTTCATACTCATCACCACGCGGGTTTCGCACAAAGACCCAGGAGGCATCCATGGCGATCAAGATTGGCGTGAACGGATTCGGCCGCATCGGCCGCTACCTGACCCGGATACTGGCTGGCGACAAGAACATCGAGATCGGGGTCATAAACGCCCGCGCCGACAACGCCGAACTGGCCCGGCTGCTGAAATACGACTCCGTGCACCGCATCTTCCAGGGCGAAGTGGGCACCTGGGAGAACGGCATCACCGTGGCCGGAAACAAGATCGTGGTGACCCGCTTCCCCGGCGGCGAATGGAAGTGGGCCGAGCACGGCATCGACATCGTGGTGGACACCACCGGCAAGTTCACCGACCGCGAGAAGGCCTCCCAGCATATGGCCTGCGGCGCGAAAAAGGTCATCATCTCCGCTCCCGCCAAGAACCCGGACTGCACCGTGGTCATGGGCGTGAACGAGGCCGACTACGACCCCGCCGTCCACCACATCGTCTCTTCGGCCTCCTGCACCACCAACTGTCTGGCTCCCGTGGCCAAGGCCCTGAACGACGCCTTCGGCATCAAGCACGGCCTCATGACCACCATCCACTCCTACACCATGAGCCAGCGCATCCTGGACGGCTCCCACAAGGACCCCCGCCGCGCCCGCGCCGCCTGCATCTCGCTCATCCCCACCACCACCGGAGCCGCCCGCGCGGTCACCGTGGTCATGCCGGAGATGAAGGGCAAGCTGGACGGCTATTCCATCCGCGTCCCCACCGCCGACGGCTCCCTGGTGGACCTGACCTGCGAAATGGAGAAGCCCGTCACCCGGGAAGAGGTCAACGCGCTTCTGAAGTCCAAGGCCAACGAGAACATGGGCTACACCGACGAGCCCCTGGTCTCCGTGGACTACCTGGGCGACACCCACGGCGGCGTGGTGGACGGCCCCCTCACCACCGTGCTGGACAACAACATGCTCAAGGTGGTCATCTGGTACGACAACGAGGCCGGATTCACCCATCAGCTGGTGCGCCTGATCAACATGGTGGCCACCAAGAAGTAGGCGCAGCCCTCGGCGCTTCGGATCACGACCGGTACGACCGGGGGCTTCTGGCCCCCGGTTTTTTTGTGCTGTTCGTGCGGGCCGCCATCCGGAGGAACGTGGGGCTCTTTGAGCTTGTGGACGAATCGGGAGGAAGGTCGAGCGGGAGGGCAAAAGTCAGGCCGATTCGATCAGAGCCCCGGCGGGCGCGTCCAGAAATTAGTCTTCCACTCGATGAAATCGGACATGCCTCTTCGCTGGCAAATCTGTCACCGAACTGGTAGGAAATGCCGGTCACGCTGTTCGAGCATGCGCGACGCCTTGAAACGCAGGAATAACGGAGCGGCAGCATGGATCAGCAGTCCATTCAACGCCTGAGACGGATACTTGGGGAGACCAACCTGCTGGTGGTGGACGACACCCCCATCATCCGAGGTATCGTGGAAGGTATCCTGGAACCGCTCGGCATGCACGCCATCTATCAGGCCAGCAACGGGGCCGAAGCCTGGAACATCATGGAATCGATCCCCATCGGCCTCGTGGTGGCGGACTGGCTGATGCCGGGCGTGGACGGGTTGGAGCTCCTGCGCAAGATGCGGGGGGACGAACGCTTCGCGGCCACGCCTTTCATCATGATAACCGGCATGCCCAACAAGCAGGTGGTGGTTGACGCCACCAAACTCGGGGTGACGGATTTCATGACCAAGCCCATCGACGGGTCCGTGCTCAAACAGAAGATCCTGAAAGCCCTGAGCCAGAGCAAGGGGGTCTAGTGGGCGGAGCGTTTCCGTCGGCCTTGGGCAATGCGGCCGTCTCCCTTCTGCGCGATTCGCTTCGCGTGAGCTTTGCCCTGTTCAAGGTGATGATCCCCATCATCCTGGTGGTGAAGGTCCTCAAGGAACTTGGCGTCATCGAGTACCTGGCAGCGCCGCTCGGGCCGGTGATGGAGCTGGTGGGCCTGCCTGCCGGCATGGGGCTGGCCTGGGCCACGGCCATGCTCTCCAACATCTACGGCGGGCTTCTGGTGTTCCAGGCGTTGTCCGCCGAAACCGGCCCGGTGACCGTGGCGCAGGCCACGGTGCTCGGGGTCCTGATGCTCATCGCGCACAACCTGCTGGTGGAAGGGCAGGTGACCAAACGCTGCGGGGTGAGCTTCCTGGGGCAGAACGCGCTGCGCATCGGCGGCGCGCTGCTGTGCGCCTGGCTCCTGCACCTGATACTCAAAAGCGGGGATTTCCTGTCCGGGCCGGCGGTGATGCTCTGGCTGCCTCCCAGGCAGGACGCGGGGCTTCTGAACTGGGCCTGGGGCGAAACCAAGAACCTCGGCTACATATTCCTCATCATTCTGGCGCTCATGGGCCTTATGCGTTTCCTGAACGCCGTGGGGCTGACCCGCCTCCTGGAAGCGCTGCTGTCGCCGTTTTTGAAGCTCATGGGCATAGGCCCCACGGCGGCCACGGTCACCGTGATCGGCATGACCATGGGGCTCACCTACGGCGGCGGACTCATCATCCACGAGACCCAGGCCGGGCACATCCCCAAAAGGGACGTGTTCGCTGCGGTATCGCTCATGAGCCTGTCCCACGCGCTCATCGAGGACACGCTGCTCCTGGCGCTTATCGGGGCCAGCCCCTGGGGGACGCTTGCGGCGCGGCTGCTGTTCTCGCTGGTGGTCACGGCGGTATTGTCGCGCTGGGCCGCCTCGCGCGAGGCCGTCCCGGCCTAGATCACGAGTCGGCGCGCCCCCTCACTTCCCGGCTCCAGCGTTCTCCAGGGCCTTTTTCACGAAGGCGTCCATCCCCTTTCCCGTTTTCAGCACGATGAACCGGTTGGCCACAGCGGCCACGTAGCGCTGGGTTTCCGGGAAGGGCGGAATGCCCGCGTACTTGCGCACGGCCTCGGGGCCGGCGTTGTAGGCGGCCAGGGCCAGGCGCAGGTCACCGAAGGCTTTGAGCTGCTGGCTGAGGTAGCGGCTGCCCGCCTCGATGTTGGCGGAAGGATCGAACGGGTCGGCCAGGTTCAGGCCCTTGCCGGTCTGGGGCATGATCTGCATGAGTCCTTGCGCCCCCTTGGGCGAGACGGCGGTGGCGTCGCCGCCGGACTCCACTTCCATGAGGGCCTGCACCAGGAACGGGTCCAGCCCGTGGCGCGACGAGGATTCCTTGATCCAGGCCTTCATCTGGGTGGTGGTGGATCCTTTGGGCACACGGAAATTGAATTCGCCGGGTGCGTGGTCGGCGGCGAAGGCGCTGAGCGCAGCGACAAGAAATAGCAGAAGGCCTGCCGGGACCGTCAGGAGGTGTCGGGTATGGTGTGCGGGCATTGGCGATGTTTCCTCAGGGCATTGGCTGACGCATTGGCTGGTGTCGCCTCCTGAAACATAGATGTTTCAGGAATAAAGGGAATACGCAATTTTGCTGCCCGCAGGCGCAGTCGCCCCTTTACCGGGAAGCATAATCGGGCGTCAGCGTGAAACGCGGACCGCCGGATGGCAGCCGATTTGCGCGCCGCGTTGGGGCGCGGCAGCGGGAGCATCCGGCAGCCCCGTTGCCGTGCGGGGATGGCTACAGCCTTCTGGCCCGCTCCGGCTTGAGGGGGCGCTCCCCGGCCAGGGCGGCGTCCAGAAGCGCCAGCCCGTGCGCCTTGTCGCGGGGCATGCGCAGCTTGAGCGGCACATGGTTCGAGGCATGGTCCGCCAGGAACAGCCCTCGCTCCATGTGGGTGTGCTCAAGGGTGAGCCGCAGTTCGCGCACCAGGTCAAGCCCGTGGGGCAGGCTGAAGCTTCCCGCCGCGATCCAGTCCCACAACGGGGTGCCCGGCACGGGAATAAGGCTCAGGGACGCGGCCTGGTCCGGCTGCATGGCGGTGAGCGCCTCGCCGGTCAGCCTGGCGTGTCGCTGCCATCCCTCGCTGCCGCCAAGGCCCGCGATCACCGTGACCGAGAGCTTCATGCCTGCCTCGCGCACCAGCCGCGCCTTGCCCAGGATGTCGGCCACCGAGGATTTTTTCCCCATGCGCGAGAGAAGCTCGCCATCGCCCGATTCCAGGCCCATGTACACCGTGGACAACCCCAGGGCGCGAAGCTCCGCGAGCTGCGCCGGGCTTTTGGCGCGAAGGCTCCTGGCGCTGGCGTAGGTGCCCACGCGCGCCACCTGGGGCAGCTTCTCCCGGATGCGCGCAAGGATTGCCCGCAGTTGCTCCATGGGCATGACCATGGCGTCGCCGTCGCACAGGAAGAGGCGGCGCAGCATGGGCATGTGCCGGGCCGCGTAGTCGATGTCGCCGAAGATCATGGCCTGGTCCTTCAGGCGGAACCGCTCGCCGGGATAGGCCCCGCAGAAGGCGCAGCGGTTGTGGGAACAGCCCACGGTGACCTGGAGCAGAATGCTGTCGGCCTCGCTCGGCGGGCGGATGACGTTGCCTTCGTAGTGCATGCGGGCTTCCGGTAATTCCGGCTGCCGGACGGGCGGGCCGGATCAGATGGTGAAATCGTTGCAGGTGGCCTGTCTGGGGTCGCAGTCGGCCATGACCACCTTGTCGCGTCCGGAGGTCTTGGCGTGGTACATGGCCATGTCCGCCGTGAGGATCAGTCGTTCGAAGAGGGCCGACGCGTCCTCCACGGGGGCTGCCAGGGTGGCCACGCCGATGCTCACGGTGATCTGGAGGTCGGCCAGGGGGCCGAGCCCGCTGCCGCGCAGGTTCTTAAGCAGCCTGTCCGCAAGGTGGCGCGCTTCCGTTGCCCCGGTGTTGGTGCACACCACCAGGAACTCTTCACCTCCGAGGCGTCCCAGCAGGTCGGCTCCGCGGAGCGATTCTCTAAAAACCATTGCCAGCGCCACCAGGACCCGGTCGCCCATGGCATGGCCGTAACGGTCGTTGATGTCCTTGAAGCGGTCCACGTCTATGACCATGCAGGAGCATGGCTTGCCCGCCCTGGAGCTGATCTCAAGAAGGCGCACCCCTTCCTCCATGATGCAGCGGCGGTTGGGCAGCCTGGTCAGGTCGTCGGTCAGGGCCAGGGATTCCAGGAGGTTCATGTCGCTCAGGATCTTGCCGCGCATGGTCTCGTAGGCTTCCGCCAGAACGCGCAGCTCCAGGGGACTCTTGTCGAGATGCACCTGCGGGGCGGGCAGGGAATAGTTTCCTCCGGCCACGCCGCGCGCATGCCGGGCCAGCGGCATGACCACCGATTCCACCTGCCTGGTCATCCTGAAAAGAAGCGGAAGAGCCAGCAGGAAGGAGACTCCGCCCGCCGCCAGCACCCAGCCCAGCACGGGCCGTACGGCCTCTCGTATGGCTTCGGCTTTCACTTCGCCCACCAGCACCCAGCCCAGGGTTTCCAGGGGAAGGGCCACGGCCACCAATTCTTCCCCTTCCGGGGTCACGTAGCTGAAATTTCCGCCGTCGGTGCGAATGGTCCGGGAGGCGGGGTGGGGCAAGCTGTTCTCCGGCGCCTCTCCTGGACTGCGCGAGCCGGATATCAGTTTCAAGGACTTGTCCAACAGAAGGGTGCGGCCTTCGAACTGGATGCGGGGGCGGAGGATCTCCTCGATCATGTCCATGGACACGGAAGCGAAGATGGCTCCCCGGAATGTTCCGTCGGCGGACAGCACCGGCGAGGAGAACATGATGAGGCTGGCTCCGGTGGCGCGTCCCACCAGCACGTCGGATATGTAGCTTTTCCCCTGCGTGGCGGCTTTGAAATAGGCTCTGTCCCCGAGATAAAGGCCCGTTTTGGCCGCGGTGTCCACCACCGTGGTTCCGCTGGCGTCTATGAGCCCCAGGCCGCGAAATTCCGGCATGACCGCCAGGAACTGCCGGAACGAACGGTCGGTGGCGTCGAGGTTCATGCCCACGATCTCCGGGACTGCGGCCAGACGCTGGATGTCGCGTTGCCTGTAGGCGATCCAGGTGTCCAGGAACTGTCCCTGTACGCCCAGAGTCTGGCGTATCTCGTTCAGATACAACTCGTGCAGCCGGTCCGACAGGAAGTAGGAGAGAAAGACGGCCGTGAGAGCGCACGGCAAAAGGCAGAAGGCCAGACCGTAGACCCTGAAAAAGGCATGAAGATTCCAGACCGGGGAAAAGCGCATGCAATTTCATAACGACGCCCCGGCGGGTGTCAAGGCACAAGCTGGATGGCCGGACACAATGCGGCAATGACGTTTCGGGTTTCGGATGGATGCGCGCCAATGGCCGCCAGGTGCAGGATTGGGCCGGGACGTGCCGTCTCGGGCAGTTCCGGAGGAACAGGCATGGAAGTTCGGGAGCAGCATGCGGGTTGTGGGGGAATGGCCTCTCACAAGGGGAATAACCCGGGCCGGGCACGGGTCAATTTTCGAGTTCTTATTGGAACGGATTGCGGCTAGTCTGCTCACAAAAGCTTCGGACGCGGGGACGCGGCCGAGCCCGGGGATGGCGGGGCTTCCCCGTCCGGGACGGCATTGAACGATTCAAGCAAACGAGGAGGGACCATGCTCCAGTTCCATGTGGACGAAAACATGTGCGCCCGGTGCGGCGAGTGCGCGACCGAGTGTCCGGCAGGCATCATCGCCATGAACGACCTGCCCGAGATAACCGACGAAACGCGGTGCTACCGGTGCCTCCACTGCTATGCGGTCTGTCCGCCGGGAGCGTTGTCGATACTGGGAAACGACCCGGCTCAGTCCGATACCGCCGCTGCGCCGCAACTGCCCTCTCCCGCGCAGATGAGCACCCTGATCCGCTGGCGCAGGTCGGTGCGCCGCTACCAGGACGAGAATCTGCCGCCCGAACTGATCGACGAGCTCCTGGAAACGGCCTGCCACGCGCCCACCGGGGTAAACGCCCAGGACGTTCTGTTCACGGTGGTCAGGAACAAGGAGTTCATGGCCTCCTTGAGCCGCGATCTCATGTCCTGCCTCTGCGCGGCTGAGGAGGCGCGGAAGCTGCCGGACGGCCTCGCCGGACAGTACATGGCGTTCGTGGTCAACGCCTGGAAGACCCAGGGGCGCGACGTCATTCTCCGTGGCGCGCCGCACCTGCTCGTGACCAGCGCCCCCAGAACCGCGCCGTGCCCGGTCCAGGACGCCCACATCGCCCTGACCACCTTCGAGCTTCTGGCAAGCTCGCACGGTCTGGGCACGCTGTGGGACGGCCTGTTCATGATGGCGCTGTCGGTTTGTCCGGAGATTGTCGCGCGCCTGGGCATCCCGGCGGATCACATCATCGGCTACGCAATGCTCTTCGGGAAACCGGCGGTGGAATTTCATCGTCCGGCACATCGCGGCCCAGCCAAGGTGAATATGCTCGGGTGACGCGTCCGGGCGATTCTGCGTGAACCTCAGGGGACGCGAGGCGTAAACGTGGGGACCAGGCCGAAAGTGCGGCTTGGTCCCCCATTCTTTGCCGCAGGGGGGCTTGAATCTGCCGCCGGGCATTGTTTAACCGCAGCTGTCCTTTGCGAAAATGGACTACACGCCTGACCTGCCTTCCTGCCACATTGCGGAGGGGGGCTTGCAGCCTTCAACACGCGATCAAATCACAGGAGGACTTCCCAGGATGGCAAAGAAATGCTTGGGGTGAAATACGATGAGTTTCGCCACTCTACCCAGGATGGGTCGTATGGTGTGGGCATGTCGAATGGAAGTCGCACTATACCAATCATGCATATTGTTATTCTTTTTGGTTCTCTGCATGTGTGTCGTGTCGACAGATATCCAGAGTGCTTTTGTTGATGCTGGGACGTGCGTTTTTGTGCGTGCGTCGTTCTTCAGTCGAGTATGATGCCGCGTTAAATGTTGATTATTTTAACACTTTTTTTGTGGTCTTGAATGTGAGCGGTCGTGCGAGCTCTGCTTGTAGATCGATATCCTTCAACTGTTTCGGCGTGCGCAGTGCGGCAGCAATGCGGGATAATGGAATATATTTTGCTCCACTA
>JBKICU010000037.1:0-41902 GCA_046566965.1 Acidobacteriota bacterium
CCCCTTTCCACCACGGCGGACCCGGACACGTCCAGGTGCGGCCCTGCCGGATAGCTGCCGAGAATACGCAGCGAGTGCAGTTCGTGGCGCAGGTCGGCGATCATGGCGGCGTACTCTTCGCTGCCCAGGTCGCACTGGAGGTCCGCGAAGAACACGTACTTCCATTTTTCGCCGCGCAGCGGGCGCGACTCCAGCTTGGTCAGGTTGATGCCCTCGCCCGCCAGTTTGGACAGCACGGCGGACAGCGCGCCGGGCTTGTCCGGCAGGGTGAACAGGATGGAGGTCTTGTCGCGGTTGCCGGCCTTGGTCTCGGCGGGTCCGATCACCAGGAAGCGCGTCCAGTTGTCGGGCAGGTCCTCGATGCGGCTGGCCAGCACGTTCAGCCCCAGCATCTCCGAGAGCTTCACGTGGCCGATGGCCGCGGACTTGGGGTTGTACAGCACGCGCTTGGCCGCCGCCGCCGTGGAGTCCGTGGGCACGATGCGGGCCATGGGCAGGTGCGCCTTGAGCCAGGCCCCGCACTGGGCCAGGGGCTGCGGGTGGGAGTAGACCTCCTCGATGCGCGTGAGATCCGTGCCCTTGGAGAGCAGCGAGTGGCTGATCTTGCAGTACAGCTCGGCCTGGATGAACACCTCGTGCCGCAGGAACAGGTCCAGGCTCTGGCCCACGGTGCCCTGGAGCGAGTTCTCAAGCGGAATGACCCCGAGCTCCACGTCTCGCAGGCTCACGGCCTCGAACACCTCGTCGATGGTCCTGCGCGGCTCGAAGTCCGCGCTTTTCCCCAGGTAGGAGACCGCCGCGAAGTAGGAGAAGGTCCCGTCCGGGCCGAGGTAGGCCACCTTCTGGGTGCGCTGGAGCCTGCGCGAACTGGACATGATCTCCCGGTACACGGCGCGCAGGTGCTCGTCGGGCAGAGGGCCGGGGTTCTCGCGCGAGAGCTTCTCCAGCACCTCTTTTTCGCGGAAGGGCTTGAACACCGGCTCGTCGCTTCCGGCCTTCAGCCTGCCGACCTCCAGCGAGAGGGCGGCCCGGCGGTTCAGGAGCGAGAGCAGGTCGCGGTCCACCTGGTCGATGGCGTCGCGCACGGTGTCCAGGGGGGCGTCGTGCGCCGCGTCGTCGATTTTCGGCATATCGTCTGGCATGGGCTAGCCTTCCTTGATCTCTTCGCAGATGCGCATGCCGAAGTGGCGTCCGGCCTGATCCACCTTGCACAGCACCTCGTCGCCCACTTTCAGGCTGACCACGCTGACCGGTTCGCCATTGGCGCGGGTCAGGCGGATGGTCTCGGCGTTCTGCAGAAACACCGCGCCCTCCACGCCGCACACCGCGGCCGTGACCAGCAGCATGGGCCTGATTTCCACCTTGGTGCGCCCGATGGTGGCCAGCGACGTGGAGCCGTCCGCAGACACGATGAGCACCTCGTCGCCGCTGGACAGCTCTTCCAGGTAGCTGGTGCGGTCGCCGGGCATCACGGCGTAAGCGTGCACGGCCCCGGCGTTCACGCGAAACGGGCGCGCGGCCACGTAGGGGTTGGACTCGGTCTCGGCGTGCACCAGGAAGGTGAAGGCGCTCGAGTTCCCAACCAGCATGCCCTGGCCTTTTTTCAGCATGCTCATGGTGTCCACGCACACCCGGTGGCCAAGGCCTGCAGCCTTGATGGAGGTGATCACGGCCTTCTCCAGGGGGATGGTCCCCTGGGAGAGCTTCACGTCCGCCACGATTTTCTTCAAGTCGGCGGCGGCCTGGGGCAGGGCCACGATGACGTCCACGCCGCGCTCCAGGATTCCGGCGGCCAGGCGCGCCTGATCGAGATCGGCGACTTCAACCCCCAGACCCACGGACTGGGCCAGGATGTTCTCCACGGGGATGATCTCCCAGCCGAGTCCCAGCACTGTCTTCTTGCCCGCGCTGAGCGCGGCCACGGCGATGTCCTCGTCGGCCTTGGAGGCAAGGTCCACCCGGACGATATCCTCGGGGGTGAACACGTCCACCCGGCCCAGGGCGCGCACGTCGGGGGCGTGCCTGGCGTCTGTGATCACGGCGTCCACGCCGGACTCCAGGGCCAGGGTGACCAGGGTCTTGTCGAAAGGCATTGCGGAAAACCAGACCTGTTTCACTGTCGCCACCTAGTCCTTGAGGAGTTCCATGGCCTGTTCGACCTCCCAGTTGAGATGCACCACGCCATGCAGGGCCTGCACAAGGCGCGAGGGCTGGCCGTACTGGAAGATGTTGCGGCCGATGGACAGGCCGGAGCCGCCAGCCTGCACGGAGTCGTGGGCCATGCACACCAGGTCGCGCACGTTGGAGAGCTTGGGGCCGCCCGCGATGACCACGGGGATGCAGCAGGCGTCGCAGACCTTGGCGAAGCTTTCCACGTCGCCGGTGTAGGGCACCTTCACCACGTCCGCGCCCAGCTCCAGGCCCACGCGGGCGCAGTGGGCCACCACGTCCGGGTCGTACTCGTTCTTCACCTTGGGGCCGCGCGCGTAGACCATGGCCAGCACCGGAACGCCCCAGTCGGAAGCCGAGGAGGTGATGTGGCCGAAGTCTTCCAGCATGTGGCGCTCGGTCTCGTCCCCCAGGTTGATGTGCAGGGACACGCCGTCCGCGCCGAGCTTCAGGGCGTCTTCAACAGTGCCCACGAGGGTCTTGGCGTTGGGGAAAGGCGAGATGGTGGTGGAGGCGGAAAGATGGATGATGAGGCCCACGTCGCGACCGCGTTTGCGGTGGGAGCAGCGCACCAGGCCCTTGTGCATGAGAACCGCGTTGGCGCCGCCTTCGGCCACCTGGTTTATGGTCTCGCGCATGTCGATCAGCCCGTCGATGGGGCCGACGGTCACGCCGTGGTCCATGGGCACGATTATCGTGCGGTTGGTGTTGCGGTTGAAGATGCGTTCGAGGCGGACGGCTTTTCCGATAAGCATGGGTCAAATCCTCCGGGTTTGCGCCGGGGTCCGCTGGAGCCTGCGGACCTGGGATGAAAAAAGAAGGGCCGCCGGCTTATCGCCAGCGGCCCTCGGTGTGGTGTGGTTGTCGTCTCCGAACTTACCGTGCACCTCTCCCGATACCGCTGGCGCGGCTAAACCAATAAAAGGACCAAAAGAAGCCAGCGGCAAAGTTCAGGGAGTGCATGGAGGGAAGAAGTACCCGCCCGGCGGCGAACCTGTCAAGAGGGACTGCGCGAAATTTGCGTGAAATGGCAAATTCGGGGTTTTGGCGTTGAGGGCGGGGAGGTTTGGCGGCCCGATGCCCCGCGACGCCGCAGGGCAGTTGCGCTGGTACATCATGCGCGACCTGAGCCGCCATCATCACGAGCGCCACAAGGCGGATTTCGAAGACGCCAAACGGTTCCGAACCCAGCAGCGGGTTGGAGTCGTGTTCCAGAAACTGGCCAAGCACGACCCGCTCTACAACCTGACCAAGGACGTGATGGAGTATTACCTGGAGCGGCTCCCCCATTCGGCGCAACGCGCCGTGCAGAGGATGTTCGCCCGCTGCCCGCATGAGGCGCTGGACTTCTACAAGGAGGTCCGGGAGGCGGCGGAAACGTACCTTCGCCACTACCGCAGACTGCCTTCCCGCAGCCAATAGCACGGCTTGATTCGTTGCCATCCTTCGATGGCGAAGACGCAATTACGTCGCGCGCGGCCATCCGTGCGGGACAAAACAGGAGAATGAATATGCCAGGATTTGCACACTACCTGGGCCTGAATTACGGCATGCACCGCGCAAAGCAGGCGCAACAACCCAACGCGCCTGAGCAAAAGTTCAACGGAGGTCTGGAGAGTCCATGATGGCATCCGAAGAAGTTGCCAATTCCCAACAGGCCGCTCAAGCGGCAGGCATTGAGGAGTCACTGGTCGCATCCGGCGATACGGCTATCGGCCAGCCGCCACGACCGAAATACCGGCTTCCTACTGAAGATGAAGCGAAACAAAAGGTTGCCGACATAAAGGCATTTGGGGGCCTTGGCGCTGGGGCGGTCGGTTTGAGTTTTGGGCCGGTAGGTGCCTTCGCTACCGCAGGGCTGACAGATTTCGCTCTTACGAAACTCGAACCAACTCTTGAAAAGTATGTCCGCGAAAGTCCTACTATCCCAGCGTATGAAAACTGGGAAGAGAGCGACTACTGGCAGGCATACCAAGGAAGCTAGGTTGAAGTGGCCGAGTGGCGGGTCAATTCCCAGCCACTCGGTCTAATAGTTTGAAGAGTGAAGCGAAGGACAACCAATCCCCTTTTCCCAAGGTGCTCAATATCATCAGAGCAAACAGGTAGGCCAAGGAACAGACGTATAGCGCCGTTTTAAATTTTCCAACATTCATGAAAGTCCTCTCTCATTATGGTGTTCACCATAATCATTTCAACATGCTGCAAAGAATCAAGTTCGGCTCAATATAGTAAAAGTATCCAGAGATAAAAGTCAAGATGTATATGCAAATTTTTATATAATCAAATGAATCCATGTAGCCACCTGTATGCGACAGATAAGACGCACTCGTCCAAATGATATACCAATTTTGCGAATCCATAAAAGCCAAACGAAACAACCAAGTACACTGTGGCTTCGACAATATCTACTCTTTCCATGAGCTTTGTTTTAGCCATGCCGCCCTACCTTGACGAGATAGATGATGGCACACGACACAACAAGGCTGAACGCAACGAGTCCAAGCTCGAAAACCAACCGGTACAGTATTGGTTTGCCGAGTCGGACATGTTTTTTGTCCCACCACGAGGCGAAAGGCTCTTTCGTAGACATACTCACACCGCACTCCAATAAGTAATCGAGATTTTCCACTCTCGCCTTCAAAGACGAACGACCCCGGATAACCGTCCGGATTCCCCCGGCCTGCCCCAATCGCCGCTCAACGTGCGTGGCAATGAAACCGCGCAGGCATGACTTGAGCAGTTCGCCTGACGGTTTATAGATATTTATATCGACTGCTGGAATAGCATGTCAACGGGAATGGTGTGCGGGGGTGTCCAGCCTAATCCCCCAGGGGTGCGCCGGGGTGGAAATCATCGGTTCTCGCTACGGCCTGAGAGCCCCCGCTCGTCTGACTCTGTCGGCCATCTGCCGCCCTGCATCAGGCTTTCGGAACCAGCCGCGCCTCCTCGGGTGTGTTGCCGAGCGGGAAGCTCACCTCCACCCGTGCGCCCGGGGCGCAGGACATGCTCAGCTCTCCCCTGAGTTGCCGGGTGAGTTCCGAGACCAACTGCAGGCCGAGGTCCTGGGATTCGTCCATGTCCAGGCCCTCCGGGAAACAGGGGCCGTCGTCCTGCACCACCAGCACGGCCCGCCCGTCCCTTGCGGACAGGGACACGCCCAGCCTGCCGTTTCGCCCATCGGCGAAGGCGTGCTTGAGGGCGTTGGTGACCAGTTCGTTCAGCAACAGGCCGCAGGGAACGGCGCTGTCGATTCCCAGGGTGACCGGCTCGGCGTTGACGTGGGCCTCCACCATCCCGACCTCGGCGCTGAACGCGGCGGTGATGCTGTCCACCAGGCTCGCGATGTACGGGGCCATGTCGATGGCGGTCAGGCTCCCGGACTTGTAGAGCTGTTCGTGGATGAGGGCCATGGACCTGATGCGCATGGCGAGTTGTCCGGCGCGTTCGGATTCTTCCGGGTCGGTGGCGTCATCGAACTGCAGGGCGATCAGGCTGGTTATGACCTGGAGATTGTTCTTCACCCTGTGGTGGATCTCCTTGAGCAGGGTTTCCTTCTCGGCCAGCGAGCGCCGGACCGCCTCTTCGGAGTCCTTGCGGGCCTGGATGTCCTCCACCACCGAGATGAAGTATTGCGGTTCCCCGGCCTCGCCCCGCACCAGCGACACGGTGAGGCGCACCCACAAGTGTTCCCCGGTCTTGCGGACGTAGCGCTTCTCGATGGAGTAGGTATCGATTTCCCCTGACAAAATACGGCTGACCAGGGCCAGGTCGGCGTCCAGGTCGTCCGGGTGGGTGATGTCCTGGAAGGTCATCTGCCGGATGGTGTCCGGCGGATAGCCGGTGATGTCGCACAGCTTTTGGTTCACCCGCAGCCAGCGACCGTCCAGCCCAACGTGCGCGATGCCAACCGCGGCCTGCTCGAAGGTGGCCTGGAAACGCTTCTGGTTCTCCCGCAGCACGGCGGCGTGGCGCTTGCGGTCCTTCAGGAGGCTTTCCACCTTGGCCAGGAGCTCCTGCACGGAAAAAGGCTTGGTGATGTAATCCTGCACGCCCTCCTTCAGGAGCGACACCCGGGAGGCGTCGTCGGCCTTGGCCGTGAGCATGATCACCGGGACCTCGTCGAGTTCGGGGCGCAGCCTGAGCTCGCGCACCATGCGGTCCCCGCTCACCAGGGGCATCATCATGTCGCTCACGATGAGGTCCGGCTTGAGGCCCAGGGCCATTTCCAGCCCTTCCCGGCCGTTGAAGGCGCTGGCGGTGCGGTACCTGCCCTCCAGGGACTGGCGGATGAAGGCGTTCATGTCCCGGTTGTCCTCGACGATGAGAACCAGGCTCGAGTCCGGGGGGGGGCCGCCGCTTTGGGGGGGCGCGACGGAAAGCGCCTGTTCCTCCCTGGCCTGCTGGGCCAAGGCCAGGTCCAGCACGTCCGCCGAAGGCTGGATGACGGTTCCCGGAGGCGCGGCCAGGGGCAGGGACACCGTGAACAGGGCTCCGCCCAGGGCGGACGTGCCCAGGCTGACGTTCCCGCCGTGCAGTTCGGCGAATTCCTTGGTGATGGCGAGCCCGAGCCCGGTGCCGCCGAAGCGCCGGGATGCGCTTCCCTCGGCCTGCCTGAAGCGCTCGAACACGGCCTCGCGCATGGCCTGGGGCACTCCCGGCCCGCTGTCCTCCACCCGCAGGACAGCCAGGCTCCCTTCTTTGGCGAGGGTCAGCAGGATGCTTCCCCCCTGGGGGGTGAACTTGAAGGCGTTGGACAGAAGATTGAGCAGGATCCGCTGGTATTTTTCCCCGTCCAGCTGCACCGGGAGCTCCGGCGGGGTGCGCACGGTGAAGTTGGCGGACATGTCGTGCGCGAGCGATTCGAAGTGCGAGGCCGCCAGTATGGCGAGCTGCGCCGCGTCCACCTCGGCGTAGCGGATTTCCATGGCTCCGGCCTCGAGCTTGGCCACGTCCAGCAGGTCGCTCACGTGGCGGTAGAGCTGGCGGGCGTTGCGCTGCATCATGCCCAGGTCTCGCCGGATGTCCTGCGGCAGGTCCTGCTCCGACAGCAGCCGGCCCAGGGGACCGAGGATCAGGGTCAGGGGCGTGCGCAGCTCGTGGCTGACGTTGGCGAAGAACTGAGTCTTCAGCTCGTCGAGTTCCCTGGTCTTCTCGTAGAGGCGGGTGATCTGCTCGTTGGCCTGCTTGAGCCTGGCGCTGGCCTCGGCAACCTCCCTGGCGCGGGAATAGATCTCGGCCTCCATCTGCGTTTCCCGAGCGAGCATCTCCTGGGTCAGGCGGGACTGCTCCGCGCCGCGCTGCTTGATCTGGACGAAGTCGGTGATGTCCTCCACCCGGTGGATGACGTAGGCCAGGGACCCGTCCGGGTTCAGCACCGGCGAGTTCAGGGGGCTCCAGAAGCGGGTTTCGAATCCGCCGCCTTCGTTTTCGGGTTTGCGTATGTCGTATTTCTGCACGGGCATGGCGTCCGGCGCGCGGGTCTGCAGGACCCGGTGCAGCGAAACGTTCAGATTTCGCACGCCTTCGGTGGCAGGATCGTCGGGGTTGTCGGGGAACACCTCGAAGATGCCCTTGCCGAGGATTTCCGCGCGCCGGGTCTTGGTGGCGTTCAGGTATGCGTCGCTGACGGCAACGATGCGAAGCTGGTTGTCGAGGACGAGGAACAGGCCCGGAGAAGATTCGAAAATCGTTTTGAAATCAGGGGGATTGTTGGAAATATGGACTGCCCCGGTGGGGTTGCATCTGTCGCCGAACGCCTTGTCCATTGTGAAATCCTTTACCAAATTGCACATGACGCGTCTTGGTCTTTTCCTGCAAGAACATCCTCTTTTGAAGGGTGTTTGTAAAGAGCCCAGTCGATAGTGATCCGGTCCGGTACGAACCTGATCCGCGGGGATCAGTTCCGCGCGTGGTCCGGCTGGTCGAATCCCTTGCGGGCGAACGCCGCGCACAGGATGAACGCCGCCAGGCTGGCTGCGGCCCCGGCGGCCAGGAAGCCCGAATCGCCCAGGAGCTGCATGGCCCAGACGCCGATGATGGGTCCGAGAAAGTTCCCCAACTGCTGGAACATGCTGAGGAGGTTGGTGTTCACGGCCTGGAAGCGCTTGTGCGAGATGGAGAACATGAGCGAGTTGAGCACCGGGGACCCGACCCCCATGCCCGCTCCCAGCACCAGCGCGGCGGCGTAGGCCTGCACGGGGCCGCCCGCAGTGCCGGTGAGCACGCAGCCAGCTCCGGCAAGGGCGAAAGCCAGCATGAGAAGCCGCGTCTTGCGCACCCGGTCGAACAGGTTCATGGCCAGAAGCCGTATGATCATGATGCAGCCCATCTGGATGCTGAAGAACGTGCCCACGTTGGCGATGGACCGGGCCTGGAAGAAGGCTTTGGTCAAAAAGAACACCGTGCTGAACATGACCAGGTACAGGGTGGTCATGCACAGCATCATGGCCACGGGGGGCAGGGCGGCGTTTTGCAGCATGCCCCGGAAGGTGACGACGCCTTCCCGGCGATCATCCGTCTGGACAGTTCCAGGAGCGCCCGTCGTCTCCAGGGCATCCCGGTCAGCGGCAGCTTCGCGCGCCTCGACCTTCCCGGCGATGCGCCGCCCCACCGTGAGCATCAGCACCAGCGCGGGCAGAAGCGACAGCGACATGACCATGTACCCGTGGGCCAGCTGCTCCAGGTCGCGGGTGAAGGGGTCGAAGGCCGCCGGGACCACGCAGAAGGGCAGGAGACCGGCCAGGGAATACAGGCCGAAGGCCCGACCGGAAAGCCCCGGCGGAATGATGCGCACGAACAGCGTGGTGGCCGAGGTGAGCATGAGCGAGAACCCCAGGCCGTTGCCCAGGCGAAGCGCCAGGATCTCCATGGGCGTGGCGGCGAACAGATAGCCGCAGCCGCAGATCATGAGCACCACGGCGCCCGAGCAGGCGCAGGCTGGGGCTCTGCGCACGGTCATGAGAGGGCTCAGCACCAGGAAGAAGGCGATGGTGGACAGCGAGGACGAGCCGATGAGGAATCCGCGCCAATCCTGCGCGATGCCGAGCATGCCCAGATACACGTCCAGGCTGTAGAACACCGTGGTGTTGCAGTAGATGAAGAACACCAACAGGCACAGGGCCACGAACTCGAAGGAAAAAAGGCGGGGACCGCCTGCGGGATGGCTCATTGGCCTGCGGCCTCCTGGCCGGTGACGCCGTGCAGGGCGAATTGCGAGACGATGCGGGCGATCTGCGCCGCGTTGTCCGGGGTGTAGGTTTCAAGGCCGGTCCACTGCAGGAAGGCCGTGCGGCTCCTGGACAGGGCGCTGACCATGGCGAAGAGGCCGAAGGCCAGGGTGCGGGCCTCCAGGCTGCGTTCCTCCCGGCCCGTGGCCTGGGCGATCACACGGGCGTAGGCCTCCACCACGGGGAGGATGGCCTGGGCGTAGATGCGCTCGAAGGAGTCGCTCGGGGCGACCATCTCCCGCTGGATGAGCAGGCTCATCCACAGGGAGCGCTTGACCGTGAGGACCTTGGACACCAGCCGGGTGAGCATGTCCCCGGCTGCCTGTGCGGCCTGCTCGCGGGTGGAGTGGGGCGAAAGCCCGCCGGCCGGGGTCAGGGTGTCCGCGTAGATGGCGGCCAGGCTCTCGGCCACGTGGTCGATGACGGCGGCGTACAGGCCGGCCTTGCCCCCGAAGTGGAAGCTGACGGCCGCGGAGTTGGCTTCGCAGGCCGTGGCCAGCTCCCGGATGGAAACCCCCTCGAAGCCCTTCTGGGCGAAAAGGCGCAGGCCTTCCTCGATGAGGCGTTCGCGGGTGCGCTGGCCGCGCAGGGTGCGCTGGTCGGTTCGGGCGGTCATGAATTCTCCTGGTCGACGGGAATGAGTCAGGTATGTCCGGCCACGAACTTAGTCAATCGTTTGTTTTAAATGTTTGGGAGGCGCGGATGTGAGCGCACGCAGGAAAAAGCCCCAGGATGCCATTGCCTGGCGTCCGGGGGCCGCAATTGTTGCGCGCGCTGCGGGATGGCCGCAACGGTTCGTGAACGGGGCTCCCTTATCTGGCGGGCGCGGCCACCGGGAAATCGAAATAGGTGTCCGGGAAGGGCTCCTTCTTCAGGGTGAAGTGCCACCACTCGGCCTCGTAGGGCGCGAAGCCGTGCTTCTCCATGATGGCGCGCAGCAGCAGCCTGTTGTGCCGGGCGACGAAAGGAACATCGCCGGACAGCGGCGCGGACTTGGGGTCCATGCAGTCGAACCCGGTGCCCATGTCCAGGGTGCCGTCGTTGAAGCGCACGTCGTAGGGGGCGTTGCAGGGCTTGAGTTCCTGGCCAGGCGTGTAGGATTCGCCGGGGCGCGGCGGCCAGGGGACGATGGTCAGGTCCACGGTGGAGCCGCGCGAATGGCCGGATTTCAGGGCCACGTAGCCCTTGTCGAAGAAGTCTTTCTTGTCCTCGGCGGGATAGAACTCGGCCTTGGCTATCTGGTCGTTTCCGGCCCTGCTCCAGGCCACGAAGTCGGCCACGGAACGCGTCGGGCGGTAGCCGTCGTAGACCTTGAGCCCAAGACCGGAGGCGTTCAGCTCTTCCTGTACGGCTTTGAGAGCCTTGGCTGCGTCCAGGGTCAGGATGCATTCGGCGGCCTCGTAGCCCTTCACGGGGCGGCCCAGGAAGTTGTGCCACCCGGCGTAGCGGATGTCCTGCACGATGTCCGGAGCCACGTCCCGCAGGTATACGAAGCGGGCGGGCAGGCCCTCGGCGTGCGCGGACAGGGTCGAGGTAGACAGGACCAGAAGGATGGCGAGAATGATGGTGCGCATGACGCCCTCCACGGGGGGCCGAAACAGGATGATGGCGCTGATCAATCGATCAGGCCGAACTTGCGCAGTTCGTCCACCAGCGCGTCCGGACTGACGGGCTTGGTGAGGAAGCTCATGGCGCCGCCCTGGAAAAAGGCCCGGTTCACGTTGCGCGTGTCGTCGGATGCCGAGACCATGACCACGGGCGTGCCTGAATCGGTGCGGATTCCGGCCTCGCGTTCCATGGTCCTGAGCTTCTGGAGGGTCTGATGGCCGTCCATGCCCGGCATGCAGATGTCCATCAACACGGCGTCGAAAGGGTTCTTTTCGCCGATGGCCCGCGCGAATTCGTCCAGGCCCTCAGCGCCGCTGGCGGCGGTGATGGTGCTGGCATGCGGGGACAGGACCTCTTCGAGGTAGAGGCGTATGAGGGGGTCGTCGTCTATTATGAGGGCGCGCATGGTTACTCCAAACCGGGCGCACATACATGTTCGCCTGGCCGGTGTCAAAACGAGAACGCGGCGTTTCCGATCAGGCAGCGACGCGGGTTTGGCTTTTTTGAAAAACAGGGGCGGATGGGGGCAGGTGCACATGACACCGTACCCACAATCCGAAGAGTGGCGGGGTTCGACAACACTCTGTGATGATTACTGATCAGAATTGCAGGGCCACGCGTCCGCAGCAGATGTTCACCTTCAGGAAATTTTGCAGAGCACCGGATTAATCATGCGTGCGTACCGGCTCCCGGCCTGTGCCCGAGACGGTCAGGACAGCTCCGGTGGCCGTGCGCCTGTGCGGCGAGTGTTTTTCAAAGGCGCGACACTAGCCGAAGGGGTTGCCCGGGTCCTTCTGGGGGGCCGCGTTCAGGAATCCCCCCGTGCGCGACATGCGCGCCGCACTCACCGGGGCGCTGGCCAGCCCGCAGAAGCCGGGCGCGTTCTCCCCGTCCTCCTCGCCCATCCAGCGCCACATCATGCACTGGCCGCCCTGGCAGAAGCGCAGCTTGCCGTCGGGAGTGGTCAGCAGGGGGCAGAAACGGAACTTGGCGTCCTTCTCCAATGTGGGCATCAGGCATCTCCGGTGTTGACGGTCTTGATCACCATGAGGGTCACGTCGTCCTCGGCGGGCTCGTCCCCGCGAAATTCGTTCCAGGCGGCCAGCAGCGTGTCCAGAATGTCCCGTGCGCCGCTGGCGGCGTGCTCGCGCAGGATGGCGCGCACGCGCTCCTTGCCGAACATGGAGCCATCCGGCCCGCGCGCCTCCCACAAGCCGTCGGAGCCGATGAGCAGCACGTCGGCGTGTTGGGGCATGGGTTGCGTGTTCTCCTGGAAGGTGCGGTCGTCCAGAACCCCCAGGGGGATTCCCGGCCCGCCCAGCTCCTGGAAATCGTCCGTGGCGGCGCGGTAGAGGATGGCCGGGTCGTGCCCGGCGCGCACCCAGCGCATCGTGCCTGAGCGCGGATTGGCCTCCAGGTAGAAGAGCGTCATGAACCGGCCCGTGTCGCCCGTATCCAGGGACAAAAAGCGGTTCACGTCGTTCATCACCTGGGCAGGCGTGCCGGGCTGGCGCACGCGCATGCGCAGGTAGGCGCGGGCCGTGGCCATCAGAAGCGCGGCGTCCAGGCCGTGGCCGGTGACGTCCCCCACCAAGAGGGCGGTGCGGTCCGGGTTGTCGTGGGCGGCGGGGATCACGTCGAAGGAGTCGCCCCCGGTTTCCTGGCAGGGGATGCTCACGGCTGCCAGGTCGAGCCCTGCCACCGCGGGTATTACTTCCGGTATGAGGCGCTGATGCACCTCGCGGGCCAGGACCATGGCCTGCTTGAGCCTCGTACTCTCCTCGAGTTCCGGGACCATCTCGTTGAAGACCTTGCCCAGCTCCATGAACTCGCGCCCGCCCGAGGGCGTGACCCGCACGGTGAAGTCGCCTTCGCCCAGGCGGTCGGCCATGCGGGCCAGATCCGAGAGGGGGCGGGTAAACGAGCGCGACACGTAAAGCGCCGCAACTCCCACCACCACAAGCGCGGCCAGGGACATGGCGAGCGTCTGGCCCATCTGGCTCTGGACGCGTTGCTTGATGTAGTCGGTGGCTCGCGTGGCTTCGGCGGTCACGTCGGTCTTGGGCGCGGACAGAACCAGGGCCATGCCCTTCACGCCGACGGGCGCGTAGGCCCAGATGTAATCCTTGGTGCCAAGCTCCGCCTGGCGGACTTCGCTCGTGCCTTTGGCCAGGTCGTCCAGGATGTTTCGCAGCTCCTGCGGATCGTCCGGGGTGAGCCACACCGGTTCGGCCAGGCCCATCATGCCCATGCGCCTCCCCTGGCCGTGGCCGCCCTCGGTCGCCCCGTTGCCGTCCTGGGGGTCGGTGCGTCCGATGACCCGCAACCCCTTCACGGATGCGTCCGGGTGGTCGAAGGCCACCAGGTATGTGCGCAGGCGCTCCGAGAGGCTGGATGTGTGCATGGTGCTCATGCCGCCGATGGCCAGGGGGGCCATCACCGCCGTGACGCCCACGACCCGCCCCGAGGCGTCGCGGACGGGAACCGACAGCGTGACCCCGATGCGCCGGGTGAGCGGATCGATCACCGGCGCGGTCCACACGGCTCCGTTCTCGCGCATGGCCAGTTGGTACCAGGCGGCATCGCGCCCGTCGAAACGTCTGGAAAGCTTCACCGCGGCGGATGCCTCGAGGTGTCCGTCCGCGAACACCGTGAGCTGGCCCGGCGTTTCGTGCATGGGAATGCTCATGGAGTTGCGATAGGCCGCAGCCATTCGGGCGGAAAGTTCGGGAGGGGATTGCGCGGCCAGGGCCTTCTCCACCTCGGAGGCCTGCAGGCGCAGGGTCTGCTCCAGCAGCATGCCCTGGCGTCGCCAGAGTTCGGCGTGGTCCTCCACCATGGTGAGCATCTGGGACTTGGCCTTGGCAACAAGGGTTCGCTGGCTGCTGTAGATGAGGTCCTGGGTGAGGTGCTTGACCGCGAAGTGGCCGTTCAGGCGCAGGAAAAGAATAGGCAGGACGGACAGGGCCAGGAGCAGCAGGAACAGCTTGGCCCGGACGCTCACGGCATTTCTCCCGGATGCTGCGACGTGCCCGGGAGGGCAGGCCGATTCGGGATGGGCGGTCGGTTCATGGTTCCATCTCCAGGTATTCGCTCAGGATGACCTTCATGCCAAAGCCCGGAAAGTTCACCCGGCACTTGCCGTCGTCCAGGCGGGCCACCACCTTGCCGCGCCCGAAGATGCGGTGCTGGCAGAAGCCCAGGGGGCCGTCCCCGGCCGCCGACGGCGAGGAGGCCAGGGCCGAGCGGGCTTCGGGCTCGGCAATGGGCGCCCCGAGCGGAGCGTGTATCGAGGCCGTGCGCCTGGGCGCTTCGAAGCGCGTCGGGGTGCCGCAGCCGCAGCTGCCTGACGATGTCCCGAAGGATGAACTCGAGGACGCCGACGCGGCGGTCAGACTGCCCGAGAAGGTCTCGCGCAGCTCCGAATACAGGGCGCGCGGCAGCTCGCGCACGAAGACGCTGGGCATGGCGGGCTGGGAGCCGCCCCCGGCGCGGTTGTAGATGGTGCCGGGCACGAACAGGGTCAGCTGGTCCTTGGCGCGGGTGCAGGCCACGTACAGGAGGCGGCGCTCCTCTTCCAGATCCTCGGGCCGGGCCAGGGCGTGGCGCGAGGGGAAGCGGTCGTCAACGAGGTCGAGCAGCAGCACGGCGGGCCATTCCAGGCCTTTGGCGGAGTGCACGGTGGAGAGCACCACGGCGTCTTCCCGCACGCCCTTCTGCTCCTCCGCCGGGTTTTCCAGGGCCAGGTCCGCCAGAAACTGCTCCATGTGGGCATAGGTGGCGGCGATCTGGCCCAGCTGCTCAAGGCCCGCCAGGCGGCGCGGGAAGTCCTCGGGGTGCAGATGGGTGAGGGTGGGCGTGTAGAAGGTCACGGCCCGGTCCAGCAGGGCGGCAGGCCCGCCCGGATCGGCGCGCAAATCCTCGAGGAACGCGAACAGCGCCTCCAGGCCGGGGTTCTTCTTGCGCTGGGCGGCCAGCAGGGCCTGATCGTTGTCGCGCACGGCGGAGGCGATCTTCATGGCGGTCTTCTCGCCGATCTTGTCCACCAGGGTCAGCACGCGCTTCCAGGCCACGGCGTCTCGCGGGTTGTGCAAAACCCTCAGGTAGGCCACGGCGTCCTTCACGTGGGCGGCTTCGGAGAAGCGCAGGCCGCCGTACTTCTGGAAGGCAATGCCTTCCTTGTTCAGCGCCAGCTCCAGGGCGTAGGACTGGTATCCGGCTCTGAACAGCACCGCGATCTCGCAGGCCATGTAGCGCCTCCGCAGCTCACGGATGCGGTCCGCGGCCAGCTTGGCCTGGGTCTGGTCGGAGTAGGCCTTGACGATCTCCGGCAGCGGGCCTTCGGTGCGGTCGGTGAACAGGTTCTTCTCGAAGCGGTCCTTGGCCTGGCTCAGGATCGAGTTGGTCAGGTCCAGGATGGGCTGGGTGGAGCGGTAGTTCTGCTCCAGGCGCACCACGCGCGTGCCCTCGTAGATGCGTGGGAAGGACAAAATGTTCTCCACGTTGGCCCCCCGGAAGGCATAGATGGACTGGGCGTCGTCGCCCACGGCCATCACGTTGCCCGCGTCTCCGGCCAGGAGCTTCACCAGGCGCGCCTGCACCATGTTGGTGTCCTGGTACTCGTCCACCATGATGTAGCGGTGGCGGGCGCGCAGCGCCTCCAGAAGTTCCGGGTTCTCCAGGAGCACGCGCTCCAGGGTGAAGAGCATGTCGTCGTAGTCCAAAAGGCCGTGGTTGCGCTTGTAGTCCTCGTAGCCCTCGGCCAGCTGCTCCAGGGCCGAGGCGTGGGGCAGAAGTTGATACGATTCGCGCGAGAGCACCTCGTGGATGGACAATTCCTTGTTGCGCGACTTGCCGATCAGCTCCAGCACGAAGCCCTTCTTGGGGAAGCTCTTGTCGCCCTTGCCCAGGCCCTTCTCGGCCATCACCAGCCCCATGACGTCTTCCGCGTCGCCCCGGTCCATGATGGTCAGCGACCCCGGATAGCCCACGGCCTGGGGATAGCGCCTCAGCGTGGCGAAGGAGAAGGCGTGGAACGTGCCGCCCTGCACGCCGCCCAGGGCCATGCCCAGGAGCTTTTCGGCGCGGTGCAGCATCTCGGTGGCCGCCTTGCGGGTGAAGGTGAGCAGCAGGATGGAGGATGGCTCCACGCCAAGGCTCACCAGTCGCGCCAGGCGGTGCACCAGGGTGCGCGTCTTGCCGGAACCGGCTCCGGCGATGACCAGCACCGGGCCGTCCGTGGCCATCACGGCTTCGAGCTGGGCGGGATTCAGCTGGCTTTTGAAGTCTATGGGCATGGCGTGCCTAAGCCTCCAGCCCGAAATACGCGAACATCTCGCGCCCGGCTGCGCTGACCGTGGCGGGCGCGCTGCCCTGCGAATCGTAGTAGAACGCATCGCCCGCCGTGTGCACCCCGTGGCGTCCGTGCAGTCCGCACAGCTGGAGCCGGTCGAACTTGCCGGTCAGGGCGTAGCCGGGGCGCGCCTCGCAGATCAGGTCCGGGGCCTTGAAGGTGAAGGGGCCGGAGTAGATTTCGCGCGGGTCGTGCACGGCGGCCATGATGAGCTTGCCGTCGTGGCTGAGTTCCATCAGGGAGGCCTTCAGTTCGTCTTTCAACTTGTCGGCGATGTACTGGTGGAAGACGCCCCTGGCGAAGCGTTCCTTGACGTTTATGAAGATGCGGCCCGGGTCCAGGGCGAAGGCTGCGGACTCGTGCGGGGCGATGGCCTGGCTGTCGTACTCGTTGGTCCCCCGGTCCTTCAGGGTCAGGATGCCCTGGGACATGAGCCACACGTTCAGGTCCACCTCGGTCACGCACTCGGTGAAGCCGTGGTCGGCCAGCACGATGAGGCGCTTGGGGCCTTTGAGGGCGTCATAGCGCTCCAGCACCAGGCCGATCACGCGGTCCCACTCGGCCAGAAACTCCATGAAGGCCCCGTGCAGGGCGTGCTGCGGGTTGGCCACGGCGGGATAGAAGAAATGGAACAGGCGGTCGGTCTCGGTGAGCACCAGCATGAACAGATCCCAGGAAAGGTCCGGCCAGAAGAGCTCCAGGGCTTTGGCGCGCGAGCGCAGCGTGGCCCGCACCTGGGAGAGCAGATAGTCGGGGTCTTTCGCGCCGCGCGTGGTGTCGGCTTCCAGCACATAGCCCTCTCCCGCCAGGATACCCGCCAGAAAGGGCGGATGCACGGCCTTTTGCAGGTCGTGCGCCACGAACCCGGCCACCATCATGCCGGGGATGGGGCGGGCCGGATAGGCTCCGGGCAGGTTCAGCACCTTGGAGGTCAGGCCCTTCTCGCCCATGCGCTCGAAAATGGTGGGGGCCTTGATGGCCGAGGAATCCACCAGCGACTGGGCGTAGCTGGCCGGGTCGATCTGCGAGAATCCGAACACGCCGTGCCCGCCGGGATTCTTCCCGGTGACGAACGAGGCCCAGTTGACCGGAGACAGCTCGGGCAGCTCGGCGCGTATGGCGCGGGCGTTGGGGGAGAGGGCGAGTGTGGCCAGGTTTGGCAGCGAGCCGCCCCGGCAGAGCGTCTGGGCAAGGGAAAAGGGCAGCCCGTCCAGGCCGAGGACAACGAGGCGCGTGCGCCCATTGAGTTGATCGTGCATGGGGCATCCCATATCAGCCGGAGGCCAAAGGGCCAAGAGGCGAGAGCGGGCGGCGGACGGGCCGGGAGAAACGGCCCCTCGATTGACGAGCCCGCCGGGCAAGGCTAGAAGTACCGTCTTCCCACACGCCCGAGTGGTGGAATTGGTAGACACCAGGGACTTAAAATCCCTTGATCCGAAAGGGTCGTGCCGGTTCGAGTCCGGCCTCGGGCACCAGAAAGAGAACCCTTCGGGGCAGCGGCAGCTCAAACTTCCACGCGGCATGTTTGGGCTGCCGTTCTTGTATGCTTCGCCGTAACTCTTGTGCTCTAGCGTGTCGCCTCGGTTTGCGGTTGCGCGCACTGGTGCATGGTGATGATTTCGTCCAGGAGGAACACGTCCGTCAGGAGCGTGCGCACATGGAGCGAGGCGTTGAGGTTGTCTACGAGCTGCGAGGAAATGCGCGGCTGGGCCAGCACGAGGTTCATGGCGGCCAGAGCCTTGGCCGCATCCGCCCCGAGCACGCCGAGAAAGTCCTCGTACCGGTGGCGCGGGGCGAGGTCCCGGGCTGCGGTCGCCGCCGCGAAGGCGTCCGGCAGGCCGGAGGCGGCGTTGACGGCTCGGGAGAGCAGGTTCCGAAGCTGTGCGCCGCTGCGGCTTTCCCGGTCGTCGATGACGCCCTGGGCCGCGTAGGCCAGCATGAACTCGTAGCATTCCTCGATGGCGTCGCACCGCGCGGCGATGTCTTCAAACTCCGTCATGGGTCACTGCGTCTCCGTTTGGCGTTGTCGGCGCGGAACCCTGCCTGGGGTCCCAGCGTGCGGGGTCGTGGTGGCTGAGATAATAGTCGCGGTCCAGGGGCCCGGTGAGCATGGACTTGGTGACGGGACGCTTTTCCGGCCTGAAGGCAAAGTACACGTGGATGATCACCAGGGCCACCAGCGCGAGCCCTGCAAGCCCGTGCAGGGCGTAGACCACCCCCCAGTCGCCGTCGCTGAAGAGGCGGTAGGGGTCGCGGGCCAGGAAGGGATTGCGCACCCGCGTGAGCAGGACAAGTCCCGTGGCGGCCATGGTCAGGCCCAGGACCACGATGGCCAGGTGGAAGAGCTTGTTGCCAAGCGGATACTTGCCCGGCAGGGCTTTTTTCGTCTCCTGTTCCGAGGAGGCGAAGAGGGCCTTCAACTCGGCCAGATCGGCGCTCTCCGGCCAGATGGACAGAAAATCCATGCAGCACAGGGCGTGGACCACGTGAAAGACCAGCGCCGCCACCAGCACCGCCCCGGCCAGCACATGCACGCCCACCCAGTCGAAGCGCAGGCCCAGCTTGGGCAAAAACGCCGTGCCCAGGAGCGTGAGCATGGCCGCCGCCATGACCCAGTGAAAGAGCCTGGCCGCCAGGGAATGGCGCGGGATGCCCGCCTTGCCGGGTGAATGAGGAGCCGTCCCGGCGCTTCCCGTCCGCAGGCGCACCCAGACGGCATGGGCCACCGCAAAGGCCGCTCCCGCGGCGAGCGAGAACCAGAGCAGATTCCAGGCGGCGTGCAGGATGACCGGCTGTCCCCAGGGAGAGGTTCCCCACGTGACGAGGCTCATGATGCCTCCTTGCCGAGGATGGCGCGTTTGACCAGGTTGCGGGCAAGCGCAACCTTGTAGCCGTTATGGGTCAAGGAGACGGCTCCCTCCGAAGCCATGCGGTCGGCCACGGCGGCTGCGTCGCTTCGGCTGCGGCCCGCCACCGCCGCCTCCACCCCGTGCAGACGCCAGGGGCGGGCGGCCACGGCCCCGAGCACGAAGCGGGCCTTGCCCACACGGTCTCCGTCCCGGCGCATGGCCGCTGCGATGTTGACCAGCGGGAAATCCCACACCGGCCTGTCCCGGACCTTTTCGAAGTGGAACGATGCACCGGCCCAGGCGGCGGGCAGGCGGATCTCGGTGAGCAGGTCGCCCGGCCTGAGCACGGTGAGCCGCCTGATGTCGTCGCCCGGACCGACGAAGTAGTCCTCTGCCGCCACTTCGCGTTTCACGGTGGCGGTGCGGATCACCAGCCGCGCTTCCAGGGCGACGAGGGCCGGAGCGGTGTCGGAAGGGGACACCGCCACGCAGCGGCTGGCTCCGAAAATGGCGTGTTCCCGGTTCATTCCCTCCGGGGTGTCGGCGTAGCAGATGTTGCCCCCGGCCCGGTAGCAGGCCCAGCCGCCGCGATAATACCAGCAGCGGGCGTCCTGGGAGATGTTGCCCCCGATGGTCCCCTGGTTGCGTATCTGCGGCGAGGCCACTTCCCCGGCAGCCCGGGCCAGCAGTCCGAAACGCTCCCGAATGCGCGGATGGCGGGCGATCTCGGTGAGGGTGGTCATGGGACCGATGACCATGTCGCCGTCGGCCTCGCGAATCCCGCGCATCGATTCGATGCGGCCAAGGTCGATCACCGCCTTGGGCCGTTTGATGCGGTCCTTGAAACGCTCAAGGCTGTCCAGCCCTCCCGCCAGGATCCATGCGCCGTTTCCGAGGCGGTCGGCCAGAGCCAGGGCGTCCTCAATGTCGGCGGGCTGGTACAGGTCGAAGGGCGGCATGCCGTCGCGTACGATGGCCATGGGCGTTCTCCTCGGGTCAGACATTGGCCGAGAGGCCGCTCGCGCGGCTCCGGGCTCCTGATTCCAGGACGGTGATGACGGTGTCGGCCATGACCGGGGCGCGGTTGAAGGCCTCGTCGCCCAGGGCGTCGGCCAGGGCGCACAGGACCGCCGCGCAGGCTGCCGTGGTTGGCGGTTCGCCGATGCCGCGCGCCCCCACCGGAGTCTGCGGGTCGGGAATGCCAAGCGATCCCCAGGTGAACTTATCCGGGAGGTCCAGCAGGGTCGGCGGCCGGGTCTGGTAGAAGCGCGTGGCCACGGGCAGGCCGTAGTGCTTGTCGTAGAACCATTTCTGCGTGGTGGCGTGGCCGATGCCCAGCATGGAGCGCCCCACGATCTGTCCGGCGAAGGCCCGGGGATGCACCACCAGGCCCGCGTCCGCCTCCACGTGGAAGTCCGTGATCCGGTACATGCCGGTTTGCGTGTCCACTTCCACCTCGGCGAAGCTCGCCACGTAGGAATAGGTCTGGCCGTCGCGCGGGAACGAGTCGCGGGCCACGGCCACGAGGCCCTGTCCGGCCAGGGCCGCAACGGAGGCTTTGGTCAGCTTGTGGAGGTTGGTCGGGCTGTCGTGGCCGTCGTAGGCTCCGCCGAGCTCGATGGCCCGTTTGGCGGCCTGGGCGAAATCCAGCCCCTGGCCGTCCGTCTTGCGGAAAACGCGTCCGCCGCCGACCTCGTACTCTTCCGCCCGTCCTCCGAGCGTGGCGGCGGCGATCTCGCGCAGCTTGCGCTTGGCGTCGATGCTCGCGGCCAGGGCCGCCCTGGACATGGCGTGGATGGTCTGGCTGCCGCCGGAAACGCAGCTCCAGGGCAGGTTCTTGCCGGTGTTTCCCCAGATGACCTCGCAGGACTCCCAGGGCACGTCCATGGCGTCGGCCAGCACGCGCTGCACGTCGCTGAAGGATTCCGTGCCCAGGTTGCCCACGCCGCTATGCACGCGCAGCCTGCCTTCCGGGGTAATGACGAACAGGCCGTCGAACCCGATGGTCCCGGACACGAAGCAGCCCGTGGCAACGCCGAGGCCGCGCCGGAGCGAGCCCTCCTTCGCGGCGGGGCGGGAGCGGCGGTCTTCCCAGCCGAAGGTCTTCGCGCCCTGGTCCAGGGCCTGCCTGACGTTGGCGCTGGTGGTCCGGTTCAGGCTGCCGTCCTGGTTGGGCGGTCCCACCGGAGCCCTGCCTTCGGGGGCGTTGATGCGGCAGACGTCCAGGGGGTTGAGCTTCAGGCGGCGCGCCGCCTTGGCCAGCAGCGGTCCCACCAGGGCCGTGGCCTGAAGCCCGCCGGGGGCGGTCTGGGCGGCCCGTCCGGGAGTGTTGGTGAGCACCGGCACCCCGCGCCAGCGCATGGCCTGGGGCTGGTACAGCAGCGAGGCCATGCGGCCCACAAGAGCGCCGTCGTGCTGCTGTTCGTAGGGGCCGTTGTCCTGCACCACGAAAACGTCCAGGGCCAGGAGCCGCCCTTCCCTGGAGAAGCCCGCCCGCATGCGTCCGATGCAGCTCGGCCTGGCCCGGCCGATGTACTGCTCCTCCTCGCGGGTAATGCGCATCATGACCGGAGCCTGGGCTTTTTTGGCCAGGAGGGCGGGAATGACCAGGGCCACCGAGGCCGTGATCTTGCCCCCGAAGCCGCCGCCCGTGTACTCGCTGATGAAGACGATCTTGTCCTGCTCCATGTTGAGCCAGCGAGCGATGGCCGGAACGGTCTGGATGGTGCTCTGGGTGCCGGTGGTCAGGAAGAGTTTGCCGTTTTCCCACCAGGCCAGGGCCGACCGGGTCTCCAGGGCCTGATGGCTGACGTTGGGGGTGACGAAGGTCTCGTCCAGAACCAGTGCGGCCTGGGCCAGCCCTGCCTCCACGTCGCCGAAGGACCACTGTCCGGCGGCTTTTCCCATGGGGAGCCGGTCCGGACCGGCCTCCTGGAAGTCGGCGGCGGTCCACTTGAGTTCCCCGACCGCAGCCTGCTCCCCGGATTTCTGCGGGGGCAGCCAGACGTTGCCGTCGGTGCGGGCGTTGGGTCCGCCGGGCCGCAGGCTGTCCAGGGGATCGACGACGAAGGGCAGGGGCTCGAACGCGATGTCGATGGCCTCGATGGCCGCAACTGCCGAGGCCTCGTCGGTGGCGGCCACGGCCAGGATGGGGTCGCCCTGGAAGAGCGGCTCCATGGTCAGGCCCCGTTCGGCCCAGGGACTGGCCTTGATCACCGCGCCGGTGTCGGTGACCGAGTCCGCGGGAGGCGGCAGATCCTCGGCGGTGAGGATGGCCCGCACTCCGGGCATGGCCAGGGCCGCGCGCGTGTCCAGGCGCGTCACCCTGGCGTGGGGCATGGGGCTGGTGAGCAGCCTGCACACCAGCATGCCCTCGGCCTGAAAGTCGTCGGCGTAGCGGGCCGCGCCGGTCAGTTTGGCCCGGTGGTCGGGCGTGGTGTAGTCGCGCCCGGTCAGCTTCGGCGTGAAACGCGTGTCGTCCTGGGGCATGGCTTACACCTTCCTCATGTATTCTGCGCCGCGCATGAGGCCGCTCAGGATCTTGTCGTAATCCTGGCAGCGGCAGAGGTTCCCCGAAATGCCGTGGGCCAGTTCCTGTCGGGTCGGGGCGGGATTGGACTTGAGGAAGCCCAGGGCGGCCATGAGAAAGCCCGGAGCGCAGTAGCCGCATTGGAAGCCCTGTTCGTCCAGGACGCCCTGCTGCAAGGGATGCAGCGCTCCGCCGGGGCTGGCCAGACCCTCGATGGTGAGGATCTGCTTGCCCCGGACGCCGTGGGTCAGGATGGAGCAGGAATACTGGGGCACGTCGTCGACAAGCACGGTGCAGGCCCCGCATTCGGCCCGGTCGCAGCCCACCTTGAGGCCTTTCAGCCCGAGTTTCCCGCGCAGGGTCTGGGCCAGGGTCTCCTGGGGCAGGATGTCCACCCGGCGCTGCTGCCCGTTGACGTTCAGGGTTATGAGCCGCTCCACGGATCCAGGCGCGGCTCTGGAAGCCGCCCCGGCCGGGCCGGAAAACATCGGGGCCGAGAAGGAGACCACGCCCGCGGCTATGACGCTTTTGATGAACTGGCGACGGGACATTCCCCCGGGCCTGCCTGTTCCGACATCACAATCGCACATCGCAACCCCGCCTGTTCTACCCTGTGATTTCGGGCAGTTGAGGTTTCGTGTCCTGCGAAAGCGGCGGACACCGCGTACGCGGCGAATGCGGTATGCACCCGTCCGCCCGCACTTTTGCCGCCATGCTACGCCACTTGAGGCCTTCTGGAAAGCGCGCGGCGTAAAAAAAACGCCTTCGCTTGTCAGAGCGCTCGGAGGAGACGTTCACTTTCCACCCGACACGTATATCTCTTCCTGGGGGCGTCGTCCTTGCCCTTTCCTGCCAATATATTGCCTGATCCTCCTGCACACGGGTCGCAGGACGGACGGGCGCGTCGGGGGGAGGGGGAAAGCCGTCAGGCGGCGGGCTGGGCGAAGTCGATGGACATCATCACGCTCAGGATGAATATGGTCAGGATGGAAAACAGATACACCCTCCTGGCCCAGAGCCGGTCGTCGCCGGTCCAGAATCCACGCAGGGCCGTGGCCAGCCAGCACAGGCCCAGCACCGTGGATACGGCCAGGCAGGCGTATCCTGCGTACCCGAAGATGGTCAGCGCCTGCGCCGCCAGGATGAAGGCCGCGATATGCCAGACGATGTGCCGCTTTGTGGTGGCGATGCCCGCCTTGACGGGCATCACGGGCACCCTGGCTGCGGCGTAGTCGTCGTAGCGGAAGATGGTGATGGCGTAGGAGTGCGGTATCTGCCAGAGGCTGAAGATGGCCAGCACGATCACTGCGCCCGGATCGAAGCCGTTCTGGACCGCGCAGTAGGCGGCCAGAGGCGGGGCCGCTCCGGCAAGGCTGCCGATGACCGTGCTGGAGGCCGAGGTGCGTTTCAGGCACAGGGTGTAGACGCCCACATACATCACGAAGCCGAACAGGGCGATGCCCAGGCAGGGCGCATTGGTACCGGCCAGCAGGATGGCCGCGCCCGCCAGGCCCAGCGCCGTGGCGTAGACCAGGCTGCCCTTCAGGGTGATCGCTCCCGTGGCCAGCGCGCGGCAGCATGTCCTGGCCATGCTTTTGTCGATGTGCCGGTCGATGTAGTTGTTGAACACGCAGCCGGATGCCACGATGCAGGACAGGCCCGCAATGACGCACAGGAACAGATCGAACGAAATGTTGCCGCGGGCGGCCAGAAAGAATCCGCCCGCCGCCGATATGAGGTTCGCGGCGACCATGCGAGGCTTGGTGACAAGAAGGTAGTTCTTGAGCACTTCCTGCGGTCTTACATCCGGTAGTGCATGCTGTGCATGATCCATATGGAACCGCCCACGAACAGGAATATGATGAAGAACGTGAACAACAGGGACATGACGTTCCAATACATCGCGGACGACGTGTCGAGGTGCAGGAAGTAGTGCAGTTGCACGAAAATCTGCAAAACTGCCGTGGCGAAGATGCAAAAGACCGTCGCCGAGTGGGAGAGCGTCCCGTTCATGACCAGGAAGAACGGGATGGCGGTCAGCACGAGCGAGAGGATGAACCCCGTGGCGTAGGACTTGACGGTTCCGCTTCCCGCTCCTGCTGTGTTCTGGTGTGACTGGCTCATGAGATGACCCCCATCAGGTACACGACGCTAAAGAGGCAGATCCAGACGATATCCAGGAAGTGCCAGAACATGCCCAGGCGCACCAGGCGCGCCTGTACCGGGCCGGTGAGGCCCTTGGTGGCTATCTGGGCCATCATGACCAGCATCCAGAGGATGCCGAAGGACACGTGCAGGCCGTGGGTGCCGACCAGGGTGAAGAACGCGGAGAGAAAACCGCTGCGCTGCGGCCCGGCCCCCTGGCCTATCATGTGGTGGAACTCGGCCGCTTCCATGCCGACGAAGCCGGCACCGAGCAGCAATGCAGCCGCGAGTCCCGCCAGGAGCATGCCCTTGTTGCCCTTGTGCATGCCCACCATGCCCAGGCCGAAGGCCACGCTGCTGAACAGCAGCAGCATGGTTTCCAAGAGGGCGTCCGTCAGGTTGAAGAGCTCCTTGCCGGTTGGACCGCCCGCATAGTTGTGGGCCATGACGATGTAGGTCGCGAAAAGGCCGGAGAACATGACCAGGTCGCTCATGAGGTAGATCCAGAAACCGAGCGCCTGGACCGATGCCGTATCGTGGGCCTCGTGGTTCCCGGAGACGTCTGCCGGCATGGCCGTGGATTGCGTCTGCATTTATGCGCACCCCCCCGCTAAGCAGTGAGTTTTACGTTGATCCCTCAGGGACGGCGTGGTCACGCCATCTCCTGGAAGCGCCGGGCCTCGATGCGTTCGACCTCGGCCGCGGGGATGACCTCATGGGTATCGTCGTTGGCGGCCCTGGCGATCACCGTGACGATCAGGGCCAGGAAGCTCAGGCCCGCCAGCCACCAGATGTACCAGATCATGGCGAAGCCGAACACGAAGCAGCACACCCCCACGGCCAGGCCGTAGGCGTTGTTGCGGGGCATTTCGATGTCCTCGTAGCGCTCCGGCTTCAGGTAGGCCACGCCGCGCTGCTTCATGTCCCAGAAGGCGTCGAGGTCCTGCACGACGGGGACCACCGCGAAGTTGTAGGAGGCGGGGGGGGACGCGGTCAGCCATTCCAGGGTGCGGCCGTCCCAGGCGTCGCCGGTCACGTCCCGGTTGGCCCGGCGGTTGCGTATGCTCACCAGCAGTTGCATGACCATGCAGCCGATGCCCAGGAGGATGAGCAGCGTGCCCACCGCAGCCACGATGAGATAGGGTTGCCAGGCCGGGTTGTCGTAATGCTGCAAACGCCGGGGCATGCCCATGAAGCCAAGGATGTAGAGCGGGATGAAGGCCAGGTAGAATCCGCTCAGCCAGAACCAGAAGGAGAGCTTGCCCCAGGTCTCGTCCAGGCGGAAGCCTATGGCCTTGGGGAACCAGTAGGCGTAGCCGGCCATGAAGCCGAACAGCACGCCCGGCACCAGCATGTTGTGGAAGTGGGCGATGAGGAAGAGGCTGTTGTGGAGCACGTAGTCCGCCGGGGGCATGGAGAGCAGCACGCCGGTCAGGCCGCCGATGACGAACGTGGAGAGAAAGCCCAGGGTCCACAGGAGCGGCGTGGTGATCCGCACCCTGCCGCGATACATGGTGAAGAGCCAGTTGAAGACCTTCACGCCTGTGGGAATGGCGATCAGCATGGTGGAGATGCCGAAGAAGATGTTGACGTTGGCGCTGGTGCCCATGGTGAAGAAGTGGTGCACCCAGACCGCGAAGGACAGGAACATGATGGCTGCGGTGGCGTACACCAGCGAGGTGTATCCGAACAGTTTCTTTCTGGAAAATGTGGATACGACCTCCGAAAAGATGCCGAAGGCCGGCAGGATGACGATGTAAACCTCCGGATGGCCCCAGGTCCAGAAGAGGTTGATGTACATCATCGTGTTGCCGCCCATGTCGTTGGTGAAGAAGTGCATGCCGCAGTAGCGGTCCAGGGTCAGGAGCGCCAGGGCGACGGTCAGGATGGGGAAGGCGAAGATGATGAGCACGTTGGTGAACACGGAGGTCCAGGTGAAGAGCGGCATGCGCATGAGCGTCATGCCCGGCGCGCGCAGCTTGAGGACGGTGACCAGGAAGTTGATGCCCGTGAGCAGCGTGCCCGCCCCGGAAATCTGGAGCGACCAGATCCAGTAGTCCACCCCGGTGTCCGGGCTGTAGGCCAGTTCGGTCAGGGGCGTGTAGCCCGACCATCCCGCCTTGGAGAATTCGCCGACGCCCAGAGACACCATGACCAGCATGGCCCCGGCGGTGGAGAGCCACAGGCTGACGGCGTTCAGGAAGGGGAAGGCCACGTCGCGCGCGCCGATCTGCTGGGGCACGACGATGTTCATGAGGCCGGAGAGAAACGGCATGGCCATGAACAGGATCATGATGGTGCCGTGCGCGCCGAACACCTGGTTGAAGTGGTCCGGAGGCAGGAAGCCTGGGTTGGAGCCAAGGGCCATGGCCTGTTGCGCCCGCATCATGATGGCGTCGGAAAAGCCGCGCAGCAGCATGACCATGGCCAGGATGATGTACATGATCCCGATCTTCTTGTGATCCACCGTGGTGAACCACTCGGTCCAGAGGTACCCCCACTTCTTGAAGTAGGTTATCAGGACGATGATCACCAATCCGAGCAGGAGCGAACCGTAGACGGCGCCCATGACAATCGGTTCATGGAACGGTATCGCGGAGAGGCTCAATTTTCCCAACATTCCACCGACCTCCATGCCAGCTTAGTTGCCGTGTCCGGAATGGGCCGCGCCGCCCATGTCTTTCGAACCGCGGGTCATCGGATTGTACTGGTTGACGATGTGCTCGAAGACTCCGGGCTCTATCGAGGAATAATAGATCACGGATTCGCTGACGCCGGGCTTTCTGAGTTCGTCCAGGCGGGCGAAATCGAGCTTGAGGGGAGACTGTCTGACCTGGCGCACCCAGGCGTCGAACGCTTCCTGCGAGGTGGCCTTGGCCTTGAAGCTCATATCAGGAAAGCCCGCGCCGCTGAATTGCTGGTTCTGGCCCGTATATTCTCCCTGTTCGTCGGCCATGAGATGCAGGCGCGTCTGCATTCCGGCCATGGCGTAAATCTGGCTGCCCAGCTGCGGAATGAAAAAGGACGTCATGACCGTATCCGACGTTATTTTGAAGCTCAGCGGGATCTTTTCAGGGAAGACGAACTGGTTCACCACGGCTATGTTGTGTTCCGGATAGATGAACAGCCATTTCCAGTCCATGCTGACAACTTCCACATTGAGTGGTTTGGCGTCGCTGGCGATGGGTTTGTACGGATCGAGACGGTGTGTCTCGCGCCACAAGATGGTGGACAGGATGAATACTATGATGAACGGGATAACCCACATAGTGAGTTCTATCTTGCCGGAATAGCTCCAGTTGGGCTCGTACGGGGCTTTCGTGTTCGATTCCCTGTACTTCAGAGGAAACAGAATGGACATGACAATGACAGGGATGACGACTATCAGCATCAGGGCAAAAGCTATGAGTATGATGTATTTTTCGGATTCCCCGATGGGGCCTTTCGGATTGAAGAGCACCCACTCGTTGCACCCTCCGAGCAAGGGAACAACACATAAAAATGTCAGCATGACCAGAAAACTGCGGAGTGTTCTTTTCATTTATTTCCCTCGCCGTATTGAGGAGCATTGCCGCTTGTGATCTTATTCTATTTTTTAGTTCTTTCATAGGTTATTGTCAACGGAGGCCGGAATTCCGTTCCGTGCCATCGGCTCCGCGTCTTCGGGGGAGGCCTCGGACCCGCCGGAGGCGGGGCGGCATCACGGTTATATGCGGCTCGACGAGTCCATGTGGTCCTCGGAGTCATTTCCGGGCAGCCTCGCGATCCTGAGCGCCGCACGAGTTGTGAGCTGTGTGACATTTTGGCTGGCGGTATTGACGCCAGTCTTTCCCGACTATATTGATGAATTCAAATATGGAGATTGAACTATGAAGCCGTTCGTTCGCCTCATGAAGGCCCTTTCCGACCCCAACCGGGTGAAGATCATCAAAATGCTGCAAAGGCGGCGTATGTGCGTCTGCGAGCTTCAGGCCGCCTTGGGGATCGCGCAGCCCACGGTCTCCAGCCACCTCAAGGTGCTTGAGGAGGCCGGACTCGTGGAGAGCGCCAAGGAGGGGCAGTGGGTCAACTACTCGCTGGCCGCCGGGGAGACCGAATACGCAAGGACGCTCATCGGGCACCTGAAGACGTGGCTGGAGGACGATCCGGAAGTCGCCGCGATGCTGGGCGGCCTGGAGGAAATCCGCCGGGAGAACCTGTGTTCCGCCAGGCCCGGCAAGTGATCGATCAAAACGAGGTGTCCCATGGTTCACGCGAAAAGAGTCCTGTTCATCTGCGTCCATAACTCCGCCCGCAGCCAGATGGCCGAAGCCTTCATGAACTCCCTGGCCGGGGGGGCTTTCCTGGCCGAGAGCGCCGGGTTCGAGCCCGGAGAGATAAACCCCCTGGTGATAGAGGCCATGGCCGAAGAGGGGCTGGACATTTCGGGCAACCGCTCCAAGAGCGTGTTCGACCTGTACAAGTCCGGGCGCATCTTCGACTACGTGGTCACGGTGTGCGACGACGCGCGCGAAGGGCAGTGCCCGATCTTCCCCGGAGTGACCCGCCGGCTGCACATCCCCTTCACCGACCCGGCAGCCCTGGCCGGGACCCATGAAGAGAAGCTGGCAGAGGTCCGCAAGATCCGCGACGCCATCAAGAACAAGGTCCGCGAGCTCATGGCGGAGTGGGAAAACGATACGCAAAAACGCAAGCTGGCATGAACATGAAGGAATTACACCCATTGTCCGGCCTGGAGGCGCAGGAACCCATACTGCGCCCCCTGGGGGCCCCCTCTGCGGACGGCCCCGGCAGTTTGTCCGGGGCACTCTCCGGGGACGCCGCGGCCGCGCTCCAGGCCGACAAGGCCGCGCTCAGGCGCTTTCTCCTGTGGGGAGTCCCGGCCCTTGGCTTGTGGATAGGCCTGTATTCGGTGCTGGAGACGCTGGCACAGTCCGTGGTCTACGATCTGCTTGGATTCGAGCACGGCAGCAGGTTCGCCGACGCCCTGGCCTTTTTCCTCTACGACGGCCCCAAGGTGCTGCTGCTCCTGGCGCTCGTGGTGTTCGGCGTGGGCGTCATCCGCTCCTTCTTCACGGCGGCGCGCGCCCGGCAGTTGCTGGCCGGGCGCAGGGAATCGCTGGGCAACGTCCTGGCGGCTCTGCTGGGCATCGTCACGCCGTTCTGCTCCTGCTCGGCCGTGCCGCTGTTCGTGGGTTTCGTCACCGCCGGAGTGCCCCTTGGGGTCACCTTCTCCTTCCTGGTCAGCGCGCCAATGGTCAACGAAGTGGCCCTGGTGCTGCTCTACGGCCTGATGGGCTGGAAGGTGGCGGCCCTGTATCTGGTCACGGGTCTGTTGGTGGCCATGCTCAGCGGCTGGGTCATCGGCAGGCTGAAGATGGAGGGACACCTGGAAGATTGGGTGCGCCTCATCCACGCGGGCCAGGACCTGCCGGAAGAGGAGCTGAACTGGGCGGGCAGGATTCACGCGGGCCTCTGCGCCGTCAGGGACATCGTGGGCAGGACCTGGCCCTGGGTCCTGGCGGGGATCGCCATGGGCGCGGGCATCCACGGCTACGTGCCCGAGGGGTTCATGGCCTCCATCATGGGCCGGGACGCCTGGTGGTCGGTGATCGCCGCCGTGGGCGTGGGCATCCCCATGTACTCCAACGCCGCCGGGATCATCCCCGTGGTGCACGCGCTGCTGGAAAAGGGCGCGGCCCTTGGCACGGTGCTGGCTTTCATGATGAGCGTCATCGCGCTGTCGCTGCCGGAGATGATCATCCTGCGCAAGGTGCTCAAGCCGCGCCTACTGGCGACCTTCGTGGCCGTGGTGGGGCTGGGGATTCTGCTGGTGGGCTATCTGTTCAACCTGATCCTGTAGCGCTTGGGAGGTCTTATGGAGATCAAGGTTCTGGGGCCTGGGTGCCCGAAGTGCCACGAGACGGAGAAGCTGGTGCGCGAGGTGGTGGCGCAAACCGGAGCGGAGGCCACGGTGGTCAAGGTCTCGGACTTCCAGCAGATCGCCATGATGGGCGTGTTCAGCACCCCGGCGGTGGCGGTGGACGGCGAGGTGAAGTGCGTGGGCAAGGTCCCTTCCAGGGCGGAGATCGCCGCCTGGTTAAACAGCTAGGGCAGGAGGCTGCTATGACCGCTTCATGTTGCTCGAAAGATAGTGAAATCATGATTCTGGCATGTTCCGGAGGCTCCAATGTGGGCCAGCTGACGAACCAGGCTGCAGTGGAGCTTACTCGCGAAGGGTTCGGGAAGATGTTCTGCCTTGCCGGAATCGGCGGCGGATTGGGCGGGTTCATCAAGTCCGCCCAGGCGACTGCCCAGGTTGTGGTCCTCGATGGATGCGAGGTCGGCTGCGCGAAGGCCATTCTGGAGCGCGAAGGGGTCCCCTTGAACCACTATGTGGTGGTAACGGACCTGGGCATCCGGAAGGTGAAGGACAGGCAACTCGCGACAGCCGATGAAGATGTCCTCGCGGTCAAGCAGGCAGGCAGGAAATCGGTTGCCGAAAGGGCAGGCGCCTGATGGGCGGCATCATGCGAATCTCGGTCATGCTGGCCTGGGTCTCCTGTCTTGCCTTGGCGGCCCAGGCCGCGCCCATTCCCGACGTCCCGGCCAAGGACATGGTGACCATGGTGGACCTGGGCGCGAAGGCCTGCATCCCCTGCAAGATGATGATGCCGGTGATGGACGCCGTGGAAAAAGAATACGCCGGGAAGGCCGCCATCATCTTCATCGACGTGTGGGAAAACCCGGACCAGAGCAAAAAATACGGCCTGAAGTCCATACCCACGCAGATTTTCTACGACAGGCAGGGGAAAGAGGTGTTCAGGCACGAAGGATTCTTCGACAAAAAGCCGATTTCGGAAATTCTCGATAAGCTCCTGGCCCAGTAAAGGCGGAACGTAATGCTCGACCAGCTCTTTGTGGCCATCAACGCCTGGATGGTGGACAGTTTCGCCATAGCCGCCGTGGGGTGTTTCCTCTGGGGAATGGTGAGCGTGCTGTTCAGCCCCTGCCATCTGGCCTCGATCCCGCTGATAGTGGGGTATGTGGCCGGGCAGGGCAGGCTCGTCCAGGGGCGCGAGGCGGCGAAGTACTCCCTGGCCTTCACCGCCGGGCTTTTCCTGACCATCGCGGCGGTGGGCGTGCTCTGTTCGCTTTTGGGGCGCATGCTGGGAGACGTCGGCCCGTATTGGACCATTCTGGTGGGGGCCGTGCTGGTCTGGGTGGCTCTGGACATGCTGGGCGTGGCCAGATGTTCCCTGTCGGGCGGCCTGATGGGCCGTTTGAAGGTCAAGGGGCTCTCCGGGGCATTCCTGCTGGGCCTGGCCTACGGGGTGTTGTCGGGCTCGTGCACCTTCGGTTTCATCGCGCCCATCCTGGCCATCATCACCATCCAGCAGAAGATCGTGACCGGAGTGGCGCTTATCGTCCTGTTCGCCGTGGGGCACTGCCTGCCCATCGTGGCCGCCGGAAGCTCCACGGCGCTGGTGCAGCGCTGGCTGGAGAACGGGGCCATGCGGCACGGGGGGGCATGGTTCCGCAAAGGGGCCGGAGGCATGATCGCGATGCTCGGCATCTACTTCATCGCCCGGCCTTTTCTTGGAGTATGATGCTGCATCGACGGGGTAGTGCGTGATTTCAGAACACAACCGCAACGCACAAAACGGCTCGAATAATCCCGGAGGCTTGCCATGTCCGAAAGCGTCGTAAACAAACTCTCGTTCCTGGACCGCTACCTGACCCTGTGGATCTTCGCAGCCATGTTCATCGGCGTGCTGACCGGCTGGGCCATGCCCGGCGTGCGCGGCGTGGTGGAGTTCTTCCAGGTGGGAACCACCAACATTCCCATCGCCATCGGCCTTGTCCTCATGATGTATCCGCCCCTGGCCAAGGTGAAGTACGAGAAGCTGGGGCAGGTGTTCCGCAACGCCAAGGTGCTCGGGCTGTCGTTGGCCCAGAACTGGGTGATCGGGCCGGTGCTCATGTTCCTGTTGGCCATCTCGTTTCTGTCCGGACACCACGAGTACATGGTGGGACTCATCCTCATCGGGCTGGCCCGGTGCATCGCCATGGTCATCGTCTGGAACGACCTGGCCTCGGGCGACCGGGAATACTGCGCGGGGCTCGTTGCCTTCAACTCCATCTTCCAGGTGCTGTTCTTCTCGGTCTACGCGTGGCTGTTCATCACCTTCCTGCCGGGGGTGCTGGGCCTCAAGGGCATTGCGGTGGACATCTCCATGGGCCAGATCGCCGAGAGCGTGTTCATCTACCTGGGGATTCCCTTTCTGGCGGGCATGGCCTCGCGCTTCATCGGCCTTCGGGTGAAGGGCCGGGAGTGGTACGAGGAGGTGTTCATCCCCCGCATAAGCCCCATCACGCTCACGGCGCTGCTGTTCACCATCCTGGTGATGTTCTCCCTCAAGGGCGAATACATCGTGCGCCTGCCCTTCGACGTGGTGCTGATCGCCATCCCCCTGTGCATCTACTTCCTGGTGATGTTCCTGGCGTCCTTCTGGCTCTCCTTCAAGGCCGGGGCCACCTATGAACAGTCGGCCACCTTGTCCTTCACGGCAGCCTCCAACAACTTCGAGCTGGCCATCGCCGTGGCCGTGGCCGTGTTCGGCATCGACTCGGGCCAGGCCTTCGCCGCCGTGATCGGCCCTCTGGTCGAGGTGCCGGTGCTCATCGCCCTGGTGAACGTGGCATTGTGGCTCAAGCGCCGGTTCTTCCCGCACGCCGTGGAGACGCCCCTTGGCGTGTGCCACGTGTCCTGCAAACCCTAGGCATATCCAGACGGGCCTCGCCGGAGCATTCCGGCGAGGCCTCCGAGCTCATTTGCGGGGAAGCCGGCTGGTCTTTATCCGCTCGATCGTGTCCTCCAGGGCTTTGCGCTCCACCGGCTTGGCGATGTAGTCGTTCATTCCGGCCGCCAGGAATTTCTCGCTGTCCCCGGTCATGGCGTAGGCGGTCATGGCGATGATGGGCACATGCGCCTTCTCGCCCAGACCCTGCGATTGGCGGATGATCCGGGTGGTCTCCACGCCGTCCATGACCGGCATCTGGATGTCCATGAAAATGAGGTCGATGTGCTCGCGGCTGAGCAGCTGCAGGGCATCCTTCCCATTGGTGGCCGTGAACACCAGGCAGCCGAGTTTTTCGAGCATCCGCCTGGCGGCAATCATGCTGACGTTGTCGTCCTCAGCCAGGAGCACCCGCAGGGGGGCTCCCACCCGGTGTTCACCGGAGGGAATCTGCAGGGAGGGGGCCGAATGAACCTCCGCAAGCCTGCACGGCAGGGAAAAGTACACGGTGGTTCCGTGTTCGGGCTGGCTGTCGATGCAGAGTTCCCCGTTCATGATCTTCACCAGCTTCCTGACGATGGAAAGGCCAAGCCCTGCTCCCTGGAAACGCCGTGCGTAGGAGCCTTCCGCCTGGGAGAAGGGCTCGAAGATGTCCTTGAGTACCGTGTCGGGAATGCCGATGCCTGTGTCGTGCACCGTGAAGAGCAGCCTGGCAGAGGCATTGTTGTTCGTGCGAAGTTTGGTCACCCGCACGCTTACGGTGCCGCTGTCCGTGAATTTGATCGCATTGCCCACGAGGTTGAACAGGATCTGGCGCAGGCGGACCTCGTCGCCCATCAGCATGGGGGGCACGCTCGCGTCCACCACGCAGGCCAGGGTCAGGTTCTTGTTTTTTGCCGAGAGGGTGAACAGGTCCCGGATGGAATCCCGCAGGCCGGCAACCTCGAACTCCTTTTCCTGGACCACCAGCTTGCCCGCCTCGATCCTCGAGAGGTCCAGGATGTCCGAGAGCAGCCGGGTCAGCCGGTTCGTGGATTGGACGGCCGCGTGCATGTACTCTTTCTGTTCCTGGTCCAGCGCGGTGGTCTCCAGGAGGTGGAGCATGCCGAGCACGCCGTTCAGCGGGGTGCGGATCTCGTGGCTCATGTTGGCCAGGAATTCCGATTTGGCCTGGTTGGCCCGTTGCGCCTTGTCGCGCGCGGCCAGGAGTTCCGTTACCTCGTGGCCGATGATGAGCACCCGCGAGACCACGCCCTGGTCATCGGGCAGAGGAATGTACTCAGTGTTCCACCAGGTGGTCTTTTGTCCGATGGGAACCTTGTATTCCCGCATGCTTACGGTTCGGTTCGTGGCGTATACCTGATCCAGTTGGGCGATCTGGTCGGTGGCAGTCGGGAAGACTTCCCGCATGGGTTTTCCGATGACCGAACCCGTCTGGTCCTCAGGGGTGGCTTCCAGGGCGGGATTGGCCAGGATGTACCGGTGGTCCGGGCCTTCCACCACGCCGATCATCAGCGGGGCGTTGTTGATGAGGTTTGTCAGGAAATCGCTCTGCTTCTTGTACTCCCGGGCGTTTTCCGCCAGGGCCTGTTCGGCGGATTTGCGCTCGGTGATGTCCTGGCTGAAGACCACGATGCCGCCCACGGAGCCAGAGCCGGTGTGCCAGGGGCGGATCTCCCACTGGAGCCATTGCGTGTGGCCGTCTTCCCGGACGAAGGGGTCCTCGTCGGCACTGGCTATTTCACCGGCAAGGCAGCGACGGTGTATTTCCTTCCAACGCTCCGGTATTTCCGGGAACACCTCGTAGTGGCTGCGGCCCAGGACCTGCTGGTTGGTGAGGTGGTAGTCCTCGAGCCAGCGGTTGCTGACCACGATGTAGCGCATCTGGGTGTCGAGCATGGCGATCGAGGCCGGAGCGCGCTCGGCGAACAGACGTAGCTGCGATTCGCTGGTGCGGAGCGCGTCCTCAAGCTGTTTGCGCTCGGTGATGTCCATGACGATGCCCAGATAGCGCTGCACTGTCCCGTCTGGACCGAACTGGGGGCTTCCCCGTGAAATGAGCCAGCGCTCCTGGTTGTCCGGCAGGTTCACCCGCCACTCGAAATTGATCTCGCCGCCAGAGGAGAGCGCGGCCATCACCGCAGCCTCCGTGGCCTCCCTGTCTTCGGGCCTGATGGCTTGGCGCCAGGACTCGTAGCAGGCAGGGTACTTCGAGGGGTCCAGGCCGTAGAGGTCCCACAGCCTGGGGGACCAGACGTTCGCGTTGGTGCTCGGAATCCATTCCCAGCTTCCGGCGTTGGCGGAATCCATGGCCAGGCGCACCGTGTCGTTGGCGTCCTGGAGCTCTCGCTCGGCGTGTTTCCGGGCCGAAATGTCCATGACGTTGGCGATGCGCGTGGTGGGCTGCCCCTTCTTGTCCTTGAGGACCGTGAGTTCCACGAGGACCGGGAATGTGCTGCCGTCCTTGCGCAGGTGTTCCGATTCGAAGACCCCGTGCCCGGCGGCGTCGATGCGCTTGAGTTCTTCGGCCAGACGCGCACGAGAAGCCGGGGCGAAGACCATGGACACATGCTGTCCCACCAGCTCCTCGGGCGTGTAGCCCCGCTCGCGCGCAAACCAGGGGTTCACGACCTGGAAGGCTCCCTGCGGCAGGCGGGAGATGGCCAGTCCGAACTGGGCGCGCTCGAACACATGCTGCCAGCGCAGCGCCTGCTCCTGGATGCGCTTCATCTCCGTGACGTCCAGGAACACCCCGATTGCGCCTGCAAGCTCCCCCTGGCTGTTGCGCAGGGGGACGGCGTTGCCGAGGATGGTGCGGACGCGCCCGTCGGGGAACAGCAGGTCGATCTCCTCGTCCTTGACCACTTCACCCCGGGCGGCCCGCTGGAGCGGCAGGTCTTCCGGGGGCACTTCAATTCCGTCCTTGGTGGGCGTGTAGGGCGGAGAGGCCTCCGGCGAGGATTTGGAGACGTTGGAGCCGGAGTCCATCCGAAGCAGCTGGTAACTGGCCGGGTTGCCGACGATGTTCCTGGCCTGGGTGTCCCGGGTGATCCAGATGGCGGCCGGGGTCTGCTGCATGACCGTTTCGAGCTCGACCGCGCGGCGTTCGGTCTCCTCGCGGGCCAGGACCAGTTCCCGTGTGCGTCGGGAAACCTGTTCCTCCAGCTCTTCGTTGCTGCGCAGGAGCACCTGCTCCGCTTCCTTGAGCTTGGTGACGTCGGAATACGTGAGCACCACGCCGTCGATCAGGTCCAGTTCGGTCCTGTACGGTCGCACATGCTTGAGAAAGCTGCGCCCCTCCACGTTCGTCACTTCCCGCTCCACGATCTCCTGGCCTTTCATGGCCAGGCGCATGTCCTCCAGGAAATGATCGTCCCTGACCTTGGCCTTGATGTCGGAGATGGGCCTCCCCTGGTCTTCCACGGCGAGGTGGAAGACCTCCAGGGCGGCGGGTGTGGAACGCATGACCCGCAGCCCGCGGTCCAGGAACACGGCGGCGACGTTGGTGCTGCGCAGGAGGTTTTCCACGAAACTGTGCGCCCGGGAGAGCTCCTCCACCTTTTTCGAGAGCTCCTCGTTCAGCGCCTGGAGTTCCTCGCGGGAGGCGTCCATCTCCTCGTTGGCGGACTGGAGCTCCTCGTTCATGCTGAGGAGTTCCTCGTTTGAGGCGCGAAGCTCCTCGTTGAGGGACTCGTCCCGCTCGATGACGCCGCGCAGCTGGTCGTAGGCCGACTGCAACTCGGTTTCGTAGCGCAGGATCACTCCGCTTTCGGACAGTCCCCCGAGTGGCCCGCCGGGGGTGGCGGCGGGGTGCGGAGTGGATTCCTCGAATATCACCAGCAGGGAGGACACCTGCCCGGTGTCGGTCAGGATCGGGTCCACGGCCAGGGTTAGCGGGGCCTGGGGATACGACGGCAGCACGATTCCGGTCACCACGGCCGGTTTGGCGGTGGTCAGGACCGAGCGCAGGGCGGAGCGCAGATGGTAAAGCAAATCCTGGTTCACGAGCTTGAGCAGGTTGAGGCTGGGGGAACCGTCGGGAATCTTCAGGTAGACGCTGGTCTCCCCGCTGACATGCAGCACCTGGAAATCTCGGTCCACCAGCACGGCCGGGCGGGCGTAGTGGCGTTTCAGGGCTTCGTTGAGCACCGTCGCCGGGCTGTTGTCCGGCTTGGGGTCGGCCGGACGCAGATACGCCTGCTGGAGCGGCGTGTACCGGGCGGCCGGGAAGGAGAGCATGCCGCGCCGCTCGGAAACCCCCATGCTCTTGAATATCTTCCAACGCTTGTCCAGCACTTCCAGGCGTTTGGTGTGCGGGGTGATGGATTCCGCCGGTCCGAGGAAGAGATAGCCGCCGGGGTCGAGGGATTCGTGCAGCAGGGCAATCGCCCTCTCCTGGAGCTCCGGAGTGAGGTAGATGAGCACATTGCGGCAGACCACGAGGTCCATGTGCAGAAACGGCGGGTCCTGCAACAGGTTGTGGTGCACCATGACGATGCGTTCCCGCAGGAAGGGTACCACCGTGAAGCGCTGGCGGTCGGGCTTGAAGTAGCGGGCGATGCGCTCGGGGGAGAGGTTCTTCTGGGTTTTCAGTGAATAGGTGCCCTTCCGGGCTATTTCCACGGCGGCCTGGTCGATGTCCGTGGCGAAAATCTTGATGCCGCAGCGCACCTTTTCGGCTTCCATGAAGTCGTTCATGAGCATGGCCAGGGAGTAGGCTTCCTCCCCGGTGGAGCAGCCCACCACCCAGACCCGGAGGCAATCCTCGGAGGTTTTGTTCCGGAACAGGTTGGGAAGCACCTGCGTGCGCAGGGCTTCGAAGGAATCCGGGTCGCGGAAGAACTCGGTCACGCCGATGAGCAGGTTTTTCAGAAGCTGAGGGTGCTCCTGCGGGTTGTTCTCGAGTTCGGTCAGGTATTCCTGGAGGGTGTCGAATCCGGCCAGGATCATCCGTTTCTGGATCCGCCGGATGATGGTGCTCCTGCGGTAGCCCGTGAGGTCGTAGCCGATGCTTTCGCGCAGGAGGTCCAGTATCCTTGAGACGTAGGGCGCATGGCGCGCCTCCAGGGCGGAAGCGGGGGAGAGCAGGCGCAGTATCTGCTTGCCAAGGTCCTGCGCCGACAGCACCACGGACGCCGCCCCGGCCTGGATCACGCTCAGGGGCATGCTGGAGTGCAGGGCGTCCGCAGGATCCTGCACCAGCACCAGGCCGCCGACCTTGCCCAGGCGTATCGCCCCGACAGTGCCGTCTGTACCGGCCCCCGACAGAATGACCGCGACGCCGTTCGGCCCCTGGTCTGCGGCCAGCGCTGTCAGAAAACGATCGATGTTGTGGTGCGGGACGGATGAGTCGGGTACCAGGAGCTTAAGGACACCCCGCTCGATCCCCAGGTCGCTCCCCATCGGGGCGGTGTACACCACGCCCGGTATGATCGGAGTGTCGCCGGTGACTTCCTGTACCGGCAGGATGGTGAAGGACCTCAGCACTTCGCCCAGGCGGCTGGGCTTGTCGCGCGGCACATGGGTGACGATCACGATAGCGGCGTCCAGCGTGGCCGGCAGATCGTGCAGGAGAATCTTCAGGGCCTCGACGCCCCCGGCCGACGCGCCCACCGCCACCACCGGAAAGAGTGTCCTCCTGTGCTTTCTCAAGACAGCGCTGCTTTCGCCAGTCTGCGCGTCGAAAGCACCTGCGGAATCATCCTTCATGCCAATGTCCTCGCTTTCCCGATCTGCTGACTGCCGGATGCGCAAAACAACTGACATCTCGCCGCCTGCAAGCGGTCCGCAGTCCGGCACGTGTACGGACTGCGGACCGGCATCATGTAATGTCCGAGTACCACCACAGGAGGGGTATAGCCAACCGTTTTTACAGCGCTTGTCCGTTGGGAGACGGCCTGAAGGAGCGCCGGTTGCGTCCTGGGGGAAGGCGAATTCCTGCGCGGCAGCGACGAGGTCCGCGTGCCTGATGCTTTGACCGCCCCCTTATGCAAAACAGTTTCCTGCCGATGAGGCATTGAGGATCAGTCGTTGGGTCATGCCTAAGCAAGAGTCGGCATGTTGGCCAGGTCACACGCGGACGCTGTCGGACAACAAAGCGGAATCCGTGAAGATCATGCGCAGCCTCTTGGAATGATGCCCGAAGGAGCCGGCTGGCCCGCCGTCTTTTGATGCGGCTCTCACCGGTCTTGAGCCGAAAGGCCGGACGCGGACATACAGAGCTGCAAGACGTTGCCTGAACCGGGACGCGGTGCGATTTCCCGGGTGATGCGGCCGACGGCGAACAGGATGAGATCGCTCTCCCGGGTGACGGGGGGGGTAAAAAGTGCTGGGCATGGGGAATAATGCTCGAGTAATGTCGAGCCGGCAGCCGAGTTCATCCTCGCCATCGCCCGTTCAGGTCCCGCCGCGAGTCGATGAAGTGCTCGCCGCGTGATTTGCGGAACCTTGCCTGGTCTTGGGGCGTTTCGCTCGGGCAGGAAGCCATGGGCCAGGAGATTGCCGCCTCAGGTCCGAGCTGTTGGACAAGTCATCGCCGTGTTGCGGATAAACTTTTGACATTATGGAATGTTTTCGGAATTCAGGACAGACGGTCCGGTGGAATTCTGGACCCTCCAGAGATGGATGTCCCGGCGGAGCAGCGGCGGGAATGTCGCGACAGAACATACGAGACGGATTTAGAAGGAGTATACCTATGTTCAAGAACATGAAGCTGACCGTCAAGCTGGGCATCGGATTCAGCCTGCTCATCTTCTCCACGGTGTGCGTGGCGCTGGTTGGGTGGAACGGCCTGAACAATCTCTTCAGCAGATCCGAAAAATCCTCCAAGGTCGCCGATATCGTTGAAAAAACGTATCTGGCGCGGCTGGATATGCTGTATTATATCGAGAGCCACGAAGATAGCCGTCTTGAATCGCTGAAAAACAACCTGGCCGCTTCCCGCGCGACGGCCCAAGGGCTCAAGTCCGAGTTTGCTGATCCCAAGAACAAGGACGAAATGGACTCGCTGGTGGCCGCTTCGATGTCGTATGAAAGCGGCCTGGGCAAGTACCAGGAAGCGGACAAGGCCCACGCCGAGACCCTGAAGACGCTTGTCGATGCCGCCTCGGCGTTGCTCCAGGTCACCGACGCGCTGGACAAGCGGCTGATGGAGGCTTCGTCGCGAGCGATCGCAGCCAGGGATCTGGACGCCATGGTCAGGAATGCCGACCTCAGCGGGCGAGTTGATGAAATTCTGCAGCATTTCCTTCGTTCGCGCATCGAGGTGCTCTACTACCTCTGGAAAGAGGACAAGACCCGCATGGACGCCGCCAAGGCCATTCTGGACAGGGTAATCCCCGCCGCCAAGGAGCTGGGCGGATTGCTCGTCACCCCGGAAGACAAGGCCCTGGCCATGGAAATTTCCGCCAAGGCGGAACTCTACCGCTCGCGCATGGACGGCTTCGCCAAGGCGGCGGACACCCAGGCAACGGTCATCAAGGACATGGCCGGGATCGCCCAGAAGATCACCTCCGTGGCGGAACACTCGCTGGATGACCAGAAGAAGAAGATGGAAACGGATGCTCGGGCCGTCAACATGCTCAGCATCGTCGTGTCGGCGTCGGCCATCCTGCTCGGCGTTGTGTTCGCCATCTACATGATCAGGATCCTCAAGGCGGGGATAGGCAAGGCCATCGCCGTGGCCAACACCGTGGCCACCGGCGACGTCAGCCAGGACGTCCAGGTGGACAGCACCGACGAGATCGGCACGCTGCTCAAGGCCATGCAGCACATGGTGGAGGCGGAACGGACCGCCGCCATCCTGGCCACGAGGCTGGCCGAGGGAGACCTCCGACTGGACGTGCGTCCCCGCTCGGACAAGGACATGCTGCTCATGTCCATGAAGGATATGGTGGAGCGCCTTTCCAACGTGGTGATCGAAGTGCAGTCCGGGGCCAGCAACATGGCCGCCGGCAGCGAGGAGCTTTCGGCCTCAGCCCAGAGCCTCTCCCAGGCCACCACGGAGCAGGCCGCGGCCCTGGAGGAATCCTCCGCGTCCATGGAGGAGATGTCCTCCAGCATCAGCCAGAACGCGGACAACGCCCGCCAGACCGAAGGCATCGCGGTCAAGGCCGCCGGGGACGCCCGCGAATCCGGCGAGGCCATGATCCAGACCGTGGCCGCCATGAAGGAGATCGCCCAGAAGATCTCCATCATCGAGGAAATCGCCCGCCAGACCGACC